>BTVE01000051.1:0-33137 GCA_045862915.1 Acidimicrobiia bacterium
GGGCGCTTGTGGAACACCGTCTGCGGTTTTCCACGCGACGGTGGACGGCGCCTTGGCCGTCCACGGGCGCGACAGCGTCCACACCTTCAGAGACCGACGGACGGTGCGCGCGAATTTCCACCACTTGACGGGACACTACCCCTGCCGTGGGCCGTCGCGTTCCCCGAAGGACTGCCGCCAACTCTTGAGCGCGTGCATCCCACCCAGCTGTAAGAGGCCGCATGGCTTGCCGGTCTGGCGTGGTTGCTGATCCGCTGGCGGCGTCGCGGCGTCACTGACGCGGCTGTCCTGGGCCGATACCTCGTGCTGGCCGCAGGATTTCGGTTTGTGCTGGAGTTCATCCGCGTGAATCCCGAGGTCGCGCTGGGATTGACCGTCGCGCAGTGGGTTTCCGCCGGGGTGGTGCTGACGGGCCTCACCGTCCTGGCCCGCCGCAGCCGCTGAAGCACAGTGCGACCGTGAACCGCTCACTTCTTGATGTCCAGACGTCTGGCCGCTCCGGAGACCGTCTCGAAGGCCGTCCATCGGCTGTGACACAGCGCCCAGCGCGTGTCCTCGTAGACTGCGGACACAAAGTCTGTACCGCGCACTTCGACGGGGATGCCGCCTGCCGGGTTGTGCGGCGTTGGTTTGTCGCGGTCCACCCATGTCACCACCACTTCGGCGCACGCATCCCCCGGGGTGCTCTCTTTTCGCGCGCACGCCTGGCGACTGCCGAACGCGAAGGTCACGATTGGCTTTCCGAGGCTGTAGCTGAGAATGATCTTGGATTCGCGGTTACGTTCGATATCGGCCCGCTCGTCGCGGTAGCCGTTGCCGCCATCACACGTGCGTGAAAAATTGTGGAGTACCTCCTCGGCGGTTCTGGAGGAGTCCGAGAACAGCGTCAGGAAGTCCAGCGCCATCGTGCCGACCTCGTCAACGGAGTCATGCACGTTGACGGGGGTCGCCCGCTCCACGCGATGCTCGCGTTGGACGAGAAACCCCAGGGCGTCTCGCCAGAGGTAGCGCTCAATCACGGTGAGCACCAACTCGACAACAAGGGGCGAGTCCACCCGGGAGGGGGCCGTCCATCGGACTGACACGCCGTCTCCGCTGAACGCGCCGAGCGGCGGCACCGCGCTCCAGATGTACTCCAGACGATCCAGCGCCGTGTCCGGATCGACGACATCAGCCGAGAGGGCAATCGAATCGCCGATCGTCGCGAGGCTGGCCGGTTGATTCTGCCTCGGCGGAGTGACGCTCACGCTGATGATGGTGGGCGGCGTATTGGTCGCGTTCGGCCCGACCTCGGTCGGGCCGCCTGACGGTGCCGTCGAAGCGCCGGAACACGACCATCCGGTGACGGCGATAAGGCCAAGGCCCACGAATCTCGAACACGCGGCTAACCGCACGGTGTCTCCTGATCACCCGAGGCGTTTGGCGACGGCCTCGATCGCCTTGAGTCCCTGGCCAAAGCGCGACATGGCTTCACGATGCAGCGACAACTCGCTGTAGGGAAGGAACCGGACGTCGAGATGTGACACCGTTCGAAATGCGGGCCGAGCCAGTTGCGCACGGACATCGTCTTCCCGTGCATCGGGGGCCACCAGAAACAGCCCTCGGACCAACGGCTCGGAACCACCGAGCGCCAGATCCAGCAGCCGAACGATGCCTGAGTAGATCGTCGTGCTGTGCTCGACTTCAAATGCAGCGGCCACGCGCCGGTCGTCGCGATTGATCCAGAGGACGTCAATCAGTCGAATGGCATCCGCCCCTGCGATGCCTTGGAGCGCGGGGGGCAAGTTTCCAAGGCACCCGTCCGCCAGGCGCCCACCGCCGTATGTCCTGGCGCGATCGTTGGCGGCGATGTGGACGTCGAAGCCGAGCGCGACCCCGAGGTCGCGCAACCACCCCTGCACCTGTGTGTGCGTATGGTCCTCTGCCTCCATGCGCTCACGCCCCTTCCTGGCGCGGGCGTCTTCCCGCACCTGTGCGAGGTCGACTTGCCACTGCTGGAGCGTCGCGCCATCGGCACTCTGCGGTGGAGGAGGGAGATACCGGCCGGATCCCACGTCAAACAGGAGACCCGCAATCGCACCCAGGTCGTTTGACAACTGTGATCGGTACTCCGCGTTCAGGCGCAGAATACCGGCGCGCATGGCGAGATACTCGTTCCACCGGCCCAGCTTCACGCGCGCGCCCGTGAGCGCGTTGTAGCCCTTGACGATCGCGGTGTTGAACGGCGGCGCGATCGTGGGATGCAGGAAGTACAGCAGATTCGCCGCCGCGGGTCCCAGTCCTTTGATCCGTCGTTCGTCAAGCGCGACGATTTGAGCCAGTACGCCTGCTTCGTCTCCGCAACAGGCGCAGCCATGCAGAAAGCGGCCGAAGGCCCGCTGATTGTCCGGGTCTTCGTAGATATCCGGAATCCGCAGCTTCGGCTTCCAGAGAAACGCGTGGTCCGCACCCTTGAAGATCTGACGCTGCTCGGCGATCGAACCGACGACGGTCTGGAGAGACGAGCTGTTGTACACGTTGCCGAACGTGCCACTTTCAATCTCGGACACGACTTCCTGCAATCCGCGGCGGATCGACCTGAAGTTCTTCAGGCGCTCTTCCCAGAGAAACCACGTGTGGTACGTGCCGCCGGGATCCTGGCGCCATCGGTCGATGAGTGATTGCAGGGCTGTGTCAGGCATGTGGGCGCGAAGTGGCCTCCGCCGAGCGGAACGTATCACGGTGCGTTCGGGAGTTAAAGGCTCGCATGGTTTCTGTAAATTAATATCAATTAACAAAACGTCGGACGTCTCCGCTAGTGTTCGCAGAGCGGATTAGTCCCCGCATGTGAGGAAGATCGCTCACGTTCTGACGTCGAGTGCTTCGCGAGGGCGCTACTGTTAACGTTCGACCCGTGGCACGGCATATGCGTGCGAAGTCTCCGATGGTCGGTCGTCTCTCTCCTCGTCGTGTCGGTCTCGTGGCGATTGCCGTGTGGCTCTCCGTCGCTCCGCAGGTGACGATGGCCATGTCGGGCTGTGGGCCGTGTGAGTCCGCCGCAGGGCACCATTGCGAGGACGTGCCGTCGATACGCTGTTGCTGCGTGGCGGGAACCGCGGCTGCGATTGAACCTGCGATTCGTTCGGCGGCTCAGGACGTGTGCGTCCGGGAGACCGAAGCGGACGCCATGTGGTCAATGCCCGATGACATAGCCGGTGCGTGCACCAGACGGGCACGTATCCGGCTGGGCCGGTTCCGGTCGTCTGCCTGTCCGCCCATCAATCGTCCCATCCTCCACTCAGCCCTCCTCCTGTAAAGCGCACCAACTGTTCGCGTATTCCCACGCTGACGCGAATTCGCGCGCGCGGCGAGACTGCGGGCGCTGCACAGGCAATCACAGGAGAATGCTATGGCTACAGAGATATGGAATGTCGTACTGGCCGCAGGTAGCGGGCGACGTCTGGCGACGGTCACCCAAGGGACACCAAAACAGTTCTGGTGTGCCGACGGACGAAGTTCGTTACTTGACGATACGTTCGCGCGGGTTGCGCCTCTTGCGCCCAGAGCACGGACGACCGTGGTGGTCGATCGCGCCCACCGGCGATACGTGGACGCAGCGGCGCGGCCCTGGCCCGCAGCGTGGCTGTTGTATCAGCCCGCTGACCGCGGCACGGCAGCAGGGGTGCTGCTCGCGCTGAGTCCAGTCCTTGATGCGGACGAAGACGCCGTTGTACTGCTGACGCCGTCCGACCACAGTGTGGCGAACTCGGCGGTCTTCCGAACGGGCGTCTACGACGCCGTCGCCGCCGTGCAGTCGGGCCGAGCGAACGTCGTGCTGTTCGGCGTGGAACCAACGGCACCAGCGACCGACTACGGCTGGATCACTCCAGGGCGACCGTTCGGCTGGGCCGCCGACCGACCGATCCGACCGGTGGTCGGCTTCACTGAGAAACCTACGCTCGACATTGCTCGACGCCTGTTCGCCAGTGACGCCCTATGGAACACGATGGTTCTTGTCACCCGGGCATCGTCGTTACTGCGCCTGTACGAAAGGCACTTGCCGCATTGGGCCAACGCTTTCGCGACATATAAGCGATTAGCCGTCCACCGGCGTCAACCGTTCCTGGATGAACAGTACGCAGCGCTGTCGTCCGCCGATTTGTCGCGCGACGTGCTCACGCCCGCAGAAGGTCTCGCGGTGTACGCGTGGGGGAAGACGATTGGGTGGTCGGATCTCGGCACGCCCGATCGCATGCAGCAATGGCGTGCCGGCGCCCACACCGGGCTCAACGCGATGCCAGCTCAGTTAAGCGCGTGAGTCCGTGCACATGTGTGCCGCGAGGTTGTAGGAGAGGTATATGACGCGCTATTTCCATGAAGTCAACGGCGAGGTCTTCGAAATCGATGTGTGCGCGATGTCATGGGCGAGCGATGGTGTGGCGCAGGTCTTCGTCGCGTACGTCAGCCGCTTCGATCGCACGGCACTCGTGCCAGTCACGAATGCGCTCGGCCGGCGCGAAGTGTACGGACCGACCGAAGCGTGGGCCGTCACGAATGCCCGCGACATGTTGGCGTTCAACACCTGGCGCGACGGCACTCGCTGCGGCCGACACTGCGCTTGTCGACAACGGCAGCGATTTGTCAATAAGCATTGACCGTGACGGGCCTCTACAACTTCGCGCGACGGAGCAGTTGCGCGTTTAATGCCACGATCACGGTGCTCGCCGACATCAGGACCGCCGCAAACGCCGGAGGGAGCAGAATGCCTTGCGGCGCTAACAAGCCGGCTGCCAGCGGGATAGCGACGATGTTGTATCCGGCCGCCCACCACAGGTTCTGGATCATCTTGCGATAACTCGCGCGGCTGAGCGCGATGATCCTGGGAACGTCCCTCGGATCGCTGCGGACCAGGACCACGTCGCCCGCTTCGACCGCCACGTCGGTACCAGCGCCAATCGCTATCGCCACATTCGCTGTCAGCAGTGCCGGGGCGTCGTTGACGCCGTCACCCACCATCGCGACGCGTTTGCCCTGGGCCTTCAGCTCCTTGATCTTGTCCACCTTGTCTTCGGGAAGCACCTCGGCAAAGACGATGTCGATGCCGAGGTCCGCGGCCACCGCCTGTGCGACGGCGGTGGCGTCGCCGGTCAGCATCACCACTTCGATCCGCTGGTCGTGCAGGCGTTTGATCGCGTCACGTGACTCCTCGCGCACCGCATCGGCAACCGTGAAGGCCGCAACCGCGCTGGTCGACGTGAGCAGGTACACCGAGGCTTGTCCCCGCGACGCGGCACGCTCTGCAGCTTTGAAAACGGTCGTTGCGGGCGTCAGGTTCAGCCGCCGGAGCATGGCGGGCCCGCCCATATGGAACTCCCGGCCTTCAACGACAGCGCGGACGCCATGGCCGGCGATATTTTCGAACTGGTCGGCTCTGGGCACCGTCATCCGCCGCTCTTCGGCACTCGTGACGATGCCTTGCGCGATGGTGTGTTCCGAGTCACGTTCAACCGCCGCTGCCAGACGGAGCGCCTCGTCTGCCGTGAGACTTCCGTCGGTCGCAATCTCGACGACACGGAACTCACCACGCGTCAACGTGCCCGTCTTGTCGAAGACGACGGTGGTCAGATGGCGGGCTTCCTCCAAGCCTCGCCGGTCGCGAACCAGCAGCCCCGACCGCGCCCCGAGCGTCGTCGAGATCGCAATGACCAGCGGGACGGCGAGCCCGAGCGCATGCGGACACGCGATGACGAGCACCGTGACGACCCGTTCGACGGCAAATGCGGCAGGCGCCCCGACCGTCAGCCACACGACGAGCGTGATGGCCCCGGAGACGATGGCGACGATCGTGAGAAAGAATGCCGCGCGATCCGCGAGCGCCTGGGCGCGCGACCGTGACGTCTGTGCCTGCTCGACGAGGCGCATGATACCGGCGAGTGCGGTGTGCTCGCCCGTGCCCGTGACTTCGACGCGCAGGGAACCGGCGCCGTTGACGGTGCCGGCGATGACCTTCGCGCCCTCGGTCTTCTGGACGGGCACGGATTCGCCGGTGATCATCGACTCGTTCACATCGCTCTTGCCCTCTCGCACGAGGCCGTCGGCGGGAATTTTCGCGCCGGGTCGTACGAGCACAAGATCGCCTTGCCGCAGGTCCGAGATGGGGACCTCCTCGATGCGCTCGCCCATGATGCGTTGCGCCGTATTCGGCAGCAGCTTGGCCAGTTCACGCAGCGCACCGCTGGCCTGGGAGATCGACCGCATCTCGATCCAGTGGCCGAGCAGCATGATCGTGACCAGTGTCGCCAGTTCCCACCAGAGGGCGTCGCCGGGATAGCCGAACGTCACGACGAGACTGAAGAAGAAGGCGACGCTGATGGCGAGCGATATCAGCGTCATCATGCCGGGGAGGCGGTCGCGCAACTCCCGAAGGCCGGCGGCGAGGAACACCCAGCCTCCGTACAGATACACCGCCGTGCCGAACACGGCCGGGATGTACGCGGAGCCGGGAAACACCGGAGCCCGGTACCCGATCCACATTTGGACCATGTCGCTCCACACGAGCGTGGGGATGCTCAGGAGCAGAGTGAGCCAGAACCGATCGCGGAACATCCCGACGCTGTGACCGGCGTGGCGGTCGTGGCCGCCCGTCGGTTCCTGGTGCGGCCCGGGCGAATGCGCGTGGGGGTCATGGGCGTGCGCCGTCGAGTTCATCCGGTGCTCCCGTGGTGTCGTGCTCTGTCTGGGCATCAGCGATTGCGCGGAGTGGAGTCACCGCGAGGCGTACTTCTCCGGGTTCTTTTCGAACGTCGCCTTGCACGCCGGACTGCAGAAGTAATAGGTCTTGCCTTTATGGATAACCATCGCTGCCGCCGTCGACTCATTCACCTGCATGTCGCAGACAGGATCTTTCACCATGCGCCACCTCCAACGAGTTCGTACACTAACACTCGCTGCGGACGACCTCGCACCAGTCACATCCCAGTAATCGATAATTAACAAAGATTAACAATGCGTGCGATCTTTGTTGACAATTCAGCACCGCTGAGAAAAATCCCGCGATGCTGCCGGTGCGATAGTCATGAGAATGAGCGTTCTCTTCATACGACGGAACAAATACACACGGCACAGACCCTGCACTACATGAAGACGATGCGTTCCCTGTTGTCCTTGCGTGGCCGATTCGCGGCACTTGTCTTGCTCGTCGCGCTCGTTGTTCCGAGCGGGCTGGCGGCGGCCGATACGGCAACTGCGCATCAGGAGTGTGAACAAGAGGGACATTCGTGCGGGACGTCGGCTCTCGTCGCCCCGTGCTGTTGCCACGCCGGGCCGGTCGATCCGCCCGCGTCGACCGCAACGACAGCGGGCCGCCAGACGTTGACGCATGAGCATGGGGCGTTGGTGCAGGCTGCTCCGTTCCTCGTGGTTCCAACGGACGCTGACGGAGTGTCAGCAGCTGTTCTGCGCATGCACGCACCGCCTCACGGATATTACCGAGCCGATCTCTCCCTGCTCCTGTCCATCCTCCTCATCTGATCCGGCGCACACCATCCGGCCCGCAGCCGCCCAGGCAACATAAAGCCTACCGGTGTGTTGTGACCGTGTGATCCATACCAGCCCGATGGCTGGTGTGCGGCCGCGCTGTTCCCGAAGAAAGAGGATTCCATGTTCAGGTGTGTCTTTGTGTTGATGTTGTTGACGATGGCGGCGCCCGCCGCTGCGCAGGAGGGGCCTGTCGCGTCACCCCGGGCGGAGTCGGGCGTGCTCGCGGCGATGGTCGCCGAACTCGAGCAACGCAATCCCGAGTTGGCGGCCGCGCGACGCGAGGTCGACATGCGCGTGGCGCGTATTGCCCCCGCCGGCGCACCGCCCGACCCGACCGTCAGCGCCGGGTACATGAGTGGCTTGCTGCGGCCGCCGTTTTTTCCCTCGTCATCCACCCCCGGCGCATTCCGGCAAGTTGGCGTCTCGCAGGAGTTGCCCTATCCCGGGAAGCTTGCTCTCCGTACACGAGTGGCCGCCACCGAAGCGGACATGGCGCGCTGGTCGTACGAGGACACCCGGCTGCGACTCATCGCTGATTTGAAGGCGGCGTATTTTGAGTACCTGCTGATTGACAGCACCCTTGCGATCGTCCAGCGCAATCGAACGGCGCTTGAGCAGTTTCGGGGAATCGCGGAAGCGAGATTCTCGGTCGGTAAGGCCTCGCAGCCGGATGTGCTGCGGGCGCAACTGGAACTGTCGATTCTACTTGAACGCCTGGCGTCGCTGGAACGTGATGGCGTCATGCTGCGCGCCGACATCAATCGGCTGCTCTACCGGCCGCAGGATACGCCCATTTCAGTGAAGGGTCCGATCTCGATCCGGCCGGTCGATCGAGCCGTGGAGGCGGCCCGGGCGCAGGCGACCGATCGCTACCCCGCAATCAAACGCGATGAACAGCAGATCACGAGGGGCCAGCAGGCCCTCGCGCTCGCGCGAAAGGAACGCCTGCCTGATTTCGGCATCAACGTCACCACGCAAAAATTCGTCGGTGGCATGCCATGGATGTACGGCGTTGATTTCATGGTGAAGGTGCCAATCTTCTGGCGTCGCAAGCAACAGCCGATGGTCGCCGAAGCGGCGGCCGCGCTGGACGGTGCCAGCCGGATGCGTGAGAGCACGGTGTCAGACGTCACGGCCCGCGTCACGCAGGAGTACGCCGCGATGACGACCAGCCAACGGCTGATGGACCTGTACGGCGACAGCGTGCTGCCGCAGGCCCGTTTGGCGCTGGAGTCGTCGGTAGCCGCGTACGAGGTGGGCAACGTGGACTTCCTGACATTGCTCGCCAACTTCATCACCGTACTCAATTACGAGATCAGCTTCGAAGAACAGCAGGCGCGCTACCGCCAGGCACTGGCGCGACTTGAACCACTCCTGGGCACCGAGTTCATTCGGTAGCGCCCGCCAGACGAGGACATCACGATGACTCATGACGAACAATTGCAGCCACCTCCCACGCCGGCCGAGACCGCGCGTCAGGACTGGAAGGCGGGCGGCCGCCGCCGGCCAGTGTTGGCGTACACCATCGTGGCGGTGCTGGCGTTGGCGGCCGGCATCGGCCTGACGTTTGCCGCCCTTCGCGTCTGGCCCGCGTGGTCAGCGCCGGCCAGCGCCGGAGCCGCGCCCGCGCCAGGGGAACACGAGGCCATGGCGGCGGTCCCACCAGACCCGCCATCGGAGACGGCCGTATTCATTTCCGCCGCCCGTCAGCAACTGATTGGTGTGCGTACCGCAGAGGTGACGCACCAGGCCCTTGAGACGACGATTCGCACCGTCGGTGTGCTGGCGTACGACGAGACCCGCGTCGTCGAGATCCACCCGAAGATCGCGGGGTGGGTCGAATCCGTGTCGGTGGACTTTGTCGGCAAGGCCGTCCGCCGCGGTCAGGCGCTGTTCAGCATCTACAGCCCCGACCTGGTGGCCACCCAGAAGGAGTATCTACTCGCGCTCAGGGCGCAGGCGCAACTGGGCAGCAGCCGAATCGCCGAAACCCGTGAGGGCGCGGGGTCGATGCTGGCCGCGACGCGCGAGCGGTTGCGGCTCTGGGACGTCAGCGATGCGCAGATCGCCGAGCTGGAACGCAGTCGCGAGCCCCGCAGGACGATGACGCTCTATTCGCCGTTTGATGGCACCGTGCTTGAGCGTAACGCCTTCCCGGGACAGTACGTGTCCCCCGAGATGAGCACATTCAAAATCGCGGATCTGTCGACGATCTGGGTGCTCGGTCAGATCTTTGAATACGAGGTGCCGCTGGTGAAACTCGGCCAGGAGGCCGAGATTCAGTTTCCCTACACCCGGGCGGGCCGGGCGCTGACGGGCCGAATCACGTTCATCTATCCCGAAGTGGATCCGATGACCCGCCGCGTCAAGGTGCGCATCGAGTTTCCGAACCCCGGTCTGGAGTTCAAACCGGAATCCTACGTCACCGTCCTCATCCGTACCGGGGCCGGCCACCAGCTCGCCGTGCCGAAAGAAGCCGTCCTTGACGACGGAAACAAGCGGTACACCATTCTGGCGCTCGCCGACGGGTACTTTGAGCCACGACCGATCGACGTTGGTGAACCGGTGGATGCGTTTTACCCGGTCCTCGCGGGCCTCAAACAGGGCGACCGCGTCGTGACCTCCGCGCAATTCCTGATCGATTCGGAGACCAATCTGCAGGCGGCGATGCAGGCGATGGCGGGAATGCCCGGGATGGCACCGCCAGCGTCGACGCCTGCCACGGCTGGCGGTCACGCCGGGATGGACATGCCCGGTTCGACGCCTGCGCCAGCGGCACCCGCGACCCCGAACACGCCGCGCCTCGACATCGTGTTCCGCACGCAGCCAGATCCGGCGCGGGTGGGCAACAACGATCTCGATGTAATCGTGAAGGACGGCCAGGGCCAGCCGGTCACCGATGCCGTGGTGGAGGTGGCCTTTCTTATGCCGGCGATGCCTTCGATGGGGATGCCGGCCATGCGAAGCGCGGCGACGTTGACACACGCCGGCGACGGCAGCTATCGCGGTGTGGGACAGGTGCCTATGGCAGGACGCTGGGACGTGACGATCGTGGTCAACCGGTCCGGCCAGCGGGCGGGGATCAAGCGGATTGCCATTGTGGCGCAGTAGGCGGCAAGGAGACCAACCGTGATTGAGAAACTCATTGCATTCAGCGCCCGCAACGGCTTCATTGTCGTCATGTTGGTCGTCGCCATCGTCGGCGGGGGCGTGTGGGCGATTCGTGCCACACCGATCGACGCGATTCCCGACCTGTCCGACGTACAGGTGATTGTCACCGCGAATTGGGAAGGCCGCAGTCCCACGCTCGTTGAAGACCAGGTGACCTACCCGATCGTCACCGCACTCATCTCTGCACCGAACGTCAAAGTTGTTCGAGGGTTCTCGTATTTCGACGTCTCGTTCGTGTACGTCATTTTCGAGGACGGGACGGACCCGTATTGGGCGCGAAGTCGAGTGCTGGAGTACCTCAACGGCTTGCAGGGGCGTCTGCCTGGTGGCGTGCAGCCGGTGCTGGGGCCGGACGCCACCGGCGTGGGCTGGGGCTTCGAGTATGCGCTGGTGGACCGGACCGGCAAGCACGACCTGTCGCAGTTGCGAACGCTGAACGACTGGTACGTCCAGTATTGGCTGCGGAGTGTGACCGGAGTTGCCGAAGTCGCTCCGGTCGGCGGGTACGTCAAGCAGTATCAGATCGAGGTCGATCCCAACGCGCTGCTGTCCTACAACATCTCCATCGACATGCTGGCGCAACGGGTACGCGCGAGCAACAACGATGTCGGCGGGCGCGTCGTGGAGTGGACCGGCCGCGAGTATATGGTCCGCGGCCGCGGGTATATCCAGTCGGTCAGCGACATCGAGCTGGTCAGTCTTGGTACGCAGCCGGACGGCACGCCGATTCTGGTCAAAGACGTGGCGCGCGTGCATCTGGGGCCTGACATGCGCCGCGGCGTGGCGGAGCTGAACGGGGAAGGCGACGTGGCCGGCGGCATCGTGGTCATCCGCTATGGCGTGGACACGTACGGCGTCATCGAGGAGATCAAACGGGCCGTCACGGAGAAGATTCAGCCCGCCTTGCCGGAGGGCGTGGAGTTCGTCACCACGTACGATCGATCAGAACTCATTGAACGATCGATCGACAACCTGACCGAGAAACTCATTGAAGAGATGATCATCGTCTCGCTGGTGTGCGTGGTGTTCCTCTGGCATCTGCGCAGCGCCTTTGTGGCGATCCTCACGCTGCCGCTGGCCATTCTGCTGTCGTTCGTCGCGATGAAGTACATCGGCCTGGGCTCGAACATCATGAGCCTCGCCGGCATCGCGATTGCCATCGGTGCGATGGTGGATGCGTCGATCATCATGATCGAGAATGCGCACAAGCACCTGGAACACGAGGCAGCACGGCCCCCAGGCACCCCAGCCAGGAGTCGCCTGGAGATTCTCACCGAGGCCGCACAGGAGGTGGGACGGCCGCTGTTCTTCTCCCTCCTGATCATCACCGTCTCGTTCCTGCCGATTTTCACGCTGGAATCACAGGAGGGCCGGCTCTTTCATCCGCTGGCGTTCACCAAGACCTTTGCCATGGGCTTTGCGGCGCTGGTATCCGTGCTGATCGTGCCGTATCTCATGGTGATCTTCATCCGCGGCAAGATCGCGCCCGAAGAGAAGAACCCCGTCAATCGTCTGCTCATTCGTGCCTATCACCCCTTCGTTCGTTTCGTGCTGCGACACCGCACGATCACGCTCGTCGCCGCGCTCGTCGCGATGCTCAGCACCGTACCGGTGTTCCTGAAGCTGGGGTCAGAGTTCATGCCGCCGCTGTATGAGGGCAGCCTGCTCTACATGCCGATCACGCTGCCCGGCGCTTCGGTACAGACCGCGCAGCAGGTGCTGGCGGTGCAGGACAAGATTATCAAGCAGGTGCCGGAAGTGGCGTCGGTGTTCGGCAAGGCCGGCCGCGCCAACACGGCAACCGACCCCGCGCCGCTCGAGATGATCGAGACCGTGATCAATCTGAAGCCTGAGTCCGAGTGGCGGCCGGGCATGACTTCAGAGCGCCTGATCGCCGAACTCGACGAGCTGGTACGGCTGCCCGGCGTGGCCAATGCGTGGACGATGCCAATCAAGGCGCGGGTGGACATGTTGTCGACCGGGATTCGGACGCCGGTGGGTGTCAAGGTGTTCGGCCCGTCGCTGGATGTGATCAATGACATCGCCGCACAGGTGGAGTCGGCTATCAGCAGCGTCCGCGGCACACGTAACGCCTTTGCTGAGCGCGTCACTGGCGGGTACTACATCGACTTCACGATCAAGCGGGAGGCGATCGCCCGGTACGGCCTGACCATCCAGGACGTCGAGATGGTGATTGAGTCCGCGATTGGCGGCGCCAACATCACCACCACCATCGAAGGACGTGAGCGGTACCCGGTCAACGTCCGATATCAACGGCACTATCGCAGTGACATCAATACACTTCGGCGTACGCTCATCTCCACGCCCGGGGGCGCGCAGATTCCCATCGAGCAGGTGGCGGACATCTTCACGAGCACCGGCCCCACCGTCATCCGCACGGAGCAGGCGCAACTGCTGGGCTACGTGTATGTGGATGTCGCCGGCCGGGATATCGGTGGCTACGTCGAGGAGGCCAAGCGAGTCGTCGGCGAGATGGTCACCCTGCCCGAGGGGTACACGCTGGAGTGGAGCGGCCAGTACGAGTACATGGTGCGTGCCGCGAAGCGGCTGAAGGTCGTGATCCCGCTCACCCTGCTCATCGTCATCATCCTGCTGTATTTCAATCTGCGGACTCTCACCAAGATTGCCATCGTCCTGCTCGCGGTGCCGTTCTCGCTGATCGGGGCGTTCTGGCTCGTCTACCTGCTCGACTACAACTTGAGCGTGGCCGTATGGGTCGGCATCATCGCGCTCGCGGGTGTGGATGCGGAGACGGGCGTGATCATGTTGCTCTATCTCGACCAGGCGTACGACAAGGCCAAGAGTGCCGGCCGGATGCATTCCATGGCTGATCTTCAGGAGGCCGTCGAGGAAGGGGCCGTCAAGCGCATCCGGCCGAAGATGATGACGGTACTCGCGATTCTGCTGGGCCTGCTGCCCATCATGTGGAGTCACGGCGCCGGGGCCGACACCATGAAGCGGATTGCCGCACCCATGGTAGGCGGCGTCATCTCGTCCTTCCTTCTCGAACTTCTCATCTATCCGGTGATCTTCACGATTTGGAAATGGCGGAGTGAAGTCCGGCCCTCGTTGGCGGCCGCGCCCGCCGCATCCCCGCAACCACAGGAGTCCTGACATGTTTCGGCATTCACTCACGCTCGCCTGCATCGCTGTTGTCGTCGCGTTCGCGTCCGTTCCCGCCGCGGCTGACGCACAGCCGCCCTTTGAGCTGAGCGCTCGTCAGGACCGTTTCCTTGGAGGCACGCCCGGCACGCTGGTGATCGGCGACGGTGGCATCGAGTTCCGCACGCCGGATCGCACAAAGGCGCGTCACTGGGACTACGAGGCGCTGAAACAGGTACGCATACTCTCACCGACCCGGGTCACGCTCGAGACCTACGAAGATCGCGGCCGCCTCAGGTTCGGTGCGGACCGGGCGTACGCCTTTGAGGTGCCGGGCTCGATTCCGGAGTCGGTGGTCGCGTTCCTGCTGGAGCGCCTTGATCGACCGATCGTGACAGCGGTCATGCCGCCACTGCCCGCCATCGCCCTCTTCAGTGTCCCGGTCAAGAACGCGAGTGCCCGCAAGGGCAGCGATGGGACGCTCCTGCTCTACGACACGGGGATCGCCTACGTCACCGAGCGAGAGGAGCAGGCGCGGTTCTGGCGTTTTCGCGATGTCTACGGCGTGTTGACGCTGGACCGGTATCGACTCCAGGTGCTCGCGTACGAAGGCGGATCCGGCGAAACGCGCTCTTTCACGTTCGAGCTGAAAACCAGCCTGCCGCCTGGCATGTTCGACGCCCTCTGGCAGCGAGTCAATTCGCCGATCGGCCGGCAATAGAAAAGGAGTTCGCCATGAGCACACGTAAGTCTCACGATGACAAACGAACGCGGCGCGATCAGTTCAAGCCGGAGCCCGCGCACCGCACCATGAGCCTGGGCACGGCCGTGACCGTCGTTGCGGGAGGCCTTCTGCTGACCGCCCTATTCTTCGTTACGGCGACCCGTCGGCCCGAGGCCGGTGCGGCCGCGACGGCGGTCGTCGCCGGTGCCGATGTGCGGTTGGACGCCGCCCAGTTCGACGATGGGAAGGCGAGGTTCTTCACCTATACCACTGCCGCAAAACAGACGCTGAAATTCTTCGTGCTGAAGAGTGCCGACGGCGTGATTCGCGCCGCCTTCGACACGTGCGATGTCTGTTATCGCGCGCGAAAAGGCTACCGGCAGGCCGGCGACACGATGGTCTGCAACAACTGTGGCCAGGTCTTCCGATCGGTGGACATCAACGTCCTTCATGGCGGCTGCAACCCAGTGCCGCTCGACCGAACCGTCCAGGGCGGACAGGTGGTGTTGACCGCTGCCGCGCTGCAGGCGGGGGCTTTCTATTTCTGAGGCCGACGATGCAACTCAGACATATCGCCTTCGCCAGTCTCAACCGTCGCAAAGGCCGCTTTGCGTTCCTGCTCGTCGCCGTGACGCTGGGTGTCGGCACGGTCATCGCCCTGGTCTCGCTCTCGACAGCGATGCGGGCCGCCGTGAGCGATGAACTTGACCGCTTCGGCGCCAACATCATCGTGACGCCGAGATCGCAATCGATCAGCCTCGCGTACGGTGGCCTCGATGTCGGCGACATTGCGGTGGATTCACGAGTGCTGTCATCGGGTGACGCCGGGCGCATCCGCACCATTCCGAGTTCACGCAATATCAGCACCGTCGCACCAAAACTTGTGGGGACGGTAGAGATCGACGGGACGCGCGTGATCCTGGTGGGCGTCGACTTTCGCCAGGAACGCCGCGTCAGGGGCTGGTGGACCCTGGACGGCCAGTTCGCGACCACGAGCGATGACGTCATGCTTGGCGCCGACGTCAGCCGGATCCTGCACAAGCGCACTGGTGACACGCTGACGCTCGGCGATCGTGTGCGCCGCGTGGCCGCCGTGATCGGCGCGACCGGTGCCGTCGACGATCAATCAGTGTTTGCCGATCTCGGTCTGGTGCAAAGCCGCCTCGGCCTTCCCGATGCCGTGAGCTTCATCGACGTCAGCGCCCTGTGTCGCGAGTGCCCGATCGAGGACATCGTCGCGCAAATCGGCGTCGTCCTGCCGCATGCCCGGGTGGCGCCGATTCGTCAGGCTGTGGCGGCGCGCGAGAGGGCGGTACTGCAGTTCACGCGATTTGCCTATGTGGTGTCTCTGGTGGTGTTGCTGGTCGGCGGCCTCGTCGTGTTGACGACGATGATGGCGTCGGTCACTGAGCGGACGCAGGAAATCGGCATTCTCAGAGCGGTCGGGTTTCGTCGCACACAGGTCGCCCGTGTGATTTTGCTCGAGGCACTCGGCGTCACAGTGGTTGGCGGTCTGCTGGGATGGTTGACCGGCACGGCGGCGGCGCGCGCACTCGGGCCGGTACTGGCCGACCTCACCACCGCCCCTCCTCCGGACCTCGGCCTGCTGATCGTGGCCATCGCGCTCGCCGTGCTGCTCGGCACCGGCGGGGGCACATACCCCGCGCTGCGAGCGGCGCGGATGGATCCGTCGCAGGCCCTGCGACACATTTAGGAGATTCCATGGCCCTGGTTGAACTACGGCACATCACGAAGGTCTACAACGGCGCGACCACACCGGTCGCCGCGCTTGATGGCGTCGACGTCACCATCGAGGAGGGTGAGTTCGTGGCACTGATGGGGCCGAGTGGGTCGGGCAAGAGCACCCTTCTGAGCATTCTCGGTGCCATGACACCGCCATCGAGTGGATCGGTGCGTGTCGACGACATCGACGTGTACGGGCTGCACTCCGAACGCCTCGCAGATTTTCGGCGCGAATACCTGGGGTTCGTGTTTCAGAGCCTGTTTCTCGTGCCCTACCTGACGGCGATCGAAAACGTGATGCTCCCACTGGCGGCCGCCCGCATGGCGGGAATCGCACAGCGAACGAGAGCCGTGGAGGCGTTGAACCGCGTCGGTTTGAACGACAAGGCCACGCGCTTACCGCGCGATCTGTCTGGCGGAGAGCAACAACGCGTCGCCATCGCGAGGGCTGTCGTGAACCGTCCGCCGCTACTGCTGGCGGACGAGCCGACCGGCTGCCTCGACAGTGCGACGGGGGAGTCCATCATCGCGTTGTTCAAAGAGCTTCAGGGCAGCGGTCTGGCGATCGTCATGGTGACGCATGACGTCGGGATCGCTTCGCATGCCGACCGGGTCATGACCCTGAAAGACGGTCGGCTGGCTTCATTGTCTCCATCACAACCCCGAAAGGTCGTTCAATCATGTTGCGCCTCATAACCATCGTCGTCTTTCTTGTCCCCTTGGCACTCTCTGCCGGCCCGGCGTCCGCCCAGGTCGGTCCACATCATTCGTCGCCCACCTCTCCGGTGTCGATTGCGGTCAGCGGCGGTCTGTCCGCTGCGTCGCGAGGGAACGGCGCTGCCGCAGGGCTGCAATTGACATTCGACATGACCGACCGGCTTGTGCTGGAGGCCGAAGGCGCACACCTGGGTCGTGGGGCAGGTGCCGGAGGGATGTCCGGAACGGTGGCCCTGCTGGTGAACCTCCTGCCTGGCGGCGGGAAGACCGTGCCCTACCTGGCCGTGGGTGGTGGGCTGTACAGCGCGTCGTTTGACATGGATGACGAACGATACTTCGGACGTATGTCGGGGGAATATCGCGAAGGCACCCGACTGATGTCCATGGGCGGCATGGGCGGCTTCGGGATGATGGGACAGACCAGTGGATCGTCGATGTTCTCCACGAGTCATATGCCCGCCTTCTATTCCAACCGGTTGAGCCAAATGACAGTCCCCGGCAACGGCCGATGGGGCATGCAATCGTTTTCCGATCCAGCCATCAGCTTGGGCGCAGGGGTCAGGCTGGAGTTGTCGCCGCGCTTTTTTGTGCGCCCGGATGCGCGCGCGCTTGTGGTCATTGCGAACGGCACCACGTACACCGTTGGCGTCATGACAATCGGTCTCGGGTACCGGTTCTAGTCATTCCCGAGTTGAGGAGGCCCTATGAATCCACTGTTCTTGGGTGGCTGGCGGCACGTGGCGGAGGATGTCAGGCGTCTCACGAAGGGACTCTCGGCGCTGCCCGACGCGTGTACGTGCGGCCGCGTCGGCAACGGATGCCCCGACTGCGAGGCGCAGCTCGGGTCGATTCGCGACGACGTGGACGAACTGGTGGACGCGGCCCTGCGCTTCCTGCCGTTTGTGGAAAGCCAGGCCGTGGTGGCCGGTGATACTCGCGGGTCCGAGGGTGTCAGGGACCTGCGCCGGCGAGTGTGGTCCGTCGCCGAGGTTGCAGACCGCTCGGGGACTGAGGCTGGGGAATGCCGTACCGGTTGCGGCGCGTCTCACGCGGAGGGCATTCGAGCGCTTGCGAGCGAGTTAGCCGCCGCGACGACGGCCCTCGATGCGCTGCTCACCATGACATCCGCACGCGCGACGCCGAGTCGCGTTGCAGGAGCGTGATATGGGGCTTCGACTCAAGTTCAACCTCGCGGTCGTGCCACTGACGATCGCGCTGACCGCTCTGATGGTCTGGGTGGACTACCGCCACGAACTTGCCGCAGTCATGGCGTCCCACGCGATCCACGGAGGCGTCGCAGACACGGCGGCACCGACAGGCCCAGTGAAGCCCGACACCATCCCGGAGATCGTCGCTTGGAACAGCGTGAGGGGACACTTCGCGTACGGCGTCGTGTTATTGGTGGCCCTCATCGTCGGCGTCAATGCGGCCCTCGACAGGCTCGTCCTGTGGCCGCTGAGGCAGATGCGCTTGCGACTCTCACTGCTGGGGCACGGGCACTGGAGGGGAGCGGTCGAACCCACTAGCGAAGACGAGATGGGTCGGTTCGGCCGCAGCCTCCAGAGCCTGGGCCCAGAGATCGGGGCTTTGGTCGGCCAGTCGCTCCAGGCGGAGCGGCTGGCGGTGCTCGCCCTGCTGGCGCACTATCTGCGACGTGAACTCGAGCCAGACGTGCAGGGCGTCGCTCAAGTGGCTGTACAGCTCAATGGCAGTCCTGGGACCGACCCGCGCGAGGCTGCACACGAGTTGGCGCGACGGGCGGCGTCAATGATCGCCACGATCCGCGGTCTCGACCGCGCGTTTCCTGGCGGCGTCACAAACCGAGCCGGGAGGTGAGTGTGGATTCCTTGCGTCAACGCATCCGGGACCTGGCGCTCAATCTCTGGTGGACATGGCAGCCGGATGTGATTGAGTTGTTTCGCGACATCGATCCGCTCTTGTGGCGGGACACTTACCACAACCCGCTCGGCATGTTGCAGCAGTTGAGCGACGAGGATTTGCGTCAACGTGTGCACGATCGCGCCCTTGAGGCCCGCCTGCACTTTCAGTGCCGCCGCCTTCAGGAATACCTGCTGGCCGACACCTGGTGCGACGAGCATGCGCCGACGCTGCGCACCGAGCCGGTCGCCTATTTCTCGGCCGAGTTCGCGCTCCATGAGTCCCTGCCTCTGTATTCGGGCGGCCTGGGCGTGTTGGCCGGCGACTTCCTCAAGAGCGCCTCAGATCTGGGTGTGCCGGTCGTCGGGGTGGGGTTGTACTACGCGAACGGTTATTTCACCCAACGACTCGACGACGCGGGCTGGCAGCACGAGGACTTCGGCGGCGTCCGGAACCAGAATCTCCCGCTGGTGCGCGCGGCTGCGGCCGATGGTTCCGAACTGTCGATTCAGGTGCCGTGCGGAGGTGGCGTGTTACACGCCGGTGTCTGGCTGGCGCACGTGGGCCGCGCCCGGATTCTCTTGCTCGATTCGAATGTGCCGGCCAACACAGACGCGCATCTCCGGGAACTCAGCTCGACGCTGTACGGCGGTGATGACCTGACGAGAATCCGGCAGGAGATTCTCTTGGGCATCGGGGGACTGCGCGCACTCCGCGCGCTCGGGATCCGACCGGGTGTCTTGCATCTGAACGAAGGCCACAGCGCCTTCGCGCTTCTGGAACGCACGCGGGAACGTATGGAGGCCGATGGCATACCGTTCACCTCCGCCTTCCGACAGACCGCAATCCAGACGGTGTTCACCACCCACACGCCTGTGGCGGCGGGCCACGATCGGTTTACACCGGAACTCATCGAACGCGAATTGGGATGGCTCCGTTCGGCGATCGGACTTGACGTGCCTGGATTCCTCGCCCTCGGCCGCGTCACTCCCGCCGATGCGAACGAGCGCTACTGCCTGACGGTGCTCGCGCTCAAAGCCCGCCAATGCAACGGCGTCTCCGCCTTGCACGGTCACGTGGCCAGGCAGATGTGGCAGTCTCTGTGGCCCGGGCGCCCAGAGCAGGAGATCCCTGTCGGCCACGTGACCAACGGCGTGCATGTGTTGTCGTGGCTCGCTCCGTCCATGAAGCGGATACTCGACCGGTTCCTGGCCCACGATTGGGCGTGCCGGCACGATCAGCCATCAACGTGGGCGCCGATCGCGAAGGTGGACGATGGTGAATTGTGGGAGGCGCACGTCAGGCTCCGGCACGCGCTCATTGAATTTGTTCATCGTCGGACCGGCGCCTCAGATGGGCTGGACCCTTCGGCGCTCACGGTGGGTTTCGCGCGGCGGTTTGCGTCGTACAAACGGGCGACGCTGCTGTTGACGGACGTGGACCGCCTGGCGCGTCTGTGCGGGGACCAAGGCCAGCCGGTCCAGTTCATTTTTGCGGGCAAGGCGCATCCGCGCGACGACGGCGGCAAGGAACTGATCCAGCAAATTATCAGGCTGACTCGGGATCCGAGGTTCGCAGGCCGGATCGTCTTCATCGAAGACTACGACGTGAATGTCGCCAGGCACCTGGTCAGTGGCGTGGACCTGTGGCTCAACACGCCAGCGCGACCGCAGGAGGCGTGCGGTACGAGCGGGCTGAAGGTGGCGCTCAACGGCGGGCTCAACTGTTCCGTGCTCGATGGGTGGTGGGCCGAGGCCTACGACGGCGAGAATGGCTTCGCGATTGGCTCGCGCGAGGTGCACGCCGACTGGTCGATGCAATGGCGGCGTGACGCCGACTCGCTGTACGACGTGCTGGAGCGTCAGGTTGTCCCCCTGTTCTACGACGTCGATGGCAGCCAGGTGCCGCGCCGGTGGGTGGGGCGCATGAAGCACGCCACTCAGACGTTGGCGTGGCGCTTCAGCGCCGACCGCATGGTGGCCGACTACGTACGGGGGTGCTATCTCCCTGCGGCAGGCGGCGTTAGCCAGGACATGCCGCGATGATGCCCGCAACCGGCGGATGCAGCCCCGGCCATACTCCGAGAGAAGGTGTCATGAGAGATCTGGAATCGCACTTCGAGCACTTTCGACGCAATATTGTCGGCCATCACCACGCATTCGCGACACCGTACGGTCAAGCCGAGATCGTCTATACCGACTGGACGGCCAGCGGACGTCTGTACGCGCCGATCGAGCGCAGGATGCTCGAGGACGTGGGGCCGTTTGTCGGGAACACTCACTCGGAGTCGAATGTGACCGGGGCCTCCATGTCCCTCGCGTACGACCGTGCTCGTCAAATCATCAAAGCGCATGTGAACGCTGGACCTGGCGATGTCCTGCTGTTCGCCGGCTATGGCATGACCTCGGCCCTGCATAAGCTGCAGCGCATCCTCGGGCTGAAAGTGCCGGACGCTCTGAAGGCGTCCCGCGAGTTGCCGGCCGAGATGAGGCCGATCGTGTTCGTTACCCACATGGAGCATCATTCCAACCACACCACGTGGCTTGAAGCGCTGGCGGACGTCGTGGTGATCGCGGCCACAAGCGAGGGGCTCGTTGACCTCGATGACCTCCGCGCCCTGTTGCTGACCTATCAGAGCAGGAAGATCAAGATCGGCGCGTTCACGGCGTGCTCGAATGTCACCGGCATCGAAACACCATACCGTGCCATGGCGCGTCTCCTGCATGAACACGGCGGAGTGTGTTTCGTGGATTTTGCCGCGTCGGCCCCGTATGTGACGATCGACATGCATCCGGCAGACCCGCAGGGACGGCTGGACGCTGTGACGCTGTCCCCGCATAAGTTCCTGGGTGGACCTGGTGCGTCCGGCGTCCTGGTTTTTGATGCTGATCTGTATCGCCTGAAGACCCCGGACCAGCTGGGTGGCGGGACAGTCCTCTGGACGAACCCGTGGGGAGAACATCGATTCAGTCCTACAATTGAGGTTCGTGAGGACGGTGGGACTCCGGGGTTTTTGCAAGCGATCCGGGGCGCGCTGGCTGTCACTCTCAAGGACACGATGGGCGTGGCCACCATGGAGCGGCGTGAACGGGAGATCGTTGCGGCGATGTTCCGGAAACTGAGAGCCGTTTCCGGGTTGACGATCCTGGCGGACAACATCGAGCGACGGCTGGGGATCTTCTCGTTCTATCTTGACCGGGTGCACTACAACCTCGTGGTCAGACTCCTTAACGACCGATTCGGCATTCAGGCACGCGGCGGTTGTTCCTGCGCCGGAACGTACGGCCACTACCTCCTCCATGTCTGTCGCGACCAGTCGAAGCAAATTATCGATCGGATCGACACGGGAGATCTGTCAACCAAGCCAGGTTGGGTGCGGCTCTCGACCCATCCGACGACCACCGATGAGGAACTCGACTACGTGGTGGATGCGCTTCGGCAGATTCGGAGGATGGCCGACCGGTGGGGCAGGGACTACCGGTATGACTCGCGCACCAACGAGTTCTCGTACAACGGTACGACCTCGCCACTCCAGTGCTTGGCCAAGGAGTGGTTCACGCTGGCCTGATTCTTCTGCAATGCGGCGTTCGGAGCCGAGCCAGATTGACCGACCTAATTGGTCCGATATAGGCTCAAGTGGTCTATGCCCCTCGCTTTAATGCGTACCGTTGCCCTCCTCGTCACCCTCTCACTGCCGGCGTGGCCGGCGCTCGCCCAAACGCTGACGTCGGTCGCGGGCGTCGTGCAGACCGCCAGCGGCAGGCGCGTGGCCCATGCCACGGTGGCGTTGCGTCCGGCGATCGGGCCAGAGGTCGTCGTGCGAACCGATGAGAACGGCCTGTTCGTGTTTGATCGAGTGCCCACTGGTGTCTACACTTTGGCGACCAGCGCGGTTGGCCTGTCGCCGTCCGAGATGCGGGTCACGGTCACGAGTGCTCCGTTGGCTCCGCTGTCGATCGTTCTTGCGGAGATCGTGCATGAGCGCGTCAACGTCGCGGGCGACGTGTCCACCCGCACGCGCGTTCCCGGGTCCACGCATGTGCTGGATCAGCAAGAACTTCAGAAAGTGCAGGTGGCCACAGGCGACATCCACACGATGCTGCGTCAGGTCCCGGGCCTCAATATTCAGGAGGAGGACGGCTACGGGTTGCGGCCGAACATCGGCATGCGCGGCACCGGGACGGATCGCAGCAGTAAGATCACGATGATGGAGGACGGCGTCCTGGTGGCGCCCGCGCCGTACTCCGCCCCGGCGGCCTACTATGCGCCGACGCCGGGCCGGATGGAGTCCATCGAAGTTCGCAAGGGGTCCAGCCAGATCAGGTCCGGTCCGATCACGACCGGCGGTGTGCTCAACTACGTGTCTTCGAGTATCCCGGCCGCCTTTCGCGTGCGCGCAAATGTGGCCGGCGGCGCCAATAACACCCACCGGATTTCGGCGAATGTCGGCAGCGCCGGCCGCCATGTCGGTTGGCTGGCAGAGACATTTCAGTTGCAGACCGACGGGTTCAAGCAGCTCGATGGTGGCGGCAACACGGGTGTGACGCTGGCCGACTACCTGATCAAATTCCGTGTAAACACGACGCCCACTGACTCGCAGTATCAGGAGCTGGAGCTCAAGGCCGGCCGTACAACCCAGAATGGCCAGGAGACCTATCTGGGTCTGACCGACGCCGACTTCGTGGCCAATCCCTGGCGGCGGTACGCGGCTTCGCAGAACGACACCTTTGCGTCCACACACGCGCAGTATCAGGTCCGCCATCTCTTCGCACGCCGGACATGGGATGTCACGACCGTCGCATACCGGAACAACTTCTCGCGTGCCTGGTACAAGCTCGAGAGCGTGATGGGCGCGAGTCTGTCCTCCGTGTTATCCGCTCCGTCCAACTTCCCGCAGCAATTCGCGGTGCTCACAGGCGCGTCGAGCGCCACGGACGCGCTCCTGATTCGCAACAACAACCGCACGTATTACGGCACTGGCGTGCAGTCCACCGTGGGCGCGCGCTGGACCACCGGGAATCTGAGGCACGCAGTCGAGGCCGGCCTCCGCTACCACGAGGATGAGGAAGATCGCTTTCAGAATGACGATGCGTTCCAGATGGTGGGAGGACGATTGGTCCTCACCCGCGCGGGCGCGCCAGGGAGCCAGGCCAATCAGGTGGTCGGCGCATCCGCAGTCGCGGGCTTCGTCTCCGACACCATCACCGCCGGCGCGTGGACGGTATCGCCGGGGCTTCGCTACGAGGCGATTGACCTGGGCCGCACCGATTATGCGCGTACAGATCCCGGACGCAGTGCGGCGATCGCGCGATTCGACACGTCCGTGAATGTCCTGATTCCCGGTGTGGGTCTGTCGTACCGCATGAGAAGCGCGACACTGTTTGCCGGCGTCCACAAAGGGTTTGCTCCGCCGGGACCTGGCCTTGCCGCAGAAACCAGAGCGGAAGAGAGCATCAATTACGAGGCCGGCGCGCGCGTGGAGCGCGACACCGTCCACGCCGAAGTGCTGGGCTTTTTCAACAACTACACGAATCTTCTCGGGCGCGACACCTTGTCCACTGGCGGTACCGGTGCCGGGGACCTCTTTAACGGTGGGCGGGTGCACGTGCGTGGATTCGAAGCCTCCGCGCGCTGGGTCATCGTTTCCAGCAGCTCGGTGTTGCTGCCTGTGCGCGTGGCCTACACATTCACGGAGACCAGGTTCGGCAACTCGTTCCAGAGCAGCTACGGACCGTGGGGCAGCGTGCAGTCCGGTTTCGAGTTGCCGTACGTGCCTCGGCATCAGGTGTCGGCGGCAATGGACGTCGAGGTGGGCCCTTGGCGGGCCCGCGCGGACGCGACAGTGGTCGGGCGTATGCGCACACTGGCAGGCACGGGCACCCTCGTGGACGCGCGTGCCACGGATACCACCTTTGTGGTCAGCGCATCCGGGGAGTACGCGCTTACGAGTGAGGCGCGTCTGTACGCCAGCGTCCAGAATCTGACCAACCATGTCCACGTGGTGGCGCGCCACCCCGCCGGCGTTCGGCCAGGGCTGCCGCGGACGGTGATGGTGGGGTTGCGGGTGGAATTGGGACGGTAGCGTCGTTCATGGCTTCACGGCCCGAAAGAGGGCGAGGCTCCCATAGACCGTGGCGAAGCGGCCAGACTCCACAACCTGCACAAAGCCGGATTCCTCGAAGAGCTCAGGCAGGCGGCCGGCCACATGGTCGCGCGTGGGAGCGAAACCGTCAAGAATCTGGACCGAGAGAAACAACCCTCTCATGAGGACATTACCGGGTCGTCCCCAGTCGGCGACATGCAACTCTCCGCCGGGACGTAGGACTCGAAATATCTCCCGAGATGTTCGCTGTTTGTCGGACCACGTCAAGTGATGGAAGAACAGGCTGGATATGACCCGGAAGAAAGAGTTTGACCGGTAGGGAAGCGCGTACGAATACGCACAGTCAAACTGAACGGCGGCCAGAGCCGCCATCGCTTTGTGCCTGGCCCGTGACAGCATGGCGATGTCGCAGTCAGTGCCGACCAGACTGGCCTCGGGGCAATGCTGCTTCAACCGCACTGCCAAGGTGCCGGTGCCGCATCCCACGTCTAGCACCCGCATGCCGGGAGCCAGATCCGCCTGGCCGATCAATGCTGCCTTGAACGCTCGCTCGCGGGCGGTGGCGCCGACAACGGCGTCATACCAGGCGGTGAGAGAATGGAAGCGTAGCGCCGGGACAAAGGGCACGACCTATCGTGCCACTACGCGGTGCCGAATGAATCGGCGCCATCCATTAATTCTCGTTAACAGCGCGTTCGCCTGCGCCAGCGCTGCCATGCCGCGCACAGCGCCGTGACCCCCTCCTCTTTCATAGTGGCAGCAGAGCTCAGGCCGGCGCCCTCTTACCAAGGGGTGCAATGGCCCAGACGAAGCCACACTTCGTCTTGTTGATCCCGACCGAGTCGAGGGAAAGAACCTGAACCGCATCCTTAACGCAACCCGCGAGCACGCCTATCTCAAACAACCTAAAGTCGAAGTCATGGCGAGTGCGATCGCCGCTATGGGCTTCGGGACCGAACTTGAGATCATTCAGGCGAACCTGGCCACGCCACGGGCCATCAAGGCCGTCGCCGAGTGCGACGTAGTGTTCGGCTGCATGGACGGCGTCGAGGGCCGCCATCTCCTCAATCGTCTCGCAGCGTTCTACACGCTTCCCTACTTCGACGTGGGTGTTAGGCTCGACGCCGACGGCAAAGGCGGTATCGACGCGGCCTGCGGCGCGATTCACTACGTCAGGCCCGACACGTCGACTCTGCAGGACCGAAAGGTCTACACGCCAGCGCAATTGAAGGCCGCTGGCCTTCGGCGCACCGATCCGAAGGCGTATCGCGACCAGCTTCGGGCTGGCTACATTCACGGCGTTGAGGAAGATCGCCCGGCGGTCATCAGCATCAACATGCAGATGGCAAGCACGACTGTGAACGAGTTACTTGCGAGGGTTCACCCATACCGATACGACGACAACTCGGAATCAGCTATCGCGCGTACCAGCTTTATTCAGGCAGCCGAGTACCGCGAGCGTGAGCCGGCTGCTTCTGGTATGTTCGCCGCGCATATCGGTAAGGGCGACATTCGCCCGCTGCTCTCGATGCCGGAGCTCAGCGAACCGGAGGATGCTGATCGAGATGGTTTGGTTCGCTTGGAACATCGGTTCGCAACGGCCTTGCATCAATCGGGAAATGGCTGTGGGCGCCGCTGGGTCGCACCAGCCAGCCGGGACTTTGGTATGAACGCGTCGATGAATTCCCCGACCTGCTGAAACCAGCCACGCTCTACGTCGCCGGCGAAGAGCCGCACTTGTGGGCTGCGGCCTTGCTGTGCCCGTGCGGCTGCGGCGACGTGATTGAGCTGAACCTGGTTGAGCAGGCGAGCCCCTGCTGGAGGGTCCGGCAGCATCGTGACCGCTCGCCAAAGCCAGGGGCCACGGCGGGGCGGCCCCTGCCCAGGGGCGAACGTCCCCAAAGGACGCCACGGTGTTATCCGACGACGAGTGAGTCATCACGCTGCCAGTCGGTTCGTCCGGTCTGTGGAACGTTCGGACCATCCATGTGATCCCCGCGCTGGCCCGTGCCGATGCGGACTGGGATGTACACTGGGCCGGCTTCGTTTTCAGCGTGAGGTAGACCCGGCGCTCCCGAGCAGTCGAAGAGCGTTGAGAATGACGAGCAGTGAGACCCCCATGTCTGCGGCGATCGCGGCCCACAGTGATGCAGCGCCCGCGAAGGTGAGCACGACGAACAACGCCTTGACCGACAGCGACAGCGTGATGTTCTGGCGAACGATGCCGAGAGTCCGCCGCGAGTGCCGGATCAGCCACGGCAACTTAGACAAATCGTCGGACATCAATGCCACGTCGGCGGTTTCAATCGCCGCGTCGCTTCCGGCGGCACCCATGGCTATGCCGAGCGTAGCGCGGGCCATAGCGGGCGCATCGTTGACGCCATCGCCCACCATCGCTACGGCGCCGTACTGGTCGACCAGCGTTTCGATCGCCCTGACCTTGTCAGCAGGCAGCAGTTCTGCCCGGATCTCGTTGACGCCTGTCTGCTTCGCAATTGCCTGGGCAGTGGCCTGGTTGTCTCCGGTCAGCATCACCACGTGCTCCATGCCGGCGGCGCGCAGGTCGGCGACAATGGCGCGTGCTTCGGGCCTGACCGCATCGGCAATTGCGATGAGGCCCCAGACCTCGTGGTCATCTCCGACGACGACTACCGAACGGCCGGCGCTTGCCATGGCTTCGGCCTGCGCATGGAGTGCCGGCGTCTCGAGGCCGCGCTCCTCAAGGTAGCGGTGAGAGCCGACCCAGAAGGCAGCGCCGCCGATGCGCGCGGTGGCACCTTTGCCCTGGAAAGTCTGGAAGTCGGTTGCCGGGAGCGGTTCGATCCCGCGCGTGCGCGTGAAGGCGAGAATCGCCCGAGCGAGTGGGTGCTCACTGTGTGCTTCAAGCCCAGCGGCGCGCTGTAGCAGGTCGTATTCGGTGTGGCCGTTGACGGGGGTGACTTCCTGCACCTCGGGTTCGCCGCGTGTCAGAGTTCCGGTCTTGTCGAGCGCGATGGCCTTCAACCGCCCCGGTGCCTCCATGAACGCGCCACCCTTGACGAGTACGCCGTTCCTGGCGGCAGCGGCCAGGGCTGCCACGATGGTCACCGGCGTCGAGATTACCAGCGCACAGGGGCAGCCAATGACGAGAAACACCAGCGCCCGGTAGCCCCAGTCGCTCCACGAACCCCCAAAAAGTGACGGCGGGATTAGAAACACCAGAATGGCGACGGCGAGCACCGCAGGCGTATAGACGGCCGCGAAGCGCTCCACCCACTGTTCGGCCGGCGCGCGCCGGCTTGAGGCTTCGCCCACCATGCGGATGATCTGTGCGAGTGTCGTGTCACCCGCGGCCTTCGTGGTCGTCACCTCAAGCGCACCGTCGCCGTTGATGGTGCCAGCGAAGACCTGCGCGCCAGGTTCCTTGATGACAGGAATACTCTCGCCGGTGATGGGCGCCTGATTGACGCCGCTGACGCCGCGCAGCACTGTCCCGTCGAGTGCAATTTTCTCGCCGGGCTTCACGAGGATGACCGACCCGACTGGCACCATCACAGCATCGACCTCCTGCTGCTCGCGGTCTTTCAACAAGCGGGCCATCGGCGGTGCCAATTCCATCAGCGCTTCAATCGCGCGCCGAGCCCGTCCGACGCTCCACGCTTCGAGCGTCAGCGAGACTGCAAACAGGAATGCGACTGTCGCGCCCTCGAACCACTCACCAATCACGATCGCGCCGATGACCGCCACGGTCATGAGCAGGTTCATGTCCGGTCGAAGGCGCCGGGTCGCGTACCACGCCTTGGGCGCAATGAACCAGCCGCCGGTGATGATCGCGATGCCGTATAAGACCCGCACAACAACTGGAACCGATTCGGCGAGGCCAAGCCCTTCGGAACCCAGTACTCCGACGACGCTGCCGGCCAGCGCCACGTGCGACCCGAAACCTGCCACCAGCGCGACACCACTGACAGCCGTCAGGATGGTTCGCCCGCGCCGCTCCCACAGGGTCGAACCGGCGGGGGCCGGGGCGCCCTCCACCCAGGCCTCTGCGCGCATCCCGGTGCGGTGGACCGCGTCAACGATCGCCGGAGCAGAGACTCCGGACTTCGCCGACACGATCATCTTGGCGTTCAGAATGTCGAACGCGAGGTGCACCTCGCCCCCGACGACCGGTCCAACTGCTTGTTTGAGGATCGCCACTTCCTCTGCGCAGTCCATGCCGTGAATCTTAAACTGCAGCGGTCGTGTGTTATTGGTTGACATAAGCGCTCCGTTCGACAACTTGTTTCGGACTCTTAAGAGCCTTGCGACTCCCTAGAGTGCTGCGATCCCCGTTTCGCCGGTCCGGATCTTCATCACCTGCTCCACCTTGAAGACGAAGACCTTGCCATCGCCCGGTCGCCCGGTGCGCGCGCTCAGTTCGATCGCGGCCATCACTCGTGCAAGTCTGTCTGCTCCCACGACGATTTCGATCTTCGCCATCGAGACCCGGCCAAATGGCTGAGGCGCCTCACCCTCCATTGACTGTCGCCGACCGATGCCCTCCACGACTGATAGTGTGACCCCAGGTAAATCAGGAATCTCATGAAGCGCCCGGATCACGTCGTCCTGCTTGTCGAGTCTCACGACGGCTTTGACTTCAAACATCACAGTTCCACCTCACGTTCGTCGCGTTCGAACCACTTGTAGAGTGCCGGCAACACAAACAGCGTCAGCAGCGTGGAGGTGACCAGGCCACCAATGACCACGGTTGCCAGCGGTTGCTGGACTTCGGCGCCCGCGCCCGTCGAAAGTGCCATGGGAACAAACCCCAGTCCGGCCACCAGCGCGGTCATCAGCACCGGACGCAGCCGCAGTTCCGCGCCATTGGTCACGGCATCGCTGACTGATTTGCCTTGTTTTCTCAGTTCGATGAAATACGACACCATCACGACGCCATTCAGCACGGCAACGCCGAAGAGCGCAATGAACCCTACGGCGGCCGAGATGCTGAAGGGCATGCCACGCAGCATCAGGGCAACGATTCCGCCAGTGGCGGCGATCGGAATGTTGAAGTAGATCAGGAGCGCCGGCTTGACCGCCCCGAACGTGGTGTAAAGGAGCACGAAGATCAGGAACAACGCCACGGGCACGACCAGCAGCAGCCGTTGCGAGGCCCGTTCGAGATTTTCGAACTGGCCCCCGTACTCGATGTAGTAGCCCGTCGGTAGCGTGACCTGCTCACCGACGGCATTCTGCACGTCGGCGACGAAGCTGGCCAGGTCCCGGCCCCGGACGTTCGCCTCCACCGCAATTCGACGATGGATGTTCTCGCGGGTAATCTGCGCGGGCCCTTCCTCGACCTCGACGTCGGCCAACTGTGAGAGGGGAATCATTCGTCCCTGCGGGTCAGCGACCTTCAGGTTGCGGATCTGTTCCACGTCGCTGCGCGACTCAGGTTTGAATCGCACCTGAATGTCGAATCGGCGCTGGCCCTCAAGGACCTCTCCCACATTCCGACCGCCCATGGTCTGCACCACATCGAGGACCTGGGATGCGTTGATGCCGTATCTGGCGATGTCGTCCCGGCGAATCTTGATGCGCAGAAACGGCAGTCCAGTCGTCTGTTCGAGTTTGACGTCAGCCGCACCGGCGACACCCGAAACGACGCGGGTGATGTCCGCGCCCACCCGGCGTAACTCATCCAGGTCCTCCCCGAACAGGGTGATCGCGAGATCGGACCGGACGCCGGCAATCAGTTCCTGTACGCGCAGTTCAATCGGCTGCGAATAACTCAGCACGTTGCCGGGGACTTCGCGCTCAAGGGCTTCGTTAAAAGCCGCCACCAACGCCTCCTTGGTCGAGGCCGTCGTCCATTCACTGTGCTCCTTGAGAATGACGTAGATGTCGCTGGTTTCGACACCCATCGGGTCGGTCGGGATCTCCGCCTGACCTGTGCGGGAGACCACGGTCACGACCTCGGGGAACTGCTTCAACGTTCGCTCGATCAGGGTCGTGCTCTTCAGCGACTCCTCAAGCGAGACGCTGGGCAGTCGCCACGCCTGCAGCGCGACTGCGCCCTCGTCGAGTTTCGGGATGAATTCGCCGCCCATGAATGGCACCAGCCCCATGGACGCGACGAAGATCAGAACGGCGATGGCCCCAGTAAAGCGGGGACGAGCGATCGTCCGGCCGAGCAGTGGACGGTACTTCGCCTTGAGCCAGTGAATGACCTTGGGCTCACGCTCTTCGGCTTTGTCCTTGAGCGCCAGCGACGCCAGGACCGGCATGAGAGTGAGCGCCAGAATCAGCGACCCAATGAGCGCAAACACAACGGTCAGCGCCATCGGCCGGAACATCTTGCCCTCGACGCCTTCGAGTGTCAGCAGGGGCAGGTACACGATCATGATGATGAGCACCGCGAAGAACACCGGTCTTGCCACTTCCCGGCCGGCGTCGCGGATGACCTCGTCCTTGGATTGGCCGGCCCGTCTGGCTTCACCAAGCCGTCGCACGATGTTTTCAATCATCACGACCGAGCCGTCCACGATCAAGCCGAAGTCGATTGCGCCCAGGCTCATGAGATTGCCCGAGAGGCCGGCCTGCACCATGCCTGTGAATGCAAACAGCATCGACAGCGGGATCGCCATGGCCACGATGATGCCGCCACGCACGTTACCGAGCAGCAGGAGCAGGACAGCCACAACAAGGATGCCGCCCTCCACGAGATTCTTGGACACGGTGCCGATTGTCTTGCGGACCAGGTCAGTGCGGTCGTAGTAGGTCTCGACGGTTACACCTGCGGGCAGGCTGCCCTTGATCACATCGAGCTCGGTCTTCACGCGGTCAGATACCACCCGCGCGTTTTCACCGATGAGCATCATCACCACACCAGTGACGACTTCGCCGCGCCCGTCCCGCGTGACCGCGCCTTGCCGTACCTGCGGAGCCAACACGGTCTGTCCGAGGTTGCGGATGTAGATGGGCGTCCCGCCCTCGGCGGACACCACGATATTGTCGATATCCGAGATTTTCTCGACCAGCCCTTCGCCGCGAATGACGTACTGTTCCTGCGCGCGTTCGAGATAGGCGCCGCCGGCATTCGCGTTGTTACCTTCGAGGGCGGCAAACACCTGGTCGAGACTGATCTTGTACGACACCAGCTTGTCGGGATCGATCTGGACCTCGTAGGTCTTCAACTCGCCGCCGTACGAGTTGACTTCGACGACGCCCGGTACCGATCGCAGCTTGAACGCAATATCCCACTCGAGAATGCTGCGCAGGTCCATCAGGGACTTGCCATCACCCCGAACTTCAAACTGATAGATCTCCCCGAGGCCGCTGGTGATGGGCCCCATGGTTGGCGTGCCGAGGCCTTCCGGGATCGCCTCACGCGCATCGGGCAGCCGTTCGAGCACCAGACGCCGGACAAAGTACAAATCCAGGTCTTCTTCGAAGTAGATATAGACCGCCGACAGTCCGAACCGTGAGACGGACCGGATGTCGGTGATCCCAGGCAGGCCGCTCATCGCCGTCTCTACCGGAAACGTGATGAACCGTTCGACCTCAAGTGGACCGAGGCCCGGGGCCTGTGTGAGGACGAGCACTTGGTTCGGTGTGACATCCGGTACTGCGTCAATCGGCAGCCGGAGCATGGATCTGACCCCCACACCGACCATGACCAGAGTCATGACGATGATCAGGAATTTGTTGCGCAGCGAGAAATCAATAATGCGGTGCATGATGCGGCTCCGGCCTTAGTGCTCGTCGCCGATGCGCTCACGCAACAGCGCCGTCTTGAGATAAAAACTGCCGGCCGAGACGATGCGCTCGCCGGGCTTCAGGCCGACCCGCACCTCGACCACCTCGCCGGTCGCCGTGCCCAGCTCAACGTTGCGCCGCACAAAACGGTTGGCAGCTGTCTGGACAAACACAACCGGCTGGTTGTCGATGCGTTGTACCGCAGAGAGCGGGATCACCAGCGCGTCGCGCTGATCGGCGGTCGGCACCGAGATGCGCGCGAACATGTCGAGCTTGAGTGCCGCCGTCGGGTTGGCCACCACGACCCGCGCCTTGGCGGTGCGGGACTCGGGATCGATCGAGTCGGCGATAAACGCGACCCGCCCCGTGAACGTGCGGTCCGGGTAGGCATCAAGGCGCACGGTGGCCTCCGTGCCGGTCCGGACCTTCGTGAGATCCTTT
>BTVE01000052.1:0-33105 GCA_045862915.1 Acidimicrobiia bacterium
GCTTGCCCTTGGTCAGGTACGGCTGAATGGATTCGGCCGTCTTGCCCCAGATGACGATGCGATGCCACTGCGTGTCTTCACGCTTCTGACCGTCGCGGTCGTTGTAGACGTCGGTCGTGGCGATGCTCACCGTGGCGACGGCGGTGCCGCCCTGGGTGAAGCGCATCTCGGCATCACGCCCGAGGTTGCCGACCAGAATCGCCTTGTTCACGCTGCCCATGTCGTTGTCCTTTGTCTCTCGTGGGAAAGAGAGATTCTACTTGATGATCCGCACCAGCGCTTGCTGGGCGAGCACGGCCGCGCTTGAATCCGGAAAGTCGGCGCGGACACGTTCCCAGTTGGCTTTTGCGCGTTCAATCTGGCCGAGTTGTTCGTACGCGAGCCCCTGCTTGTAGAGCGCCTGTGATTCCCACTCGGTGCCCTTGTGCCGTGTGATGACCTCTTCGTACGCCGTGACCGCCTCCTTGTTGGCGCCCTTGCCGTACTGGGACTCTGCGATATGGAACCGCGCGCGAGGCACCTCTGGAGAGGTCGGGAATGACTTGATGTAGTACTCGAACCCCTGAATGGCGATGTCGTACCTGCCCGTCACGTAGTCGCCAAAGGCCGAGTTGAAGACGCGGTCGGGGTTCTGGGGCGGAGCCAGCGGTGTCGGCGGAGGCGTCACTGGAGGCGTGGCCGTCTGCGGATCCGTGCCGGTCGCGCCGGCGCCGGTTCCCGTGGTCGTGCCGCCGGTTCCCGCTGCGCCCGTGGCGGCGGCTGCGGCAGCACCGGTCGGGTCAGCCGTCGGATCCACCGGTGCGGGAGGCGGCGTCAGCATCGTGATGATCTGATTGAGCAGCGTCCGCTGATTGGCGATCTCCTGCCGGATGGTCTCCATCTCGTGCGCGTCCTTGGAGAGGCTGACGTTGGTGGCGTCAAGTTTCTCGCGGAGGATCCGGGCATTGTCGGTGAGCGCGCCAATCTGCACACCTTGATCGGCAAACAACTTGCGCGTCAGGTTGGCCTGTTCATCCACGCGCGCATTCACCGCCTTGAGTGACGCGGCGAGTTCAGCCACCGCCGCGCGCAGCAGCTGCGTCTGTTCCTGCAGCATGCGCAGGTCGGCGAAGATCTGTTGATGTTCGCGGTTCTGCGCGCGTGCCTCGAGTGGCCACGCGGCAAGCAGACCAACGAACGCCAGGGCGAGGCTGAGACGTCGGGCCATGGATCTATGTTACTTCCCGGTCACCACGAAGTGGCCGCGGCGGTTCTTCTTCCACGCGGCTTCGTCGTGACCCGGATCAAAGGGGAATTCCTTGCCGTAGCTCACGGTGCGGATGCGGTCGGCCGCGATGCCCAGCGACACCAGATAAACCTTCACCGCCATCGCGCGCCGTTCGCCAAGCGCCAGGTTGTATTCAGCCGTGCCGCGTTCGTCGCTGTGGCCCTCAATCGTGATCGCCCAGGTCGAGTACTTCTTCAGGACCTCCGCGTTCTTCTGGAGCACCTGCTGGCCATCGGCGTCGACGACGTCCGAGTCGAGCCCGAAGAACACCGGCGCCAGAGGGGCCTCCCGGTTGATCTCGTCCGGCGTCATGCCGGCCAGCGGGTCGGAGACGACCGGCTCGTCCGGAACGATGGGGGGCGGGACAGGAACCGGGGTGGGTGGCGGTGGCGGGACCGGATCCGGTGTCGCCGGAACCGTCGTTGTCGTGGACGGCGGAGGCGTCACGGCCACGGGCGGCTGCTTCTTGCTGCAGCCGGCCACGGTGGCGGCCACAAGCAGCGCCGCAATGAATGTCGAGGATATCGGTGTGCGCATGGGGAGTCCTTCAGCGATGAGACCAACTCGGATAACGGTTGTTGCCGGTGCGGGTGACCTGGCGCTCGAGTTTGCCGTCAGCGCCGATGATGGCAATCTGTTCCTTGCCCCACTGGGTGGTCGTCAGGGCAATGTGCCGGCCGTTGGGCGCGACGCTTGGGCTTTCGTTGGTCCCGTTCATGCCGGTCGTGAGTGTCGTGACCTGCTGGGTGTTCAGGTCGATCTTCCGGATTTCCGCGCCGCCGGCCAGTTGATGGGTATAGGCAATGTAGTTGAGCGGGGCAGGTGACCAGGTCGGCCGGTCGATCTTGCCTCCGCCGGTCGGCAGCCGGTTGACCGGACCACCATCGGCGCTCATTACGTAGAGCTGGTTGACGCCGCCGCGGTCGGACGTAAAGGCGATCTGCCGGCCATCAGGTGACCACGTCGGCGCGTTGTCGTCGGACGCATGGAACGTGAGCTGGCGGAGGTCCGATCCATCCGGACGCACGGTGTAGATCTCGAAGTTGCCGTTGCGGCTCGACGCAAAGGCGATACGCGTGCCGTCAGGCGAGAACGACGCGAGGTAGTTCATCACCTGCGGGCTGCCCTTGGCGGGGCGTGTGGCCGGCCGAGCTTCGTAGAGGGAATGGAGGACGATGTCGGGAAAGCCGCTCTGGTACGACGTGTACACCAGGTAGCGATTGTCCGGTGACCAGTTCGGTGCGATGTTCAGCGAGCGGTGCGGCGTCAGGCGGATGGGATTCGCGCCGTCGTAATCCGCGACGTAGATCTCCTTGATCGAGCGCTCCTCGATGGTGCCGCCCATCCGTTCGCCGTCGCGGTCCGACACAAACGCCAGCTTGGTGCGCGCAATACCGTCGAGGTTGAACACTTCCTTGTGGATTTCATCCGCGATGGTGTGGGCGCACATCCGGGGCGACCGCATGGTGCACGCGTATCGCCGCGCGAAGCCCGCCGCGCGCTGTTCGACGCCCATGATGCGGACGTCAACCGTCAGGGCCGCATCGGCGCGCGTGGCTGACGCGACAAGCACGTAGTCGGCGCCGAGCTCGTTCCATGCCTCATAGGGCAGGCTCTCGACGGGCGAGGCCGGGATCTTGGCGGCCGCATCGCGCGCAATCAGCGCAAACTCCCGCTCGAACTCGAGGTCGTTCCACAACACTTCGCCGATCGTGCGGGCGGCGGTCCCGGTTTCCGCATCACCGTTCACGATCAGATTCGGGATGCCCAGCCGCGGCAACCGATTGGCGCCTCGGCTGCGGATGCTGATCGAGACTTCCCGCGGAGGCGGTTGTTGTTGCTGCAGGGCGGTTGACGCCACTGACAGGAAGTCGGGCGCCGCAAACGGCAGCGCGGGAGCCAGAAGCAGTGCCGTGCCCACCAGGGTCACGGCCGAAACGATACGGGCCTGTCTCATGCCAGTCCTCATGTCTTGGCGACTATCGCCGGTCATAGTCAAAGCGCAGGCGGATGATCAACTCGTTGCCCGTGTACTCATCGGGCAGCGGGGGAAACCGTGCATCAAGCACGGCGCGTTGCGCGGCGCTGTTCAGCAGGTACTGCCCCGACCCTTCCAACGCTGCGGGAACCGTCTCAACCACAGAACCATTGCGCCGAATCGTGAACCGCAATACGACATACCCTATTTCGGGCTGGTTCCGATTCCATACCCGGTTGATCGCGTCCTTGAACTTCGCCACCCACTCCGGATAGAAGTTGTTCAAGTCCACCGCATCACCGCCGCCCGATCCGCCGGCGACGGTCAATCCCTGATTCACACCTGTCGCTCCTGTATCGGCCTTTGCCGTGCCTTCCTGCACCCGCGCGCCGGCAACGGGCGGCTTGGTTACGGCGGCCGGGGGCGCGGTCGTGGGTTTCTGCGGCGGCGTCGGAGTCGGCTTCGGCGGCGTTGGCTTCGCCTGTGGAGGTGGAATCACGTCCGGCTTGGTGGTCGCCGGCGGCTTCGGTGGCTCCGGCCGCTTGTCTTCTTTGAGCACGTCGACCTGTTTGCCGGCAATCGGCGCCGTGCCGGTCGTGCTCGGCCCCTCAACACCGGCGAGGCTGATCACCATGACGTCTTCCATCGGCGGCGTCTGTCCCAGCCATGATGTTGGCAACACCGCCAGCAGGCCCAGCCCGGCCACGTGAATCACCAGCGACCAGCTGATCAGCGTACGCAGGCGCCCGTCATCAACGGGCCGACTCGCCAGCACGTCGCTCAAGCCGGAGTGCATCCCGTTTACCGCCCAATCCCCGGCGTGGTGGGCATCGCGAGATTACGCACGCCGCCCGCCTTCAGCTGATCCATGACAGATGTGACGGCCTGGAAGGGCACTTGGCCGTCTATGGCCAGATAGACGTCCTGCGACTGCCGGTCCTGAAGTTCCTGTCTGACCCGTTCGGCGAGCACCGACAGCCGCACGGACTGGCCGGCGAACAGGACCCGCTGGTCGCGCAGGAAGGTTCGCGGAATTTCGACGTAAATGGGCTCCGCGTTGATGGACCGATTGGTCGTGGACTGCGGCAGTTGGACGGTGAATCCCTGCTGCATCATCGGCGCGCTCACCATGAAGATGATGAGCAGCACCAGCATCACGTCGACCAGGGGGACGACGTTGATTTCGGCGAGGGAGGTCGAGACGCGTTGCCCGCGCCCGCGACGTCCGCGGCCAGACCCGTGCGAGACCTGTTCAACCTTCGGCATTACGTGAAGTTGCGCTCAGCGAGGTTGAGGAACTCGAGGGAGAAGTCATCCATCACGCCGGCAAAGTGTTTCACCTGTGACGTGAGGGAGTTGTAGTAGTAAACCGCGGGGATGGCGGCAAACAGGCCGACGGCTGTCGCGATCAGCGCCTCGGCAATGCCAGGGGCAACAACCGCAAGACTGGTGGACCCCGTCGCGCCGATGCCCTGAAAGGACGCCATGATGCCAACGACCGTGCCGAACAGCCCTATGTACGGCGTGATGGACGCGGTGGTCGCCAGGAATCCGATGCGTGATTCGAGTCGCGCCATCTCGACAGTTGTGGCGCGCAGCAACGCGCGATCGAGACTTTCGAGGCTGCGCAACACCGGGCGTCCAGGCGCGGCGGCCTTGGGATCACCTGCCGCACGCAGCTGTGTGTTCAACTCCGCGTAGCCGGCTTGAAAGAGTCCGACCAGGGGACTCGCCGCGAGATTGCCGCAGACCGACTGGACTTCCGAGAACTTGCTGCTCTTGCGAAAGATGTCCAGGAAAGTGGCGGTCTGCTGCTGCGCCTTGCGAAACTGGCCCAGCTTGTGCACGACAATGGCCCACGAAACGGCGGAGAAAACGAGCAGGATCACAAGCACCGCCCACGCCAGTGGCGAGGCGTGTGTGATCAGAGAGATGAGATCAGTGCTGGTGTTTGAAACAGGGGGCGTCGACTCCCCAGCTGCGCCCTGCGCCTGAAAGGCGAGGGCCAGGATGCCAAGCGTGCGCAACCGGACCTCCGGAAACAAGTGCGCCGCTGGGACAGCGCGAACACGAGGAGAGTACCACGCACCCAGAGGGGTGTCAAAGGTCGAGACATGATCACAGACAGGTTTGATACGATGCCGAGGCCGGTGCGCACGTCACCGGATCGATCCACATGCTGCGTTATCTCGCGATTCGCAACCTCGCGGTGATCGATCACCTTGAGGTCGAACTCGCACCGGGTCTCACTGTGGTTACAGGTGAGACCGGCGCGGGCAAGTCGATGCTCGTACAGGCCATCGATTTGCTGGCGGGTGGCCGAGCCACGGCGGATCTGATCCGCACTGGAGAGGCACTCGCGACGGTCCAGGCGATCTTCACGCGCACAGGCAGCGACGTCATCGTCCGGCGCGAGATTTCCGCGCAGGGACGCCATCGTGCGTTCATTGATGATGCGCTGGCGACGTCGGCGGCGATTCGTGATCTCGGCGCATCACTTGTGGATCTGCACGGACAACACGAACATCAATCCCTGCTGAATCCGGCTGAGCACGTCACGTTGTTGGATGCGCACGCGGAGCTCGGTGCCCAGGTGGCGACGGTCGCTGGTGTCTACGAGTCATGGCGTCAGGCCGCGCAGGCGCTGCAGGGCATACGGATGAATGCCCGCGAGAAGGCGGCGCGCCTGGAGTGGCTGGCGTTTCAACTGCAGGAGCTGGACCGTGTGGCGCCCGTCGCGGGAGAAGATGACGCGCTCACCGCGGAACGGCATGTGCTGGCGAACGCGGACCGTCTCACGCGGCTGGCGTCAGAGGCGTTTGGCGCGTTGTACGACGGCGAGCAGGCGGCGTTGTCGTCACTGGCCATTGTCTGGAAGAGGCTGGCGGATCTCGCGGCGCTCGACGACCGGTTCCATGCGCACCTCGAGCAGCGTGACGAGGTGCGGTCGCGCCTTGATGACCTGGCAATGACGCTGCGCGACTACCTCGCGGACCTGGACGTGTCACCCGAGCGGCTGCAGGTCGTGGAAGACCGGCTCGCGGCACTTGAGCGCCTCAAACAGAAATACGGGCCGTCGCTCGACGATGTCCTGGCGCGTCAGGCGGCGCTGCGGGAAGAACACGACGCCCTGGCTGGAGGCGAAGAGAGCGCCGAGCAACTCGAGGCTGCCGAACAGGCCGCCGCTGCTCGGTTCCGGACAGCTGCCGCATCGCTCTCTGCCTCTCGTACCCGCGCTGGGCAGGTCCTCGCCCGAGCAGTGGAGGGGGCGCTGGCGCATCTGGCCATGCCGCACGCCAAGGTAGAAGTGCGGGTTAGCGCCGCGCCAGACGACCCTGCCCGGTGGAGCGCCAACGGGTTCGACGCGGTCGAGTTCTTCTTGTCGCCGAATCCGGGCGAAGAACTTCGGCCGCTTGCCCGAATTGCGTCCGGCGGTGAGCTCTCGCGCATCATGCTGGCGCTCAAGACACTCGCCGAGGTGGACGTGCCCGGCCGGACGCTGGTCTTTGACGAGGTGGACGCCGGCATCGGTGGGGAAGCGGCTGACGCGGTCGGCGACCGGCTGCGGCAGCTCGCCAGGCAGTCGCAGGTCATCTGCATTACCCATCTGCCGCAGATTGCCGCGCGTGGCGATCATCACCTCCACATTTCCAAGATCGTCGCGGGAGGCAGAACTCGGACGCGAGTTCAGGCCCTGACCGGTCGCGACCGGGAGGCGGAACTGGCGAGGATGATGGCAGGGCAGCAGGTCAGCGAGCAGGTGCTGGCCTCAGCCCGGGAACTGCTCCAGGGTGTTGGCGAACGGACGGCAAAAGGCGAAAGCGAAAGTCCTGCACGAGCGAAAGCGAAAGGTCGGCGTGGCGCGGAAATACCTCGTTGAAACCGTTGGGTGTCAAATGAACTTCCACGACGGAGAACGGATTGCCGGCCTCCTCGAGGCGGACGGTTATGAGCCTGCGGCATCGGAGTCCGACGCGGACGTCATTGTCATCAACACCTGCTCGGTCCGTGAACGTGCGGAGGACAAGCTCTACACACGGCTCGGCGAAATCCGGGTCCTGGCGCAGGAGCAGGGCCGGCGGCCGCAAGTGGCGGTGACCGGCTGCGTGGCACAGCAGGAAGGCGGCAAACTTCTGCGCCGGGATCCAACCATCGATGCGATCGTGGGCACCCAGGCCACCAAACACCTGCCGGCGCTGCTCGAGCAGGCGCGGCTGGAGCGTCCGGGGCGTGTCGACATCAATCCTTACGAAGACGTCTCGTTTCCGCTTGGTGTCGCCAAGGCGTCAGACCCCGTGCGGGCGTGGGTCACGATCATCGAGGGCTGCAACGAGTTCTGTTCGTTCTGCGTGGTGCCGTACACACGTGGCCATGAGCGAATGCGTCCGGTGGCTGACATCCTCGCCGAAGTGGAACGGGCGGTCGCCACGGGGCGGGTGGAAGTGCAGCTCCTGGGGCAAATCGTCAACCACTATCAGGCGCCCGACGATCCCTCGTGCGACTTTGCCGAGTTACTGAATCGGGTGAGTGCGGTGAATGGCGTGCGTCGCATCCGGTTCGCCAGCCCCCATCCGCGCCACGCGTCCGACCGGCTCATCGAGGTGCTGCGCACCAACCCGGTCGTGTGCAAACACTTCCATCTGCCGGTGCAGTCGGGCTCCAACCGGATCCTCAAGGCCATGCGTCGCCGCTACACGCGCGAAGACTATCTCGCCCTGGTGGGGCGCCTGCGAGAGGCCGTTCCGGAGATTTCCATCTCCACGGACATGATTGTCGGGTTTCCTGGTGAGACGGACGAGGATTTTGAGGATACCCTCTCTCTCGTGCGTGCTGCCGGCTTCCAGTTCATGTACTCGTTCAAGTACTCACCGCGCCCGAACACACTCGCCGACAAGCGCATGGCTGATGACGTGTTGGAGGCAGAAAAGACCCGCCGCATCGTGGCACTACAGACGCTGCAGGCTGGTATTCAGCGTGACATCCACGAACGGATGGTGGGCACGACGCACGAGGTGCTTGTTGAAGGCGCATCCCGGCGTCGTGACTGGGAGTTGAGCGGACGGACATCCGGGTGGGCGGTGGTGAACTTCGCCGGCGCGCAGGATCTTGTCGGTCAGCTGGTCCCCGTACGGATCGTCGCGGCGGCCCCCAACAGTCTCCGCGGCGAGTTGGTGGCAGGAGGTGGCCGTGCTGATTGAAATGGCGATTCGCGGACTCATGGTGGATCCACTCACGAACCTGCCGATCATCATCCTGCGCGATGACTCCAACGAGCGGGTGTTGCCCATCTGGGTCGGGCCCGTGGAAGCCAACGCGATCGCGCTGCAGGTGGAGAACGTGGCCACGCCTCGTCCCATGACCCACGATCTCCTGCGTCAGGTCATCGGGGAGTTGGGCGGGCGAGTCTCGCGCGTCATCATTCACGACCTGCAGGAGAGCACCTTCTTCGCCTACCTTGAAATCCTGCGCACCGGTCCGGACGGGCGCGAGGAACGGCTTCTGGTTGACGCCAGACCGAGTGACGCCCTGGCGCTGTCGTTACGGGCCAGGATTCCGGTGTTTGTGAACGTGCGGGTGTTCGAGCATGCACGCGGGGCAGATGTGGCACCTCAGCAGGTGGACCAGGAACGGCTGCAACGGTGGCTTGAGAGCCTCGATCCCGACGACCTCGGGTACAAGATGTAAACCACGTGATGATCATTTCCATCGCTAATCAGAAGGGCGGAGTCGGAAAGACGACGACCGCCATCAACCTGGCTGCTGCGTTTGCCATGCGCGGCCGCCGAACACTCCTCATCGATCTCGACCCGCAGGCCAACAGCACGATGTCTTACGTGGACCTCTCGCTGGTCGAGCGGTCCATGTATGACGCCTTGACCGATCCCGGCGTCTCGATGGCGGATGTCATCCTGCCGGGATCGGAGCCCAATCTGTGGGTGGCGCCGTCGCGGATTGCCCTCGCAAAACTGGAAGGCAAGCTGGTGGGGGAACTCGATTCCCACTTCAAGCTCAAGGACAAGTTGTCCTCCGTTCGCGATCAGTACGATGTCGTGGTGATCGACTGCCCGCCGGCGCTGGGCCTGCTGACCGTGAATGCGCTGGTGGCATCCACGCACCTGCTCGTGCCGATTCAGTCGTCATATTTTGCCCTTGAGGGCACGGACGACCTGCTTGAAACCATCGAAAAGGTGCGCATGCGCGCCAATCCGGACCTGCGGATTCTCGGCGTGGTCATCACCATGCACGACAAACGTACGGCCCTGGCCCGGGATATCCGGTCGCAGATCGACAAGGTGTTCGGCGACAAGGTCTTCAAGACCGTCATTACGAAGTCCGTGCGTCTGGAAGAGAGCCCGGCCTACAAGGAATCCATCTTTAAGTTCGCGCCGGATTCGTCCGGGGCCACCGAGTATTACCGGTTGTGTGAGGAGGTCATGGATCGTGTCTAAGCGAGGTTTGCCGTCCAGTCTCAAGATGCGCCACGACGAGCACTACGTCGATGCGCTGACCAACTCTGCAGGGGCGCCGATCGGCCGAATGATTGCCATCGACCTGATTGACCCCAATCCCGATCAGCCGCGCCAGGTCATGGGTGACCTGTCGGAGTTGATGGCGTCGATCAGTGAAAAGGGAATCATCGAGCCGCTGGTCGTTCGTCAGCGAGGTTCGCGTTATCAGATCGTTGCGGGCGAACGCCGTTACCAGGCGTCGGTGCAGCTTGGTGTTCGTGAACTCCCGGTTGTCATTCGCGATGTCGACGACAACGAAATCATGGAGATTGCGCTGGTTGAAAACATCCAGCGTAAGGACCTGAGCCCCTTTGAAGAAGCCGAAGCGTTGCAGGTGCTCGCGGAACGATGTGGTTACACCCATGAAGATCTTGCGAGGCGCATGGGGAAGTCTCGCACCGCGGTGACCGAGTCGCTGTCGCTGGCCCAGATGCCCGTTGAGGTCCGAAATCTTTGTCGGCTGGCCGACATTTCCTCTAAGTCGTTGCTTTTACAGGTAGTTAGGCAACAGGACCCTCAGAAAATGGTCGCGTTTATCGAACGACTGACGCGTGAGGGGTCTGGGGCGCCAGTGACGCGGGAACAGGCGCGCAAAGTCGCCGCCAAGCCCAAGCCTGGCCGTCCAAAGGCGTTCATCTTTCAGTATCGGCCGCCGGCCAAGACCTTTAACCTCCGGCTCCAATTCAAGAAGTCAGACGTCGACAAGACCGAAGTAATTTCGGCGCTCGAAGCCATCATCGAAGACCTCCGCAAGAACTGACCGCAGGCCGGGTATTCGGGCTGCATAAGTATGCAGTCTGGATGCATGGGGTTCTCGCCTGGTCGCCCTTGGGGATTCACCATGGAGTCGTTGAGGGCATGAAGGTTCTTTTTTTTTGAGAGGGCCTTCGCGTGCTTCATGTCTGTGGCGAGATGTGTTTTGTGGTGAGTCGATAGGCTGCCCGGCGGTGGGGTTCTTCGTGGTGGTGCCTATTGGGTATGGGCGGTCAGGACTGAGGCGCGAAGAGAGTTATGGTCGACCCATTAGTTGACATAACATTTCTTATCAGACGTTGCCGGTGGAGCGCCGAAAACCTGCCTGTGGAAGGTTTGCGGATGCCCGGAAGGCCTGATTTCCCGTGATATCGTCGAAACCGGCAGACTCGCGTGAAGATCCTCGACCGCTACATCATTCGTGAAACCCTCGGCCCGTTTGCACTGGCTCTGGTCCTGTTCACGTTCCTGATCGCGATTCAGCCGATGTTGTCCCAGGCGGAGGTCCTCATCGCCAAGGGCGCGCCAATCCCGACCGTCGGATTCCTGCTCCTGACCCTGCTGCCGCACGCCCTGGGCCTGACCATCCCGATGGCATTCCTGGCGGCCACGGTCATGGCCCTCGGCCGGCTGTCCGGCGATCGTGAAGCCGTCGCCTTGCTGGCCTGCGGCGTCAGCCCCCTCCGGATGTTGCGACCGGTGCTGGTCCTCGCGACCGCCGCCGCGGCCGCCACGGCCTATGTCCTCATTTCCGTGATGCCGGCGGCCAACCAGGCCTTCCTGGACATCACGTTTGACCTCACCAGAAAGATGGCCGCGCAGGACGTCAAGCCTCGGCTGTTCTACGAGGGCTTCACCGGACGCGCCATCCTCATCGAAGACAAGACCGCGGATGGCCGCTGGCTCAACGTCATGCTGGCCGATACATCCCAGCCCGGCCGACCGTCGGTCCAGTTTGCCCGCGAAGGCCGTCTGGTGATTGACGAAGAACGGCGCCTGGTCAACATCGTGCTCGACAACGTGGCTGGCTACCGACCCCTGCCGCAATCGGACGAATACGAGTACCGGCAGGCCGAACGGACAGTCCTCCAGATTGATCCCGGCGTGGTGTTCAACTCCGGCGGTCAGGCCCGCCAGTTCAACGCCATGTCGATCGCCGAGCTCGAAGTGGCGGCCGCGCAAAAGGTCGAGATGGGGATGTCTCCGCATCCCGAAATCATCGCCATCCAGCAGCGGTATTCCTTTCCGGTGGCGTGTTTTGTGTTTGCCCTGATCGGCCTGTCGCTCGGGCTGCACACCCGCAAGGAAGGCAAACTGGGCGGCTTTGTGATCGGCCTGCTGGTCATCCTGGCCTACAACACGGTGATGGTGCTGTTCGAAGGCCGCACCAAGGCGCTGGAGTTCCCTCCCGAGTGGGCCCGTTGGATGCCGAACATCATCCTGGGCCTGGTGGGTGTCGTGCTGCTGGTATTCAAGATGCGCGGGACATCCCCCCGACTGGAACTGCGGCTGCCGGCGTGGGCGGCCCGGCTTCGAGGAGCCGCACCGGAGGAGTCGACCCCGGGCGCCTCGGCGTCAGGGCAGTCGCCGGCGCCCGTGGTGCTGGTGATCCGGCTGCCCCATCTCGGTCTTCCCCGCCCGCAACTGCTTGATGTCTACGTGACCGGCCGCTACTTGCGCACGCTGGCCCTCGCGTTCTTCGGGCTGCTATCGCTCTACTACATCGTCGAGTTTGTGGAGTTGTCCGAGAAGATCCAGAAGGGCAACGCGACGATGGCGATGGTGATGGAGTACTTCTACTTCGCCACGCCGACCTTCGTGTACTTTGTCGTGCCCCTGGCGACGCTGGTCGCGGTGCTCACGACCTTTGGCGGCCTGAGCCGATCGAACGAACTCACGGTCATGCGCGCGTGTGGTGTGAGCCTCTACAGGACTGCGGCGCCGATCCTCCTGTTTGCCCTGGCGTGGAGCGGCGTCATGTTTGGCCTGGAAGATCGGGTGCTGGCCCATAGTCAGCGGCGTGCCGAAGCGTTGCGGGATCGCATCCGCGACCGTCCGCCCCGCACCTTCAACATTGCCAATCGCAACTGGCTGGTTGACCGCGAAGGCCGGCTCTATTACTACGCGGTGTATGACGCGCGCCAGCAGACGCTGCATCAGTTGTCGGTGTTTGACCTCAACCGCGAGACGTTCCGGCTCCGCGCCCATACAACCGCGGCAAAGGTCAGTCATATCGGCGGCGAGTGGCAGGCGGTTGATGGCACGGCCCAGACCTTTGGTCGCGGCACCAGGGTGACCCGAGCCCCCTTCGCGGAACGTGTGCTCGATCTCGCGCCGCCGGAAGAAATCGGCACTGAACAGGTCGAAGCGGCGTTGATGAATTACGGCGAACTGAAGGAGTACATCGACCGCCTTGGCGAGAGCGGCTTCAACATCCGCGAACATGAGGTCGAGCTGCACCGCAAGACCGCGTTTCCGTTTGTCACGCTGGTCATGACGCTGCTGGCCGTGCCGTTCGGCGTCACCACCGGCCGGCGCGGTGCGCTCTATGGCATCGGCCTGGCGATGGGACTCGCCGTGTCGTACCTGCTGATCTCGTACATCTTCATTGCGTTCGGGAACGCATCGGTGCTGCCGCCTGCCCTGGCCGCCTGGGCCACCAACGGGTTGTTTGCCGGCGGGGCGCTCTTCCTGTTGTTCACGGTCCGGACGTAGCGTCCGGCCCACGCAAGACGACGTTCGAGACGTCGAACCAGCCCTCGCTGCCGGGCGCCGTGTGCGGCCAGCCCACCACAAACAGCAGCGACTGAATACGCGCGGAGACCGGGGTGCGCGTCACGGGCCGTTCGGCCGGGGAGAAGTCACGCAGTGCTACGCGCACGCGCCGCAGTGTCGTGTCGGCATACACCGAACGCATCCACCGCTCCCCTCGCATCGCCTCCGGCAAACGCACCTGCACCGAGACGCGCATCGGACGGCTGGCGACGATGTCGAACTCGATCTCGTCTACGCCGATCTCGGTGGGGACCTCATGCACCAGTGCCGCGTACTGCCCCATCGGTCGGCCGCCGCCAAGCGTGAACGTGGCCCTGGTGCGACCCGAGTCACTCGTCCACTCGGTGCGGCTGCCGGGATGTTGCTCAATGACCCAGCCGCGGTCGGCGGGAACCCGCATCCGTTCAGGCGACGACGAGGACTCATCCCGCACGGTGATGTCGTCGGTTTGTGGTGGACCGCCAATCCACTGCCCCGCCACCATCCACGGTACGTCCCACCCCGGCCAGTACACCTCGACGCGATGGTGGCCGGGTTGGAGGTTGGCGGCGTCCGCGCGGCCGGAGCCCTGTGCCACGACGTCCTGCCCTCGGTAGATACGCACGTCCGCCTCAGGCGCGCCGGGCACAGATGCAGCAAGTGTCGTCGCCTCGGCCGTGAGCGTGAGCGAGGCCGGCCGGGCGATCGCCGAGACGACGGAATAGGTGCGGCCGTGACGGAGCGCGTCGAGCACCCGCGCAGCGTCCTCTCCGGGGGCACCACTCAGAGGTGTGTCGAGCCAGGCGGCCTGCACCAGCGTCCGGAACATGTCGAGATATGAAGGACGCGCGAGCAACGTGCGTGCGGCGCGCGGCTCCTCGCGTTCATCAATGCCGATGCGCGCGTGGGCGTCGACCGCCGCCATGCCGGTCACAGGCCCCTGCCGCGCCCATTGATCCCATCGCCGCAGCGTCGTGGCCGGACGATCGAACAACGTGGCAATCGCCGGCGGCGTACGAATGAGTGACTGCGCGGCTGCAGCCAGCACACGCGAGGGTGGCTCGTCGCGCCACTCGGAGTCGGCGTTGATCCATTCGATGCCGTCGGTCGCCGGCCCTCTCCATCGGAGGTCAGGTTTGTCGGAGTCCGGATGCGCCGCGATGGCCCACCCACCCATACGGCGAATGTCCTCGATGGCATCGCGCCCTTCCCCTCCGAGCGGATACGGCGCGGCGCCCTCGAGTCCCAGGGCGACCACGTGCCCTTCCTGCGTGGAGACTTCCACGGCGTCGATGACCAGCACGCCGTGGCGATAGGACGGTGGTTCCGGCGTCGCCGTGGCATCGCCGTGGTCGGTCACGATGACGAACTGCAACTGCGCCTCAGCCGCGGCGCGCGCGACATCGTCAATCGTGCCGGAGCCGTCGGAGCGATTGGTGTGGGTGTGGTACGCGCCGAACACCGTTGTTGATGGTGGCGCCTGGGGAATCATGACCGTCCCCGGCGGGAGTGTCCACAGCAGGAACACGGTCGTCACTGCGGCGATGCCGATGGCGGCAAACAGCACGATGCGAGTGAGTCCCGGCCTGCGCACGATGGTGACAGCGTACCCGGTTTAGTCGCGCGGGTGGTAGCTGTCGTACACGTTGCGCAGCCGCGCTTCGAGCACGTGCGTATAAATTTGCGTCGTCGACAGGTCGGCGTGGCCGAGCATGGTTTGAATGGCGCGGAGGTCGGCACCACGATCAAGCAGATGTGTGGCGAAGGAGTGCCGCAGGACGTGTGGACTCAGGGGCGAGCGGATGTCCGCCTTGCGTCCGTACCCCTTGAGGATCTTCCAGAAGCCTGCGCGGGAGAGCCGGCGTCCTCCACGGGCCGAGACAAACAGGAACGGCGTTTCCCGGCGCGCGACAAATCCCGGCCGCGCGTCGTGCAGATACCGCTGCACCCAGTGCACCGCCTGATCGCCGACGGGCACGATACGCGCCTTCCGCCCTTTGCCGAGGCACTGCACGTAGCCGCGGTCCAGCGCCACGTCGGCGAGCCTGAGCCCCACCAACTCGGAGACGCGCAGGCCCGTCGCGTACAGGACTTCGATCAGCGCGCGATCGCGCAGGCCAATCGGTGTGGCGACATCCGGTGCGGCCAGCAGCGCGTCCACCTGATCGGCGGTGAGGAACTTCGGCAACGCGGCAAACAGGCGCGGGGCCTGCAGATCCTCTGCCGGATTCTGTTGGATATCTCCCCGCACGCGCAGGTGTTTGAACAGGCCTCGGATGGCGGCCACCAGGCGCGCCGTGGATGTTGGCGAGAGCCCCGAGGTCATGGCATCACGCACGATCGCTTCCAGCGACGGGCGGTCGAGACTCGGGATGTCACGCCCGTTCGCCTGCGCCCATGCCTGCACACGCGTGAGGTCGCGCCGGTAGGCGGCCACCGTGTTGGGAGCCATGCGGCGCTCCACCTCAAGGTGGCGCAGGTACGCCGTGACGGAGTCCATGCGTGGTACTCTAAACCTTTCGCGCACCCGCCGGCAGCTCGGCGGTCCTGAACCGATGTCCTATCAATCCAAGTGGCAGTACCTGCCGACCGAAGCCATCAACGCCAACTCACTGGCCATCGACAAGATGCCGGCCCTCGACATCGTCGATCTGATGCTGGGCGAAGACAAAAAAGTCGTGGCCGCCGTGCAGAAGGAACGCGAGCGGATTGCGCACGGCATCGACATCATCAGCGAAGCGTTGCGTAAAGGCGGGCGCCTGGTGCTGGTGGGTGCGGGCACGTCAGGCCGTCTTGGTGTGCTTGAAGCGGCCGAAATGCCGCCGACGTTTTCCACGCGACCCGAATTGGTGCAGGGCATCATGGCGGGCGGACAGGAAGCCGTGTTCCGCGCGCGCGAAGGTGTTGAAGACAACTTCGAGGAAGGCGGCCGCAGCCTCTCGCGTCTGCGCATTGGCAAAAAAGATGTCGTCGTCGGTGTCTCGGCGTCCGGCATCACGCAGTTCGTACGCGGGGCGTTGACGGTTGCGCGCAAAAAAGGCGCGCGCATCATCTTCGTCACCTGCTGGCCGGGAACGGAACTGCAGAATTACGTCGATCTGATCATTGCGCCGTCGGTCGGACCGGAAATCATCGCGGGGTCTACCAGGCTCAAGGCCGGCACGGCCACCAAGCTGGTGCTCAACATGTTGACCACGGCTTCGATGGTCCGCATCGGCAAGACGTACGGCAACCTGATGGTGGACGTCAAAACCGGTTCCGACAAACTCAAGGATCGCGCGCAGCGCATCGTGTCGATGGTGACCGGCATGGACCCGTCCGACGCCCGCACGTTGCTGGTGACCGCCAAGTGGAACGTGAAGGCGGCGATCGTGATGAAGAAGGCCGGCCTGACCTACGCGCAGGCCTTGCGGCGGCTCAAGACCGCGGACGACTCGATTCGCGAGGCGCTCGGCGAAGACATCGAACCGCGCCTGCGATCGCTGCTCTCGCGCCGTTAACGCAACGCGCGTCCGGCGTCCACGTCCGCGATGGCCGTGACTCGCGGATGCAGTTGCAGCAGCGAGGCGGGCACCCGGGTCGTAATCGGGCCCTGGAGTGCGCGCCGCAGGATGGTGGACTTGGCATCGCCCGTCGCCAGCAGCACCACTTCCCTCGCGTTGAGAATCGTTCCTATTCCCATCGACAGTGCCCACGCAGGCACATCCTGCCAGCGGCCGCCAAACAGCGCCGCGTTGGCGCGGCGGCTCTCCGGGCGCAACTTCACGCGATGGGTCCGCGCCGTCAGCGTGGGTGCCGGTTCGTTGAAGCCGAGATGACCGTTGCGGCCGATGCCGACGATCACCAGATCCAGTCCGCCCGCACGCGCAATCGCGCGTTCGTACCGCTCACATTCCTGCTGCCAGTCGTCGGTGAGGCCGTCAGGCACGTGTGTGCGTCTGGCCGACAGATTGACGTGGGCGAACAGGTGCTCCCGCATGAACGTGCGGTAGCTGCCCGGATGTCCTGTTCCGACGCCGAGGAATTCGTCGAGATTAAACGTGGTCACACCCGAGAAATCCACGCGCCCCTGCTGATGCGCCTTCACCAGCGCGCGATACATCGGGATCGGCGTGGCGCCGGTGGGCAGACCGATCACCAGGCTCGGATTGGCCCCGATGCGCTGTTTCACAAGGGTGGCGGCGGTCGCGGCCACCGCCGCGGGTGTTGGGCAGAGACGGATGTGCATTTACGTAGGACCGATGTACGACGGGATCACCAGGGTGCCTTCGCGCGCTGCGATGGCAAGACTGACAGCGCCAGCCGCCGGTTCCTCGGTGAGCGGCCGCACCTGCACGCCCGGCAGTGACGCCTCGAGTGACTGCACGACGGCGTCGCGCAACCGGGGCACGGCACGGAAGATGCCGCCGGCCAGCACGACCGGACCGGTCTGCAACTGCAGCCGTGTACAGACTGCGCGTGCCGACAGCGCCAATTCACCGGCGCCAGTGTGAATGAGGTCGATGGCCCAGGCGTCACCAGCGTCGGCGGCTTCCTGCGCCAGCGAGGCAATCGCCGCCACGGTTGATGGTTTGAATCGGCCCGCGTAGACCTCGCGCACCAGGTCCCGCGGCTCGCGCACGTCGTAATGCGCCAGCACACGTGCCGTCAGCGGCGTGGCCGGCCCTCGACCATCGGCGGCGCGCAGGACCTGTCGCAACACGTGACGTCCCAGCCAGTAGCCGGAGCCTTCATCAGCCAGCACGTACCCCCAGCCGCCGGCTCGAGCCGCGCGGCCCTTGTCGTCACGGCCGTAGGCAATTGAACCCGTGCCCGCGATCACCACGACGCCAGGGGCACCGGGCGCGCCGGCCTCCAGTGCAATCAGCGCATCATTGACCACGAGCACCGGGCACCGCGGGACCAGGCGCGACAGGATGCTGCGCACGACCGCCGAGTCGTCCGGCCGATCAACACCGGCCATGCCGATACACGCCGCCGACGGCCAGACGTCCGCCAGCCGCGTCGCCGATTCGATGACTTCGTGCAGAACTTTTTCGACCTGCAGCTCCCCCGCGTTCTGCAGGTTGGCGCCAGGCCCGCGGACTTCGGCAAGCACGTGTCCATGGGCATCGGCCACGCGACACACGGTTTTGGTGCCGCCCGCATCAATTCCCAGGACCGCGCTCATCCCTGTCAGCGTATCGCATTGACAGCATCGGACGGCAGCGGTACGTTCGAGGTCTGATGTTCTCCCGTGTGTCCGCTCTATCAGCCGTGATTGCCTGTGTCGTCTGCCTCGGCATGATCGGACAGGCGTCGACTCCGCCCCCCTCGCAGGTGCCCACACAAGAAGTGCGTGGCTTGTGGGTGCTGCGCACGTCGATGACGTCGCCCGAGCGGATTCAGGAAGTGGTGACACGCGCGGTGTCCGGCGGGTACAACACACTGCTGGTGCAGGTGCGTGGGCGCGGTGATGCGTTTTACCAGAGCGCTCATGATCCCCGCGCGTTGGAACTGCGCACCGCTGGGGCGTCGTTTGATCCGCTCGATGAAATGGTGACGCGTGCGCATGCGGCCGGCTTGAAGGTGCATGCGTGGTTCAACACCAACCTCGTGGCCAGTGCCGTCTCGGTGCCCACTGATCCGAAACATATCGTGCGACGGCATCCCGAGTGGTTGATGGTGCCGCAGCAACTGGCGCCCATGCTCCATCGTCGGCAGCCGACGCAGGCGGCGTATCTGACGGAGCTGGCCCGCTGGACGCGACGCGAGTCTGCCACCGTGGAGGGATTGTTCCTGTCTCCCATCCCGGAAGCGTCGCAGGAATACACGCTGTCGGTCGTGCGCGACTTGATCGAGCGATATCCGGTGGACGGCCTGCACCTCGACTACATTCGTTATCCGTCACCCGACTTCGACATGAGCGCCGCCGCGCTCGAAGCGTTTCACGCGCACATGGCGCCGCGGGTACCACCGGCCGATCGCGCACGTCTCGATCAGCGCGCAGTCAAGGAGCCACTCGTGTGGACCCGCACCTATCCGGACGCGTGGCTCGAGTTCCGGCGTGCCCGCCTCACGCAGCTCGTCGAGCGCATCCGTGCCTTGACCAACGCGCGAGGGACGATGCAGCTGACCGCTGCGGTGTGGCCCTCTCCTGATGAGGCGCGTGGACGAAAGTTGCAGGACTGGTCCGCATGGGCCGAAGCGGGCCTGCTGGATGCCATCTGTCCGATGGCGTATGCCGAAGCGCCGGCAGCGTTTCGCGCACAGGTGGCGGCCACGATGGGCGGCGCACACGGACGGCCGGTCTGGGCCGGAATTGGCGCGTGGCGGCTGCCCGCCTCTCGCACGGCGGGGGCCATCGAGGCCACACGATCTGCCGGCACCTCCGGTTTCCTGCTCTTCTCGTATGACAGCCTTGTCGAACAGGGGCGGAGGGGCAGCTACTTCACGACACTTCGTCCGACTGTCGCTCCCGATCGTCCATGACGTTCCCGGCCCTGCGGGCGCAACTTCGGCGCGGACTCGATGAACACGCGTTCCCCGGCGCCGTGTGTCAGGTTGGCCGGAGGGCCGGAGCGTTGGAGACCATCGGTTGTGGACGGCTCAGCTACGACGATTCATCGAGTGCGTGCTCCGAAGCGACGCTGTTTGACCTGGCTTCACTCACCAAGGTGATTGCCACGACATCGCTTGTGATGCACGGTGTGCGTCACGGGCGCTTGGCCGTGGATACACGGGTCACGGACATCCTCCCCGAGTGGACGATCGCAGGCGCCGACCGCATCACGGTGGGCCACCTGCTCGATCATTCCGCTGGACTGCCGGCGCACGTGCGTTTGTGGGAACGCGCAGCCGATGCCGCCCAGATGCGGCAGCACGTCCTGCTGGTCGAACGCGACGCACCGGTCGGACAGCAGTCGGTGTATTCCGACGTGGGATTCCTGATTCTCGGGCTGCTGCTCGAACGGCTGGCGGGGCCGCTTGACGTGCAGTGGCGCGCGCTCTGGCCGGAGGAGTTCGCCTGGCTTGGCTACCTGCCGCCGGCGGACCTCCGCCCCACCATCGCGCCCACGGAGTTCGACAGCTGGCGGGGACGATTGTTGTGCGGCGAGGTGCACGACGAAAACGCTGCGAGGCTCGACGGCGTGGCTGCACATGCGGGGCTGTTCGGCACGGCAGAGGCCGTCGGAATGTTTGCGCGCGAGGTGATGCGGAGCCATCGCGAAGACACGTGGCTGGCGACCCCGGCGGTGATCCGCGCGTTCACCACCGCACGTGCAGTACCTGGCAGTTCGCGGGCACTTGGCTGGGACACGATGCGTCCGACGTCCTCGTGCGGAACACGGATGTCGCCCGGCGCGTTCGGGCACACGGGATTCACCGGGACGTCACTCTGGATAGATCTCCAGCAGGACTACTACGTGGTGTTGCTCACCAACCGCGTGCATCCGACGCGCACCAACGATCGTTTCGTGCCGATGCGGTCGGTGATCCACGATGCGATCGCCGACGATCTCGCTGCCGCGTTGGCCTAATCGCCCCCGCCGCCTCGACGACCGCCGCCCGGGCCAATTGGCGTTGCACCGCCGCGCCCGGGTGGCTGCGCACCGCCGCCGCGGCCTGCGCCAAGTTGTGCGCCGCCCCGTCCGGGCAGCCCACCGCGGCCGGGCACACCAATGCCTCCGCGGCCACCATCACCGCCGCCTCCGCGGCCGTCGCCGCCGCCACGCCCCGGGAGCCCGGCTCCGCCCTGGCGCCCGCCCATGAGTGTCATGGCTGTCTGGACGGTGAACTGCCAGTCGATATAACGCTGCTGGTTCTGATAGACCTTGATGGACGTGTCGGTACTCGTGCTGTACACGCCCTGAATACTGCCGACAAACTGTGAGCCCTGCGAGCTGCCGGGACCGGTACCACGCGCGCCGCCTGGTTGCTGCGAGGGTGGTGTCGGTGTACCCGCCCGCCCACCACCGGGGCCCGCGGGCTGTCCGCCGGCACGGCCGCCGCCGGCCACACCAAACGGGTTGGCCCCTCCGGCCGCCCCGGGCTGACCCGCGGCGAGCAGGCCGAAGTCTTCGCCGGTAATGGGGTCTTTCCATTTCTTGCGGAGATACTTGCCGTCGTAGAGGGCGTCCACGCTGGTGGGCAGCAGATTGTTGTTCTTGCGCGAGTACAGGACCAGCGCCCGCGCATACTGCTGGCCGCGGAAGATGAGTTCCTCTTCTTTTTCGCGAATGGCCTGCTGCTTCCAGGTGGGCAACATGGCCGTCATACCCACGGCCGTCACGGCTATCACGACCAGGAGCACGACCATCAGGAAGCCGCGGTCGTCCAATCGTGAGGAACCTTGACCCTCTATGTGCATGAACGTAAGATCCTCGGTGGCTCGCATGGTACCATACGCCCCTTTCAGGGCTGCTCGTCGCGTCTTCTCTCTGACCATCCTGCTTCCTGTTCTGACGACGGCTGCGGTTGTTTCGTCGGGCTGTGACAAGGTGCCGTTGACGGCACCGGCAGGCACGGTCATCACCATGGTGGCCACCACCTCGGTGCTCCCCCTCAACGGCTCCACCGACATCGTCGCGGTCCTGGTCGAGAACGGCACCACCTCCACAGGCGGCACCGGCACGACGACCACCGGGTCGGCAGGCACGGCTGTCCACAACGGCACGCTGGTGCAGTTCACGACGTCGCTGGGCCGACTCGAGCCGGCCGAGGCGCAGACGGTGAACGGTCGGGTGACCGTCAAACTCATCGCCGACGGCCGGTCGGGCCGCGCGACGGTTACCGCGTTTTCCGGCAGCGCCAAACAGACGCTGGAAGTGGTCATCGGCGCAGCTGCTGCTGAACGGGTGCTGGTGACGGCCACGCCGACGCTGCTGGGATCCACCGGCGGCACATCACAAATCACTGCGCGGGTCGAGGACGCCTCGGGCAACGGTCTGGCTGGTGTGCCGGTCTCCTTCAGCACGACGGCGGGCACTTTGTCGGCGGCGTCGGCAGTCACGGGTGACGGTGGCACCGCGACTGTATCCCTGTCGACGACGGCGGCGGCAACTGTGACGGCAACCGCGGGCGGCAAGTCCGCCACGGTGGCTCTCACACTCAAGACGGCGTCCACAGTCTCGCTGACGGTGCCGGCGAGTATCACGGTGGGAGCGCCGGCGACCTTCGTCATCACCCCGAGTGCGGGCGCAACATTGCAGAATGTGGTCGTGAACTACGGCGACGGCAGGACCGTGAACCTGGGCACAATTTCTTCGGCGACGTCGGCCACGCACTTCTTCGAGGACGAAGACATCTTCGTCGTGCGCGTCACGGCAACGGATGCGGATGGCGCAGCGGTCCAGCAGTCCGGCAGCGTGGCCGTGCTCGGCTTCACGATCCAACTTGCGGCCTCCAGCCCAAATCACACGTACGGCCAGGTCGTAACCTTCACGGTGTCCGGGGTGCCGACCAACGTGCCGATCGACTCGGTGATCTGGGACTTTGGCAATGGCGTCACGCGCACGACAGATTCGTTGTCGACGTCGTATGTGTTTCCGCAACGGGGAGACTACACCGTTCGCGCGCGGGTGATTCCCCGATTTGGTACCGACCGGATTGCGACGGTCAACGTGAACGTCCAGTAACCGACGGCGACCAGCTGCAAACACCAAGGGCCGCGCATCTGCGCGGCCCTTGCCTTGTACCCTCTCGTGCATGCCCGTCTGCTGTCGACGGCCGACGTCAGTGGCCTCTACCGGTCAGTCCCAGTCCGAATACCGGGTGCCGTCCAGCGCAGTGCCTTCCGACCCGCTCTTCACGTCGTAAATGCCGGTATCCGTGGTCGGGCGGCTGGGATCGGGTTCAGCGGGAACGATGGTCCAGGTTTCCTTCGACTTGGTGATGGGATCAATGGGCACATCCCGAAGGTAGCCTTCGCTGACGAGCGTCTGAATGGATGCCGGGTATTGCCCTTTGTCCGCGTAGTACTGGTCGATGGCCTCGCGAATCCTGAAGAGATTCGCTTTGAGCGTCGCTTCCTGCGCAGCCTTGACCGAGGTGTTGTACTGGCTCATGGCCACCGAGGCCAGAATCATGATCAGCGAGATGACCACCAGGAGCTCGATGAGCGTCCAGCCGTGGTCGGATCGTGCGCGCTGCGGGTCTCTCATGGGTTACCAGTCCTTGTATTTAGTGCCATCAAGCGCCGTGCCTTCTGACTTGGAATACACGTCGTAGACGTTCTGTCCGCCCCACACCGTGGAGTCACGGCTGTCCTGATACGACCGCATGCCCCAGTCGGCGGTGCCGGTCATCGGATCAATGGGAATGCGGCGCAGGAACTTGATCTTGGTGCCGGTCGCATCGTTGTTGCGCGTGACACCCTCCACAAGGATGGTCAACGACGCCGGATACCCTTCCGAGCCGAATTGCACCTCTGACGGAGAGATGATCTGCGTGTCGGCCATGTCCTTGAATCGGTCGATGGCCTCGCGCATTTCCCTCAACGATCGGCGCAACTCGACCTCGCGTTGGCGCTTCACCGTCACTCGCGCGAGTGGCAGCGCAGCGGAGGCCAGCACCATCAACACCGCCGTCGTGACAAGCAGTTCGATGAACGTGAACCCGGCGATCTTCCGATCGAACTGTCGCCTGGTCATGATCCCTCCCTGTGCCCTACTTCACCGTCACCGTCGCCGGCACCAGCTGCAGCGGCACCTGCTGCCCCGCGGCATTCAGTGCGACACCAGAGACGGCAATCTGCGACTGTCCGGCGCCAATCGCCTCGAACACCACGGTGGCCAGCAGGCCATTTCCGGTGGCGCCGACCTTGTCGCCTGGACGGGTAATCGCAATGTCGATACGGCCGGTCGTAGCGTCGATCTTCGGAACAAACGATGTGGTGGCGCCATCCGCGCGCATGACGTTGCCTTCATTCACCACTGTCGCGCGCAGTACGGCCGGGTTGTACTGCAGCGTCATCGTCACGGAGGCCATCTGCGAGGCATTGGTCACCGTGATGGGCACGTTGTACGGCTGCCCGCCCATCTGGAACTCCGTGCCCGGAGGCGTCACGACGACGCGCGCGGGCAGTTGATTCCCCTGCGGTGGCGCCGGCGTGTTCCCGCTTTCGATCGGCACGATGCCGACAGCGCGACTCGACGATGGCGGCGGCGTGACAGGAGGTGTCGGTGGCGGTGTCTGTGTCACCGGTGGAGCTTGCTGCACGGGCGGTGTCTGCGTCTGAGCGCCACCGGCCACGGCGGGTGGCGTCTGTGTCTGCCCTGCGCCCGTTGCGGCCGGAGGTGTGGTTCCGCCGCCGGCAGGCGGCTGCACACCGGCCAGTGACTGCTCGGTGATGAGCGGCGGCTGCTGCGAGGCCCCGAAGTTGTTGCCGGTGCCGACGTACATCGGCGCCAGGTCGGCCGCCGTGAGTTCCTGCGACCGCAGCAGACGCGGCGTGATGATCATCACGATGTCGCTGTCGCCAACCGTGCGCTCCGTGCCGCCAAACAGTGACCGCAGAATCGGGATGTTGTTGATGCCGGGCATGCCGCGCACCACCGACCGGTCTTCTTCTTTGATGAGGCCGGCGAGCAGGTTCGATTCGCCGTCACGCATGCGGAGACGCGTCTGCGCGCGCCGTGTGCCGAACGACGGCAACGAGGTGCCGGCCACGTCGACGTTGCCGCCGATGCGGCTGCTTTCCACGGTGATGTCGAGGATGATCTCGCCGTCGAAACTCACCTGCGGCGTGATGTTGAGCACGATACCGACGGTGCGGTAGTTGAACTGCGTCACTGGCTGCGTGGCCAGGCCACCGGTCGCCTGGGCCGCAAACGTTGTCTGCGGTACCGGAATGTCGTCACCGAGGTTGAGCGTCAGCGGCGATCGTTCCTGGCCTCGCAGCTGCGGCCGCGCGAGCAACTTCGTGCGTGAGTCCGACTCCAGCAGGCGGATCAGCGCGGACGGTACGGTGGCGTAGAAGTCGGCCGTGCTCACGCCTTGGCTGATCGTGTTCAGGTTGAAGGGGGGCGGCTGCGACGGAAACGCATTCGGCGTGGTGGCCGTGTTGGGCGGCGACACCTCGGGCGAAAACGTGAATCCGAGGGCGTACTGACTGAGGTTGAGGCCCAGCTGCTTCACGCGTTGCTGGTCGACCTCGAGGATTTCCACGTCAATCAGCACTTCAGCCCTGGGCTTGTCGTTGGCGCGGATGATCTGCTCAAACGTCTGCAGCACCGGCAGGGTCGCGCGCACGGTCAGCGCGTTCGTGTTCTTGTTCTGCGTGACCAGGGGCCGGGTGCCCTGCACCTGCTGGGTCAGCTGGGACAGCAGCTGGCTCATTTCCGTCGCTTCGACGTGCGACAGATAAAACACCTGCACATACACGTCGTCATGCTGCTGGCGGCTGTTCTGGTCGGAACCGTAGACGAGGATGCCGCGCGGATTGATGACCTTGAAGGTCATCGCGTTGGCGTTGAGCACCTGGTGGAGCGCAGATTCGAGCGTTTCCCCCTGCAGGTCGATCGAATACGGCCGGTTCAGGTTCGGCATGCTCGGCGTCTCGACGAACGAGACGTTGATGCCGGCGTAGAGACCGATGGACGTGAGGATTTCGCGCACCGCCGTGTTGACGAAGCGCAGGTTCACCGGGGCGCGCGGATCCGCGAGCGCGGGGATCGTGGACGTCTGGCGGGCCTGATCGCGAAGCGTCTCCATCTGCGACGGTGGACGCATGGCCTCGATTTCGGCGCGCAATTGGCGTTCAATCGCCGCTGCCTTGGCTGCCGCAAAGACGTTGGAAGCGTCGAGGTCAGCGGCAAGCCGGTACTCGGCAGCCGCAGCAGCCATCTGGTCCTGTTCCTCGAGCGACTTGGCGCGTTCCATGTGAATGGCTGAGGCGGCCTGCGAGGCCCGCTGCAGGGCGATCTTCGCGTCGATCCGGCCCGGGTCCTTGGCGAGCGCGTCGCGGTAATACGCGACGGCCGTATCCCAGTCACCCTTGTCCGCGGCCTGCTGCCCCAATCGGAACGCGCGACCCGTCGCACATCCCGATGCCACCAGCACCGCCATCGCCAGGGCCACTGGAGCGGCGTGTCGTCGCATGCTCGTTCTCACCACCAAGACTCCTTCTCGCGCGCAGTTCACGTCGTTATTGTCCCGTCAGGCGGATCGTCGTGCGTCCCTGCCCGTCCGCATATGTCATCTCGATCGACTCGAGACCAATCTTCACCAGTCGATACCGGCCGTCCACGAGATCTCCTTCGCGCGCCATCACCACTTCTTCCCCGACCTTGAGCGAGACCACCTTGCCCGCTTGCCCAGCGACCACCTCGGCAAACCCGAGGAACTTCACCGGTACCGGCGGCCGGGCCGGCGGCCCGACTGGGGTCGGCCGCGGCGTCTCCACCGGCGCCCGCGGCGGCGCGGGAGGTGGGGCGGGCGGTCGGGGCGGCGCCGGGGGCACGCCAAACGCAAACGGATTCCGTGCGCCTGATACCTGCTCCAACACCGGTTCGAGTGCACCCAACTGCACCGGCTGGGGCATCGCGCCGCTGGCCACCTGTCCGGCACCACCGGCGGCAGGCACTGGGGAGTTGGACGCCGAGACAGTCGCCTCGGTCGCCCCAGGACCGTACTGCGTGTACCAGACCCCGGCACCCACAACCACAAGGACCGCGAGCAGAATCAACTGCCGTCGCTGCTCGGCAGGATTGGAGGCGGTCAGTTTCACTGGCCCGCTCCCGCCGGCGCGGCGTTGTTGTAATAGGTCGTCACTTGCAGTACGACTTCAATCGAGCCGCCGCGGCCTTGATTCTGTCCGCTCTGGCCGAGCTTCACACTCTCAACGACAAAAAACTGCTGCGCCGTTTCCAGCAGATACAGGAACCGCCGGATGCCCGCGTACTCGCCATTGAGGACCACATCCGTTCGATACCGCATCAGCGGACTGTCGTCGACTTCCTCGGGCTCGAAGACGTTGTTCTGGTACTGCAACCCTGTCTCTTCGCTGATCCGGATCAGTTCCAGGAACAAGGCCGACCGGGCATCACCGAGGTTCTGGGGCAACACGTCGGCGTAGAACTTCTGCAGTTCGGCGCCCGCCTGCACCTGGCTCGTGCGTGTATCACTCGCGACGCGGGCGGTGCGTTGTGCATCCGCCAGTGCGAACTTCATGTCGCCGGCGCGGACCTCGTCGGATTCGACGCTGCGTGACAGGGGCATCACGGCCGCACCCGCGATCAGGAGATTGATGACCAGTGCCGCCAGGATGGGAACAACCAGCCCGCGACGTTCCGTCAGCACCCGCTTCCAGAGGCTCATCGCTGACCTCCCGCATCGGCAGGTGGGGCCGCAGGCGGCAAGGCCGGCGGGATGTAGGTGGCCCGCATCGTCACGCGAAACAGGCCATCGTCAGTCTTGTCCGCAACGGTGAAGAACAGATTCTTGAATGCGTGGGTGTCTTCGAGCGCGCGGCTGAAGGTGTCTATGCCCTGCGCTGTGCGCCCCAGCGCCAGCAGCGTGACGATGATCTCGCCCTTCTCCACTTCCGGCGACACCGCGGTGATGCGCACGTCCATCGGGATGGTGTCTTCGATGAATCCGAAGAAGGTGGTCCAGCTGAATGTGCGCGCCGTGATGAGCGAATTCGCCAGGCGCGTGGAGCCCGCCAGCGTCTGCAGTGCGGTGCGATCGACGCTGCCCTGAATCGCTGCGGCTTCGGCGCGGACGCGATTGACCTCCGCCTCGTCGGCGGCGATTTGCGCCCGCAGTTCGGACCGGCGCGAGGACAACGCCGTCAGGCGCGTCGCGTTGTATACCGTGAGCGCGACCGCGACGAGCGCCAGAATCACCAGCACCGCCGAGACGAGGCGCTCGTTGTAAAAGGGCCGTGTGGCGAGGTTGCCGCGCAGCATCATGTCAGGCCGCCTTCCGTTCCCGCACGAGGATGCCCAGCGGTGCGGCCAGCGCATCCAGCACCTCAGCGCCTGCCGTCACACGGTCGCCCAGGTTCACCGACGCGCGCACGTCCACCGGGTCGGCCTGTACGCCCAGGCGGTCGGAAATTTCCCGCCGCATCGCATCACCGCCGCCCGGCACCCAGGCAGAGCCCGCCACCCACACCCGCGCGAACTTCTGTCCGCCCATGCGGTCCTCGTGATACATCGCCGTCTGGTGCACGAGCGCGCTCAGCGGCTCGTCACCCACGTTGGGACGATGGCGATAAAACATCAACGAGCCCTGCCGCACGATCGCCAGCGACGTGGACTCGCGCGCCAGGCAGACCAGGAGCCAGTCACCCTGCGGCGCGTTGCCATTGGCCAGGACGGCATTCAGCACGTTGAAGCTGGCCACATCCACCACGCCCACGTGTATGCCCAGGGCCGTGAGCGGCATTTCATACTGCGCGATGACGTCGCGCTGTGCCGCCACGGCCGCAACCGTCGTGGCGCCGGGTTCCCGATGTGTGACGACGGCCGAGATTTGCGCGTCCTCCACCGCAAACGGTGTGGACTTCTTGATCTGCCAGCGCACGAGTTGTTCGATGTCCGCCTGCCGGGCCGGCAGGTCCTCGAAGCTGAGCAGCGACACCCGCGTGGCCGAGTCCGGCACGATGAGGGCGGCTCGTTTTGGCACGCGCAGACCGGCCTTTTCGCACGCGCGACGGATCGCGCTGGTCACGACGCCCGCATCCGGCACATTGGGGCCGGTATGTGTTGGCGTGACGGCGTCCGCCGGCAACGGCTCCGAGGCGTACGCCGAGACCACCATGCCGGACGCGCCACCGGCAATCTCGGCGACCGTGACCCGGCCGGAGGCAATTTCCACCGCCACCGACGGTGGCGACGAGGCCAGCCCGAACGAGAAGGAAGAACCGCGAGTGCTCATTCGACGAATGTCACCTTGTTGATTTCGCGCAACGTGGTCTCCCCCTTCATGACGAGGCCCACTGCGCACTCACGCAGGAAGGTCATGCCGTCTTCGCGGGCCGCGCGCTTGATTTCGGTCGTGGGCCGTCTGTCGAGGATCATGTCACGGATGCGATCGGTCAGGTCCATCAGCTCACAGATGGACGTCCGGCCCTTGAAGCCCGTGCCGCCGCACTCAATGCAGCCGCCGCCCTCGAAGAATGGATGCGTCTTCGCCAGCGTCGGATCCAGCCTGGACTCGACCAGCATCTCTTCCGTCACCGTCGCCGGCCGTTTGCAGTGGTCGCAGATCCGCCGCACGAGTCGCTGCGCCAGCACGCAGTTGAGCGCCGAGACGAACTGGTAGGGCTCAACGCCCATGTTCAGGAAGCGGCCGAGCACGTCGATGACGTTGTTGGCGTGGACCGTCGTGAACACGAGGTGACCGGTCAGTGCCGACTGGATGGCAATCTGCGCCGTCTCGGGGTCGCGGATTTCACCGACCATGATCTTGTCGGGGTCATGGCGAAGAATCGAGCGCAGGCCGCGGGCAAACGTCAGCCCCTTCTTTTCGTTGATCGGGATCTGTGTGATGCCCTTGAGCTGGTATTCGACCGGATCCTCAATCGTGATGATCTTGTCTTCCGTCGACTTGATCTCCGACAGCGCGGCGTAGAGCGTTGTCGTCTTGCCGGAGCCGGTGGGGCCGGTGACCAGCACCATGCCGTAGGGCTCACGGATGTACTTCCGGAAGCGGCGCATCTCCTCTTCCGGCCAGCCGAGGATGTCGAGACGCAGCTCGGTGAACTGCTCGCTGATCGATTCCTTGTCGAGGATACGGATGACCGAGTCTTCGCCGTGCACACTCGGCATGATCGACACACGGAAGTCGATGGTTTTGCCGCGCACGCGCATCTTGAAGCGGCCGTCCTGCGGCACACGCTTCTCGGCGATGTCGAGTTCCGACATGACCTTGATACGCGAGATCAACGTGCTGTGGTGCTTCTTGTCGATCGGTTTCATCGCCGGCTGCAGCACGCCGTCGATGCGGTACTTCACATACACGGCATCGTCGCCCGTCTCGACGTGGATGTCCGATGCGCGGCGCTGCAGCGCGGTGAACACCATGGTGTCGATCAGCCGGATGACCGGACTGGTGTCCGATGTGAGTTTGTCGACCGTGAGGTTTTCGTCGCTGGTGCCGGCCTCCTCGTCGCGGAGGATCTGCATCTGGAAGCCTTCGGTGGCCTCTTCCAGCACGCGCGTTGAACTTTCGGACTTCTTGAGGATGCCCTGAATCGCCGACGGCGACCCGACGGTTACCCGGACCGGCATGCCGAGTTGCAGGCTGATTTCGTCGATGGCCTGCAGGTCGCTCGGGTCGGAGACCACGATGAGCAGCGTCTGCCCGTCACGGCGGTACGGCACGAAACCGTAGCGCAACATCAGGTCGGCCGGAATGCTCCGGAACAGCTCGTTGTTGATGAGGAAGCGGTTGAGGTCGACGTACTCAAGTTCGTACCGCTGCGCGAGTTTGCGCGCACGGGCCGATTCGGCCGCGTGATCAACAGGGGCGTGTTCGCCGTCGGCGTAGAGGGTCTCGGTTTCCGTTTCCATCACATCACCGCGCCAGGCTCGAGAGTTGGAACAGGGGCATGTACAACGCCAGCAGCAGACCGGCGATGACCAGACCCATCACAATCAGCAACACGGGCTGCACCAGATTCGAAAATCGCGTCAGACTCGTGTCGTTTTCTTCGTCGTAGAAGTCGGCAATGCTGTTGAGCATTTCGGCCAAGGCGCCGGTCGACTCGCCGACTTCCACCATCTCGACGGCAACATCAGGGAAGGTCCCCCGTCGCTGCAGCGATTGCGCGAGGCTGGAGCCTTCACGCACTTCGCGCGCCACGACGCCGAGATCGCCCGCGACGGCCTGGTTGCCCACCGACTTCGACGAGATGTCCAGCGAGTTGACCAGCGGGATACCGCCCGAGAGCAGTGTGGCGATCGTGCGGGCCACCTGCGCCGTCGCAAACTTGCGGCTCAACGGGCCAAACCACGGCAGACGCATCACGCCGCGATGCAACCGGCTGCGTTGCCCCGGCTGCCGCACCCACACCGCAATGCTGCCGCCGATGGCGAGCAGTGCCGCCAGCCACAGGAACGCGTTGTTCACGAGGGTGTTCGAGACGGCCACGATGAACTGGGTGGACGCCGGCAGCTGCGCGTTGCCGAAGCCGCGATAAAACTCGGCGAACTCCGGGACGACCTTGAATACGATGAGGCCCACAACCACCGCCGCCAGCAGAAGCAGCACGACCGGATAGATCAACGCGGAAATCATCTTGCCGCGGACCGCCGCCATGACCTTCATGTGCGCCACGTAGCGGCGCAGCACGGTTTCCAGGCTGCCGGACTTTTCACCCGCCATCAGCGAGGCGTGGTAGATGCCGGTAAACATCCCGCCCTGCGCCTCAAACGCGTCCGACAAGGCGTTACCCGACCGCACCCGCTCATACACATCGTCAAGCACACGCTTGAACGCGGGATTCGGGACACGGCGACGCAGGATGTCGAGTGACTGCACGAGAGGAAGACCCGCGCGCAGGAGTGTGGCCAGTTCCTGGTTGAAGATGAGGAACTCTTCCGAGGAGATCTTCTTCTTGGGACGACGAAGTGTGAAGCCGCCGACGCTGCCCACCGGCTGCAGTGAGAGGAGGTACAGGCCCTTCTCTTCGAGCTCCAGCCTCAGCCGCGCTTCGTTGTCCGCCTCGAAGGTGGCGGTGGAGACTTGTCCGTTGGCTGTGGCGACCCGGCAGCGGAATTCCACGTGAATGCCCTGCGTTATTGCCGAACCAGCGTCATGATGCGCTCGACGTAGTTGCGCGTCTCGCGGTAGGGCGGGATGCCCTGATACTTGCTGACAGCACCTTCCCCGGCGTTGTAGGCCGCCAGCGCCAGCGTTTCACGGCCGCGCCCGTAGCGATCCAGGAGTCCACGCAGGTGGCGGAGTCCGCCCGCCAGGTTCTGCTCGGGGTCAAACGGGTTCTCCACCGCATACTGCCGTGCGGTTGCCGGCATCAACTGCATCAGCCCCATCGCGCCCTTCGGGGACACGGCATCGGCCTGGTAGTTGGACTCCACACGAATCACCGCGTGCGCAAGGCGCGCATCCACGCCGTACTCGTTCGCCATGCGATTGATGAGCAGGTGGAGTTCGGCCTCGGAGGGAGGCGCGGCCGGCACTTCACTGACCTCGGCCGGCTCAGGTGCCGGCGGCGCGGGCGGTTCAGGCCAGGGCAATTCGTCGGGTTGCACGTCGATCACGAAGTCGCGTGGCGTGCGCATCTCTCCCCCGCCGCGCAACGTGAGGATGACCGTATCGCCCTCGTACGCGACACGTTCGACTTTCATCACACGCCCGCCGCGCACCGTGACCAACTCTGCCCGCGCCACGACAGGCGTCGCGAGCAGGGCAATCAGCAGGCCCGCAAGCACACCCAGGGGCCTCAGCGTGGAGGCCGGCGTCCGGTGAGGCTCAGGAAGGGTCGACAAACAGGTGATAGACCCGGATGCCCAGTTCGCGGATGTCCGTGCCTGCCCCGATGGCTGTCGGGATGAACGAGGGATCGGTGACGATCCGGAGTTCAACGATGTCCGCGTCCCCCAACTGCGCCGGGCTGAGAGCGATCCGATGGAGGACGGGATCCTTGTTTGAGGCTGACAGGCTGGCAACATTCTCGCTGCCAAGATAGACGTTCACCGACTGCGGTTGGTCGAACAGATCAGGCCGGGCGTCAAATTCGAGGTACAACGTCGACGCCTTGCGGGGGTTCTTGAAGTTTGCGACCAGTTCCTTCTGCGTCCAGTACCACTCGCGCGCCGGATTCTCGGGCGCGAACTCCGACTGGTGGAATCCAGAACGCAGGACGACGAAGATGTTTTCCGACTGTGGCTTGA
>BTVE01000053.1:0-31367 GCA_045862915.1 Acidimicrobiia bacterium
GGGGGGGGGGCGGGCCGGCCCCCGCCCCCGGGGGGGGCTCGCCGGCGGTGGGGGGGCGCGCCCCCCCCGCGACGTTTTCGCTGGCCCCGGGCGCGCCGCCGCGGCCGGGGCCGCGCACGCCGCTCCCGGGCTTCTATCTGGCCGGTGACTGGACGGACACCGGACTGCCCGGCACCATCGAGGGCGCCGTCCGCAGCGGTCACGCTGCGGCCGACGCCCTGCTCGCCGACGGTACAATCCGAAGGTGACGTCCGTCCTCGTCCACTACCAGGAGATCACCCTCAAAGGGCGGAACCGGGCGTGGTTCATTCAGATGCTGATGCGCAACATCCGTGGAGCCCTCGCCGGGCTCGACGTGGTGGATGTACGCTCGGTTGTCGGGCGTATCGAAGTCCAGCTGGGCGACGACTCGCAGTGGGATGAGGCGCGGCAGCGCCTGCTGCGGGTGCCGGGCATCGGCCAGTTCGCGCGTGCGGTCCACGCGCCTGCCGACCTCGACCAGCTGGCCGACATCGTCATCAACGGTCTCAGGACACGGACGCCCGTGCCGTTCCGCATCAAGGTGCATCGCGCCGACAAGCGGTTTCCGCTGGAGTCGCCGCAGATCGAGCGTCGACTGGGTCAACGAGTCGTGGACGCCCTGAACTGGCCGGTCGATTTGAAACGGCCCCAGTTCACCGTGCGCATCGACATGTTGCTCGACAGCGCGTTCGTCTTTTTCGACCGCGAACCCGGCGTGGGCGGACTTCCGGTCGGCACCGGCGGCAAAGCCATCTGCCTGCTGTCGGGTGGCATCGACTCACCGGTGGCCGCATGGCATCTCATGCGGCGCGGCGTGCGCGTCCAGCTGGTGCACTTTCACTCGTACCCGATTCTGAACAACGCCTCGCAGGAGAAAGCCCGGGAACTGGCCGCGACCCTGACGAAGTACCAGCTCAAGACGCGGCTCTACCTCGTGCCGATCGGTGCATTCCAGCAGCAGGTCCTGGTCACCGTACCGCCACCCCTTCGTGTAGTGATCTACCGCCGCATGATGGTGCGCCTCGCCGAACAAATCGCGCTGCGCGTCAAGGCGGACGCTCTCATTACCGGTGAATCGGTCGGTCAGGTGGCGTCGCAGACACTGGAGAACATTCGCGCAATCGACGACGTGGCGACGCTGCCGATTCTGCGCCCCCTCATCGGCACCGACAAGGAGGCGATCACCCGCGACGCCCAGGCCCTGGGCACATACGCGACATCGATCCTGCCCGATCAGGACTGCTGCACGTTGTTCACGCCCCGATACCCAACGACACGCGCGTCCCTCGAGGCTGTCCATGCTGCCGAGGCCGCGCTCGATATTCCATCACTCACACAGGACGCACTCACTCAGATCGTCATTGAAGACCGGCGATTCCCGGATCAGCTCACGGGCAATGATAAAATTCGTCGGCTTTTGGCTCAGGAGATCAGACCATGAAGATGTCACCCGGAAAACTCGCAGGAATGAAGGCCGTCTCGGACGGACGCGGCGTCATTGCCGCCGCTGCCATGGACCAGCGTGGCTCACTGAAGAAGGCACTGGCCAAGGACAGCGGCCGCGACGTGACCGACGCCATGATGGAGGAGTTCAAGGGCCTGGTCACTGAGGTCCTGACGCCGCACGCGAGCGCCATCCTGCTGGATCCGGAATGGGGCATCGGGCCGTCCAAGCGTCGCGCGAAAAACGCGGGCCTGTTGATGGCCTACGAAAAGACCGGGTACGACGCCAACACGCCGGGCCGCCTGCCCGATCTGCTGGACGTGTGGTCGGTCCGCCGCCTCAAGGAAGCCGGCGCCGACTGCATCAAGATCCTGCTCTACTACACGCCCTTTGATCCCAAGCCGGTCAACGATCTCAAGCAGGCGTGGGTGGAGCGCATCGGCGACGAGTGCCGCGCCAACGACATTCCGTTTTTCCTCGAGTTCGTTGGTTACGAAGAAGGCGCCGATGAAAAGGGCCTCGCGTATGCGAAGAAGAAGCCCGAGGTGGTGACCGGCGCGATGGCCGAGTTCACCAAGGACCGCTACGGCGTGGATGTCATGAAGGTCGAAATTCCGATCAACATGAAGTTCGTCGAAGGCGCCGCGGCCAACAAGACGGGTGAAGTCGCTTACACGCGCGACGAAGCCAAGGCGTTGTTCCTCAAGGCGGCCGAGGCGTCCACCAAGCCGTTCATCTATCTGTCAGCCGGCGTGAGCAACGCCGAGTTCACAGAGTCGCTGGCGTTGGCCGGCGAGTCCGGCGTGCGTTTCTCGGGTGTGTTGTGTGGCCGCGCCACCTGGAAGGACGGCATGCCGGTCTACGCGAAGGAAGGCGCCGACGCGTTCCGCAAGTGGCTCGAGACCAAGGGTGTCGAGAACATCAAGAACGTCAACGAGGCCCTCAAGCCGGCCAAGCCCTGGTTCTCGTTCTACGGCGTCAACAGCGCCGACGAACTCGCCTGATCGTCGCGCGCTCCCGCGTGAGGAGGGGCGGAACTGCGGTTCCGCCCTACTTCCTCAGAATCTCCGTCCCGCTTACGGGCCCCAGGCACGTCGTGCCTGCATACGAAATCCTCACCTGACCATTCGCGAGTCCAGACGTACCGGCCAGGGCAACCGGGCAGGAGGCGCCTTCGATGGTGCCTGCTCCCGTTGCCGTCCATCGCACTTCGCCGTCCACAAACGTCGCCGACGCTGTGCCGCTCACCGGAATGGCCGTCAGACACCGTGCGGACCACTCCCCGGACGCGCCGCTGGCCGTCACGTCGGTCACACGCCACAAAAAGTCCGTGCACGCATTGGACGCCGCTGACGCAGCCAGCGATGACCAGTTGCCGCTGAACGCCTCCATGGCCGGCTCACCGGACGTGCCGGTCGGGATGGCGTTTTTGAGTGAACTGAGGCATCCGCCCGTTGATTGCGCCACCACAAACGTGGCCATCACAAGAACTCGCATCATGATGGCTATTTATCGACCGCAGGGCGGTCACCCTTCAGAGCACCCCATATAATTCGGGCATGGCCATCCTCAAGGTGTCGCGGCTCGGCCATCCCGTGCTGCGCACCAAAGCCCAGCCCATCGATCCCAAGCGCATTACGGATCCCGAAGTGCAGCGCCTCATCGACGACATGTTCGAGACCATGCATGAATACTCGGGGATTGGCCTCGCCGCGCCTCAGGTGCATGAGGGGCTCCGGCTTTTTGTCGCCGGCGCCAGAGCGCGCACGTTTGGTGCGCTGATTGACGATGGCGAGGAGATGCCGTTGATGGCGCTGATCAATCCTGAGCTCACGCTCGTGGGCGCATCCGATCAACTGGGCTGGGAAGGATGCCTCAGTATTCCTGACGTGCGTGGACGTGTACCGCGCGCGCCGGAAGTGCGCGTCAAGGCGTACGACCGTTCCGGCCGCCAGATTGCGTTCACGGCCAAGGGTTTCCCGGCGCGTGTCATTCAGCACGAGTTCGATCACCTTGACGGCGTGTTGTTCTTCGACCGTATGGCCTCGTTCGAGTCGCTCACTTTCCTCGAGGAGTACGAGCGTTATTGGGCGCGGCACGATTCCGACGAAGACGACGACGAGGAGTAGTGGTGGCGGCGACAGGCGAATTCACTCCAGAGGAAGCGGCCGCCCTCGCGCCGTTTGTCACCAACGTCGATCAGCCCGTCTTTGCGCTGATCAACCTTCCGGAAACGGTCAAAGGCGCGTTGTTCGCGCGCTACTCACGGTCGGCCAAGTCGGTCCGGCGCCTGTTGCTTGACGAGTTTCTCGACCAGCTTCCCGCCGGCGCACACGAACGCGCTGAAGCGGTGCGGGCCTCCCGTGCGGACGACCTGTATCAGCGGGTCTTCAACGACTACGGTGACGACTCGGTCGCCCAGTTGGGCGGCATGCATCTGGCCTGCGAGGACGTCTCGAACCTGCTGACGAAGGTGCTCGAGCGCGGTCGCCTGATGGCGTATCTCGAGCAGTCCACGCGATACATTCCGTACACGCAGCGACGCGACGGCCACTGGCGGTACCTGGTGCCGCAGGAACTCGACGGCCATCCGCTGCGGGACACCTACACCGGTGCGCTCGATCACGCGTTTGAGGTCTACGCCAAGTGGATCGATCCGATGCGCGAGTGGTTCGAGGCACGGCATCCCAGGACACCCGGCGATTCCGATCAGGTCTACCGCGCGGCCATTCGCGCGAAGGCCCTCGATACGCTGCGCGGACTGCTGCCGGCGGCAACACGATCGAACGTCGGCATCTACGGCACGGGCCAGGCCTACGAGGCACTGTTGCTGCGGATGCGCGCGCATCCACTGGCCGAAACCCGCGCCTACGCAGACCTGATGCTGCAGGAACTGCGCAAGGTCATGCCGGCGTTTTTCACGCGTGTTGATCAGCCGGACCGCGGCATGCGGTGGACGAGTTACCTGTCGGAGACCCGCGCGAGAACGCGTGACCTGGCTGCCCGCCTCACCGACGGGGCTGCGCCGGAGCTGCGTGACGAAGTTGTGCTGTCGGACTTCGACCCCGAGGGCGAAACCAAGGTCGTTGCCGCTGCGCTGTACACGTCGGTTGACCTTCCGGATGATCAGCTGCTCGCCCTCGCGCGGTCGTTGTCAGCTGAGCAACGCGCCGAGGTGCTGAGGACCTACGTTGGCGATCGCGCAAACCGCCGCCATCGTCCTGGCCGCGCGTTCGAACGTACCTCCTATCGATTTGACGTGTTGACCGACTACGGGGCGTTCCGCGATCTGCAGCGGCATCGGCTCTGCACCATCGACTGGCAGTCGCTGTCGGTGGCGCATGGCTTCACCCAGCCTGATGCGATTGTGGAGGCCGGCGGCAACGAGGAATGGCAGAGCGTGATGGCACGATGCGCCGATGCCTACGAGCAGTTGGTCCAAGCCGGCCTGACAGATGTGGCGCAGTACGTGGTGCCGATGGCGTACCGAGTGCGTTTCCTCATGGACATGAATGCCCGCGAGGCCATGCACGTCATCGAGCTCCGCACGGCGCCGCAGGGGCATCCCGCGTATCGACGGGTCTGTCAGCAGATGCATCGCCTGATCGCTGACCGCGCAGGGCACACCGCCATTGCTGACGCCATGAAATACGCGGACCACTCGGTTGTTGAACTCGAGCGCCTGCAGGCGGAGCGCCGGCTCGAACAGAAGAGGAACGCGCGGTGAGCGGGACAAGTGACTGGCTCGTGCACGTCCGTCTGACGGTGCGGTTCCGTGACTGTGATCCGTATGGACACGTCAACAACGCGGTCTACCTCACGTACCTCGAGAACGCGCGGTTTGCGTTGTGGAAGGCGCAGGGCATTCGCGGCGTCATCCTCGCCCGGGCGGAGGTGGACTACCGCGCGCAGCCTTCGTATGGCGACCAGCTGGAGGTTCGCGCGAAACTCGACGGCTTCGGCCGCACGAGCTTCCGCTACGCGTACGAAGTTGTCGACGTGTCGACCGGGAACGTGGTCCTCGAGGCACAAACGGTGCAGGTGCGCTACGACTACGAGCGTAACCAGCCCGTGCCCCTCAGCGATGAGGACAAACGCAAGCTGTCGACGCACGTCGGCGCCGTGGCGTGGAACTGACGCTGGCCCTGGGTTGGGGCGAACAAAACACAAAAACGGCGGCCCAAAACAGGGCTTGACTCTTTGTGAAAGATTTCACACAATTAGTCCCGTCGTTCTCGGCCCACGCTACTTAGCAAGTCCCGCACGGTTTCCTTTCCCCGGAAACTGTTTGACTACGTAAGAACGATGTCTCGCCTGTTTATTATCTTCCTCATATCGCACTTCCTTAATACCTGGGCCGGGAACACCTTTTTTCTTCAGGCGACGAATCAGCCTCAAGGACGCTCCCCACAGGAACGCGGCACCTGGGTCGCACGCGCCGTTCAAGACCGCGAGACCGGGCGGGACGGGCGCACCACGATGCGCATGCGCCTGTTCGACCGCCAGAACCGCGAACGTGAACGCGCGCTCACCATCCTCAGCATGAAGGGCGGCGCGGGACGTCCAGTCCCTGGTGATCGCTCCCTCACACGCTTCACCTATCCAAACGACATCGCAGGCACGGGCTTTCTCGTGTGGGAGAACCCCGAGGCCGACGACGAGCGCTTCCTGTATCTGCCGTCGCTGGGCCGGGTGCGACGCATCGCCGGCAGCGAAATGCAGGACAGTTTTGTGGGCTCCGACTTCACCTATGAAGACATCGGCGGCCGCGAGTTCAACGACTACACGTATATGCTGCTCGACGAAAACGCCCAGTGGACTGCGCCCGACGGCACCACACATCCGGCGTACCGTCTCGAATCCCGGCACAAGGATCCGCGCGCACGTTTCCCACGCATCGTGTCACTGGTGCGCAAGGACAACCTCGTGGTTGTGCGTGGAGAAATTCATAACCGGCGCGATGAACTGCAGAAGGTCTTCGACGTGCGTCGTCTCGAACGCATCAGCGGCATCTGGACCGTGATGGACATGGTGATGGCCGATACGCTCGGCAAGACCCGCACCGAACTGGTGATCGAAGAGGCCGAATACAACGTCGGCCTGAAGGCTGACGACTTCAGCAGGCGGGAACTCGAACGGGGCGCTCGGTGAGCCTGCACGTCGCGAGATTCATCTACCGCTGGCGGCGGTGGTTGTCAGCCCTTGCCGTCATCGGTGCCATTGCCCTGTCCCCGCGGGCACAAATCCAGGAAATCGACAACGACCTGACGGCCTGGTTCTCTGCCGACGATCCTCTCTACCAGGACTACGAGCGCTTCCAGAACGAGTTTGGCGGCACACGCACACTGATCATCGCGCTCAAGGCTCAGAGCCGGGCAGAGATGTTCAGCCGGGCGTCCCTCACGGCACTCGATGAACTCAGTGCCGACATCGAGCGTGTGCAGGCGGTCCACCGTGTCACCAGCCTTGCCACAGCGACGGTGGTCGACACGCTGCCGGCTGCCGAGGGTGAAGACCCAGGCCTGGACGTGCGTCGTCTCCTCGAAGATCTCGACACTGCGACGCCGGAGGCGATCGCTGAGCGCGCCATTTCCGATGACCTCTTCAGGGGCGACCTGATCTCGGAGGACGGGACGGTCACGGCCGTCATCGTGTTCTTCGACGAATCGCGCATTGACGACCTGCGTGCCGAAGTCCTCGCTGAAATCCGCGCGTTGGTGGCCAAACACCTGCCAGACGGGTTTGAGGCGCACTTCAACGGCAGCCTCGAAATCACCGAGTGGTACAACCGCGTCACGCTCGCCAACCAGCTCACTTTTACGCCGCCGATCTTCATCCTGACCCTTGGCGCGTTGTTCGTGATGTTCCGCTCGTGGCGGAAGATGGTGCTGACCTTCGCAGCCATTCTCGTCAGCCTGCTGTGGACGCTGGGCCTCTACGACCTCTTCGGGTTCTCCTACAACGTGCTCAGCAGCATGATCGTGCCGCTGGTTGTGGTGTTGGCCATCTCCGACGACGTGCACATGCTCCAGCACTACGGCCTGGCACGCCGCACCGGCACGCATGAAGATGCGTTTGTTGGCACGGTCGCCCATCTGCTGGCGCCCCTGTTTGGTGCAAGCGCGACCACCGCGCTCGGCATGTTGTCGCTGGCCACGAGCCAGGTCGTCGCCGTTCGCGAATTCGGCATGGGCGCCGCGATCGGCGTCATGGTCGACTTCGTCATCTCGATAGTGCTTGTGCCGACGATGCTGGCGTGGGTGCAGTCGGAGCCGGACCGTGCGCCACAGGAGTCGTGGTTCCTCGAGCCGCTGCGCCGCGTGTCGCACTTTGCGACGCGTCGCGCCCGACTGGTACTCACCGTTGCCGCGGTCGTTGTCGCGGTGGCCGGGATGGGGATGGCCAGGCTGAAGGTGGACACCAACCACATCAACTTCTTCAGCGAACGGCACGAACTCTACAAGTCTGCGGAAGTCATCGACACGCAGCTGGCCGGCATCTACACGTTCCAGGTGTTTCTCGAAGGGCCACCGGACTCGATGCAGCAGCCTGACACGCTGCAGCGGATGGACCGCCTGGCGACCTCGCTCGAGGCGCTGCCGTTTGTCGGCAAGGTGACGTCGCTGGCCGACTACGTCAAACGTGTGCATCGCGAACTGAACGGTGGGCGCGCCGATGCGGACGTGGTGCCGGAGACCTCGCAGGAGATCGCGCAGGAACTGCTGGTCTTTGGCCTGGGTGATGAGGGCCGTGCCGAACTCGAGCGCGTTGCGGCATCCGACTATTCGCGGGCGCAGATCACGGTCAAGCTGGCCTCGATGAGCTCTGACCTCGTGTTTCAGCAGGTGCGCGAGGCGGAACGGCTCGCGGCCGAGATCTTTGCCGGATCCGAGGTGGCGCCGACCGTGACCGGATCGGGCCGGTTGTTCTCCGCGCTTGATCACTATCTCGTGCGTTCACAAATCTCGAGTTTTTCGCTCGCGTTCGTCACCGTGTTCACGGTCATCTTCCTGGTGTTCCGTTCCTGGCGGTTCGGCCTGCTGGCCATCGCACCGAACCTGTTTCCGGTGGCGCTGGTGTTTGGCGCCATGGGCTGGCTGGACATCTCCCTGAACATCGCAACGGTGATGGTGGCCAGCGTGGCGCTGGGCGTCGTGGATGACGACACGATCCACTTCATCAGTCGCTACCGGAAGGAGACGCACCGCGGTGTGTCCACCGATGAAGCCATCGAAGCGGCGACGACCCAGGAGGGCAGGGCCGCGCTCACGACAGCGGTCATCAACAGCTGTGCGTTTGGCGTGTTGATGTTGTCTGAATACCGTCCGACGGCGTGGTTCGGCGGGTTGCTGGCGCTGACGATGACCGTGGCGTTTCTGGCGGAAGTGTTCATCCTGCCTGCGACAATCAAGGTACTGCCATGGCTTTTCAGCGCAGAGCGTGTTCGCGTCGCGGATGGTCCCTCGGCATGAGGTTCATGCTGCTGTCGGCAGGGCTCCTGCTGGCCCTGGCGGCGACGGCTGCTGAGGCGCAGCCGGTTGTGCAGGTTGGTGGTGAAGTCTCGACGCTGGGTGTTGCGTTTCCGAATCAGGATGTGACCGACCTGCGCACCCGCTTCTCGGTGGATGCGACAGCCGATCCCGCGCCGTGGCTTCGCCTGAAACTCGATGTTGAAGCCGAGACACTGCTGGCCGGCCGGGGTGGCCGGGTCACCGACGCGATAGTTCGGGCCCGTGAGGCGTGGGTCGAGTGGCGCGGCAATGCGGGTGACCTGCGCGTTGGTTACGGCACGCTGATCTGGGGTCGCCTGGACGAGATCATGCCGTCCGACGTGTTGAACCCCATCGACTCCGCGCGCTACTTCCTCGAAGGTCGAGCCGAGGCACGACTGCCGATCGCCTTTGCGCGCGGCCGTGTGTTCCTCACCGAAGCCACGAGCATTGAGGGCATCATCAGCATGCCGGGGCGTCGTGGCCGGTTCGACGGACTCGACGAACCGACCTCGCCGTTTAATCTGACACGTGACCTCGTCCTGCCCGCGGCGCTCCCCGGCAGCATCGATCGCCGCGAACCCGCGTTTGCGGCGAATGCCCTGCAGTTGGGCGCGCGCGTCACATCAACCATCGGCCGTGTCGACGTGAGTGTCTCCGGTTATCGAGGCACCGAAAACTTCGGCGTGTTGTCATTTGAGCCGGCGTTGCCTGCTCCTCCCTCGCTGACAGTGGTGGGCTCGCTGGTCGAGCGGTATCCACGATTTACGATGATTGCCGCAGACGCAGAAACGGTGATCGGTCCGTGGGCCATCCGCGCCGAGACGGCGTATGTTCCGGATCGCACCATCCCGACCGTCGCCGGCAGTGCGGAGGGCGGCAGTATTGACGCCGGAGTGGGCGTGGACCGGTCTGCCGGAGACTACCGGCTGTTCACCTCGGTGGTCTGGCACCGCGACTGGGCTGATGTGCCTGCCGACAGCACGAACGACGATCTCAGCCTCATCACCTCCGTCGAACGTCGCCTTGCGCGCGAACGGTATCTGATTCGTGTGTTCGGTGTGGTGAATCCCATCGATCGGTCCGGTTTCGCGCGGCTGTTGTTGTCGTGGTCGGTGCGCGACGATGTCGCGCTCGAGGCATCCGGTGGACTGCTCACCGGCCGAAGCGACTCCACGGATACCCTCTCGCGCTTCCGTGATCGCGACTTCGCGTTTGTGAGGGCCCGATGGTCGTTCTGAACGCACGCAATCCCGGCACGCTGACAGGACCCGGCAACAACACGTACCTGCTCGACGGACACGTACCGACACTGATCGATGCCGGCGTCGGACATCACGACCATCTCGATGAGGTAGCCTTGGCCCTCTCGGGACGCCCACTCAAGCAGGTGCTGATCACACATGGCCATCCCGACCACGCATCAGGTTTGCCCGCGATCGAGGCGCGCTGGCCGTCGGTTGCGGTGTTCCGGTGGCCGACGCCGGAGGCCGGGCGCGACAGTGCCCTCCACGATGGCATGTGGATCGCTGCAGGCGACGAGCAGCTGGAAGTCATCCATACGCCGGGACATGCGGCCGATCATGTGTGCTTCTGGCATGCCGGGTTGCGCGGCGTGTTCTGCGGCGACATGATGACAGCAACGACGACAATCATGGTGCCGCCGCGGGCACGTGGTGGAGATCTGGCCGCCTATCTCCAGTCCCTCCGTCGTCTGCGCGAGCGCGCGCCGCTGGTCGCCTGGCCCGGCCATGGCGACATCATCGAGTCGCCGGTCGCGCGTATCGACGAGTACCTGGCTCATCGCGCAGAACGTGAGCGCCAGGTGCGGCAGTGTCTGGCGGAGGGGATCACGGATCTCGACGGTATCGTGGCGCGTGTATACGCGGACGTGTCCCGCGACCTGTGGCCGGCCGCGAGACTGACCGTTGAAGCCCTGTTGGAGAAACTTGAATCGGAGGACGCCTGATGTCGATCCTGATGACCCCGGCCGAACTGTCGAACGCGCTTCACGGTGACGCGCCGCCGCTGGTGCTTGATGTCCGTCCAGCCGAGGCCTTTGCCGTCTCCAGAATCCCCGGTGCGATTCATCTCGATCTGTGGGGCGTCAGCCTGATCGACACGAGCCCTGCGCCGCTGAAGGCGTTCATGTGGATGATTGGCCACCTGTTCTCGCTGCGTGGTGTGACACCCGAGCGGCAGGTGGTGGTGTACGAAGGCCACGAGACAGGTATCAAAGCCGCACGTGTGTTCTGGTTTCTCGAGTACCTCGGCCATCCGGATGTTCGCGTGCTTGACGGCGGCATCGATGCCTGGACACGTGACGGTTTTGCCGCCACGACTGATGTGGAGGCGCCTACACCGAGTTCTTGGCACGGGACACCTGACGACACGCGGCTGGCTACGTGGGAACAGGTGCTCCAGCGATTGGGGCAGTCTCACACGGCCATCATCGACACGCGGTCAGAGGGCGAGTACTACGGGGAGCTTGTGCGAGCGAAGCGGGGTGGTGCCATTCCCGGCGCTGTGAACGTGGAATGGAAGCGCAACCTCAACGCGGACGGCACGTTCAAGTCAGCAGACGCACTTCGCGAAATGTACTCGGCCGTGGGAGTAACACCTGATCGCGAGGTCGTCACCTACTGCCAAGGTGGCTACCGTGCCGCTCACGCTTACCTCGCCCTCCGCCTGCTCGGCTTCGATCGCGTGCGCAACTACACCGGCTCCTGGAAGGAGTGGGGCGATCGCGAAGACTTGCCCGTCGCCCAGATGACGAGGTAGTGCGCGATAGGTCATTTCGCAACCAGCCGTAGGGTGCTGACCGTCGGCCCTGGCAAGAATGGCGTCGGCGTGCCTTCAACCCACGCGGCGTGACCGTCCTGAAAATGTGGTGAGCGTGGATGGCCTGATTGGCCTCCCGGCATGTGAAAGTACCCGTCTTCCTCATGGCCCGGGGAGACAGCCATCCGTTCGGACGCCCCGTTGGTTGAGCTCTGGAATCGCGGCATGTGGCTGTCGCCCGGCAGCGGGGCCTTTGGCAGGTCGAGCCATCGACTGAGCGAAGGCACTGCGCGCGAGATGGGATGTTGCGCCATCAGCGTGTTGGCTTCTCCCCACGTACGCTCGGCCAGTTGCCGTCCATCGGTCGTGAGCTCGGCGATTACTTTGTCGATGGCGGCAAGCAGCAGGTCGTTCCAGCTGGCGTACGCCGGATCCAGCAGGTGAGCGGGCTGGTTGGTCAGCAGCGACCACACCGGACCTTCAATTGAGCGGCCGGGGAGCGCCGCGACGTTGGGCGCCACTTCTCGCATACGAGCCACAAACGGCGCCCACGCCAACTCGGCGGCGCGCATGCGGAACTGCCGCACCAGCCGATAACCGACCGAATCAACCGACGCATGTCCCGTCCAGGTGTCTTCAATCAGTCGCTTGAACTCGGCGCGTTGACCCGTCAGCTCCGTGGTTGCCAGGGCCTTGAGCGCCAGCCCGCGCCACTGGTCGAGCAACACGGCGCGGTCATCAAGGTGTACGCGCATCATGTCGGCATACGTCAGGCCCTGTTTGCCGAGCAGCCCTTCCTTGATGAGGCCTGCCCTCGCACCTGGGTCGTATCCGCCGTCCCCCATCATCTCGAGGTGTGCTCCCGACACAATCCGGTTGTTGGCCGTGACGATGACGCCGCTGTCCGGATTGAGGATGCGCGGATAGTCGGCCGGTTCGTACCAGCCATCCCAGCGGGCGGTGCCGTCGGCAAACGACACGGGTCGTACGCCGCTGAATCCCACTCGCCGCGGAATGCGTCCGGCGACCGTCCACGCGATGCGGCCCTGGTTGTCGGCCATCGTGCAGTTCTGCGCGGGCACACCGGAGCGGTTGGCGAGATCCATCGCCTCTTCCAGCGATGCTACTTCGTCCATTGCGGACCAACGCAGGTTCAAGCCTTCGGGTGAGTGTGCAACCCAGGCAATCGCGTGCAGGCGGCCTCTGGCATCAGGACCGTCCACCGGCCCCCAGATCGTCTCGCGCACCTCGAAGGCCTCGGCGTCTTCGTCGGCAACGGCGATGGACTCACTGGTCACCTCGAATCGGCGCCAGCCCTCCGGAGTCAGGTACTCCGCAGACGAGCCTTCGCCCCGCACCGTCAGGATGATCCGATCGCTCCAATCTGCTGTCGTGTTCGTGAATCCCCACGCGATGGTGCCGTTCGAGCCGACGATCATTCCAGGCACACCCGGCAGCGTTGCGCCTGTCACGCGCAACTCGCGTCCCGCATGTGGCCGCACCAGCGACGCTCGGTACCAGATGTTCGGCACACCGAGACCCAAGTGCATGTCGTTGGCCAGAATTGCGTGTCCATCCGCGGTGCGACTGCCGGCGACTGCCCAGTTGTTGCTCCCGACCGGAGTCTCCTCCACACCTGCGCTGCCAGCGGCGCCGCCTGTGGCATCCGCGCCACCGCCGCGACCTGCGCCCCTGATGCCTGCCTGGTCTGCTGTTGGCGGCACGAGTAGCGGTCGTGGCTCCCCGAGCTCGGGCGTTTCCCATTGGGAGACCGACGAGTTGAGAAAATCGGCCAGCGCTTCCGGCAGCGCCTCGTAGAGCGCACCTGCGCGCGCATCACCAGCGGCTTGTGCATCCTGAAGGTTGAAGAACATCGAGGCGACGACCAGCAGGCTGTCTTCCGGTACCCACGGCCGTGGCTCCTGGCGAAGCAGCAGATACTCGAACGGGCGAGCGCCCAGAGCCGCAAGCCCGGCGTTGACGCCGTCGGCGTAGGCGACAATCGCTGCGCGGTTCTCCGGCGTCTCTGCGGCCAGGACGACACCCGCTCGCGCGCGAAAGCGATGGAGGCGCGCGGATCGGTCCGTGCTGACCGCCGCCCGGCCAAACAGTTCAGACAGTTCACCGGCAGCGCGCCGCCGGGCGAGGTCCATCTGAAAGAAGCGCTCCTGCGCGTGCACAAAACCCAACGCCCTGGCCAGGTCGATGCGTGATGCGGCGCGGAGGGTGGGAACCCCCAGCGCGTCCCGTTCAATCACCACCTCTGCTGTGAGTCCCGCGAGCGCGATTGCGCCGTCCTGCTGAGGGAGGCTTCTCCCGACCTGCCACCACGCCCATCCGACCGCTGCCAGTGCCAGTACAAGGAGCAGGACGATGAGCTGGAGCAGGCGTCGAAGGACGGTCATGGCCCCGCCATTCTACGCGGCCCGCGAGGGCCCTGCGGTATGCTGAGGCGTCATGTTCAACGTCATCGATTTCATCCACACCAACCGTGATCGGTACGTCCGGGAACTGAAGGACTACCTCGCCATCCCATCGGTCAGCGCGCTGCCGGAACACGCCGGCGACGTGCGCCGCTGCGCCGAGTGGACGGCCGCCGAGATGACGCGGATTGGTCTCGAGAACGTCCGTCTGGTCGAGACTCCCGGCAACCCGGTCGTCTACGGCGACTGGCTCCATGCCGAGGGCGCGCCAACCATCCTGTTCTACGGCCACTACGACGTTCAGCCTGTGGACCCGCTCAACCTCTGGGAGACGCCGCCCTTTGAAGCCTCGGTGCGTGACGGCGAGATCTACGCCCGCGGCGCGGCCGACGACAAGGGCCAGGTGTTCATGCACTTCAAGGCCATCGAGGCGCACATGAAGCAGAACGGCCGCCTGCCGGTCAACCTGCGCGTGATCATCGAGGGCGAAGAAGAAGTCGGGTCAAAGAACCTGGACGACTTCATCAAGGCCAACAAGGCCACACTTGGTGCGGACGTCGTCGTCATCTCCGACTCCGCGATGTTTGACCGCGGCGTGCCGTCGATCTGTTACGGCCTGCGCGGTCTCGCGTACTTCCAGATTGACGTGCGCGGATCGAACAGCGATCTCCACTCCGGCACGTTTGGTGGTTCGCTGGCGAACCCGGCGATGGTCCTTGCGCAGATCCTCGCGAAGATGCGCGACACCGGTGGCCGCATCAAGATTCCGGGCTTTTATGACGACGTGCGGGAGCTGACGGAGGAAGAACGCGCGGAGTGGAAGAAGCTGCCGTGGAGCGACAAGCGCTACCAGAAGGAACTGGGCGCGCCGAAGTTGTTTGGCGAGAAGGGCTACACAACACTCGAGCAGCGGTGGGGCAGACCGACGTTTGAAGTGAACGGACTCCTCTCAGGGTTCACCGGTGAAGGCGCCAAGACCGTGTTGCCGGCCGTGGCCATGGCCAAGGTCAGCATGCGGCTTGTGCCAAACCAGCATCCCGACAAGGTTGCCGAGCAGTTTGAAGCCTACGTGAAGGAACTGGCGCCCAAGTCCGTCGAGGTGACAGTGACCCGCATGCATGGCGGCAAGCCGTGGATGGCGGACTTTGACAACATCTACGTCCGTGCTGCCGGCCGCGCGATCGAGCAGGGTTTCGGCAAGACTCCCGTGTTCTGCCGCGAAGGCGGCTCAATTCCCGTCGTCGCGACGTTCCAGGAAGAGCTCGGGATTCCGTCGGTGTTGTTTGGCGTCGGGCTGCCGGACGAAAACGCGCACGCGCCCAACGAGAAGCTCGATCTCACGAACTTCCACAACGGCATCGTGTCGTCCGCGATCCTCTACGAGGAAATCGGCTCGCGCCGCTGATGTTCGGCGGGGCTGAAGCCCCGCCCTACGACTGTCTGTGATCTTCGTGGGGTGGGGCTTCAGCCCCGCCTACGATCAGCTCACCATGAAGGCATGTCCTCCATGTCCCCATGGTGAAGTCTTACTCCCAGCGCAGCGCGCGCATGGGTTGGGTGCGCGCTGCCCGCATCGCCGGCAGCAGGCCTGCGGCCATCGCGACGATGCCGAGCGTGACAAAAGAGAGGGCATACACGACCGGGTCGGCCGCCTGCACTTCGTACAGCTGCGACTGCGCATTGCGCAGCACGTAGTACGCGAGTGTAAGGCCGATGACGCCGCCAACGGCCGTCATCGTGGCGACCTGACCAAGCACCAGGCGACGCACCCTCGCACCATCGGCACCCAGCGCCATGCGCAACCCGAACTCCCGGGTGCGCTGCGACACCGTGAATGCGAGCACGCCATAAAGACCGACAGCCGCCAGCAGCGTGGCGAGCACGGCGAACGACGTTGACATGATGCTGATCAATCGGTCGAGAAAGACGTTCTCCTGCACCTGCTGCGGCATCGTGCGGAGCTCCTCAACCGGAATGTCGCGGTCCAGTCCTGCCATCAACGTCGGAACGGTTCGCATGATCTGCTCCGGTTCGATCGCCGTTCGCACGTAGAACGACATCGAGCCCAGTCGCGAATCCTGCCGGTACGGCGTGAAGAACAACGGCGGCACGGCGCCCTTGACTTCGGAATATTTCGCGTTTTGCACCAGCCCGACAATTTCGATGTCCAGTTCGCCCTGCGACCCGCTCTGTCCCATCAGCTTCCCTACCGCGTCGCGCCCGAGTTTGAACTTCTCCGCGAACTCCTCGTTGACGATTGCCACCAGCCGGGCGCCCTCTCGATCGGACGGAAGGAACTCGCGTCCCGCGATCAGCGGAATACCCATCGTGCGGAAGTAGTCCGGCCCGACTTCGTTCAGCCTGGAGTTGGAGTCGATGTCCGGGCCCGACTGGAAGCCCTGCACACGCACGTCCGTGCCCCAGTTGCTGCCCGACAGCAGCGGCACCATCGAAGCCGTGACGCCGGTGACGCCGGGCTGGGCCCTGAGAACGTCCTCCACCTGCTCAAACAAGGCCTTTGCGCGTTCGGGTGTGTATCCGCTCAGCCGAGGCGACAGACGGAAGGTGACGACCTGTTCGATGTCCAGCCCAAGGTCCACGCGGCTGATGTTCAGCAGGCTCTTGATGAACAGGCCTGCTGCGGTGAGCAACGCCATCGACAACGCAATCTGCGAAACGACGAGCCCGGTGCGGAAGCGCGCCGCCCCTCGGGCGCCCGACGATTGTCCCGACGTACCCTTGAGCGTCGAGGCGAGATCCGGCCTGGTGCTGTGCAGCGCCGGGAACAGACCAAACAACACACCGGTCACCAGCGACAGTGCGCCCGCGAACGCGAGCACAGACCAGTCGATCTGGAAAGTGAGAATGGCGGCGGCATCAGGCGGCAGCAGCCGCAGGATCAGCGCCAGCGTCCACTGCGCAATGAGCAGGCCGCCGCTGCCACCGATGAACGCCAGCACACAGGACTCCACCAGCAACTGCCAGATCAGCTGACCCCGGCTCGCGCCGACCGACAAACGCACGGCCATTTCGTTCGCGCGCCCGGCCGATCGCGCCAGCAGCAGGTTCGCGATGTTTGCACACGCGATCAGCAGCACGATCCCGGTCACGGCAAACAGAATCTGCAGGGGTGTCCCGGCCTCTTCATGCACCGAACTCTGGCCCCGCGGATCGGCTTCGATGACGAGTGGCTTGGTGCGGAACCGCTCCATCGTCGCCTCGCTCATGCCGGTCTGCAGCGGCGCCTCCACCTCGGTGATGATCGTGCGATACACCGGCTCCATGGCTGTTGTTGCTGCGTCAGCGGTCGTGCCCGGCTTGAGCCGCCCGAACACATATGCCCAGTAGGAACGGCGGTTTTCGAATCCCGTCGGGTTAAAACCCGGCTCCACAAGATTGCGCGTCGTGATCGGCACGAAGACGCGCGGACGTCCACCCAGTGTCGTGCCACCGAACCCGGCAGGCGCCACACCAACGATGGTGAACGTGTGCCCGTTAATCACCATCGTTGTGTTGATGACCGACTCCTGGCCGCCAAAACGGGTCAGCCAATAGTCATGCGCCAGTACTGCAACGGGAGATTCGCCAGGGGTCCGATCATCACCGGCAGCCAGCAACCGGCCGACAGCGGGGGCGAGGCCGAGTGTCTGGAAGTAGCTGCCGGAGACCAGCAGGCCTTCGCCATTTTGTGTCTGACCCTGGTAGGCGAGGTTGGCGCCGAAGAGGCGATGCGCGGCCAGGCCCGAGAAGGCACGGGCCTCCTTCTCGAGATCCCGAAACATGGGATAACTGAAGACGACATCGCAGTCGCCGGCCTGATTGCAGGACTGCGATCCGGGTTTCGGGCCCGGATTCGAGAGGTTCACCAGCTCATCGGGCGCCGCCACAGGCAGGGGCTTGAGCAGGATCTGGTTGAACATCGAGAAGATGGCCGTATTGGCCCCGATGCCGAAGGCCAGCGACAGGGCGGCGACGGTCGTCACGAACGGAGTTTTGCGCAGTGTGCGGAATGCCAGTTTCAGGTTCGCCACGACGGGATGAGACGGAGAAACGTCCGGCAGAGTTGTCGCGGCCTGCTCGATTTCGCGCACCAGTGGCCGTCTTTGTTGCCCTCGTGACCATCGGCTGGGCGACCTGGTCCTGGGCGACCGGTGGTGTCATTGCCGTGCTCATCGACGGCGCAGCTGCCGCCGACAGCGCGGCTCAGATCGCGGCGCTGCGAGAGGCGCTGTCACGGTGGGGCCCGCTGGCGCCCGCCGTGTACGTGGCCGCAGTCGTGGTCGAAGTGCTGGTGGCGCCAATACCCGGCACGTTGTTGTATGCGCCCGCTGGCGCGTTGTTTGGCGGCTTCTGGGGAGGCGTGCTTTCACTGCTGGGCAACACACTGGGCGCCATGGCGGCCACCCTCATCGCTGGCGCACTGGGGGAAGCTCGCGTGGCGGGTCGACTTGCCGGATCTCCGGTGGCACGTCACGTCGACGCGATACGGCAACGCGCCTTCTGGGTCGTCCTCCTGCTCCGGCTCAACCCGCTGACCTCATCCGACCTGGTGTCGTACGCGGCCGGCGCGATCGGTGTGTCCGTGTGGACGGTGGGGCTGGCCACCTTCATCGGCATGGCCCCGCTCTGTTTCGCTCAGGCCTACCTTGCGGAGCAGATCTTTGCAATTCTGCCCGGCGGCTTCTACGTGCTGGTGGCTGCCGGCGCGATCTACGTCGCCGTGCTCATCGTCTGGCTCTGGCGACGGTGAGACAATGTCCGGTCATGACGCTCGACGATATCCGCTTCCTCTACGCATACACCGCATGGGCCAATGAGCGGCTGTTCGAGGCGTCAGTGGCGCTGACGCCCGACGCGCAGATTCGTGAGGTTGGAGGAAGCTTTGCTTCGGTGAGAGACACCTGGGCGCACCTGGCGTCGGCCGACTGGGTGTGGTTGTGCCGGTGGACGGGCGAGAACCCTCGCCAGTGGCCGACCTGGGCCAACGGCAGCGTGGCGGACATCCGAGAGGAATGGCGACGGATCCACGCGCAGCGGAACGAGTTCATCGCCACGCTCCGTGAGGACGACCTCACACTGGAAATCGAGTTCACGCGGCTCAACGGCGAGGCCGACCGAGCCCGGCTGGCGTTCCTGCTCCAGCACGTGGTCAACCACGCCACGTACCATCGAGGGCAGGTGGCGTCACAGCTCCGATTGCTCGGAGCCGTGCCGCCCTCGACCGATCTCCTGCGATTCCGCCCCGATCAGCTCACTTGATGAACGTGCCGGCGCGCAGGTCGTACAGCGCGTTCTGAATTTCATCCGGCGTGTTCATCACGATCGGGCCGTGCCAGGCGATGGGCTCGCCCAGCGGCTTGCCCGAGGCCAGCAGGAACCGGATCCCTTCCGGCCCGGCCGTGACCGTCACCTCATCGCCGCGATCGAACAGGATGAGTGACCGGTTGCCGCTCAGGTCGAGCACCGGCGCGTCATCGATGTCCGTACCGGTCGTGTCGGTGAGCACACCTTGCGGCGCCGATGCGTCCCGGAACGTGCCGCTGCCCTCGAAGATGTACGCAAAGGCGTGACGTGTGGTCTCGATGGGAAACGTCTTGCGCACGTTGGCCGGCACCGTGATGTCGAGGTACAGGGGATCAGCCGCAATGCCGTCCACCGGACCGCGTTTGCCCCAGAAGTCGCCCACCACCACCTTCACCCGCGTGCCGTCATCGTCGACGATCTCCGGGATGTCGCGAGAGCCCACTTCCTGATACCGCGGCGTCGTCATCTTGAGCGACTTCGGCAGGTTGGCCCACAGCTGAAAGCCGTGCATGCGCCCCTGCGCGTCGCCCTCAGGCATTTCCTGGTGGATGATGCCGGAGCCGGCGGTCATCCACTGGACGTCGCCCGCGCCAAGCGCACCGACATTACCCAGGCTGTCGCCGTGATGCACCGTGCCCGCGAGCACGTACGTGATCGTCTCGATGCCGCGGTGTGGATGCCACGGGAACCCCGCCTGATAGTCGCCCTTGCGATCGCCGCGGAAGTCGTCGAACAGCAGGAACGGGTCGAACTCATCCGTATTGCCGAAGCCGAACGCGCGATGGAGTTTGACTCCTGCGCCTTCCATGGTGGGTTGTGCGGTGACGACTCGTCGAACGGGCCGGATGGACATCTGCGGACTCCTATCTCGCGACCACGGGCTCTGGGTACTGGCGCGGGGGCACACCCGGAACGAGCCGGCCGGCGGCCACTGCGTCCGCCGGATACTCTCGCGCCACCATGGCCTCATAAAATGCCGACGGCACCCCGTGGTCGTCGCAGAATTCCTTCACGAATTCGCGCATCTGCGCCCCGGTCATCTCCTGAAGCCCGCGATCGTCACGCCAGGTGTTCCAGGCATCCACGATCGCCGACTTTGTGATGCCGGGTTCCCGCTGGAGGATACGGAACGCCGTGGATCCCACCATGAGGTTGATGGCCTCGACGATGCGCTCACCGGCGCGAATCGTGTCGGCATCCATCGACGGGTGTGAACGCACCTGGTAGGGCGGGTCCGCATCAAACGTCAACTCCAGCGCCTTGGCCTTGCGCCACAGTTCCGTGCCGGGCAACACGAGCAGCATGAACACGCTCAACTCCGACGGTTCCAGGCTGGCCGCAAAATCCAGCGACCGCCGGAACGTCTCTGGCGTTTCATTCGGCAGGCCGTAGATGAGCTGAAGCTCGAAGTACAGGTTGTGCCGCTTCAGGCACTCGATGCCCTTGAGGAAGGGCTCCATGCGCAGGCGCCGTTCGATCGCCGCGAGTGTCGTGTCGTCGGTGGTCTGCAGGCCAACCTCGAGCCAGTACACGTTGGCAGCCTTCATCAGCCTCGCAAGTTCATCGTCCATGAACTCGGCCCAGATCTCCGAGTGCACCTTGATGCCTTTGTGGTTGTGTTCAGCGATGAAGCGGCAGATTTCCTTGGCGCGTTCGGCGTTGAGGTTGAAGACCGGATCCATCAGATAGATGGAGTGGACGTCGCGGTTGAGCCAGTAGTGCAGCTCCTGCTTCACCCGGTCGAGCTCGAAGCGGCGGTTCCGGATGGAGAGGTCCTTGTTGTAGAAGCAGAAGTTGCAGCGGAAGACACAGCCGCGCTGCGTTTCGATCTGCGCGACCCTTCCGGAGTAGGTGACGTACTTGTCGTTGTGTGGTGACGGCAGCAGATTCAGATCCCGCAGGATCGTGGCGTCCGCGGTGTCGACAATCTCCTCGCCACGCCGGAAGCAGATGCCGGCGACGTCGTCGAGTGTCTGACCGGCCTTCCATGCGTCGATGATCTCGGCAAAGGGCACTTCACCTTCACCCCGCACGACAACGTCGATGTGCGGATGTTCGTTCAGCACGTCGCGGGCGATTGGCCCCACTTCAGGACCGCCCAGCACAATCTTCACCGTTGGCTGGAGCTCGCGAAGGCGGCGAGCGGCCGCCAGGAGCTTGCGCCCGTTCCAGATGTAGCAGGACAGCGCCACCACGTCCGCGTTGCGTTCGGCGAGCAACCGGCCCAGTTCGTCGGCGTCTTCGACCTCACGCGGCAACTCGAAGACTTCAACATCCTCGAATGGGTGGCCGTGGCGTTCGACCAGGTTGGCCTGGATGTACATCAGCGCCAGCGGCAGGGAGTTCCGGTAGGCGTGGACCGTGGCCAGGCAGATCTTCATCAGTTCAACTATTGTAAGTCCCGAGGTCCCGAGGTCCCGAGGTCCCGAGGTTCCGAAGTCCCGAGGTTCCGAAGTGCCGAAGTCCCGGAGAGCCGAAGTCCCGAAGTATGCTGGCGAAGTGAAGGTCGGGATTATTGGGGCTGGGCCGGCGGGACTCAGCACGGCAGTCGCCCTCAAGGCGCGGGGTATTGCCTACGAGATCGTGGATGCGGGGCGCCAGGCGGGCGGCATCTGGGACATCGGCCGCGACGAGACCCCGATATACGACGCAGCGCATTTCATCTCATCCAAGACTCAGTCCGGATTTCCCGGGTTCCCCATGCCCGAGTCGTATCCGGACTATCCAAGGCACGATCAAGTCCTGAACTACATCAAGGCCTACGCCGTTCATCACGGGCTTGACGGCGACATCACCTTCGACACTCGTGTCGAGCGGGTGATTGCCGAAGGCGATCGATGGCTGGCGACATTGTCAGACGGCAGCCGTCGGTCGTGGGACGCGCTGGTGGTCGCCACCGGGGTGACCTGGCATCCAAACCAGCCGCAGGTGCCCGGCACCTTTGATGGCGAGCAGATGCACGCCTTTTACTTCAAGTCGCCGGACGTCTTCCGCGGCAAACGCGTGCTCATCGTCGGAGGCGGTAACTCGGCCGCCGACATCGCCTGCGAGGCGGCGCGCACGGCCTCACGGGCGTTCATCAGCATGCGCCGAGGCTACTACTTCGTGCCGAAGTACATCTTCGGCCGACCGACCGACGTCTTCGCGCATTCGGGACCGTCGTTGCCTCCATGGCTCGAAGAAAAGGTGTTCGGATTCCTCATGAACCACCTGGTCGTCGGGGACCTGACGACGTTCGGGTTGCCGCGTCCCGATCATCCCATCCTGCGCAGTCATCCCATTCTGAACTCGCAGGTGCTGCATTACCTCGGTCATGGAGATCTCGCGTATCGGCCCGACGTTCGTGCCCTGGCCGGCGACCGTGTGTGTTTTGTTGACGGCCGCGACGAAGCTATCGACCTGATCGTGTGGGCGACCGGATACCAGCGGAAGTACCCGTTCCTGCCGGACACCATCGGCACAACCCGGCTGGATCTGTACCTGGAGCTTTTTGATCGCTCGCACGCGACGCGGTTTTTTCCAGGTCTGTTCGAGACCGACGGGGCCGCCTACGATCTGTTCGCGCTGCAGGGACGCCTCATCGCGGCCTATATGCACAGACGCGCCTCGTCCCCCGGTTCGCTCGCCGCGTTTGACCAGGAGCGCGCGTCGGCGCGGCCGAACCTGCGCGGGCGTCGCACGTACATCGATTCGCTGCGACACACCTACTACGTCAAGAACGACGTCTACAAGAAGGCGCTGGCCCGCGCCCTGTCGTCGCTCTGACCACGTGACGCGACTAATGCGCCCGTAGCGCCGTGGCCGGGTCCACGCCCATGGCTCGCCTGGCCGGCACGGCCGCCGCACCGATCGCGGACAGGAACAGCAGGCCGCCGACGGTGCCGAACGTCATCGGGTCGGAGGGCGTCACGCCATACAGCAGTCCGGCCACGAGTGGCCCGGCCAGTGCGCCGATCGACAGACCGACGAAGATGCCCGCTGCCCCCAGCCAGGCCGCCTGGCGAACGAGCATGCCCCAGACCTGCGACGGAGAGGCGCCCAGCGCGAGTCGCACGCCGACTTCCGCGGTGCGTTCCGACACCACGAGGGCAATGACGCCGTACACGCCGATTGCCGCCAACACCAGCGCGATGATGCCGAATCCGGCGGTGAGCCAGACAAGAAACCGCCGCTGCCCGACCGACTCGCGCCGCAGTTCTTCCATGGTCTTGAGGTTCGTGGGCGGGTCGGCCCCGAGGGAGCGAACGGCGTCGCGGACGGCAGAGGACGCCGCAGCAGGATCCCCCGCAGTGCGTACCGCCATGAAGGGACTGGTGGGCGGGCCCTGCAGATGGCTGATGTAGATCTCGGGTTGAGGCGTCTCTTCGAGGCTGGTATGGCGAATGTTGCCAACGACGCCTATGACGCGCAGCCATGCCTGTGGTGTCGGATTGGGGCCCATCTGCACACGCCTGCCGATCGGCGACTGGCCGGGAAAGACCTTGGCGGCCAGTGCCTGGTTGATGACGGCCAACCCTTCTGCGGCCTGCCGGTCTTCGTCGGTGAACGCTCGTCCTTCAAGCACGGGAATCCGCAGCGTCCCGAAGTAGTCATGCACCGCCCGCCGCATCTCAACTTCAGGGAGGTCTGCCGGAGCGACGTCACGACCCTCGACGGTCAGCTGAGTACTGACCTGCGTGCTGCCAAGCGGGATTCGCGTGGAGCCGCCGACGTGTGTGACCCCGGGCACACTCGTCAGTCGGTCGCGCAGCTCGTCGTAGAACCGGATCAGGTTCGTGGGGCCTGCGTACTGTGGCGGGGCAGACACCTGGAATGTGAGCAGGTGGTCAGGCTGGAAGCCCGGGTCCACACTGAGCACCGAGACAAAACTCCGAAGGAGCAGCCCGGCGCCGACGGTGAGCAGCGTGGCCATGGCGACCTCTGCGATCACCAGCGCAGAGCGCGTCATCTGCAGCGCACGACCGCCGGCCACGCGTCGTGAAGCGCGCAGGCCGTCCTCGGCTCGTGCGGACGCCATCGTCAGCGACGGCAGGAGGCCCGTGAGAAGGCCGACGACCACGGCCGTGCCGAGCGTGAACGCGATGACCAACGGCGACGTTTCGGTTTCGGTCAGACGAGGCAGATCTGCGGGTGCCAGCGCCAGCAACACCTGTGAGCCGACCGACACGAGGCCAACGGCGGCCACGCCACCGAGCAGGGCGAGCAGCGTACTTTCCACAAGACCCTGCTGCAGCAGCCGTCCACGCGTGGCCCCCAGTGCTGAGCGCACGGAGGCGTCCCGGTGCCTGGCCGTGGCCCGCGCCAGCAGTACGTTGGCGATGTTGACGCACATCAGCAGCAACAGGACGCCCACACCCACCGTCAGCAAGACCAGTGCGGGCCGGAGTGAGCCCACCACCTGTTCGGCCAGCGGGACGACCGTGACCTCGAAACCCTCGTTGGTATCGGGATACTGCTGCGCCCTGCGTGCGGCGATGGCGCCCAGGTCCGCCCGTCCGTCGGCAACCGTCCGGCCGGTCGCCAGTCGGCCAATGACGGCGAGCATGTGAATCGATCGACTCGGCTGCCCTGTGGCATCCACCATCCGGAAGCCCGTCTGGGGCGTCAGCAGCAGCCAGACGTCAGGCTGCTGGGCGCGCGAGAAACCGCTGGCGCCGAGCATGGACCGGTACGGGAAGACAAAATCCTGCGGCATGACGCCGACGATGGTGTATCCAGGCGCATCGCCTGGCCGCTGGAGGGTCCGTCCGATGACGCCCGGATCTGCGCCAAACTGCCGCGCCCAGAACGCATGGCTGAGGACAACCGCCTGTTCATCCCCGGCCTGGAGCCCGCGTCCCCACAGCGCCTGCCGTCCGAGCATCGCGAACATCCCGCTGGTGACCCACGACGCCTGGATCGACTCGGTGACGCCGCCGACGCTCACCTGTTGCCCTGTCAGAAATGAGTACATCGCCTCGACATCCGTGAAGGTGGAGACCTCACGCGCGAACGCGTCGAAGTTGGCCGGAGAGACCGGGTAAGCCGGATCGCCATCCTTGGTGTGATGGCTCCAGACCGCCACCAACTGGTCCGGCGCCTGATACGGCAGCGGCTTGAGCAGCACTGCATGGACCGTCGCAAAGATGGCCGCGTTGGCACCGATGCCGATGGCCATCGTACCCACGATCAACATCGAGAACAGCGGTGCGCGCCACAGCAGACGTGTGGCCGACACCAGGTCGGCACGTAGCGACTCCCAGGTCATCGTTGAACTCCTCTGTAGTGACAGCCGCTCGGCGATTCCCGACGCGACGGTGTCGATGAGCCCGGCCGTCACGGTGAGCCAGGCGGTGTGCGGGCGGCGACGCCATGCAAACGCCGCGCGGATGACAAATGTCTCGTGCAGATCCGCGCCAAGTCTCGCGCGGAAGGCAGGCGGGTAGGCGAGCAGCGCGAGTCGGTGCAACGTTGCCATCCAGCCAGGCAGCTTCATGGCCGTCCCTTCCGCGCCGGCAGCAATCGACGCGCGCGGGCGGCTGCGACCTGGCCGGCCAGTCGTTCGGCTTCCAGCGCGGCCACCTCACGACCGTGTGTCGTCAGTCGATAGAACCGGCGACGGTCGTCGCCATCGAGTTCTTCAATCAGTCCGTCTTCAAGCAAACGCGCCAGCGAGCGATAGAGGGTACCGGTCCGGAGTGGCAGCAGCCCGGCCAGACGGGACTCGACCATCTGGAGGATGGCATACCCATGCTGGTCGCCCTCCGCGAGGGCCAGGAGAATCTCAAAAGCGACCGGTGTCAGCGGCAACAGGGCGTCAGGCGATTTGAACGGCATCTACATTCACCATGAATATGTTCATCATGAATGTAGCATTGGACGGGGCGGCCGTCATTTTGGTTTGCGCCACACGTGGAGGGACCTAGCGGAGCGCCTGAATCGGATCGATGGCGGTCGCTCGGACCGCAGCGACCGTGGACGCGAGGCCTCCGGCGATGACGACGGCCAGCGCGACCACCACGTATGTCGCCGGTTCACGCGCCGGCAGCTCAAACAGCAGATTGGCCATCAGCCCTGCGCCCAGCGCCGCCAGGCCCAGGCCGCAGACCGCGCCGGCCGCAAGCAGCACCGTGGTGCGTGTCACAAAGTCCCGCACGACGGTTGTTCGCGAGGCACCCAGAGCCATGCGCAGCGCAATTTCGCTGCGCCGCTGTGTGACACCGTACGACACCACGCCGTAGGTCCCGACCAGCGCCAGCAGCACGGCGGCAGCGCCAAACAACAGGAACAACCACGTCTGAAAGCGCTGCTGCGCCGATCGAAGGGCGAGTGCATCCTCCAGCGTCCGGACAGCACCCACAGGTTGATCCGGATCGATTGTTGTCACCAGTCGCGGAATGGCCGCGGCGACCGACGCGAGCGCGGCGGCCTCCGTCCGTACGCCGATGTCGCGTAACGCCAGCGGGTACAGGTGCGACTGCGCGGCGGCAAGATACACCTGAGGCACGACCGCAGCGGTGCTGCGGCCGGTGTCGTCGGTCCTGCCGGTGCGGCGGATGTCAGACACGACGCCGACGATGGTGATGACCGGCGCGGCTGGTCCGCGCTTCAGAGTGCGTCCGAGCGGGTCTGCACCGCCAAGCAACGTCCGCGCGTACGCTTCGTTGACGACGGCGACCGCTTCCGTGCCGAGCCGGTCGGTGCCGTTCAGCAACCGACCACGACGCAGATTGATGCCGAACGTCGTGAAGTACGCAGGACTGACGGCCTGGAATCCGGCGTTGGCGTCCACCGGAGGCCCGTCCGGGTTTGCCGGGTCGTCGATGATGATCCCGCTGGTCCAGTTGCCCAGCAGCGGCAGCCGGTTTCCAAACGCGACGTCCGTGACGCCGGGCAGGGCCCGCAGCTCCGTTTCGAGCCTGGTGAAGAACTGCAGCCGCGATTCCGGCGTCGCGTACTTCGTTGACGGCAGCGAGACGGTCGCTCCAATCACGTTCCTGGGATCAAAACCAAGGTCCACATCCTGCAGTCGAGCCAGGCTGCGGATCATCAGCACGGCCCCAACCAGCACCACTGTCGCCACAGCGATCTCGATGATGAGCACCGGGCTGCGCCGCGCCAGCAGGGACGAACCTGCCGTCGGCCTGTCGTGTGCCTTCAGGGTCTCGGCCGGATCCACTCGCGCCGCATGCAGTGCGGGCCACAGCCCGAACGCCAGCGCCGTGGCCAGCGCAACCAGGGCGCTGACGACGCCGACTCTGAGATCGAGCGACGTCGTGCCGAGCAGCGGGATTGTGGAGGGAGCCACCGAGAGCAGTCCGCGCAGCAGTCCGTACCCGAGCAGCAGGCCCGCGCTGCCGCCGAGCACCGCCAGCAGCAGGCTCTGGATGCCCTGTTCAAAGAGAGCCCGCGCGCGACTGGCCCCGAGCGCGTAGCGCACCGCGATGTCGCGTTGTCGGCCGAGTGCGCGCACGATCAGGAGTCCGGCCACGTTGACCGATGCCAGCAGCACCACCAGGCCCACCGCCGCCAGCAGCACATACAGCATCGTGTTGACGGCCGTTACCTTGTCTTTGCGCATCAGGTCGATTGCCGGACGGGTCGACACGTAATCGGGGAAGTCCTGCGCCATGGCGTCGGCGGCCGCGGCCAGTTCGCTGCGTGCGGATGTGAGGGTGACGCCTGGTTTGAGCAATGCGGCGACGGACACGATGTGCTCACCGCGATTACGCAGGATGACGTCCTCAAGCACCATTGGGAGCCAGGCGCCAACCGAGTCGGACTGGTCGATGTTCGTCGGCGAGATGAAGTCCGGCGGCAGCACGCCGACGATCTGATACGCCACCTGATTGAGGACCAGCGAGTGCGACGTGACTTGCGGATCGCCGCCGAAGCGGCGTTGCCACAGCGCGTGGCTGATCACTGCGACCTGCCGGCCGGCGGTGACGTCCTCATCCGTCAGGAGTCGTCCGAGCACCGCAGGCACGCTGAACACCCGAAAGTAGTCCGGATCGACGTCTTCCGTCAGGATCCGTTCGGCCCGTCCATTTCCTGTCAGATTCCTCGCGGTTGAGCTGTACGCGGCCACAGCATCAAACGCCGAGACCCGTGCCTGGTAATCGCGCAGGTTGGCTGGTGCGACAGCAAAGCGGCTCGGGCCGCCCGATTCGGCGATCACACCGGGCGCCGCCGAGATTTCCTCCCACAACGCGACGACCCGATCGGAGTCCATGTACGGCACCGGTCGCAGCAGGACAGCGTCGACGATCGCGTAGATCGCCGTCGTGGCGCCTGTGCCGATGGCCAGCGTGGCCAGCGCCGCGATGGTGAACGCCGGCGTCTTGCGCAGCTGCCGCAGTCCGAGCTTCGTGTCGTGCGCCAGTGCGTCAAGGATGCGGAAACCGCGGGCATCCCTCGCCAGCGACTGCGCCTGCGCGAGCCCGCCAATCTCCCGCTGCGCCGCTTGTCGGGCTGCGTCAGGAGCGAGTCCTCGGCGCACATATTCGTCAGTCAGATGATCGAGGTGGCTCTCCAACTCGGCGGCCATGTCGGCTTCAACCCGATCGGCCTGCCACCACTCCGTGAGACGTCTCCACCAGCGCCGCGGCATCACGCCTCCTCTCCGTTGGCCAGGAAGCGACCCACGACGGTGGCCACCCGCGACCATCGCGCTTCTTCTGCAGCGAGCTGTTTTTCGCCCCGCGGCGTGAGGGCGTAGAACTTGGCCTTGCGGTTGTTCTCCGAGATGCCCCACTTCGCTTTGATCCATCCCTGTTGCTCGAGCTTCACCAGCGCGGGATACAACGTGCCCTGGTTGAGGCGCAGGGCATCGTGGCTCACTTGCTCGATGCGTCGTGCGATGCCGTAGCCGTGTTGCGGACCCAGCCCGTGCAGGGTCTTGAGAATCATCAGGGTGAGGGTGCCCTGCAGGACGTCGGTGCGGTCGCTCATGTTGGAAAGCTACAGAAGTACCTGTTGGAAATCAACATGAGCGGAACCGGACAACGTCGCGGCTCGCGCTACAGTACGGGCCGTCATGCGTTACCTGGAACGGGAGCCTGTATCGCCGGCGCGTGTGGTGGTCGAGCGATTCTGGGGACTCGAGATACCCTCGTCTGCCCTCGCGCAGCCGTCGCCCGTGTTGCCCGACGGCCACGTCGAACTGCTCGTCCATGTCGGAGCGCCGTTCCTGCAGCTGGATTCCGCAGGTGAAGTCCGGCAGCAGGCACGGGTGCTGGTGGCAGGGCAGATGACCTCCGCGCTCAGATTGGTGGCGACGCCGGGAGGCATGGTCGTCGGCGCTAGGCTCAGGCGGTGGGCTGCCGCGCGGGTGCTGGGTGTGCCGATGTCCGCGATGCCGAACGGCGTTGACACATTGGCGGCGGTGAATCCGCTGCTGGCGCGTCGGCTGTCGGAACACGTTGATGGACGTGTCTCACTGGAAGCATCCATGGCCGCGATGGAGTGTGTGCTGGCAGAGTGGCTGCGGCTCGATCGTCGACGCGTTCCGCATCCCGCACACGCCCTGGTGACCGCGGTGAACCACATCGAAGCCACGGCAGGCCTTGTGCGTGTGGAGACCGTGGCCGACCGTGTGGGTGTCAGCCGGCGTCAGCTCGAGCGCTGGTTCGCGACACACGTCGGCCTCTCACCCAAGCAGTTGCTGCGTGTGACGCGATTCCAGCAGGTGCTGGCGGCGCTGCAGGAGCCCGAAGGCGCGCGCTGGCCCGACCTCGCCGTGCGCCTGGGGTATTACGACCAGGCGCACTTCATCAACGATTTCCGCGGATTCACCGGTGAGACACCCGCGGCCTGGGCCATCAGCGACGACAGCCTGACCGCGGTGTTCACGCGAGGATCAGCGCCCGGACGCCGGCTCGGCGAGTGACACCGCCAGCAACACGATCTGCGCGGTGCCCGTGCGCGCGGAGTCGATCCGTGCCCATTCCTGCAGTGTGTGACCGCCGCCGCCATTCGCTGCGCCGATCGACACCGTCGGGATACCAGCGAGCACACCCACGTTCCCGTCGGTGGCACCCGTCGGATTGGCTTCGCGCCCGGCCGGCATCGAGACATCGAGGTACTTCAGGATGTCGATCGCGGTCTGCACGACCGGATGTGCACGACGGTCGGCCAGCTGCTCAGGCCGTCCACCGGCTTCCGATCGCTGGATGAACTCACGGGTGAACTTCACCTTCTGCCAGTCGGCGGCCGCTTCACACTTGGCCATGATCTCCTTGTCGAGCCGCTGGAGGATCTCCGGGTCCACGGTGCGAAGGTCCACTGTGAAGGTGACCTCCTGCGGAATGGCGTTGACGACGCTGCCGCCGGTGAGCATGCCGCCCACGTTGTAGATGGCCGGAACCGGATCGTTGGCCGGTGGCAGGGGCACGTCGTAGATGTCGTTGATGCACTTGGCGGCGGCACGCACCGTGTTCGGGCGCCCGCGCGAACTGAGCGTGTGTCCACCGTCGCCGCTGAACCTCATGCGCGACCAGTAGATGCCCAGCGCGCCGTAGCTGACTGGCCCAACGCCGCCATCCACCGCGACGATCATGTCGGCGATCGCCTTGTTGCGATCGACCCAGTAGTACATCCCCTTGAGCCCGATCTCCTCCTCAACGGTGAAGAGGAACACCAGGTCACCACGTGTCTGCACCTTGGCCTCGTGCAGAGCCCGGATGGCCTGCAACTGCGCCGACACACCGGCCGTGTCGTCGGTGATGCCGGGGGCGTGCAGCGTGCCGTTGTCCTCGCGGCGCACTTTGATGGGGACGTCCAGTGCCACCACGGTATCCATGTGGGCGGCAAACACAATGGACGGTCCGCCGCCAGTGCCCTTGCGCACAGCCCAGACGTTCCCCATGTCGTCTTTCTGCGGCTCGAGCCCCAGCTTCTTCAGTTCACCGGTGATGTACTCCGCGC
>BTVE01000054.1:0-30507 GCA_045862915.1 Acidimicrobiia bacterium
GATGACTGCACCGGTGGATTCAGTCACGTTCCGTCCGTACTGGCGCGTCCCGGCATCAATCGCACAGGCGGAGTTGTGGCCGTTGATCAGGAAGGATCCCGGTTATCTCGAGCGCCATCACTTCGACGTGATCGACGGCACGGGGCTCCGTCAACGGCCGGGTGCCAACAACGCCCTCGGCCTCGTGCGTTTTGACGTCCGCAGCACACTCGGGGTATTCCTGCACGACACGCCCAGCCGGCAGTTGTTCACGCGCAACAATCGTGCGCTCAGCCACGGCTGTGTGCGCGTCGAACAACCGGCCGCCCTTGCGGCGTGGATGCTGGCCCCTGAGGGCTGGACCAGGGCAATGGTCGACACGGCGATGCATGATGCGGACAACCGGCGGGTCCCGCTGGCCGCAGCTGTGGAACTGCGCATCGTGGCGGCGCCGGCGGTCGTCCGCCCTGACGGCATGGTGACCTTTGGCTCCGGCTCGTCGCGACCGATGGCTGCAGTCTTGCATTCAGAAGATACATGGCCGTGCGACCAACCTGGAAGGGCTCCCTTCGGTTGAGCCTCATCACGATTCCCATCAAGGCGTTTTCAGCCACCACTGACACCGCCGACGTGAAGTTCCATCAGGTGCATCGTGTGTGCAAGACACGCATCAAAATGAAACGCTGGTGTCCACACTGCGACCGCGAAGTCACCCGCGAAGAGATCGTCAAGGGGCACGAGCGCTCCGACGGCGACTACGTCCTGGTGGAGGACGAAGACATCAAGGCCCTGCGTCCCGAGTCCACACGGACCGCGCAGATCTCGCACGTGGTTGCCGCCACGGCCATCGATCCAATCCTGGTCGAACGGTCCTACTTCCTCGCTCCCGGCGACAAAGCCGCAGGTCCGTCGTTTGCGGTCATCCGGGAAGCGCTGGACGATCAGGCTGCGGTAGGACGCCTCGCCATGCACGGCCGCGAGTATCTGGTCGCCCTGCTCAAGCGCGATGATGTGCTGGTGCTGCATACGCTGCGCACCAGCGGCGAAGTGCGCAAGAGCACCGGCATCAAGGAACTGGAGTTCGCCGACGTCAAGACACCGGCCGCGGAGATTCGTCTGGCGAAACAGGTGCTGGCCAGCTTCGAGTCAGACGCCGCGATCGAGTCGTTCACCGACAACTACCAGGCGGCGCTGAAAGAGATGCTGGCGAGCAAGTCCGGCACGACGGTCAGCGAGGACGAGGCCAAACCGGCTGCGCGAGGCGGCAAGGTCATCAACCTCATGGACGCGCTGCGCAAGAGTCTCGAAGCGGCCGAACAGTCGCGCGCGAAGAAGCCGGTGAAACGCGCGAAGTCCACCCGCGCGAAAAAGGCGGCTCCCAAACGCAGAGCGAGCTGACGGTTGTCAGTACGGCATCATCGCGGCGGCGCCCGTGACAGACGCGGCCACGACGGCCAATCCGAATGACACGAGGATCACGACAAGCGCCGAGACGATCATGAATGCCACCACCTGGTTGGACGGCGTCTTCATGAGCACCGGGAGCCCGAGGTAGAAGAGGTAGATCCCGTACAGGCCCACCAGTCCGGCCAGCACGCCCAGTGCAGGCAGCAGGTTCAGCGCGCCGGCCACCCACCCCGGCGTCGAGGCATAGGCCACCAGCTTCAGCGCGTCCACCCTGGAGCCCGAGGACTGGAACTTCGGCGCCAGCCACTCGATGACCATCGCGCAGATGTAGACCACCGCCAGCGCCATGGCGTAGGACACAACCAGGCTCGTCAGGCCCGTCATGATCGGCTGGCGGTAGTACCCGGCAAACGGCATTGTGCCGCCGATCACACTCCATCCGATGAATGAGGCGATGGGGCCGATGGCCGCCAGCGGCACGATGTACTCCTTGAACAACGTGCCTTCGTCGGTGGGTTCGGCCGCAATGACCGGCCATTCGGTTGCCGGCGACGTGAGGATATTGGTGACGCGAGTCTGCAATGCGGCCACGTGTCGAGCTCCCTGTCGCCAAGCGCAGCGGGATCATCTCGACCCCGTCGTCAGCGGCGGCCAGAGCGTAACACATGCCGGTATCATCAGGGCGTGTTCATCGAGGCGGCAGTCGAGTCGATCGGGGGAGTACTGGCGGCAGAGGCCGAAGGTGTGGACCGCATCGAGTTGTGCGGCCTGTTACACGACGGCGCGGTCACGCCGTCGTTGGGGCTGATGCGGGAGGCGTTGGCCAGGGTGCACACGCCAATCCACGTGTTCATCCGGCCGCGGGTCGGGGACTTCGTGTATTCGGAGGCCGACCTGGCCGTCATGCGCGCCGACATCGACGCCGCGAAAAACGCCGGTGCGCCCGGGGTGGTATTTGGCGTCCTCACGCCGGATAGGCGGATTGACGATGGCGTCATGGCAGCGCTCATCGCGCGAGCACGCCCGATGGTTGTGGGCTTCCACCGCGCGTTTGACCAGGTGCCGGATCAGGCAGCCGCACTCGAGACACTGATTACGCTCGGCGTTGCTGTTGTCTTGACGAGCGGTGGCCCCGCGCGCGCGATTGATGGCGTGAATCAGCTGCGAGCCCTGCAGCAGCAGTCCGCCGGACGAATCGAGATTCTTGCCGGCGGCGGCATCACTCCCGACAACGTCCGGGAGGTGATGTCTCGCAGCGGTGTGACTCACGTCCACGGCAAGGCGTTCGTGGGATTACGGCAGGGCTGAAGCCCTGCCCCACAGGCTAAAGCCCTGCCCCACGGACGGGCCGCCCGGCCCCACACAACTACAGGACGCCGTTGAACCAGGGCCCCGTCACCGCGAAGGTGATGCCGGGCGTCTGAATGTTGAAGAGCAGCCAGCGGCCATCGGGACTGAAGGTGACGCCGGCGAACTCCGATGCACGGTAATCACCGCTGAACTCGTTCTTCTCGCCACCAAGCACGACGTTGTTTTTCGCCAGGTCGAACAACTGGCCGTCGAGCGTCAAGCCACGGACATAGTTCGCGCCGCCGCTGCCGTCTTCACACAGCACCAATCCGCCGCGCGGACTGACGCACAGGTTATCCGGCATGTCGAGGATGTCGTAACCGGGCGACTCGAAGATCAGCTTGAGCGTCGAGGTCCTGGGCGTGTACTCCCACACCTGCCCGCGTGACTGATTGCCGCCGCTGGTGGCCGTGATGAAAATCGCGCCATTGCCGTACCACGCACCTTCAAGCCGCGCAAAGATGGCGCCGCCGTTGGCAAAGCCCTGGCCGAAACAGCCTTCCCCATCACGCTTCTGCGCGTCGGTATGCGGCCGTTCCGGATCAGCGACGGGCACCCACTCCACCTCGTACGTGACACCGTTCTTCTGGCCGCGTCGTGTATCAAACTGCGGCTGCCCCTTGATTGCGAGCATCTCGAGCGTGCCCCCGGCAGACAAGCGCCCTCGCTCCTTTGGCGTGAACCTGTAGAAACCCGAGCGCCCGGCGTCTTCGGTTTCGTAGACGATGCCGGTGTCGGGGTCCACGGCAATCGCTTCATGACTGAAGCGGCCCATCGCGCGCAGCGGCTCCGCGGAGGCCCGGCCGTCCACCGGCACTTCAAAGATCCATCCGTGCGTGTGGGTCAGGCGTGGGTCCGAGACCTGATCCGCCGTGGTTTCTTCACACGTCAGCCACGATCCCCACGGCGTCGGGCCACCCGCGCAGTTGCGAATCGTGCCGGCAATGCTCGGCGCACAGCGGCGCACGCGGCCGTGATTCAGATCCACGTCGAGCGTCGTGGTGCCGCCGCCCGCCTTGGGGTCGTAGGCCAGCGACGAGGAGAAGGCATCCGCGGTGCCGACCTCGTGGTTGCGAATGAGACGCACCACTCCCGGCTCCAGCGGAAACGCGGCCATGCCGTCATGCAGCGACGGCGTCGGCGTCCCGTCGTCCATCGGATCTTTTGTCCAGCCGAACGAGAAGTACGTAAACCCCGGAGGCAGTTGCAGCAGCGGCAGCCCCGTGGTGGCATCGTTCACCGGCGCCAGAGGGCCGTAGCCTGAGGCGGCGCGCACCGGCTGCCCCTGCGCGGCTCGCGCGAGCAGTGACTGCAGCGGCAGGGTGGCTCCAGCGGCAACGGCCGCACTTCGTCGAAGAAAGTCACGTCGATCCATGGCCGCACTGTACACGCGCCGTGTTTCGTCCGTGTAAGGCAGGTCAGGAATCGAGATCGAAGCGGTGTTCGCGGTAGTAGAAACGCAGCGCGACGTAGCCGTCGGCGGCGCCGCCACGCCGAGTGGCGACCGCCAGCCGCATCGGCTCCATGCCGATGCGCGGCTCTCCTGCCCCTCGCGACAACATCAGCCGCAGGGATGCCGCCAGCCGTAACGGTTCGGGGCCACCGTTGGTGGTGACGGCCAGGAGCGGGTCGTCAGGACACGCTCGCGAGGCCGCCTGCAGTTCACCCGCCATGTCCACGCCTGGCAACAACTCCTGACTGCCACTGACATCGTCAAACAGGCACACACACCGGCGTGCGCCGGTCGTGCGCCTGGCATCGGCCACCACCGCCGCCACGGCATCCCGCACGCGGCCGCGTGTGGCCAGTTGCGCCAGCATCTCGGCATCGACGACAAACAGGCGCGACTGCACCTGGGAGAGTCGCGCGATCGCATCCTTCAGCTGCTTGCGGGAGCGGGCGTCGAGCCGGAGGCCGTCCTGCTCATTGACGCGCTGCTTCGTATTCCCGTGCAGAAGGACATCGAGCGACAGCCGCGAGACATGCGACATCAGCCGGTCGATGACATCCTGCTCACGCAGGCCGGTGGAAATCACCACGCCGGCCAGGCTGCCGACGGCATCCGACAGCAGGGCGTGCGTCAGGATCTGATGCCCCAGCGTCGATCGTCCCTCCCCGGCGCCGCCATCAAGCAGCACGAGACCGCGGAGGCCGCCGCTCATCTTGTCGATCTCCGGGAACGACGTGCCAATTCGTCCTCCCGGACCACGGTGCTGGTCTCGATACCGCTCAAACGCGGTTTCGAAGCTGGTCATCGGCAGCCGCACGGCAAGAGCCGTCACTGCGGCTCGAACCGGCAGCAAGGCCGTCGAGGGAGCTGCGGGAGGCACGGGGTCAGACACGGGCTGGGCCGGCAGCGACGGCACCGGGGCAGGCTCGACGTGCGCGGCCGGCGGAGGCTCGAACGGTGCCGGGCTCTCGGGTGCGGCCACGAAGTCGCGATAGTCCTGCGTCGACCCTCGCAGCGGCACTTCGGCAAACTGGCGTTCCAGTTGTTCCAAGCCCGACTCGAACGCATCGTCCATCCAGTCGGTTGAGGCCTGCACCTCAGGCGCCCGGCCGGCAATCAACTGGTCACGGGCCACCAGTTCCAGTCGTGCCGGCGCACGTTCCACCCGCCACCGCGTGTCTCTGCTGCCCACGCCCGGGAGGCCGATCGCAACGTCGGGCTGGCAGCCGTCGAGCGTGACCTGTGCACCCTGGGTCAGGAACCGCTCCTGCAGCGTCTGCTGGCACCGGCGTACCAGTTCGGCATCGTCAGCATCGTTGCGGAGGCGCACGCGATACAGCAGCGCGGCGCCGTCGGGTGCTCGGGCAATGACGGGACTCGCCCAGCCTTCGGCACCAAGGGTGGATGCCATCCGCTGGCTGAGATCCAATGCGGACGCGGCATCACCTCGCATGATGACGGCGAGCCACCGCCATTCGCGGATGTCGGCCGTGCGCACGGAGGGACCATTAACGCCGAAGGCGCCCTGCGTCAGCAGTTCGGCGCGTACGGGATTGAGTGCGACGCGCACCGCCAGGTCATTGTGGACGCGACCCAGCTCTTCGAGGCGCTCCACCAGCTGGTCGAGGTCGTTGTAGTGAAACGCGCCGGTCAGTGACTGTCCAGACGTGGTCGCCCGTACGTGAAAGACGTCGCCCGGCACAAACAGCAGCCGGCACCAGTCGCGGATCGTCTGGGCGTCGAATGACGCCATCACGCTCATGTTGAGCGCTTATTGTAGCGGCTTCTGTGGATGCAGGACCGCGTAGGCCGGCAGGCCCACGGCATCAATGCGCTCCATGAGGGCACTCGTCGACGGATCGTCGAAGTGTTCGGCCTGCACCTTCACCTTGACATACTGGTCGAGCGCGGACACCACTGCCGGATCCTTGAGCGTGGTCTGATCCATCACCAGGCAGTTCTTGCACCAGGTCGCCCACAGGTCCAGCAGCACCGGCTTGCCTTCCCGTTCGGCGGCGACGAGCCCGTCGGCCAGCGAGGGATACCAGCCGTCCTTCAGCATGTCTTCCACAGAGGCATTCACCGCAGCTGAATCGACCCAGCGGTCGGCAAACAGTGAGTATGCGAGGTATCCGTAGTAGGCGGCCGTGGCGAGGATGATCACGCCAAACGCGTATTTCACGCGGACCATCCAGGCGCCCGGCTTGGGCAACGAGGCCATGCCCGCGCCGGCCAACGGCCAGGGAATCGCCATGCCGAGGCCAAGCACAAATGGCAACGCCAACGCGGCTGCCGTACCGCCGGCATACATGTCACTCGCGAACAACACGACCTGAATCACCACCGGCGCCACACACGCACCGGCCAGCAGCGCGGCGATCCCGCCCATCGTGAACGCGAGGCCCACACTCCCCTGCTGATCGGGTCGCGGACGGAACGCGGACGACCATCGCGAGAAGTCGATCACCAGCAGGTCGAACATCGCGAGGCCGAGGACGACGAACACGACAGCGATCGCCAGGTTGAACCACGGCGACGCATTGATCGCGCCGAAGGCCGACGACGTCAGGATGACGATGAGGCCGAGGGCGCCATACACGAGTGTCATGGCGAGTCCGTAGCTGGCACCAAGGATGAAACCCCGTTGCCGCGAACCGGCTCTGGCACCGGCGCCGATGATCGCCAGATTGATCGGGATCATCGGCAGCACACACGGTGTCAGGTTCAGCGCCAGCCCACCCACCAGGACAAGGGCAATGATCGCGAGTGGCCCCCGGCCCTCGAACCAGCTGGTCTCCTGAATGCCGGCTTCGGCATTGGACAAAAACGTGACGAACGCCTCGCTATCCATGTAACCGCCGGCGGACGCGCGCAACGCGAACCGGTCCATCATGGCCAGGCCGTCGGCCGATGTCACCGGTGCTGCAGCCGCGGCGGACGTTGCGGTAGCGGGCGCCTCGACTGTCGGCGGCGTTTCGCCGGAGCCAAACCGGATGGTCTTGAAGACGGACTCGTATTGCGGCGACACCGGCGCGTCCCTGCTGACGATCGGCACGACCCACCGCGTCTCGACGGTGATGGGCAGGTAACACACGAGGTCGTCACACGCCTGGTACCGCAGCCGCCCCTGCACCGCGAGGTCACCAGTCGCGCCCTCCGGCACCAGCAGGCGCGCGCCAATGAGGAACTCGCTGCCGTACACCAGCAACGGATCGTCGAACCCCGCGACGGCAAACTCGGTCGCGACCGGGTACACCAGTTCCGCGACCGTCACACCGGCCCCCGCGTCGAGCGTCAACACAGTGGGAATCAAACCTTCCTCGCGCGGCTTGTTCGATTGCACGTGCAACTTCGTGTCCGGCAATGTCACGCGCAGCGCGAGACGGATCTCACTTCCCGCTCGTACCCCGGTCGCCTCCGCCATTGGCGTGACCACGGCGACGGGCCGCGCCCGTTGCTGCGCCTGCGTGGTGACGAGACCGGTGAACACCAGAAAGGTCAATGCGAGTGTCATCCGGCGCCAGGCTGCAAACATGTGTAGGGTCCTCATCGCGTCACCGGCCATTATCCGATCCACAATCACTCGTGGCCAACTCAACCAAGGAGCGCCTGGTTCGACAGTTTTTCGCGTCGATGTCCTTCCGGGCTCGCCTGCTCCTGTACGTGGCCGTGTTCTGCTGTTTCGCCCCGCTTGGCCTCCTCACCAGCATCACGAACCTGCACGTGGTGCCCTGGCGCGAGGTCGTGGTGATCACCCTCTTTTCGGGCGGCATCGCCGTGGTGTTCGCGATCACGGCCACGCTGCGTCCCCGGTTGATGCCCATCCCGATCGTGCTCCATCTGGTGATTACGGGGCTGATGACCTACTGGTTACCCGACCGGCCCGCTGTGGAGTCGCTGGACCCGGAAGCGGTCGACCTGCTCCGCACCCGACTGACAACGATCGCCGCACTCGTGCTCGCCTGCGGCATTTCGGCGTTTGTCTTCTTCTGGACGGCAATCCGTCGTGAGGGCCTGCGCTTCACCGAGGCGCACGCGGAGATCCGCCTGGCGCGTGCGCTGCACGGTTCACTCGTGCCGACGATTGACGGACGTCGCGGCGCCCTGCAGTGGCGCGGGAGTTCACAACCCAGCGGCGACGTGGGCGGCGATCTGGTGGATGGACTCGAACTGCCTGGCGGCCTGCTGGCTACCGTGGCGGACGTGAGTGGCCACGGAGTAGCGGCCGGAGTGTTGATGGGCATGTACAAGACCGCCTTTCGCAGCGCCGCGACCCACACCTCGGATCCGGGCGTGCTGCTGACCGAGATCAACAGCACGATGAACGCCCTCCGCCAGCCCCACATGTTCATCACGGGAGCGTGCCTGACGGTTGAGGATGCCGGGCGTGTGCAGTACGTGCTGGCGGGCCATCCGTCGATGCTGCTGCTGTCGGCCGCGACGGGCCGGGCCTCGTGGGTCGGGGAATCACAACTTGCACTCACGCTCCTCGACGGCGTGCAGTACGCCGCAGACGAGACCTGCCTCGAGCCTGGAGACACCCTCATCGTGATCACCGACGGCCTGCTCGAAGTCTTCAACTGGAAGGATCAGGAACTGGGCGCAGACGGCCTCCGGCTGGTGGTCGAGAACTTCGGCAGCCGCGCGCCGCTATCCTCCCTCGAAGCCGCCATCTTTGGCGCCTGCCGGCAACACGGAGCGCAGACCGATGATCAAACCGTCTTGCTCGTGCGCCGCGATTCCGGAGAAGATGCCCCGCAATGAAACTCGACCCCAAAGATGACGCGATGCGCGCCGGGGAACTCGGCCCGGCCGCACAGCTCGCCATGTCCGTCGTGACCCGGATGGGCGCCATCGTCAATGCACCGTCGCTGCTGGATGTCACCCATGCACACATCGACAGCTCCATCTACGTCGGTGATGCGGGCCTGGAGTTCGCCGAGCGGCTCGCCTCGCTGGGCGCGCGCGTGGTGGTGCCCTCGTCGCTGAACGTCAGCGGTGTGGATGAACATCACTGGCGTGAATGGCCGGTCTCGCCGGAGTGGGCCGGCAAGGCACATCGGCAGATGATCGCGTACCGCTCGATGGGCTGCACCGAAACGTGGACCTGCGCGCCGTATCAGACCGAGGCCCGTCCGTCGTTCGGGCAGCAGATCGCGTGGGGAGAATCCAACGCCATCGTGTTTGCCAACTCGGTCATTGGCGCGCGCACCGAGCGTTACCCGGATCTGTTCGACATCTGCGCGGCCATCACTGGGCGTGTGCCGTACGTCGGGCTGCATACCGACGAAGGCCGGCTTGGGCACGTGCAGCTGACGCTGGCGGGTATTCCGGCGTCCCTGCAGGCGCTCGACGAGTTCTACCCCGTGCTGGGCTTCCTGCTGGGCCGGCTGGCGGAAGATCGCATTCCGGTGGTGGAAGGGCTCGACGTGCAGCCCACCGACGATCAGCTCAAGGCCCTTGGCGCATCCGCGGCGTCATCGGGGTCGGTCGCGATGTTCCATCTCGTCGGCATCACGCCGGAAGCGCCGACGTTGGCGGCTGCGTTTGGGGGACGTACGCCGGAGGCGATGCACCACGTCGACATGGCGATGCTCCGCGATGCACGCGCGCAATTGACGACGCGTGCGGATGCCCCGGTTGATCTGGTGCTGCTGGGCAGTCCGCACTTCTCGCTTGAGGAGTTCCGTCAGCTCGCGCCGCTGCTGCAAGGGCGCCGGAAGGCCGACGATGTGGAGTTTCTGGTGACGACGAGCCGGATCATGCGGGAGTTGGCGCGCGACACGGGGGCACTCGCGGCTCTTGAAGCCTTCGGCGGAAAGATCACGGTGGACACCTGCGTGCTCGCAACACCGATGTTGCCGCCCAACATCCGGACCATCATGACCAACTCGGGGAAGTATGCGTACTACGTGCCTGGGCTGCTCGATCGCGCGGTCGTCTACGGCAGCCTGGCTGACTGTGTCACGTCTGCTGAGAGCGGGCGTGTGACGCGTGATGACTCGGCGTGGGAGGCACGATGACGCCGTTGACTGCCGAGATCATCGTGGCCGGACAGGCTGAGGGACCGCTGGTCGTGAGTCCGGCCCCGCTGAGTTTCTGGGGCGGCTTTGAGGCGGCGACCGGTGAAGTGATCGACCGCCGGCATCCCTTGTCGGGCCAATGTCTGACTGGTCGCGTGCTCGCGCTGCCGTGGACACGCGGCTCCAGCACCACCACCGCCGTGCTGCTCGAGTCCGTTCGGCGTGGCACCATGCCCGCGGCAATCCTGCTGCCGAAGGTCGACACGTTCATTGCGCTCGCGGCGATTGTGGCCCACGAACTCTACGGGCGGAACTTCCCGGTCGTGGTCGTGAATCCCGCGGAGCTCGCGGACGGCTGCCACATCCGCATCGACGGGCTCAGAGTGGAAATCGAGCCCCGTCCCTGACCACATCCCGTGCGTCGATCTCGCGGTTGGTGTGATTGAGGTGAATGAACCACAGCTGGGCTTTGGTGCCTTTGAGCAGTTCACGCGTCACCGGCATCATCGGATGTGGAATCTGCTCAATCGACCGGCCGGGAATTTCGTCTGGTGATGCAAACGTGCCATCCAGGAACAGATAGTCCACCTGGTTGGCCAGCACGCGGATGTCGCGATCCCAGCGGCTCCACTGGTCGATGTCAGGAATGAACAGCGCGGAATGGCGCGGTCCCTCGATCAGGAAGCCCACGGTGTCGGTGAATTCGTCACGATGCGGCACGAGGAGCGGCGTCACCCGAATGCCGTCCGGCAGTGTGACGGGCACATCAGGCGTCAAGGTGATCGGTGCGATGTTCCCGAGGGTCACCAGCTGACTCCATGGGCCGTTGCCGGCCAGGAACTGCTGCATGCGCGAGGTGCCGTACACCGGCACCTTCGACGCGTTGATGGATTCGCGCCCGAGATACATCAGGCCCGTGTAGTGGCCGATGTGCCCGTGCGTCAGGAAAATGCCGTCGGGCACTCGGCCGTCGCTGAGTGTGTGCAGCTGTGACGGCAGATCGGGGGTGGCGTCGAAGAGATAGTGCTGGGTGTTGGGTGCCTGGCGCTGGGTGCGGCGAAGTCCAATGGACGAGACACGTTCGCGCGGGCGTTTACCGCTGCGGCGTTCGACGCACAGGTCCTGCTGGCAGCCGAGCTGCGGCGCGCCGGCGTCCTGCGCGATCCCGAGCACAACGAGTTCCCATGCGGCGTCCTGCGGTGCCACAGGCGTGGAGCCCAGCAGGACGGCCGCGAGCAGCATGACGGCGCCGTGTCGCATGGCACAATGGTCGCATGGTCGCGGCACCTCGTCCGCTGCATGATGCCGACAGGCTGAACGCCCTCCGGGCGTACGACCTGCTGGCCGACATGAACCAACAGTCGCTCGACGACATCGTGACGGTCGCCGGCGAAGTCTGCGGCACGCCAATCGCGGCGGTCACACTCATCGAGGAATACCGGCAACATTTTCTGGCGCGCCGCGGCATCGACACGACCGAAACGCCACGGGACCACGCGTTCTGCGGCTACACGATTCTCGATACACAGCCGTTCATCGTGAACGACGCGTCCACCGATGCACGTTTCGCCGACAACCCACTGGTCACCGGCAATCCACACATCCGCTTCTACGCGGGTGCGCCGCTGATCACGGCCGAAGGGCATGGCCTTGGAGCCCTGTGTGTCATCGACAATCATCCACGCGAGCTGACGCAGAGTCAGCTGACTGTGCTTGAAGCCCTCGCACGACAGGTGGTGACGTTGTTCGAGATGAAACGGGTGATGTCGCAATTGGCGGACGCACTGTCGCGCGTCCGCACGTTGTCACAGCTGCTGCCTGTCTGCGCGTGGTGCCGCAAGGTGCGCAACGACCAGGACTACTGGATGAGCGTCGAGTCGTACCTCCAGGCCCAGACCGGATCGGTGGTCACACACGGCATCTGCCCCGATTGCGCCGAGAATCGTTTCGACAGCCGGTAACACACGCCGCGAACCAATTTCCGCGGCTGGTGTCCAATCACTACAACCACGGAAGAGGCCTCTTCTCATCACCACCACCACGCACGCTACTGCTGTGTGTGTGGCTTGCGAGAGGAGTGCCGCGATGCCCCGTGCTCTATTTGATCAGGTCCTCGTTCCCACCACGAAACGCCGATCACCCTGGGTGACGGCCGGCTCGGTTGCCGTACACGTCGGTATCCTCATGATACTGGTCGTCTGGCCGTTGATGGCGGCTTTTCATGTGCCTGATGTCCGCGTGCCGTTGCCGCCGTACATGTTGGCAGCAGCGATGGACGTGCCTCCTGAGGCGCCGCCCGTCGCGCCACCTGAGACGCCTGCGGTTGAGGTCAATGTCGACGCTGCGCCAATCGCCGCCCCGGATTCAATCACGCCTGAAGTACCGCGGCTCGAGGTGACAGGGGTGCCGGCTGTACCTGGTGGGCTCCCGGGCGTCACGGTCTCGGGGAGCGGGCTCTTTTCCACACGACCCACACCGCCCACACCTCCAACGCCCCCCATGCCCCCGACGCCACCCACGCCTGTGCGCGTGGGCGGGAACGTCGATGCTCCGGTGCGCACGGCCTACACCGCGCCGACCTATCCGCCGCTCGCCCAAGCGGCGCGCGTGGACGGCACGGTGATCCTCGAGGCCACGATTGATGCACAGGGCGTCGTCCAGGACGTGCGGGTGCTGCGCTCGGTGCCGCTGCTCGACGCCGCCGCGATCGAGGCGGTGCGCCAGTGGCGGTACACACCGACCCGGCTCAACGGCCAGGCGGTGCCGGTCATCATGACGGTGACGGTGACGTTTTCGCTGAAGTGAACGTCAGTAGAGGGCGAGTCGTGCTTCGAAGTCCTGGACGCCACGCCGGCAGGACGCCAGGTGCGCGATGCCGACGCGCTGCAGGAGGTCCTCCAATCGCCGGGGATCCTGGCCGAATCGCCAGGCCAGGCCCCGGCCGAGGCCGCGGTAGACATCATCGGTGTCCGGCCCATCGATGAAGGTGTCAATGGCGTGGAGCACGACGTCGAAACGTTCGAGCACCGAGTGTTCCAGCGTGGCGCCCAGCCCCTGACCAAACCCCTGAAAGACGGCCCTGCGCGACCGCGTCGGTGCCTGCGCCGCCAGTGCCGCCACACGCTGTGTCTGCCGTGGTACCTCTGTGTCGAAGTCCGCGAGTGCGATCGCCGACAAGCGGACCGACGCCCCCAGACCAGCCGCCGCGTACCACTCGCATTCGGGATCGCCGCCTGGCCGCCAGGCGGACCCGCCGCGATGCGCGCAGGTCAACAACCGGCCGTCAGGATCGGCTCCAGGGGCCGTCGGCATGACCATCAGTTCCGTAGTCCGCGGCAACCCCTCGTCGCCCGGCAGTGGTCGTCCTTCAAGGTGGCGTTGGGCCGCGACCCAGCCGCGACCGAGTTCATGTCGGCGCCGATCGGGCGGCGACAACCGCTGCACGTCGAGTGATTCGGCGTCACCGCGCTGGAACGCGAACTCCTTGAAGGAGACGGCGGCATATTCCCACACGCGACCCGAGTTCTGGAGTGACAACAACCGGACGGTCGAGAGCGCGCCGGCCGCCAGCAGCCCCACCAGGATCAGGACCGCGATGCGACGACCGGAGGTGCCGGAGAATCGCAGGCGTGACGCCGCACAGGCCGTCATCACGATCAGGATCGGATACAGCGGCAGCAGATACCGAAACCCGTCGTAGCTCGAGTACTCCACGTGCCCCAGCGCAGAGCCGATGCCCAGATTGACGCCGTACGTCCCCGCGAGCACGACGGGATACATCACGAACCAGAGCAGCGGCTGTGCGCCGCGCCGATCTCGCCGCAGCGAGACGACGGCACTGACCGCGCCCGCCGCCGCGGCACCACAAAACAGCGAAGCGACGACCACGCCCTCCAGGCGCGGCAGGCTGCCGGCGAATGAGTGGAAGAGGTCCACAGTCAGGAATCGCACGGCAGCGACGATCCGGGCGCTCACACCAATCGGCGTACGACCGCCCACAGGGGTAAACCAGTCGAGCCCGGCGAAGGCATGGGTGACATTAAACGCCATCCACGGCGTCGCACCGAGCACAAGGCCAAGGGCACACAGGCGCACCGCGCGCGAACGGAGCCAGCCCCGGTCGACAATCGATCGGTACACCAGTGACGTCACCAGTGTCGGCAGAAAGATGTACCCGACCCAGATACCGAGGCCGCTGACGAGTCCGAACACAAGCTCCCAGACCGGTCGGACTGGTGTGCCCTCCGTCAGACGGAACACACACAACGCGGCGGCGGCGGTAAAGAGCAGCGTCTCCGGATGGAAGCCCACCGCCACCACCGAAAATCGGGTCAACAGCTGAGGCGGGACGACCAACAGGCCGGCGACGGCGATGGCGGCGAACCGCCCCGCGAACCGGTGGACGCACAGATACCACAGGACAAGTGTCACCGCCTGGAGCGTCACCGGCACGAGCTTCAGCGCAAGAAGATGCGTGCCGAGCAGGAAAAAGCTCGGCGCGGCGAGCACACCCACCAGCAGGGTGCCCCCCAGGTGCCCCGCGATCTGATAGCCGAGCAGCGGCAGATGCAGGCCCTCGATCAGATGCAGGCCGATGAGCCCCGTCGCCAGCTCTTCATCGAAGTACACCGCGTCGGTGCCCCAGTACAACAGGATGAGGCGCACGGCCACAAATGCCGGCACCAACCAGAGCACGTCACGCATCACGACCGCCGGGCCCGGATCTTCCTCGCGGACCGTTCCAACTCCGCCGTCGTCAGCACTCGCTCTTCCACCAGTCCGGCGAGGAACCGCTCCGCCGAGCCGGACCAGAAGCCGTCAATCATCTTCTTGACGGTCCGGGCGGCCAGCCGGGCGGGCGAGGTTTCCGCCTTGTAGAGGAACACCTTGCCCTCCACCGTGTGGCTGAGCAATCCGCGGGCCTCCAGCCGGCGCAGGATCGTCCGGATGCTCGAGTCTTTGAGCGGATGGGCCTGAAAGATGCCAAGCCTGACCTGCTCGGAGGTCACCGGCCCCTTGGCGACCACGTAGTCGAGTGCCGCCCGCTGAAGGGCTGTCAGGGGACCCGACGTGTTACGCGCTGTCATGCGACACACAGTAACCCACTTCCCCACTTTCCCATTTCCCCATTCGATAATGGTTCGCATGATCGTTGTCACCGGCGCAGCCGGCTTCCTGGGTAGTGCGGCCGTGTGGGCGCTCAATCAGCGCGGCATCTCGAATATCGTCTGTGTCGACACCGCCCGCTCAGCGGACGGGATTGCGAACCTCGCGCCGCTGCGGTTTGAGGCCTACGTGCCGCACGATACGTTCCGCCGCGAATTGCGTGACGGTGTGTGGGCGGGACGGATGCGCGGCATCATTCATCTGGGCGCGTGCAGCAGCACGACCGAACAGAACTGGGCGTACCTGCAGGACAACAACCTCGAGTACACCAAGGACGTCTGCCTGGCGGGACTCGCCGCCGGCGCGCGCGTCATCGTCGCCAGCAGTGCCGCGACGTACGGCAATGGTGAACACGGGTATGCCGATGACCACGCCGGTATCGACCGGCTGCAACCGCTCAACCTGTACGGCCGCTCAAAACACGAGTTCGACCTGTGGGCGCGTGATCACGGGTACCTGGATCAGATCGTCGCGCTGAAATATTTCAACGTGTACGGACCAAACGAGTGGCACAAGGGCGACATGCGGTCGATGGTGTGCAAGGGGTTCGAGCAGATCCGCGACACCGGACGCGTGCGCCTGTTCAAGAGCCGGCGGCCTGAGTACCCCGACGGCGGCCAACGGCGCGATTTCATCTACGTGAAGGACGCCATTGCGATGACGCTCTGGCTGCTTGACCACCCGGAGCACAACGGCATCTTCAACATCGGCACGGGCGCGTCCACCGACTGGAATCGCCTCATGCGCGCCATCTTCTCGGCCATGGGGCTCGAGCCACAGATCGACTATTTCGACATGCCGGAAGACATCGCGCGCGCATATCAGTACGATACGTGTGCAGACATGACGAAGCTGCGGGCGGCCGGGTATCCGGCGCCGGTCATGCCGGTGGAAGTGGCCGTGCGCGACTACGTCCTCAACTATCTCGAACCCCATCAGCCCCTGCGCTGATGCGACGTTCTCCACAGGAGTCTCTCAGACGTGTATTGGCTGTTGTTTCCGATCCTGCTCTCCGCACAACCCGCGCCCCAGGCTGACGCGCCCCCGCCACCGCGATTTGAAGGCAGCGCGGAGTTCTCCTACGTCGGCACCACCGGCAACTCCTCCACGCAGACGCTGGGCAGCGGCCTCGCGACCAAACTGCGGCTGGACGGCTGGACCATCGCGTCCAAGGCTGCTGTGGTCCGCAACAAGGACCGCGAGGCCGTCAAGGCGCAGTCGACCAGCTTCAGCACGGAAGCCGGACGCGTCGTCCGTGAACGGATGTCGGTCGTGGGGAAGTACGAGTTCCTGCGCGACCGCTTCGCCGGCACGAGCCAGCGGCACACCGCGGAGGCCGGTGTCGCCGTTGATGCGTTTGCCAACGATCGGCACACGTTGAAGGTGCGGGGCGCCGCCGGCTACGCCAACGAACAGCGCATCGGCGGATCCCGCCTGTCAACGGCGATTGCCACCACCGGCGTGACCTACGCGTTCGCACTCAGCGAGTCATCCAGCTTCGAAAACGAATCGGCAGCAGAGTTTTCGCTGCAGGACAGCGCGGATCAGCGCGTGAACAACGTGGCGAGCCTGTCGGCCCGCCTCAATTCCACGTTTTCGCTGAAGGTGAAACACACGGTGCGCTGGGTGAAGACGCCCGCGCCCGGCTTCCGCAAGACCGATACGATTACCGCGGTCGCCCTCGTCGCGAAGTTCTAGCCTGTCCCCCGCCGCGCGACGGACCGCCACCTGGTCGCGACGGGTGGCCCGGGCGCGGCGGCCGATGCCCGCCGCCGCTCGGGCGTCCTGCCGGCGCTCCTGCTTTGCGGGCCGCCTTCTCGGCGGCACGCGCGCGCTCCTGCGCCTTGCGCGCGCGAATCTCCTTGATGCGCTCGGCGAGCGGAATCTCCAGCTTTTGCGCCGGTCGCGCGGTGTAATCGAAGTCCGGCACGGTCACACGCGGCAGGCGCTTCTTGATCGCGCCCTCGATCCGGCGAAGATCGCTTTCTTCGTCAGGCGCCACAAACGTGAACGCGTCTCCAGTCGCCTGCGCGCGCGCCGTCCGACCCACGCGGTGAATGTAATCCTCAGGCACCAGCGGGACGTCGAAGTTCACGACGTGCCCCAGTTCAGAAATGTCGATGCCTCGCGCGGCAATGTCGGTCGCCACGAGCACCTGAATCTCACCGCTCTTGAAGCCGGCGAGGGCAGCCGTGCGCTGCGTCTGTGACCGATTGCCGTGGATACGGTCCGCGCGTACGCCTTGCTTGACCAGGAAGTCGGCCAGCCGGTTGGCGCGATGTTTGGTCCGCGTGAACACCAGCGTGTCCTGCATCTCGCCTGCCTTGAGCAGGTGCAGCAGCAGCGACGACTTGAGTTCCTGCTGGACGGGATACACCGCCTGCGTGATCCCGACGGCCGGCGCGGCCTGTCGTTCCACCGCAATACGCACCGGGTCCTTCAACATCTCGCGTGTCAGTTCGGCAATCGGCGGCGGCATGGTCGCGCTGAAGAACAACGTCTGCTTGCGCGGCGGCAGCTGCTTCAGAATCCTTCGGATCTCCGGGAGGAAGCCCATGTCGAGCATCCGATCCGCCTCATCGAGCACCAGGTACTCGAGCTGCGGCAGCTTCCCGTACGACGCCTTCATATGGTCAAGCAAGCGGCCGGGTGTGGCGATGATGATGTCGACGCCGCTGCGGAGCGCATGCTCCTGCGGCCCCATGCCGACGCCGCCGATGACGATGGCGCCATTCACGGGGGTGTGGACGGCCAGATCCTTGAGATCCTCGAGCACCTGCGCGGCCAGTTCACGCGTGGGGGTCAACACCAACGCGCGCGTGGCCCCACGCGGACGATCGATCAGGTGCTGAATGATCGGCAGCAGGAATGCGGCTGTTTTGCCGGAGCCGGTCTGGGCGCAGCCGAGGACATCCCGGCCGTCGATGGCGGGCGGAATGGCATCCGCCTGAATTGAGGTTGGACGAGCGAATCCCAGTTCCTTGATGCTCTTGAGCAGGCTGGGGTGGAGGCGAAGAGACGTAAAAGGCACACACCACTATACGGGGAACTCACGTAGGGCGTGGCCTTCAGGCCCGCCACACTAATCCCGCGAGGCGAGGGCGAGGGCGATCGAGCCGGCGATGAGCCAGGCGACGCCGGCGGCGAGGATCGCCCAGCCGAACAGGCCCCAGCTCTCCAGTGACTCCCGTGTCGGCAGTTCCGGCCACCAGGCCTGAATATCCACACTGAACGTGGGCAGACTCGGCGACCAGTCAGGCCAGTGCGACGTCACCCACGACCAGCCCGGGCCCACCCACGCGACCGCGGCCAGCACGACCACAACCGCGGCCAGCTGCGCGACCAGCACCGGGCGACCCGCCTTCCGCAGCGCTTCTTCGCGTGCCCGCATTTGCGCGCGAAACCAGACCACCGAGGCATCAGGCACATGCACCGCTGGGCCGGCATCATCCCACTCACGCACGACGACGGCCACGGCCGCCACTTCCGCACACGAGGCACACGTCGTCACATGGGCGCGCAACGCGGCGTCCGCGCGCCGGGGCCACTGGCCCACCGCCACCAGGTCCAGCACCTCACGCTCGTGGAGGCAGGGCTCGGGTGTGCGCAGCGTCATGACAACGCCTCCGCCAGCTTGCGCCGGGCCCGGCTCAGCAGCACCTTCACGCTGCCTCGCCGCACACCGACCATGCCTGCAATCTCTTCGTGGGACGCGCCCTGTGCGTACGCCAGCCAGAGCATGGCGCGGTCGCGCGGTCGTAACCGGCGCATCGCCTGTCCGACCTGCAGTCGTCGCTCAACCGACTCACCCTGATTGGTAGCGTCGGGTGCGAGGTCAATCAGCTCGCTTCCGAGTTCGGGCGGATGTGTCTTGCGACGCCGGTGACCGTCGTTGACCAGATTCGTGGCAATCCGGAACAGGTAGTGGCGCCGATGGGATTCTGATTCGAGAGGGACACGCGCGCGCAGCAGCCGGTAATAACACTCCTGCAGCAGGTCGTCGGCCACGGTGCGATCGCCGGTCAGCCGAACGAGGTACGACCATAGGATGCGCGAGGTGCGTTCGTAGAACCCGCGGAACGCATCCTCGTCCATCTGCAGCGCCACGTCCGCGTCAGCCAGCGTCTCGGTTGCCGCGACCGTTCGCCCACCCACCAGCACGTCTCGCATCGTCATTGGCGTGAGGACCCGGTCCTATTGTCCAACAACCCGAGGCGGGAGGAGATGACATAGGCCGCGCCGGCCGAGGCGGCAAACCCGATGCCCAGCGCCATCGCCAGCGTGCCCCAGGTCCCGACCATCTGAGCTACCTCAGGCTCGAGTCCACGTTTGACGATCAGGAACCCGATGCCGACGGCGACGGCAACCACGCCTACCTGGACGGACCAGAGGATGCGGCCGTAGGGTGCCGCTGTCGAGGCCGCTCCGCCCACGGGCTCGGTCGACAGGGGTGATGCCTTCAGAAAGCTCTGGCCGGCGGGTGACTCCATGTAGGCGCGGAGGTCTTCGCTGCTGGTGAACCGCTCGAGCAGCTTGGCGTGCATTTCCGACTGGGTCTTGCTGGACCGCAGCCAGCGACGATGGTCGACCATGTATCGCACGAGCCAGCCCACGCTCAGGACGAAGATGCTGAATCCGCAGAAGAACAACATGGCCTCGAACGTATTGCGCCAGGCATTGACGGACTCCCGCCGCATGGCCAGCACGGGGTCACTGTTGATGGAGTCGTAGTAGCCGTAGCTGCTCTCCACGTAGTCGGCGAGGAAATACCGGGGTGAGCGGATCACCTCCGGATGGGCGGCAAGATACTGCGCCAACTGTGGATAGGCTTCCAGGTAGGACGCGTTGGTCATCAAGGAGGGATCCAGCACGAGGACCCGTCCCACGGCCGATGGAAACCGCTTCATGAACTCGCGGAAACTCTTGCGGGCCTCTTCAGCCGTCTGCGCGTCCATGTACGACGGCGGCTGCGCCGTCTGCGTCGACTGCACCGCCGCTGCGGCTGACTGCGCCATTCCCTGCGCGTGTACGGTGCCGGCCAGGCCGAACGCCACCGCCATCAGCACACCCGCCGCCACCGCCCGCTTCCATCCCATCGTCATGTCCATGAAAACTCCTTCATGGGCCAATACGCAGGGGCGGGACGGGGATTAACAAATGGGGAAATGGGGAAATGGGACGTCCCCATTTCCCCATTGGGTCATTCCCGCACTTACATGACGCCAAACGGCGCGATCATCTTGGTCGTGGCCCAGCTCATCGTGATCTGACCGCCGTTGCCGACCGGTTCAATCGCAATCGTGAACTGCTCCACGGGCGAAGACAACGTTTCCGTCTTGATGTCCACGCGGCCGAGGTCGTGGCTCGCGTTGTACGCGGTGCCCCACTGGCCGGTTTCCTTGTTGACGACCAGCTTCCAGGCACCGTTCTGGCTCGGCTGGGTCCACAGAGTGACCGAGCCGGGGCCGACGTGCAGGTTGCCGAACATCAGCATCTTGTCGGTGGTGAGCGTGGTGGCCTCATCGGCTCCGGTGCGCCACACACGATCCCAGGGCACGAGGCCGCCGAAGATCTCACGGCCCTTCATGTAGGGACGGCCGTAGGTGATGCTGATCTTGGCGCCGGCGATCGTCGCCGACACGGTTTCATGAGGGCTGGCGCGCTGCTGCTGGGCTGCGGGTGTCTCGGCCATCGAGAACACCAGCGCCACGGCGCACGACACCCCGAGCAGGGACAGGGTCTTGGTGATTTTCATGCTCTCGATTCTACTCAAACGGCATCGGTTTCAGCCCTGAACCATCCCGCCACGACCACCCTCCCCTGCGCCCCGGTCACCGGCAGCACCTGATGCTGCAGACGGGTGCCCAACCGGAAGACGGCGGCATCCCCTGCGCCGGTGTTCCGAATGTCGGCCGTCAGGCGACCGCTTTCACGGTCACGCACCTGGAGGTTGCCGCCGTCAAACGTGGTCTCGGACAGGTTGATGGACAGCCCCAGCCGGCGGCCCTCCCCCACATCGTCGTGCCAGTCATGGCGCTGACCGCTGTCAGGCACGAACCGATACACGCGCACCTGACACTTGGTCAGGCCCTCGACACCGGTGATCGATTCGATCGCCCGCAGGACACGAGCCTCGCTGAGCAGGAAACGCAGCAGCCAGATCGCATCGTTGTCGTACATGCACTCCTCGTCGCCGGAGGCGGGGTGCACCTTGTGCCGGAATTGGGCCTGCGCCACGCGCTCCCGCACCCATGCCAGGAGGGCCGGCGCGAGGAATTCCTTCAGGACGATGGCATGATCGGACGCGAACTGGCGCCGCGCCTGATCCACGGCCACGGGGTCGGCTGCAATCACCGTCGTGTCACGGGATACGGACAACACGCCGGCCAATGCTCTCGGGTCACTCTCCACGACAGGTCCTCTCTCGCCGTACAATGCCGCCATGCAGTCTCCGCAGTCGTCACCAGCGGCGCCGGTCGCCGGGCCTCGCGCGGGCGAGTTCGTCTTTGCGCGCGTGCGCTACGACTCGGGCGACTGGGACTATAACCCCAAGGTGGCGGCCAACGTCCTCAACAGCCTGATCGAGTACACCACGATTCCGGTGTACCCGCAGGAAGTGGTCATCACGCTCGATTCCGAGGAGCTGTTCGCGTTTCCGTTCCTCTTCATGACCGGCCACAAACTGGTCCGCTTCACCGAGCAGGAACGCGCCAACCTCGCGCACTTCACGCGCACGGGCGGACTCCTGTTCTCCGACGACTGCAACCACGACATCGACGGTCTCTACGCGCGGTCGTTCGAAGAAGAGATGCGCCGCACCTACACGTCCGAGCCGGCTGCGGCCGCGATGCCCAAGCTGCCCAACTCCCACGCGTTGTACTCCGCGTTTTTCAAGTTCCCCGACGGGCCGCCGCAGACCTCCCACGAACTGAACGGGTGGGGCGACGACATGGTGCACGACTACCTGCGCGCGGTCGAACATCCGTCGCCGTCGGGCCGGGGCACACGTATTGGTGTGCTGTATTCCAACAAGGATTACGGCTGTGAGTGGGACTACGACTGGCGGAACAAACGCTTCCGCACGGAGGACAACACCACGTTCGCCGTCAACATCGCGGTCTACGCGATGACCGCCTGAGGCGCCAGCAACCATCCCGCCAGCACGGTTCTCGGATGTGCGCCGGTCACCGGCAGCACACGATGTTCCGTCCGTTCCCCCAGCCTGAAGATCACGCCATCACCAGGGCCGGTATTCGCAATGTCCGCGGTGACGCGCCCGGTGATGCAGTCACGAATCTGCAGGCGGCCTCCCTCGAACATCTGCTCCGACAGGTTGATGCTGAGTCCAAGCCGTCGACGCCCCGACCAGTCGTCGTGCCAGTCGTGGTGATGACCTGTGCCCGGCGCAAACTGGTAGACACGCGCCTCCGCAATTTCGAGGGGCCCGCTGTCGGTCACGTCCGCGATCCACGCCAGCCAGGCCGGATCCTGCAGCAGGAACCGCAACATCCACACGACGTCGTTGTGCGGCATGCAGGCTTCCACACCAGAAGCCTCGTGCACACGTTCGACAAACGAGACGCCGGACAGGCGGCTGCGCACCTCGGCCAGCAGGGCGGGTTCAAGCAGTTGTTGAAAGACGATGGCTTGCGTGTCGGCGAAGTGCCGCCGGGCTGCCGTGAGGTGGGAAGGATCGGTGGTGAGCCTGACGCCGTTGCGCGCCAGGCTCACCAGTCCGGGGTGTGCCGCCGGGTCACTCCGCATGGAGGGAACCGGTGATCAGGCGAAGGCCGCTCCGACCATGATCTTGCTGATGCGCATCCACGGGCAGCCATGCGAGATCGAGTTGGTCTGCGTGGGCTGGCCCTTGGCGTCGCCGCCGGTGCCGAACATCTGCCAGGTCGATTCGTTGCCGACGGCGTCGAGGTTCGCAAAGAAGTCGGTTGTGATCGCGTTGTAGGTCACGTTGGTGGCCATGCGCGTGATCTTGCCGTTCTTCACTTCCCAGAACGCGTTGCCGCCGAACTGCCCGTTGTAGCGCTGCTGGTCGATCGAGTAGCTGCCGCGCCCGTCAATCATCACGCCATCCTTCGTGTCGGCGATGATCTCTTCGAGGGACGGTCCCTTCGGATCGAAGTCCATGTGGACGTTCGGCATGCGCAGGAACGGGTAGTCACGCCACGAGAGTGCGCCGGTGCAACCGCGGCTTTCCTTCTCGCCGAGGTAGTGCGCCGTTTCGCGGTTGGTCTGCAGACCGACGAGCACACCTTCGCGGATGAGCGGCCAGCTCTGCGTCTTCACACCATCATCGTCGTACCCGACGGTGCCCATCGCGCCGGGCATCGTGCGATCGGCCGTGATGTTGAAGAGCTTCGAGCCGTACTTCAGCTTGCCGACATCACCGACCTTGATGAAGCTCGTGCCGGCGTAGTTGGCCTCGTACCCCATGACGCGGTCGAGTTCGGTCGGGTGCGCGACGATTTCGTGAATCGTCAGCATCGAGTGGGACGGGGACAGGATCAGGTCCTTGACGCCCATACCGATCGGCTTGGCGGTGCAGTATTCCACCGCCTCGCTGGCGATGCGTTCGGCCGCCTCGATCATGCCGGACTCTTCGGCCGTCTCCCAGCCGGCCGTCTTCGGCACGGCCGTGAACTGACGCGAACGCGTGACATCACCCACACGGGCCGTCACGTTGAACTGGGGCTGCGTGTCGTAGATCTCCTGTTCGATGTAGGAACCTTCCGTCGACGCGAAGTACCGCCAGTCGTAGCCCATGCTGACCGACGCGTTGACCGACTGCACGTTGGGCACCTTCATCGCAATGTCGACGACGCGCTGCACGTAGTCCTGCATGTCGGACTGTGGCACCGTCGTCGGGTCCTTGCGCATTGGCGACTTCCAGTGCGCGGTGTAGGCCGGGACCGGCGCCAGGCGCACATCAAACGTCTTGGCGACCGCGCTGGCCTTGGCGACCTCAACCGCGATGGCCGTCACGCGCTTGATTTCGTCTTCGGTCACGATCGGGCTTGACGCAAATCCCCAGACACCGCTGTGAATCACGCGCACACCAAATCCCGCCGGTCCTCGCGGCCCTGCGCCGTTGCCAAACGCGGCAAATCCCTGCGGGCCGCCAAAGGCCGCGCCGCCGCCGCGTCCGCCACCACGGCCGCCACCACCGCCGCGGCCGCCGCCGCCACCCCGGCCGAACGCGCCGGCCAGCTGGGCGCCGCGTCCCGCGTTGCCGCTGGCGTTGATGTTCATCGACGCCGAACGCGTGAAGCGGATGTCGGCATAGGTGCAGCCGGCGGTTTTGGCCTGGGTGAGGGCCTGGTCGGCCATGCCCTTGAACTTGGACTGGAGCGGATTGCCGGCCGGCGTCTGCGCCAGCAGGTCCGCCACGATGTCGTGCGACGCGAGCACTACGCCTGATGCGCCGACGGTCTTGATGAAGTCTCTGCGGTTCATGGTCGTTCGTTCCTTGAAGGTGAGCGGCCTAGACGGCCGGAGACACAGACGTCATGTAGAAGTCTTCCATGCGGACCGGCGGAATCAGCGCCGAGTTGCCGCCGTCATACGACTCGCCCATGTGCATCGGCACAGGTTTGCCGACCAGCGAGAGGTTGTTGTAGCCGACCAGCGGCGACATGTTCCAACGGAAGTTCTGCACCGGCATCGTGATTTCGCCGTTTTCGATCAGGAACAGGCCGTCACGCGTCATGCCGGTGTTGAGCAGCGTGTCGTTGTCGACACCGCGGATGTACCAGAAAAACGTGACCAGCAGGCCACGCTTGGTCTGCTTGATCATGTCGGCCGTCGACAGATCCGAGCCTTCCATCACGAGACTCATGTTCACGTTGGCTTTGGGATCGGTGCCGTTGGGTCCGCCCGTGAGGTTGCGCAACACACCCTTGTCGAGCCAGGTGACCGGCGCGGCCGGGGTGTTGTCGCCCTGAATCGGCGTCTGGCGCAGGATCGGATTGCCGATGTCGCTCTTGAGCGTGAACAGATCGCTGAAGATCTTGTCGCCCGGCTTCTTGTCGCGCATGAACGCGCCGCCACCACCGCCGAAGATGCCGGTCATCAACGAAAGGAAGCGCGCGTTGGCGCGCGGCTCGAGGATGACGGTGTAACGGCCCGGTTCCAACGCGCGCGCATTGCGGCTGTCGAGCGCCTTCTTCGAGGCCACTTCCGTGATCTCGACCGGGTCAATCATGCTCAGGTCCTTGATGCCCGTCGTGCCGGCCCAGCCCGATCCACTGCCATCCGGCATGCGACACGTCAGGATGAAGCTGGCCTCGGCGACCTCGTAACACGAGAACAAGCCCTTCGAGTTCGCCTCGCACGACGTCTGGTGCATCTTCGGGATGTACCCCGAACCGACCGTGCCCAGCTTCTTGCTGATGTCGATGCTCGTGCGCACCATCTTCGCGCGCTCGGCCGGACCGAAGTTCTTCATCGCCGGCAACGCGGCATCCACCGGGATGTAGTCCTGCGGGCCGAGCAGGTTCGGCGTGTTCGGGCGATCGGGGCCGTTCTTGGCTTCGGCTTCCGTCTCGGAGACGAGCAGCTTGAGCGACGCGTCGGAGAAGTCGCGTGTGGCCTGGCTCGCCGACTTCGACCCGAAGTAGGTCGTCACGGTCAGCGACTGATCGAACTGCACCAGGTTCGCGGAAATCGACGAGTTCGCGAAGCGTGTGCCCGACCGCTCGGACGAGTTGAAGTTGATGACCACGGCATCCGCCGTCGCCATGTTGAGGACCTTGTCGGTGATGGCTTTGACTTGCTCGCGGGAGTACATGGTGACCGAAGGCTATGTCCCAGTCCCTACGGTGTCAAGTCGTAACTCCCACTGAAACGGCGCACCGCAGGACGGCGTATTCTTGTCCGTTCTGCTCGCGCCCTTTATCGCGCGCCGCGCCGGCGGCGCAGCCACCATTCCACCGACAACAGACCGGCAAACGGCACGATGATCCAGGCCGACCGAAACGGATGCCACACACGCTCCGGCGGCGCCTCCACGAGTCCGGCCAGTTGTGGGGGCAACGCCGCGAGGTCCGACAGCGCCACGGACTGACCGCCGTGTGCGCGCGCCATCAGCGCAAGCGCGTCGGCGTCTGACGGCAACGGGCGCTGCACCGTGCCGGCATCCACCACCATGAACTCCCGGGACGCCTGCACATCACCCGCAGTGAGGACAAGTCGATACCGCCCGGGCGTCGGCGGCGCTGGCCACTCCGCGCGCCAGCGCTGCGCACCTGCGGGCCACAGCCGCACCGTGGCGCGGCTCCCCAGCGTGTCCTGCCATTCCGCGGTCAGGCTGGGAAGCCCGCGAGCCTCGATCTCGGCGTGTACCGTCGCCCCCGTCTCAACCAGTGCATCTGCAAACGAGATCGCCACACGCTCGGGCGTGGCCGCAGCTGCATTGGCTACCTGCACGCGCCAGAATTCCGCGTAATCGACATCGCTGCCCGCACGCGTGCGCCACCCATCCAAGGCACTGCTGACGATGACCCGGCCGCCGCCGATGGGACGACGCCAGACAGCGCACCGTGGTGTCTCCGGGCACGTCGTCAGCGACTCCGCACCGGCCGGCCACGTCGACGGCCAGAGAAACTCGGACGCCGACCACTGCAGGCCATCGGCCGAGAGGGTCTCGAGCGCAGGCCGCCGGTCGAGATTCCACCGCGAGATCGCGGTCAGGGGCCGCAACACCCCCAGCGCGTCATCGTCGGTCGGCAGCAACACCACGGCGCCTTCGCGGGCGCGCAGGTATCGCTCAAGGGTGGTCACCTGCGCCGGCGTCAACGCCTCGGCAGCGCCCACCACGATCACGTCGAAATCATCGAGCGCCGCCGCGGAGTCGAGCGCCGGCGGCGCGCCGACGTCCGTCGCCAATCCCTGCGACACCACGGAGCGGGCCGTCACATTCAGCCGTGGATCACTTTCCAGTGCGCGGCGCACAAACGTGGCCGCCCACGATGGCCGCACGTCGTGCACGAGCACACGATGCTCCTGTTGCACGACGTGTGTGGTCGCGACGGCTGTGGCCTCGGCGCTTCCCGGCAGCGACGCACTGATTTGCACGAGCGTCAGGCCGGGTTGCGCCGGCACAAACGTCAGCGGCACCCGCACACTGTCACTGCCGGCGGCGACCGGCAGCGACTGGGCATCGTGCGGGATGGCGCCCGACAGCAACGTCAGTTGCAGCGGACCGGCGGCGCCGGCCGGCACGGCCACAGTCGCCGTAACCGTCACTCGCGACTCGAGGTCGACTTGTTCCGGCAGTTCGATGGCGCGCACCTCGGGGCTGGTGGACGAGGCCGGAGGGACGACGGCGAACATGGGCCCCGCCGGTGGTCGGCGCGGCGCGGCGCGGCCAATCACCACCGTGGCATCCACCTCCGGATCTGGTGTCTCGACCACGTCCACCGTGGACGCCAGCGCCTCACGCACATGCGCCACGTCATCAGGTGTCGCGCCTGCAGTGGCAAGCAGCCGGACCCGCGCGCCCGACGCGCCCTGCAGCGAGCAGCCCGGATCCACGAGTGCGAGCCCCGCGAGGATCAGCGCCGATGCGCGGCATACCCGCTCAATCACGGCCGCCTCCGCGTGACAGCGCCTCGGTCAATGCGCCGTTCAGCCGGCGATCCTGCGCGGAACCCGTGACTCCCGACGGCACGGCAACGGCGCGCAGGCGGGTCGTGACCTGTTCGCTCACTGCGGTCAGGCGCGTCCGCACCCGATTCCCGTCTCCAGCCGTGATGGCCTCCCCAATCGACGACAGGGCAGCGACGATGTCGACGATGTCGCGTTGCTGGGGTGCAGCCGCCAGCAACGCTTCCCCGCTCTCGGCGAGTCTGGCCGCGTCGGCCGTCGTCCACGCCTGCTGGGCCTGGAGTGTCGCCAGCAACGCCAGCGTGGCGCGCAGCTGCGCCACATCGGGCGCGACGTCGGCCACGGCCACGGCGCGCCGGCCGGGACTGGCGCCTCCGAGTTTGCCGGTCAGACGCCGGCTGTCGTCAATCGACTCGCGCTGCGTGAGGGTGCGAAGGATGAACCGCCGTCGCGACAGCGCGCGTTCCATGGCCTCGAGCGCCCGCTTCTCGGCCTCGAGCGCCGCGGCAAGATTGACGTCCACCAGTTCAGTGGAGGCCCGTGCCATGTCGCGCACGGCGCGGCCCAGATCGGCGCGGCCGGAGTTGTCGAATCGGCCGTCTGAAATCTCGTGTTCGTGGGCCGCTTCGACGAACTCATCCTCGAAGTGACCGCCCATCATGAACACGATCTCGGCGCGCACCGACCGCTGCTCGGCCGCAATCATCAGGGCCTCGTCGCGCAACGTCTCGGCGTCGGGCGGTTGCGCCGACTTCGTACGAGCAATCAGCCGCTCGGTTTTCAGGATGACCATCTGCTGGCTGAGTGCGTACTTGTCGCGCGTGTCGTCGATCGCAAACCCTTCTGCCAGCGCCTCACTGGCCGACACGATTTCGATGATGAACGAGTCCGACTCGACGGGCACCGCCCCGGGACGTGTATCGGTCGCCACGGCGCGATACACGACCATGTCGCCAATCTCGAGATTGAGCGAGGTCAGCGACAAGTCACCGCGGCCTCTCCACTGCTGCGGCGAGACCCGTTCAAGCGTGAGCGGCACCTCGCCGTCGGTGAACGTAAACGACTCCCCCACCCCGGCGACTTTTGTGTACGCCAGTCGCAGCGCGCGAAGACCAAAGTCGTCGGTGGCCTCCACCGCAATCGCGAGTCTCTCCGTCGCTTCTCGCAGGAACAGATCCTTGCCCGGGGTTGTCACCTTCGGCGCCGGAGGACGGTCGGCGGTCGCCGTCAGGCCAATGAGCCGGCGCACACCTGTGGCACCCGCAGTGTCGGCAGGCGTGAGCGCCACGAATCCATCCGTCTCCAACGTGAACGCATGGACAAATGTCCCGTCGGCGGCTCGGGGAACGACCACCGACGTCGTGGCCGTGGCCATCGTCACGGCCGCGGCAGGGCCGGACGCTTCGACCCGCAGTCGGCTGCCGGCCACGCCGGTGACTCGCTCCGGATTGGTGAAGGTCTCCGACGGTCGTCCGGTGTAGTCGGGTGGCTCGACGATGATCCGGACCTCGGTCAGGACAGGAGCCGATGCGGCATCGGTGACGATCGACGGCAGCAGGCGTTCGACCGCTGGTGACGCGAGCAGCGCTGTTGAGGCGAGCAATACCAATGCGGCGGCCGTCCGGATGGCCGCAGACTGCACGGGCCAGCGCGTGCTGATGTCCACCTGTCCGGCTGCCACCGCAGCATCCTGGATGACCACACGACAGATGTGAGCGGGTGTCGGTCCGGGCTCCCGGAGCAGGGCCTCGGCGGTCACGACGACGTTGCGGCATGCCGCTCCGGCCTCGAGATCACGGGCGACGCCTGCGCGTGAGCGGTCGAACTGGAAGTGTGCGACCGTCATGACGGCAAGGATGACGATCGCGGCAGCGCCGCCGGCCCACAACAGCGGCACGTCCAGGAGCACGGCGATGGCGGACACCGGTGCCGCGACCAGCGCTCCGCGCATCACGGCGACCAGAATGGCGCGGGCACGACGCGCGCGGCTCGCGCGTGCCAGCACCGTGAGCAATTGCCGGGACTCAGGCCACTCGTGCATGCGCATCCTCCTCTTCACGGACCTGGGTCGTCGGGCGCGAGCGTCGCATCCACCACTCAAGGGCCAGCAACACGAGCACCAGCGCCCAGAGCCAGCGGCCAAACGGCTGCGGTGTCCCGGCGGTCGGCGCCAGATCCGGCCGCGGTGCGCGCTGCCATGTTTCCACCTCGGCGGCGGGCACCGTGTCGGGTTCCTGTTCAGCCAGAGACACGGCCGAACGTGTGGACGCTTCGAGGGCGCGGGCAATCAGCGCGGCGGCGTCCACCGAGTCGGGCGGCACCTCTGCCATGACCAGCAGGCTGCCATCGGGACCAGCCAGGAAGCGACCGGCTGTCAGCGCGGGGTCCACTTCGCGCGCCAGCGTGTACAGCGCGGGTGAGTCGAGCGGCCGGGCCTGCGCTTGCTGTGCGGCCGCCTCGGGCGCGCCTGGGAACACCAGAACAATTGAGCTCGGAGGGGGGGGGCCGGGGGGG
>BTVE01000055.1:0-29876 GCA_045862915.1 Acidimicrobiia bacterium
AGGGCCGCCACCACGGCATACGACCCTTCCCCGCGTTCGTACGCCAGCACCGCCCGTCGTCGCAGCCCCACGTCATACGCCTTTGGCATGCCGCCATTGAAGTACAGTTGCTCCGGTCACTCAAGTGGGAACCGGGATTAGAATCTTGCGAGTGGACGACAACGAGCAGACGAGATTGGCCGAGACCGGCGCTGCCGGCGCGCGGCCGGAGACGGCCACAGCCAGTTCAGGCTGGCTGAGCACCTCCGGCTCGATCAGTCATGGTCGCTTCGAACCGGGCGCCGTGGTTGACGGGCGATACCGGATCATCGGCCTGCTCGGGCGCGGCGGCATGGGAGAGGTCTACCGCGCCGATGACCTGCGTCTGGGGCAGCCGGTGGCGATCAAGCTCCTGCCCGAATCCCTCGCCAGCGATCCGCAGCGGTTGGTGCAGTTCCACAACGAAGTGCGCACGGCACGCCAGGTCTCACACCCCAATGTCTGTCGCGTCTACGACATCGGGGACATGGTCAGGACCTCTGGCAGCGCGGCCACACACCAGCTGTATCTGACGATGGAGTATGTGGACGGCGAGGATCTCGCGTCGCTGCTCAAGCGCATAGGACGGCTGCCGGAAGACAAGGCGCTGGATCTCGCGCGACAGATTTGCGCCGGACTCGGCGCGGCACACGCCAAGGGCATCATCCATCGCGACCTCAAGCCCGCCAACGTGATGCTTGATGGTGAAGGCCAGGCCCGGCTGATGGACTTTGGCCTCGCGTCACTCGGGACCACGACCGACGTTCGCTCCGGCACGCCTGCGTACATGGCGCCCGAGCAGTTGAGCGGCACGGCAGTGACACCGCTGAGTGACATCTATGCGCTTGGCCTGGTCCTGTACGAACTGTTCACCGGGCGGCGCGCGTTCCAGGCGCGCACACTTGGCGAACTCGTCGAGTTGCAGCAAAGCGGGACCATCGCGCCGCCGTCCACCCTGGTGAGCGGCCTCGCCCCCGCGGTCGAACGGGTGATACTCCGCTGCCTCTCTGTGGACCCGACAGCGCGGCCGGCATCCGCGATGGCCGTGGCTGCGGCGCTGCCGGGCGGCGATCCGCTCGCGGCCGCACTCGCGGCGGGTGAGACACCTTCACCACAGATGGTCGCCGCCGCCGGCGATCAGGCAGCGCCGATGTCGAGCCGGCGGGGCGCCGTCTGGCTGGTCGCCAGCCTCGTCGCGCTGGTCGCCACGCTGCTGCTGGCTGACTCGCTGTTGCTGTACAGCATGATTCCGTTCGATCGCGCGCCGGCGACGCTGTTTGATCGCGCACGAGACATCGACGCGCTGGCGGGAGTGACATCCGCGCAGGACCGCGCCTCGGGATTTGTCCCGAGGACGGCCACCATCGGCTGGTTGCGGCGGCGCGCGGAAGCGCCGCTTGAGGTGGAGTTGGGCCGTGGGGCACCAGCAGCACTGGTGTTCTGGTATCGATCCAGTCCGCGCTGGCTGGTGCCGCGCGATGCAAAGGTCGATGTTGATGACCCACCGCTCGTGGCGGGCCAGTCCATCGTTGTGCTGGATCTGGAAGGGCGCCTACTGACGTTTGAGCGCCTCCCAGCGTCCTTTCGTCAGGCGGAGCCCGGCATCGCGGAGGCGCCGATAAACTGGCGGCCGTTTTTTGATGCGGCCGGCATTGACCCTGCTCGGCTGGCACCGGCGGCACCGATTTACAACCCCAACGCGCACACAGCCGTGCGGCAGGCGTGGATTGGCGAGTGGCCCGCATTGCCGGGCGTGGAGTTGCGCGTCGAAGCCGGGGGCCAATTCGGACAGGTGGCGTACTTCCGGACCTTCGGTCCGTGGAACTTTGACGAGGCTGCAGGCTCGGACCCTGGACTGCCCTGGTTCGTCAGCACCGCGGCCATGTTGATTGGACCGGCGCTGCTGATCGTCAGTGTGGTGGTGGTGCGTTCGAATCTGCGGGCGGGCCGCGGCGATCGGATCGGCGCGCGCAGGATTGCGCTCGCCTCGTTCATGGCGATGATGGCGAGCTGGATGCTGGCCGCACATCACGTGCTGGACCTTGGTGCGGAACAATCGCGCATCAGTCAGGCGGCCGCCAACGCACTGCTGGCGGCCGGCGTGATGTGGTTCCTGTACATCGCGGCAGAGCCGTACGTGCGTCGCACGTGGCCGCACATTCTCATTACCTGGGAACGGCTGCTGGCCGGACGCGTACGGGATCCCCTGGTCGGTCGCGACCTGCTGGTCGGCTGTGCTGCGGGTCTGCTCATGACGGTGCTGACCTACGGCTTCCATCTGGCACCGGTGCTGCTCGAGCAACCTCGCTTCTTTCCGCACTTCCCGGAGTTTGTGCTTGGCACGCGCGATCTGGGTGCGCGCCTGTTCGCCGTGGCGAACAACGCCATCGGGAATGCCATGCTGGGGGTGCTCGGACTGACGCTGTTGCGTACGGGTCTGCAACGTGTGTGGGCGCCCCTGGGACGCACCGGTGTCGCGTTTTCCATCGCGGCAGTCCTGTTCACACCACTGGCGGCACGCGGCCAGTTTCAGTCTGGCAACCCGGCGATCGACCTCACGTTTGGCCTCATCCTCGTTGTCATCATCCTGGGCGTGTTGTTCCGCTACGGCCTGTTCGCGGGAATGGTCGGCTTCTTCGCGCACTTTTGGACGTCGGGAGGCGCAGCGTCGCTCGACACGAGCAAGCCGTACTTCGACACAGGCCTCGTGGCGCTTGGACTGGTGGCCGTGCTGGCGGTCGTCGGCTTTGTGTGGAGAGCGGGGCGCGCCGACGACTGAGGCCGCAGACGCCGATTTGACACTATAGCCACACCGGATATAGCCTCCAGGAATGCAACCGCTTCCTGCCGCCACCTTTCACATCCTCATGGCGCTCGCCGACGAGGACCGTCACGGCTACGCCGTCATTCAGGAAGTCTCGGCACGCACCAACGGACAGGTCGTTCTGGGCGCCGGCACGCTCTACCGGTCGATCCAGCGCATGATCGAGCAGGGCCTGATCGAAGAAGTTGATGAGCGGCCCGCGCCGGAGTTCGACGATGAGCGGCGACGGTACTATCGCATCACCAGATACGGCCGTCAGGTGGCAGAGGCCGAGGCGGCGCGGCTCACCGACCTGGTGAAGCTTGCGCGGGCCTCCGGCTTCGTACCGCGAAAGGCGTAACCATGTCGCCAACAATGCTCCGCCTGCTCCTGCGGGTGTATCCACGTTCGTTCCGCGAGGAGTACGGCCGCGAACTGGAAGGCATCCTCCGCCTGCGAGGTCAGGAACGGCGTGGCGCCATGGGCCGGCTCCTGCTGTTGGCGCAGATGTGTGTCGACACCTGTGTGAACGCCGCCCTCGTGCATGCGGAAATCCTGCGACACGACCTCAGGCTCGCGGCGCGATCCTGGCGTCGCGCTCCGGGCTTCGCGATCACCGTGGTGCTCGTCGCCGGGCTCGGCATCGGCGCCACCACGGCCGTGTTCTCCATCCTCGACCATCTCTACCTGCGTCCACTTCCCTATCGCGATGCCGATCGCATCGTTGAGTTCGTGCAGGACCAGACGCCGCTCGGGTATCCCAACATGGAGCTGTCGCCATCGATGTACCGCGACTGGGCGGCACAGGCGACGTCGTTTGCCGGCATGGCGGCCTATTCATCGAGGGCGATGAACCTCGTCGGAGCAGGCGAGCCGATGCGGCTTCGCGGCTACTCCGTCACGGCGTCGTTTTTTGATGTCATGGGTGTGGACGCGGCGCTCGGACGCGTCCTGCGGCCAGACGATGACGTGCAGGGGGCCGCGGGTACGGTCGTGCTCGGTTACGAGATCTGGCGGTCGTACTTCGGCGCAGACGAACACCTCATCGGACGCAGCATCGACCTCGACGGAGAACAACACATGGTCGTCGGTGTGATGCCGGCTGACTTCGAGTTCCCTGGTCGCGACGCAGACTTCTTCCGGCCGTTCCGCTTTCAGGCGAGCCACTTCGAAGACCCGACCAACTACTACCTGCACGGGGTCGGCCGGCTTGCCGATGGCGTGAGCACCGCGCAAGCCGACGCAGAACTGGATGCGATCACGGCACGGCTGGATGCCGCAGAGTCGGCCATCCCCGACGGCACCCGTGCACGAGTGTGGCAGTTGCGTGACGACATCGGACGTACCGACAGACTGCTGCTGGCCGGCGCTGCCGGAGCCGCGTTGTGTGTGCTGCTGATCGGATGCGCCAATCTGGCATCGCTGCTGCTGACGCGCGCAGCGTCACGCGAACGCGAGCTGGCCATTCGCACCGCGCTCGGGGCCGGGCGCGAACGGCTCGTGCGGCAACTGCTCACCGAAAACGCCACACTCGCAGCAGTCGGCGGCGTGGTCGGGGTAGCCGGCGCGGCCGTCGCCATGCCGGCACTGTCGGCCCTGATTCCGTCGCACCTGCCGCTGGCGGCATCGCCGCAACTGGACGCTCGCGTGTTGCTGCTGGCAGGACTCCTGACGGCCGTGACCGGGATTGCCTTCGGCGTCTTTCCGGCCTACCGGACGTCACGCCTGCGCGTGACACATCTGCGGGATGGCGATCGCGCCGGTGTCGGCCCACGATCGGAACGGCTGCGCGCCGTCTTTGTGTTTGCGCAGGTCGCCACATCGGTGGCGTTACTGGTGACCGCCGGCCTGCTGGTCCGTTCACTGTGGGCCGTGCAGCAGATCGATCCCGGCTTCACGACCCGCAATGTCGTGTCGCTGCAGACACCGTTGCCCCTGCCGCGTTATGCCGTTGTCGAAACCCGGCATCGCTTCTACGGCGATGTCCTTGCCGGCGTGCGCGCCATTCCTGGCGTGGAGTCTGCGGCGTACACCAGTTTCCTGCCCATCGACTTCGGAGGTGGCATCTGGCCGGTGGAGTTGCCAGGAGTGGATGTGGGCGCGGGCGGGAGGCATTTTGCAAGCCTGCGGTACGTCACGTCCGACTTCTTTCGCACGATGGATATGCCCCTTGTGTTGGGCCGTGACGTCGCCGAGTCGGACACGCTGGACCGCGAAGCGGTCGCTGTGGTCAGCCGGTCGTTTGCCGCCCGCCACTGGCCCGGCCAATCGCCGCTCGGACGTCGATTCACCATGGCCTTCCTCGAGCGCGTCATCGTCGGTGTGGTGGATGACATCCGGGTGCGTGGGCTCGAGCGGGAAGACTCCGAGCCGCAGGTCTACCTGCCGTACGGACAGGTGCCCGACGGTGGCATGGTGTTCTACACCCCGAAGGAACTTGTGGTTCGCACGGCCGGTGATGAGGGTGCGGTGATTCCGGACATCCGACGGGCCATTCGCGCGGCTGATCCGTACCTGCCCATTGCCGCCGCCCGTTCGCTCGACGATGTGCTGGACGAAGACACGGCGCCTCGACGTGTCCAGGCCAGCCTGCTGGCGGCGTTTGCCATCGTGGCCGTGCTGCTGACGGCCGTCGGCATCCACGGGCTCATCGCGTTTACCGTGTCGCTCCAGCAACGCGAGCTGGGCGTCCGCATGGCGCTTGGCGCGACACCGACACGAGTCCTGCGGCTCGTGCTCGGCCGAGCCATCACGCTGGCGGCGATTGGGGCGGCCGCAGGACTTGCCGTCGCGTGGCTGGCCTCATCGTGGTTGCGGTCGCTGCTGTACGGAGTGTCACAGGCCGACCCGGCGACATTCGCCGCGGGCGCCGCCATCTGCATCGTCATGACGGTGGCCGGCACGCTCGGGCCTGCCATTCGCGCGATCCGCATCGACCCGGTCCGCGTCATTCGCGGCTGAGGCAAAACAAATCGGGCGGTGAGAGTAGCCTCTCACCGCCCGAACCATGAACCCGGGAGTTCTTAGTACCGGTAGTGATCCGGCTTGTACGGACCGTCGACCGACACGCCGATGTACTTCGCCTGCTCGGGCGAGAGCTTCGTCAGCTTCACACCGAGCTTGTCGAGGTGCAGGCGCGCGACCTTCTCGTCCAGGTGCTTCGGCAGCACGTAGACCTTCTTCTCGTACTTGCCCGTGTTGTTGAACAGTTCGATCTGCGCGATGACCTGGTTGCTGAACGACGCGGACATCACGAAGCTCGGGTGACCCGTGGCGCAGCCGAGGTTGAGCAGGCGGCCCTCCGCGAGGATCAGCACGCTGTGGCCGTCGGGGAACACGAACTCGTCGAACTGCGGCTTGATGTTCACGCGTTCGATGCCCTTCTTCTTCAGTCCGGCCATGTCGATCTCGTTGTCGAAGTGGCCGATGTTGCCGACGATGGCCTTGTCCTTCATCTGGGCCATGTGGTCCACCGTGATGATGTTCATGTTGCCCGTCGCCGTGATGAAGATGTCCGCCGTCTTCACCACCTCGTCAAGCGTCGTCACCTGGTAACCTTCCATCGCCGCCTGCAGCGCGCAGATCGGGTCGATTTCGGTGATGATGACGCGCGCGCCCTGGCCCTTGAGCGCCTGCGCGCAGCCCTTGCCCACGTCGCCGTAGCCGAGTACCACCGCCACCTTGCCGGCCAGCATGACGTCGCTGGCGCGCAGGATGCCGTCGGTCAACGAGTGACGGCAGCCGTACAGGTTGTCGAACTTCGACTTGGTGACCGAGTCGTTGACGTTGATCGCGGGGAACGCCAGCGTGCCAGCGTTCATCATCTCGTAGAGGCGATGCACACCCGTGGTCGTCTCTTCGGTGACGCCCTTGATGTCGGCGGCCACCTTCGTCCAGCGGCCCGGGTTCTTCGCCTGCTGCTCAACGAGCAGGTTGAGGATCACGCCCCACTCTTCGGGATCGCTGTCCGGGTTGAACGCGGGGATCTTGCCCGCCTTTTCGTACTCGGCGCCCTTGTGCACGAGGAGCGTCGCGTCGCCGCCGTCGTCGAGCAGCATGTTCGGGCCGGAGCCGTCCGGCCACATCAGGGCCTGCTCGGTGCACCACCAGTATTCGTCGAGCGTCTCGCCCTTCCACGCGAACACGGGCACACCCTTCGGCGCGTCGACCGTACCGGTCTTGCCGACGACCACGCCGGCCGCAGCGTGATCCTGCGTCGAGAAGATGTTGCACGAGACCCAGCGCACGTCGGCGCCCAGTTCCACCAGTGTCTCGATGAGCACCGCGGTCTGGATGGTCATGTGCAGCGAGCCCATGATCTTCGCGCCCTTGAGCGGCGCTTTGCCCTTGTACTCGGCGCGGATGGCCATCAGGCCGGGCATTTCCTGCTCGGCCAGACGGATTTCCTTGCGGCCCCATTCGGCGAGGCCCAGATCGCGCACCTTGAACGGCTCGCGGCCCGCCGCCTTGGCCTGTTCAAACGCGTGTGCAGTCATCGTTGCAGTCGTCATCGTGTCTCCCTTTGTTCACGTGGCCGGTCAGGAAAAGTAGACAGAAGCGCAGGAGCCAGGAGGATCAATCCTCCGAGGCTCCTCCGTGCCTACTGCTTATTGCCTACTCTCCCCGACAAGCGCTCTTTGGTTGCTTTCTTCCCTGTTGCTACAAACAATCCGGGGCCTTTGGCCACGGGGTCTTCCGGCAGCGGCGTCACACGCACCTGCGTGAAGCCCGACTGCGTGAGGAACTTGCGCATCTGGTCGTCACCAAAGCCGAGCCACACGTGGCCCATCTGCTGACGATACTCCTCGCGTCCGTGTGTGGCCATGTCGACCAGCAGCAGACGGCCGCCTGGCTTGAGGACCCGATGGGCTTCGGTCAGCGCGGCCACCGGTGAGGGCAGGTGGTGGAGCACCAGCATCATCACCGCGGCATCGAGTGTGCCGGGATCGAGCGGCAGTTGTTCGAGGGCTCCTGCGCGGAATTCAACATTGCGCAGAGTCGAGAGCCGCGCGCGAGCGCCCTGCAACATTTCGTCAGAGGCATCGACGCCAATCACTCGGCCCACATGCGGCGCAAGCGCCGCCGTGGCTATGCCTGTGCCGCAGCCGAGGTCACCGACGGTCCACTGATCATCGAGCAGGCTGAGCAGCGCCGTGGACAGGAACTCGCGACCGAACAGGTCGTCGCGCACCAGATCCCACTGCCCCGCCGTTGTCGCGAAAAATCGCTGCGACGTCGTGCTGCGCAGCTTGAGCACGCGCTCGAGCCGACGCTGATCCTGCGTGGCCGCCGGATGTCCCACGACCTGCTCACGCGTCAGTTGCCACAGCTGCGCGCGCGCATCGTCACTTTTTGCGAGCGTGTAGTAACGGCTCGTCCCTTCCCGCCGCGACGACAGCCACCCGGCATCGGCCAGTACCTTCAATTGCCGGCTCATCGTGGACTGCGGTAGCTGGAGGACCGTGCACAGCTCCGACACCGTCAGCTCGTGATCCTCGACGACCGCAAGCATGCGGCACCGCGTGGCATCGGCCAGGGCCGAGAGCGAGTCGAGGATGGGGGGGCGGCAGTCGGCATCAACAATCCGTAAATCCGGATTTAAGGATACGCAAGCAGGAGAGTGGAAGTCAACTTCGAGAGAACCGGCTTTTCACTTTTATGACTGTGGGGAAGTCAAAGCGACAGAACAGGACACTATGACCAAACTGCTTCTTGTTGCGCTGATCTCGACCGCATCGTGCGGCACCCTCGCAAGCCACCCCGGCCAGTCATTTGAGCCGTTTCAGCTGAACGAGTTGACGTTTGTACCGGACGCCGGCGTTCGCGTCGCGAACGCGACTCGCCCGGCGGTCGCTCGGGCCGGTGACCGGTGGTATATCCACTACGTCGATGCGGGAACGGGACAGCCGTTCTACTCGGCCTCTCCTGATGGGCTGACGTTTGTCGATCATGGCCCGGCGACAGCAGAACCGCCGTCCCAGGACATGACCGGCATTCGATTGCCGGATGGCAGGCGCCGCCTGTTTGCGGGTGTCAGTGGGGCGATCTACAGCTTTGTCAGCCGGGATCAGTCCCGCACCTTTCATCCCGAACGGGGCAGGCGGCTGAGCGCAGAGGATTTTGCCGCGCCGGAAGTACATGCCCTCGCCGATCCAGTGCCCGTCCGACTGCCCGACGGCCGCTACCGCCTGTACGTCGTCGGCACGGCCGGCACAGTGCCGGTGATCCTGAGCGCGACAACATCAAAACCCCTCACGGACGTGGCATCGCCGCTGAAATAGCGCCACGGAATACAGTCCAAGGATAAAGTCTCTCTCCTGTGATATAAAACTTGTGATTTTTATCCTATCTACGCCGACACTTATCCTTGGAGCCTCCCATGCCGACCGCCACCAACAGCCCCCTTCGCGACTTCCTTGAAATCCCCTACGACAAGCTGGAAGAGATGAACCTGGCCACCAAGGAGGCGCGCATCAAGCGGGTCTCGGCCGACAAGTTGCGCGAGAAACACACGAAGTACCTGACCGACGAAAAGCGGATCAAGGCCGTGACGGTGTGTTTTGCCGACCTCGAGGGCCGGCTGCACATGCTCGACTACGACAAGAAGTTCCTGCTGAAGTCGGCCGACAACCTGACGTTTGACGGCTCCTCGATTCGCGGGTTTTCGCAGCAGGCCGAGTCGGACCTGCGCCTGTCGATTGACTGGCCGGCGTTTTACCACCTGCCCTCCGACGTGTTCGGCCCCGGCAAGGTGCTCGTGTTTGCGGACGTCCTGGAGAAGGACGGCACGCCGTACATCGCTGACCTGCGATCGCGCCTGAAGGCCTGGACCGAGCAGCGGTTCAAGAAGGACGGCGTGACGTTTAACGCCGCCAACGAGATTGAGGGCTTCCTGTTCAAGGGCCGCGACGCGGAACGGCACTATCACGAGACCGGCGCATTCGACTTCATCAGCACGGGCGGCTACTACCACTCGCTGCCGGGTGACCCGCTGCGCATGTTCATCGACTCGGCCGCCGAAGTGCAGCGCGCGCTGGGGTTCGCCAACGAGAAGGACCATCCGGAAGTGGCGCCCTCACAGTTCGAGATGAACTACTCGTACACCGAGGTCAACATCGCGGCTGACCAGGTGCTGCTCTACAAGCTCGCGTGCCGGCAGGTCGCTGCGCGCATGGACCTCACGGCGTCGTTCCTGCCCAAGCCGGTGACCGGCGTCAACGGCAACGGCATGCACACGAACCTCTCCATCTCGAAGGCCGGCAAGAACATCTTCTTCGACGCGAAGGGACAGGACTCCATGTCGAAGCCGGCGTGGAACTTCATCGATCGCATTCTCGCCAGCGGCCAGGAGTTGTGCCTCGCGCTCAACCCCAGCGTCAACGCCTACCGTCGTCTTGACCCGCACTACGAGGCGCCGAACCAGATCAAGGCGTCGGCGGTGAACCGCGGCGCGATGGTGCGGATCCCGATCGGCAACGAGAAGTCGGCGCGTGTGGAAGTGCGCTCGATTGCACCGGACGCCAACCCTTACCTCGCACTGTATCTCCTGCTTCGCACGGGCCTCGAAGGGCCGATTGAAGAGGGTGATGCCGAGGCGCGCCGTTCACGCACCCGTTTCCTGCCTGACAACATCTACGACGGCATCCGTCTGTTCAAGGGCAGCAAGCTCATGGGTGAACTGCTCGGCGCCGAAGTGCACCAGCGCTTCGTGGATCTCAAGCAGGCACAGGCAGACCGCTGCCCGAAGGCACTCGGCACGCGCATCAAGACGGCCGAAGTGCAGTTCCACCACGAGGTGACAAACCAGTACCTGTGGAGCCAGTTCTAGGCAACAGGCGGGGCGCCGTAGGGGTATGAAGCACAACCCGTTCGCCGGCCTGCGTGAACAGCTCGGCCTTCCCGACCCGCCGGCTCCGGAACCCCAGGACTCCGGCACCCCGGAACCTCGGGACCTCGGAACTCCGGGACCTCGGAACCTCGGCACTTCGGAACCCCGGCACTCCGGAACTTCGTCCCGCGCTGTCGTCCGCTACGAACGCGCCGGTCGTGGCGGCAAGGAAGTCACGGTCGTCGAGCAACTCACCTTGAGCCAGGCAGAACTCTCTGCCTGGCTCAAGTCATTCAAGGCCTCACTGGGCTGCGGCGGTGTCATTGAAGGCACCAACCTTGTGCTGCAGGGTGACCACCGCAAGCGCCTTCCTGCCCTGCTCACGGCCAAGGGCGTCAAGCGCATCTCGGGATAGACGCCGCTCACCACCAATTTCGACCACTCGCCGCCGAACGTACTCCGGCGTACATCAACCTCCCATACGATCCCGCTGATGTTTGGAGCAGACGTCGACGACTTCCGGGCCCGCCTGCGGGCCGACCGCGCATTGTTGGTCTGGAAGCCGGCAGCGCCGCTCGCGCTTGTTCTGGTCGTCGTCGCCGTGGCGGTGTACGCCGTCTCCGTGCAGGCCGACAACCACATCGGCGATGCCCTGTTGAATGTCGCTCGGATATCCCTGGCAGCCGGCGCCTGCCTGATCATTGCGGCAGAGTGGCAGCTGCGATTTCCCAACCAGGCAACCACCTCCTCCGTGCTGACTGCGCAGTCGCTGTTCTCGGTGGCCGTGCTCGCGACCGTGGCTGCCGTCGGCATCATTGCCACCGAGCTGCGGGCGCAGCTGCTGTTTCGGGATCACGCACTGGTCCGGCTGGTGTGGGGTTACGCGTCCGTGGCCGTCGGTTGGGCGTCTTACCGCATGGCGACCACCACGGCAGCGCTGGTCCGTGAGGGTACTGCAACGGCCGAACAACTTCGCGCCAGCGAACGTGATGCGCAGCTCGCACACACGAAGACGCTGCAGTACAAGTCAAGTCCCGACCTCATGCTGCGAGCGCTGTCTGCACTCGCGGCACAGGCAGATGCGTCTCCGGAGGCGTCCGAAAAGGGCGTGCTCGCATTGGCAGCGTACCTGCGCGACAGCCAGGCGCGGGATTCGTACGCAGCTCTCCCTGTGGCAGTAGAAGCCGCGCTCGCCCGCGCCTACGTCTCCATCTTCACCGCCACAGGTGTGCTACGGGAGCCAGGATGGAACGTCGCGGCGGATTCGGAGTCCGCTCTGATTCCCAACGGAGCACTCCGGGTGATGCTGGATCAGGCTGTCGCCAGATGCCTGACCTGCCCGCACGACGCGTCAATGGCGATTCAGGTCGCGATTACACGGACACGCCTTCAGGTTACGGTGAGTGATACGGTCCCATCCGAGTCCTCCGCAATCGAGGATTCGCCAGGGCTGGCCGCACTCAGGCAACGCGTCGGAGCGCCCAAGCTTCAGCGAGTCCGGTTTCTCACACACACGATGCTCGACGTCGAATCCACGCCCGCAGGCACCACGCAGGTCCTCTCCATCCAGCTCGAGACGGCGGGATGATCAGGCACCTCCTCACTGTGTTCATCGTCGACGATGAGCCCGCCGCGCGACGACGGTTGCAGCGCATTGTGGGTGAGCTTGGTCCGCATGTGGTGGGAGAGGCGGCAAATGGCCTGGAAGCACTGGAGCGGATTCGCGCTGCCAATCCGGACGTCGTGTTGCTTGACGTCGAGATGCCCGAGGTTGACGGGCTGGATGTCGCCAGTCGACTGACCGAACCAAGACCCTTCATTGTGTTCACGACGGCCTACGCGCACTATGCCGTCGACGCGTTCGCCTCAGAAGCCCTCGACTTCGTCGTCAAGCCTGTCACCGCGGAACGCCTGACCCAGTCGTTCGCACGGGTGGAACGACGACTCCAGGAACGCCGTGCGATGACGCCGCTCACCGCCGAGGTCATGGCGGCCGTCGCGACCGCCCTCAATCGAGACACCCATCGTCCTCCGCCGAGGCGAATTCTCGTGCGGCATCTCGCGGGCCATCGGCTCGTACCGGTGGTTGACATCCTTCGTTTCAGGGCGGCCGACGATGTGGTGTATGCGGTGATGGCGACGTCAGAGAGCATCGTGGACCACTCGCTGGACGAGCTGGACGCGCGACTTGCCGGACGATTTGTGCGAATCAATCGCCAGGACCTCATCGCGGTGGCCGCCATCGAACGCATCGAGTCCAACGGTGAAGGCGCTGCCACCGTGTTCACTCGTGATGGACACCCGTGGCGCGTGAGCCGGCGTCGCGCGGCTGCCGTGAGGGAGGCGCTGACGCGGTGACGGGTTGGCGATGGTGGCTTGGGGGACGCTGGACGATTGAGGCGCTGGTCGGGACCATCAGTCTGGCCGGCATCGTGTTCCAGGCCTCCGGCTACGGTGAATTGGACATTCGAGGTATAGACGTAACGGTCTTTTGTATCTACCTTGCTCTAGGGCTCGAATACGACGTCATCGGCGGGCGGAGAAGCGGTATCCGGCCGGATCCGCCGACGGGTCGTGTCGCGCTCGCCGGGCCAGTCTGGGTTCTGGCGTTCTCGTTGATATGGCTGCGGATCTTCGACGTCCTGTTCATGGCGCCTCGTGAGTTGGATCAGTTCGAGCGGGTTTTCGTCGGGATCGTCGGGCTCCTGCTCCTCGTGTCACTGCCCGCGGCGGCGGCCGCAGGCCCACGTCCCGCCAACTGGGTCATCACGTACAACCGTGAACATCGGCAAGGTGTTGTCGACGCGGAGCGCGCGCTTGGCGAAGCCCGCGCGCAGATGCTGCAGGCGCAGATGCAGCCGCATTTCCTGTACAACGCGCTCAACACGGCGTCCTCGCTGTTGCGCGACCAGCCTGATCGCGGTCGCGAGGTGCTGCTCCGCCTGAAGAGCCTGGTCGAACGCACGTGGACATCGGTGGACGCCCCGATGACCACCGTGGAGCAGGAACTTGCGTTCATCCGCGATCAACTGTCCATCGAGCAGGAGCGTTTTACGGACCGCCTGTCGGTGACGTGGGACATCGACGACCAAACCCTGGCCAGCGCCATTCCCGCGTTGAGTCTGCAGCCGCTGGTGGAGAACGCGCTCAAACACGGCATTGCGCGGACGATCGACGGCGGACAGATCCGCATCAGCGTGAGCCGCGGCGCCGACACACTTGTCGCGACGGTTGCTGATTCGAGCAACTCTCTCGATGAGGGTTGGGCGATGGGAACCGGCCTGTCGAACCTGCGTGATCGTCTTGCGGCCCTCTACCGATCGTCGGCAAGTCTTATGCTGACGTCCGACGCAGGCTGGACCGTCGCCACGATGCGGGTCCCCCTCAGACCACCCGCCACCACGGCGTAGCCAACACACCCGGAGCCAACCACTCGGTGTCCTCGCCGTCGTGCAGCAGCAGTGCCGCGCGCGATTGTGCACCGTACTCTTCGCGGAAAGAGACAAGCGTCCGTGCGTCGGCCGGTGTCGGTCGTCGGGTGGCCTTCACTTCGACGGGCAGCAGCGATCGGCCGGACTCAATCACGAAGTCCACTTCCTCGCCAGTCGCCGTTCGCCAGTAGTGGATGTCCGGCTTGGGCACACGAGTCTCACGCCACGCCAGCAGGTCGTGCAGGATGACGTTCTCCAGATGCGCCCCGCGCGGCGTCGTCTCACCCGACAAGTGCATCGCAAGCCCGGTGTCCGCCCAGTACAACTTCGGTGTCTTGATCAGTCGTTTGGTGCGGTTGAGACTGAACGCCTGCAGTCGCACGAGCTGATACGTGGCTTCGAGCACCGTCAGCCACCGATGGACGGTCGGCTGTGGCAGTGCGACGTCGCGGCCAAGCTCGGTCTGATTGACCATCTGGCCGGTCCGCAGCGCGGCGGCCTGCATGAGACGACGAAAGTCGGAGAGGTTCGTGATGGCCGCCACGTCACGGAGGTCGCGCTCAAGGTAGGTCTGGATGTAGCCGGCAAACCACACGGCGCGTTCGGCATCCGTGTCCAACTCGATCGCCGGCGTCGGGAAGCCCCCACGCACCGCCACATCCCGCCAGGGTCCCGCCGGCGCTTCCGACTGCCCCACCACATCCGGCCACGCCTCATCGTCGGCCTCGAGTAACGACGACCAGAGGCCCGCCGCGCCAAAGCCGAGTTGTTCACGACGTGTGAGCGGCCACAACGTGACGTACACCGCGCGACCAGCGAGCGAGTCGGCCACGTTGCGCAACAACAGCAGGTTGGCCGATCCGGTCAACAGGAACTGTCCGGGCACACGTTCGGCGTCGACGGCCCGTTTGACCGACAGCATGAGACTGGGAATGCGCTGCACCTCATCGAGCGTCAGTTTCGACGCACGGCGCACCAGTTGATCCGGTTCGCGCATCGCCTGGTCGAACACGTTGATCTCGTCGAGGGTGTAGAACCGCCGCTCGGGGTCCGGCATCAGATCCCGGGTGAGCGTCGTCTTTCCGGTTTGGCGCGCGCCGGTCACGACCACGACGGGCATGACGCGCATGGCGCGTTCGACAACGTCGACGGAGAGCCGTGAGACCTTATTCACGCGATGAATGATAATCATTCACGACGTGAATAATCAAGCACAGCCCCGATCCCAACCGATGTGCCGCTCAGGGCAACGGCACCAGCAGTCGCGTGCGGCGCACGTAGGCCTGGTACTCGGGATCGGCGCCCCACTTCTTCGCGGCGGATTTTTCGAGTGGTGGGATACCAGTCACCTTCAGCAGGATGTAGGTGATGCTCAGGGGGCCCAGGATGCCAAGCGCATTCCACACGCCGAGATCAGGCGCGACAAACAGATACACGCCCCACCAGCACAACATCTCGCCGAAGTAGTTCGGATACCGCGCGTACTTCCAGAGGCCGGTGTCCACCCACCGACGGCTGCCCGAAGGCTGACGTTTGACGCGGAACTTCTGCGCGTCGGCAAGGGTCTCGATGATGAGGCCGACGGCCCAGACGAGCAGACCCAGGGTCATGGCCACATTCCATGCACCGGGTCGCGTGAACCAGAGCGTGACCGGCAGCATGATCACCCACACGGCAATACCCTGCCCGGCCCAAAACTTGAAGAACGGCCAGAAGTGTTCGCGGATCCCGTCGAAGCGGGCATCGCGGCCGGTCAGCAGAATTCGATAGAAGAGGTATCCCGCGAGCCGGACGCCCCACAACACCACCATTGCGGCGAGGGCCAGCTGCGGCACGGCGGTTTCGCCGCCGCGCCACAGCAGCCACAACGCGATCAGAATGAACGTCAGCCCGTACGACAGGTCGGTGACCTTGTCGGTCTTGAGTGTTGCCGCGAAGGCAAACAACACCGCCTGGATTCCCAGGCTGATGCCAAGCGAGACCACCAGTGCATCCGTCATGCGCGCCTCACCCAGAGTCTACGGCGCGACGGTGCTGACGGATGGCTGAGATGTCCGGCGGGGCTTCAGCCCCGCCTGACTACTGACAGCTGAAGCCGGGCGTGTACCGGTCGTATCCCGGCGGTCCGGAGACGATCAGCCACTGCAGCTCGAGTGTGCGGCCGGTGTCGTCATAACTCACGCCGATGTCCACGACTTCGTCGCGTCCATTCACGCGCCACGCGATGGCGTCGATGCTGTGAGGCCCAACGCCGCGCTTGAGGTTCCATGCCGTGTCCAGCCCTCGGCACCGCGACTGTTCGATGATGCGGTCGCGCAGGAACGTCATGTTGTCCACGCGCTCACCCTCGCTCACACCGGCGCGGAGACGCTCGGGATACCGAGCGGCGATGCACTCGACGACGGAGTCACCGTCGCCACGGCCACAGGCCGCGACAGCCGGCGTTGGGTTGGGCGTGAGTGCCGAACGGGCCAGGAACGAGGTGCCCGAGTAATCACCGACACACGTCGAGGCGGTGTAGGGAAACCTGATCATGCTCCCCTCAACCACCCCATTGCTGGAGATCGTGAATGCACAGGGGCTGCCCTGGTACTGCCCGGATCCCGTGGCGACAATCGTTGCGGTGTCGCCGCTCAGGCTCCCGGTGGCCGTGCCGGCGAGGTGAATGCCGTTGGTGCACGAGGCCGTGAACGGGCCCTGCACCGTGCCGTCGTTCTGCTGATCCACGGCGTTCCAGATGATGTTGGTGCAGACCAGCCGGCCGAGGTCGGCCGTCGTGGCGTCGGCGGTGGACGTCATGAGTCCGGTCGCGCCGTCGGTGGACGTCCATCGACCCACAAGCGGACTGGCGGCAAACGAACCGGCCCCCGCTGGGGAGGTCGGCAGCGACGACGAACTGGTGCGTTCATACGAACAGGCCGAAACCACCAGCAGGGACAGCAGGGCAAAAGCGGTGTTTTTCATAGGGTCGTGCGGAAGTGCGAAATTGCGTCGACCCTCGTATCGGCAGGGCCCAGAAAAGTACTTAGGCCCATGGCGGACCTGAAGGTCCGCCCCACGTTACTGTCGTAGGGCGGGGCTTCACCCCCGCCGGGTCACGCCCGCAGCCACGCAACCAACAGTGCCAGATATCCCGCCAGATAGAGCCGGAACGTGCGGGCCATCCGCCGTTCTTCGTCGGTGTGGAAATAGCGGTTGGTGAACAGGGCGGCGATGTCGTGGCCGAACCACGGCAGCACGTTGATCGTCCAGTCGTCCCGGCGATACACGGTGGCGCGCCAGCGATACCGCAGCTTGAACAGCGGCAGGCCGTACAGCAGGAATGCGACCAGAAGCCAGGAGCGCAGGGACACGGGGCGTCACCGGGGCCTACGGATGCCGGGCGTCTCCGGATGGCGCCGGGTCAGCGCAGAAAGTTGCGGACGATGTCGTCCAGTGGGCCGATGTCGGGCAGGTCGACAGGGACCTGGCCCTGCGGAGTCAGGCGGTCGACCACCTGGGGCAGGAGTTGCGACAGCTGGCCTGCCACCGCGTCTGGCGCGATGCCGAACTGCCGCGCAAGATCCTGAATCTGCGTGGTGCCGAGCGCCCGGACGATCTGGTCGGCGCTGATCGGCAGGTTCTGGCCCGTGCTGACCCAGGAGCGCGCCACATCCCCCAGGCCGGCGCTGGCGAACTGTCCGAGCAGCTGATTGAGTCCCTGACCGTTGCTGCCGATGAGACTCATCGCCAGGTTCACCAGCTGATTTCCGCCGCGCGATCCTCCCAGCGCGGCACCGACGACGTGATCGAGCAGACCCATGGGTCAGTTCGCCCCCTTGATCCGCTCCGGCCGCATGACGAGGTTCTCGATGAAGAACTCCATCATGCGCGCCTGGTTCACGCCGGTGTGGCCCGCGTCGGGGCCAACCTGCACTTCAAATGACTTGCCGGCGGCCTGCAGCGCTTTGATGAGCTGCATGGAGTTGTTCGGGTGCACGTTGTTGTCGGCGGTGCCGTAGTAGATGAGCAGGCGGCCCTGGAGGTTCTTCGCGAAGTTCATCGCGTTGCCGGCCTCGTAGCCGGCCTTGTTCTCCTGCGGAATCCACATGTACCGCTCGGTGTAGATCGAGTCGTAGTGATGCCAGCTGGTCACAGAAGATGAGGCAGAAGCGGCAGCGTAGACGTCCGGATACCGCAGGATGGAGAGCGCCGAGCTGTAGCCGCCGTACGACGTGCCGAAGATGCCAACGCGGTCCTTGTCGAACCACGGCTTGCTCCACAACGCCTTGACGCCGAGTGCCATGTCGTCCATCTCGGTGACGCCGAGATTGAGATACGCCGCATCGAGCACACGTTTGCCCTGACCGGGCGCCGAGCGCGAGCTGAGCTGCAACATCAGGAATCCGTAGTTGGCCATCAGGTTGGGCGACGCGAAGTTTTCGTTGGTCACCGCCGAGCCAGGTCCGCCATACACCGACGCGAGCGCGGGATACTTCTTCGTCGGGTCGAAGTTGGCCGGGAACGAAACCATGCCGTACAGCGTGGTCTTGCCGTCGGCCGCGAGATAGGTGAACTGCTCACTCTTGCGGAGTCCGTACTGCTCGAACTTCGCGAGGTCGCTGGCGGCAATCTGCTTGAGCACCTTGCCGGTGCCATCAAGCAGCTGCGTTGCCGGCGCATCCTTGTGCGTCTGATACGTGTCCACGATGAACGCGTTGTCTGGCGAGAGCGAGACCGTGTGCGTGAACTTCGGGTCGGTGAGCCGCACATCGCCCTTGCCGTCGAGCCCCACCTTGTGGAGCTGCACCTTCATCCAGTTGTCCCCCGACCGCGCCGTGTAATACAGGACGCCGGCCTGCTCGTCGACCTTGGTGACACCCACCACTTCAAACGTGGAGTGCTGCGTGAGCGGCGCGATCAGCCGCCCGCCGCGATCGTAGAGATAGATGTTGCGGAAGCCATTCCGCTCGGAGATCCAGAGGAAGCGCTGGTTGTCGCTCAGCCACTGGATAGGCGGCGAGTTGACCACCCATCCGGTCGGCCACTCTTCGGAGAGGATCACGCGGCACTCACCAGACGCCGCTGCGCAGCCGGCCATCTCGAGCTTGTTCTGCCGGCGATTGGTGCGGTTCATGTAGAGCTCGGCGCCATCGTGTGACCAGTTCACGCGATAGACGTAGTGGCCGACCTGGTCATTGGCAAACACCGAGCCGTCTTCCGGAATGTCGGTGAACGGCCGACCATCCCGCACATCGACCTTGGTTGTCGTGCCGGTCTTCACGTCATAGATGAAGATGTCGGCCATCGGATTTGGCGCACCCGACTTGGGATATGCCTCGACATCGAGCGAGCTCTGGATGTCGGTCTGCGTCATCTGCAGATAGAAGTCCTTCACCTTGCTTTCGTCAAAGCGGTAGAACGCGACCTTCGTGCTGTCTGGCGACCACCAGATCGCCGACGTCTGGCCAAGCTCTTCACCGTAGACCCAGCTCGCGGTGCCGTACTTGATGCGTTTTTCTTCCGAACCGTCGGTGGTCAGGGCCTTTTCGCCAGAGCCGTCCGCGTTCGCGATCCAGATATTGCGGTCCTTGTAGAACGCGCGCATCGATCCATCCGGCGCGCCCACACACGCGGCCTGCCGCCCTCGCTCGACCTGCGCGGGAGGACAACCACCAAGCGTCGCGTTACCGCCGCGGCCAGCCCGGCCTCCTGGCGCACCACCTGCCCGGCCGCCTCGTCCGGCCCCTGCAGAAGGCGCGGCGCCTTCACTGACCGCCGCCATCGACGCCAGATCAAACCGGTATCGGGTTCCGTTGTAGGTGTAGGTGAATGCCTTGCCGTCTTCGGTCCACGACGGTGTCACCGCGCCGGACACAAACGTGCCGCCCTGCGCCGGCGATAACGCGGCCTGCAGGCGCTGATACTCCGCCACGCCCGGCATCTTCGCGAGCCGATCCTGCGCCTGAAAGGACGTGGAAAACGCAGCAGCCACCAGGACTGCCAGAACGCCAACCTTCACCAACAGCTTCATGGGCCTCACTCCGGGAGAGAGTGTATCTTCCATTTCCCCATTTCCCCATTTCCCCATCTACACTGGTGTATGCCCGTCCCAGCCGTTCGGATACGAGCGGTCAATCAACGCGAGGCCCGCCCGGGCGGAGCGTTTGTCCTGTACTGGATGATCGGGTCGCGGCGTCTCAGCGCCAATTTTGCCCTTCAGCACGCCGTCGAATCCGCCCGCACCTGGGGCAAGCCGCTGGTGATTCTCGAAGCGCTGCGCTGCGACTACCCCTGGGCCAGCGATCGGCTCCATCACTTCGTGATCGACGGCATGGCCGATCACGCGACGGCCCTGACCGGGACACCGGTCGCGTACTACCCCTACGTCGAGCCGGAGCGTGGCGCGGCCAAAGGACTCCTCTCCTCCCTGGCCTCTCACGCATGCCTGGTGGTCACCGACGACTTCCCGGCGTTTTTTCTGCCTCGCATGGTGGCGGCCGCGGGGCGGGCGCTTGACGTGCGGCTTGATGCGGTCGATGCCAACGGACTGCTGCCGATGCGCGGCACCGAGAAGGTGTTTCTCACCGCCTTCAACTTCCGGCAGTACCTGCAGGGCACGTTCCGTGAAGCCCTCGCGCAGTGGGTCGAACCGATTGCCTTCGACGATCTGCCTCGCGCCTCGCTGCCGGCTGATGTGGTATTGCGATGGCCGCCGACACCCATTGACGATCTTCGGAATCCGCAACCGTGGCTGTCTGACCTCCCCATCGATCACTCGGTCGGCGCGGTCGACACACAGGGCGGGCGCGTCGCGGCAGAACGCACCCTGCGTCGCTTTGTGGATCAGCGCTTATCCCGCTACGTCGAGGACCATTCACATCCGGACGCCGACGTCACGAGTGGCCTGTCGCCATACCTGCACTTCGGTCACATCGGCGCACACGAAGTGTTCGACGCGGTGGTCACCGCCGAACACTGGACCAGCCGTAAACTCGGCACCGGCAAGAAGGGACAACGCGAAGGCTGGTGGGGCGCGTCGCCAAATGCCGAAGCGTTCCTTGATCAACTCATCACGTGGCGCGAGCTCGGCTACAACATGTGCGCGCTGCAGCCGGACGACTACGACGCGTTCGATTCGCTGCCCGCGTGGGCACGCGCGACACTCGATGCCCACTCCATCGACACCCGCGCGACCCTGTACACGCGCGACCAGTTCATGGCAGCCGAGACACACGACCCCGTGTGGAACGCCGCACAACGCCAGCTCGCCGCGACCGGCACCTGCCACAACTACCTGCGCATGTTGTGGGGCAAAAAAATTCTGGAATGGACATCGTCTGCCGACGAAGCGCTCGAGACGATGGTCGACATCATGAACCGGCTGTCACTCGACGGCCGGAATCCCAACTCGTACACCGGCTACTGCTGGACCCTTGGGCGCTACGACCGTCCGTGGGCGCCCGAACGCCCGATCTTCGGCACCATCCGCTACATGAGCTCCGACAACACCGTGCGCAAGCTCAAGATGAAGAAGTATCTGGCGACGTGGGGCCGAGCTCTCTTTTGATGGTCAGCGGCGCAACACCTGCCCGCCAAGCACTCCGGTGGGCGCGCCATCCTCAATTGCCACCTTGCCGTTGACGAGCACCCAGCGCATCCCGGTGGCGTGCTGGAAGGGATCCTCGTAGGTCGCGAGGTCTTTCACCGCTGCTGGGTCAAACACGATCACGTCCGCGACCGCTCCCGCGCGCAGGTGGCCGCGACCCTCGAACCCAAACACATCCGCAGGCGCAGACGTCGCCGCACGCACCGCGTCTTCCAGTCCAATCACGCCACGTTCCCGCACGTACACCGCGAGCTTCCGCGCAAACGCGCCGTGCCCTCGTGGATGCGGCCGGCTCGGTCCTGGCAACGACAAATCTCCGTCCGACGAGGTCATCGTCCAGGGTTGTCGCATGAAGGCACCGATGTCGTCTTCGGACATATTGAAGGACACGATCGACGCACCACCGCCCAGCAGGATGTCGACAGCAGCTTCGGCCGGCGTCACGCCGCGCGACTGGGCGATCTGCTCGAGGTGCTGACCGGCAAGACCTGACGCGCCGCGACCAGATGCGATCACGATGGACTTTGGTCCTCCGCGCCGGCGGATGTTCTCCGTCACCTCTTTGAGTAACTGATCCTTCGAATACGGCTCGGCCAGCCTCGGCTTGATGGCGTCCGGCCCTGAGGGGCCCGGCAGCACCGCGGCGCCCAAACTTGTCGACGACGCCTCGTAGGGGTATTGGTCGGCCCACACCTCGACACCACGCGCGCGAGCGGCGTTGATGTCATCAATGACGGTCTTTGACTGCCCCCAGCTGTCGGGCCCCAGCGCCTTGATGTGTGTGACGATGCCGCGGACGCCGGCGTCTTCGGCCACGCGAATGACCTCGCGCACCGACGCGACCACACCCGTGTCGTAGTTGCCCTCATCACGGATATGGCTCGTGTACACCCCGCCCGCGATCTTCGCGAGTGCGATCACCTCGTCGAGTTCGGCATTGCGTCCAGGTTCATAAAACAACCCGCTCGACAATCCGAAGACGCCCTCGGCCACGGCGGCGCGCACGAGCTCCGCCATCTTCCCGGATTCCTCCGGCGTGGGCGCTCTGCGCGCACTCCCCATCACGGCGCCACGTACGCTGCCGTGGCCAATCATCAGCGCGACATTCACGCCGATACCACCGGACTCCAGCGTGCGTCGCTGCGCCGCCACATCCACCGGTCCCCCGCCGTCGGGATTCACAACGACGGTGGTGATGCCCTGGGCGAGCAATCCTCGCGCATCGCGCATGGTCTCGCGCGCGAGTGAGCCGGCGGCGTGTGAGTGCACATCGATGAAGCCGGGTGCGACGGTCAGTCCGGCGGCGTCAATCGTGCGCGAGGCCGTGCGCCCGGCAAGGTGGCCCATCGCCGCGATGCGATCCCCACGGATACCGATGTCCTGCCGAATCCAGGGATTCCCGCTGCCGTCGAGGACACGGCCATTCAGGATGAGGAGGTCAAACTCCGGCTGGGTGGTCTGTGCCGCCTGCAGCGGCACCAGCGCTGCCATGGCCGCCGCAAGAAGGGTGCGGAACATGGCAAGACAATAGCAGGTCGCCGCAGCCTAGCGGCCGCCGAATCGGGGATTCACGACGTTGTTGAAGAGAGAGCCGAAGGTGTAGGTCAGGCCAATGGATGCGCCGACTTCGTAGCCGCTCTGCAACTGCCGCAGCCTGAGCAGCACTTCCTCTGGCGTGGCGCCGCGGCGCGGCAGGGAAATCTGGTCGCGGATGCGGGACGCGTTCGCGTCGATGTTCAAGGACAGCCCACGTGTAATGCGGAAATCCACTTCACCCTGCACCTCCAGACGGTACAGGGAGAAATCGTGGAAATACTGCGACCACTCGGCGCCAAACTCCACTGAGCCCCACGGCTGCCGCTGGTCAAACGACACGGACAACTCGTGCCCCCACAACGTCTCACGCAGCTTGTCGAAGACGGTGATCTCCTTATAACGCGCGTGCCGTGCGCCGAGTTCGTAGGTCACAAGCAGTTGCCGCGTTGCGTATTCCTGATACGGAAACACGCTGTACTCGACCGCAGGGGAGAGTCGCGCGGACAGTTCGGTATTGCCGAAGTCCGAGGAGTTGACGCCGGCATCAAAGCCGAAGGACCAGTGCGGCCCGAGACTGCGCGCCACGAACCCTTCGATTTCGCGATTACCGCGCGTCACTTCGAACGGCTCGTCATCGTCGAGTTCGAAGCGCTCCTTGGTCTCATCGATCGATGCGCCAAATCCCAGCTTCCATCGGTCGGTCACCCGATCGGCAGAGGCGCGACCGGACCATCGGAACTCACGGGTCTGCTCTTCGGCTTCGAGTGAGACGTTGCCGCGGACGCTGAACACCCAGAGGTTCCAGGGATCCCGCACGGGCGCCACGTCTTCAGCTGTCGCTGTGCGCGGCCGCACCGACAGATCGAATCCCTGCGGCAGGCCATCCACCGCCATGTAGCTGAGCAGGCCAACCATGACCGCGTCGAGCACGCCGCCGCGACGCACGTCCTCCGGGTCGCCGGTCAACGACACGGCCCGCAGCTCCTTGTCGATGCCGTCAAAGCGACCTGAACCCACAAAGCGGAGGAGATACTCGGTGCCGCCACCGCCGGTCTGACGTGTGCTCGACAACAACACCACGTCCGCGTCCTGCGGCTGACGGACGAAGTCCACCCAGCGGATCTGGTCGCGCAGGTAGTCGGAGAAACACTGGAAACAGTCGAGGTACACGCGGAGGCGTCGTTCGCCCTGCACCGACGTCACCTGCGGCGCCTCTGCCGTCTGCGCGCTCGCTGTGCCCACTCCGATTCCCACGACCATCGCCGTCGTCAAGGCACACAGGCCGCCGGCCACCATCACACGCGACATCCACCGCTCACACATGCCGTTATCGTGCGCCGGATCGCATGAACGCACGATGAAGACGCCTTCATCGTCGCTTCATTGAAGAGGGCGACAATGCGTCATGGGCAAACACGTCGCCGTGTGGGCCGTGGCGCTGGCGCTGGCGACCGGCAGTGCGCGCCAGTCGAGCCGAACGTGGACGTTTGACGCGCCGCCGTCGGGGACTGGGCTCGCCGACTTCGAGTTCGCAGGGTTTCGGCAGCCGGCGCCCGGGCAGTGGAGTCTGGGACGCGTGGCCTCGCGCAGCGTCCTGCAGCACGCACCCGCGGACGTCAGCGGCTGGAGCCTGGCGATCGCCCACGGCTCGGCACCGGCGGATCTGCGATTGTCGGCGCGCCTTCGCCTCTCCGGTGCGCCGCATGTCGGCGGCGTGGTGTTCGGCTATCGTGATGCCCACCACTTCTCGGCTGCGGTCCTCGACATCGAAGACGGCGAGTTGTCGCTCTACCGCGTCTGGGACGGCAACCGCATCAAACTCGACGACCGTGACGGACTCGATCTCGACGAAGACGGCTGGCATACGATGAAGGTCTCGATCCTCGATGGCCGCACCACCGTGTCCATTGGCGGCATTCGTGTGCTGGAGCATACGGACCGGCGTCATTCCACGGGAGAGGGCCGGGTAGGTCTGCTGGTGGCCGGTCGCGCGTCTGCCGCCTTCGACGACCTGACGATTGAGCCGTATCGAGGAGGAAAGTTGCCACGCTGATGCGTCTGCTGATCGCGGAAGACGAACCTGACCTCGCCCGGGTGCTGCAACGGACGTGTGAGGACGAAGGGTGGCACGCCGAAACGGCGTCCGACGGCGGCACCGCCCTCGCGATGGCACACAGCGGCGCATACGACCTCCTGATCCTCGACCTCATGCTGCCGGTCCTGGACGGCTGGCAGGTCCTGGCCCGGCTGAGAGCACAGGGACAGGCGGTGCCCGTGCTGGTGCTCACCGCGCGTGATGCGATTCCGGATCGTGTGCGTGGGCTGGACGCCGGTGCCGACGACTACCTGACCAAACCGTTCGACCGCGACGAACTGCTGGCGCGGATCCGCGCGCTCATTCGCCGCAGCCAGGGTCATGACGGCCAACGCCTGCGCATCGGGCCGCTGGTGATCGACATGACCGCCCGTCGCGTGCGGGGGTCTGACGGCGAGATCGATCTGACCGCACGGGAGTACGACATCCTGGCGCTTCTTGCGCGCAGGCGCGGGCACATCGTGTCTCGCGTGGACATCGCCACAGCGGTGTACGACACGGACACCGAGGTGGTCTCCAACGCCATTGATGTGCACGTCGCGTCGCTGCGACGCAAACTCGGCGCCGGCCTCATCCACACCAGGCGCGGGCTCGGCTACCTGCTCGACGTCGGCGCCGGCGCAGAGGGGGAATGACACGCTCGGTCCGCATCCGGCTGGTCGTCTTTCTCTCGCTGCTGGTGCTGCTGACCCTGACCACCATCAGCACGTGGGTCGTGCTGCGCACGCACGCATCGGCACTGGCTCGCGTCGACACAGCTCTCGACGAGCGCCTCGTGCTACTGCGTGACAGCGTCCAGCCTGCCGAGGCGGACACGTTTGACGTCACCGTGCCCTCAACAGCGACGGCAGATCCACGCGACGGTTTTGCCGTCTGGGATCAACACGGCCGACTGATGACCAGCGTGGGTGACGACGTGCCCGAGACGCGGCCGGGTCCCGGCCGCTCGACCGAGGGAAATGTGCGCCGAATGGCGGACGCGACGCCTGCGGGCGCTACGGTGGTCGTCAGCCGGCGGGTGGACGATCTGCAGGCGGCGTCGGAGCGTCTGGCGTGGACGCTGGCCGGTGTCAGCGGCGTGGGCCTGCTCCTGGTCGTGACCGGCAGCTGGTGGATTGCCGGTCGCGCCCTCGCACCGGTCGCCACCATCAGCCGCACCGCGCGCGCCATGATCGACGGCGACCTCACGGCTCGTATCCCCACCGGCCGGATTGAAACCGAGCTCGAGGCGCTGGCCGGTGTCCTCAACGACGCCTTTGATCGCCTGTACGAATCCCTCGAGCGACAGCGTCGCTTCACGGCTGATGCTTCACACGATCTGCGCACGCCGCTGGCGACGCTGCAAGCGGAGGTGGACTGGGCGCTCGCCCGTCCTCGCAGCGACGATGAGTACCGGGGATCGCTGGAGGTGTGCCGCCGCGCCACCGGTCGCATGCGGGCGCTGGTGCAGGCATTGCTTGATCTGGCACGCGCGGAGTCGGCAGATGTCGCGCTGCGATCGCCGGTCACCGTTGAGGACCTGGTCGCGCAGGTCGTAGCCGAACTGACGCCGCTGGCGCACGCGCACGCTGTCACAGTCACTCACCACGGCGCGTCCATGCGCGTGCTGGTGGATCCGGGTGGGCTGCACGCCGCCATCACCAACCTTGTGCAGAACGCCATCCAGTACAACGTCCCGAACGGCACGGTTGTGATCACCACGACCCACGACGACACGACGGCGACTATTGCGGTCCGGGACACGGGCATTGGCGTCTCGGAGGCCGACCGCGCCAAAATTTTTGATCGGTTCTTTCGCGTGGACCCCGCGCGCAGTGCCGGCGGAGCGGGACTCGGCCTTGCCATCGTGTCCGCATTCGCACGTTCCCACGGCGGCCGCGTGGATGTCAGCAGCACGCCCGGCAGCGGCAGCACATTTTCCCTGATTGTGCCGGCCAACATTCCCCACACAACCGCCGTCTAACCCCGCCATGACTCGCGGCGGCGGGCCTGAAGGCCACGCCCTACGTCGCAAGGCGGCCCAGCGGAGGAACTGATCGATGGACGTGTTGTTGACCGACGTGCGATTTGCCTTGCGAACGTTGCGGAGAAACCCCGCGTTCGCGTTATTGACCGTGCTCACGCTCGCGCTGGGGATCGGGGCCAACACCGCGATTTTTTCGGTCGTGAACGGCGTCCTGCTGCGGCCGCTTGACTATCCCAAGTCCGACCGCCTGGTCTTCATCACCACGCAGTTTCCCACGCTCGGTTTCGACCAGTTCTGGATGTCGCTGCCTGAATACGCGGAGTTCCGGGAGCACAATCAGGCGTTTGCGTCGGTGGGCGGCTACAGCGTCGGCGCCATCAATCTGGACACGGATCCGCCGAGCCGTCCGGTGCAGGCGGTGGTCACCCCCGACCTGATGCCCACGCTGGGCGTAGCGCCGCTGCACGGCCGGTGGTTCGAAGAACAGGACTCCCGGCCCGGCGCACCGCCGGTCACGATCCTGTCGTGGGAGTTGTGGCAACGCGCCTATGGCGGTGAACCGAGTGTGGTCGGCCGGCAGATCATGCTCAACAACATCTCCACGCAGGTGGTGGGTGTCATGCCACGCGGCTACGACGTGCACGAACAACGCGTCGAAATCTGGCAGCCGTTGACGATTGACCCGGCGACATTCCCGACGCGTCGCGGTGGCCACTTTCTTTATCTCATCGGCCGGCTGAAAGACGACGTGTCGTTTGACCAGGCCAAGGCCGACACCGAGCGACTGGTCGCGCAATGGCGGCAGATCGTGCCGCAGGGGCACGTCCCCGGCAGTCCGAATCACCAGCTGCGGCTCGACCCGCTCAAGGACGACATCATCGGCGCGGTCAAGACGCCGCTGCTCATCCTGCAGGCGGCCGTCGTGTTCGTGCTGCTGATCGCGTGCGCGAACCTGGCGAATCTCCTGCTGGCGCGCGCGGAAACCCGTCAGCGGGAGTTCGCCGTGCGAACCGCGATGGGCGCCGGCCGCCGACGCCTGCTTCGGCAGTTCATCACCGAAGGCGTCATGTTGTCGCTGCTCGCCTCGGCGGTCGGTGTCGGCCTGGCGTGGCTGGGACTCCGCGCCATGCTCGCCATCAATCCCGACGCCATCCCGCGCACGTCGGCGATCACGCTCGACGGACCCGTGTTGCTGTTCACGCTGGCGGTCGCGATCGGCACAGGCGTGGTGTTCGGACTTGCGCCGCTGTTGCACCTGACTCAGCGGTTGACCATTGCGCTGCGTGACGGCGGGCGCGGCACCACCACTGGAGCGCTCCGCAAGAGCCTGCGCGGCGCCCTCGTGGTGTCGGAAGTCACGCTCGCGGTCGTCCTTGTCATCGGTGCGTCGCTGCTCGTGCGCAGCTTCGTGAACCTGTTGCAGGTGGACGCCGGCTTCAACCGCTCACATCTCTCCACCTTTGGGGTGGTACTGCCTGGCGGCACCTATTCCCCGGAGCGACGTGTCCAGTTCTACAGCGACCTGCAGACCCGCCTCGGCGCATTGCCCGGCGTCACCGGCGTCACGTCAATGACCGGGCTCCCGCCCAATCGCGCGGTGAATGCCAACGACACGGACTTCGAGCACATCACGCCTCCGCCCCCGGGCACCGATCCGACAACGCCCGGCCTCCCGCCACCGGAGAACGTCGACTACTACCAGACCGTCACACTCGGCTACACCGACACCATGGGCATTCCCATCGTCGACGGCCGCGCGTTTGAATCGGCGGACGTGGGCGGTGCGCCGGTCGCGCTGGTCAACGAAACACTGGCGCGACGTTTCTTCACCGACCGCAATCCGGTTGGACAGCGCCTCAAGCCGGGATTTAATCCGGCCATTCCCTGGTTCACGATCGTGGGTGTCGTCAAGGACGTCAGGCAAGGCGGTGTCGATCAACCGGCCGGCACCGAGTTGTACCTGCTTGCCGAACAGGGGCCGCGCATCGCGCAGTCCGCGCCGACCAACATGAACCTCGTCGTCCGCTCGGAACGCCCGCTCGACGCGCTCGCGCCGGAAATTCGCCGCCTCGTGCGCGATCTCGATGCCACACTCCCCGTCATCCGGCTGCAGACGATGGATGAAGTGTTTGACCGGTCGGTGGCGCGTCCGAAGTTCATCACGTGGCTGCTCGGCGTGTTTGCCGCACTTGCGCTCGTGCTCGCAGCCATCGGCACCTACGGCATCCTCTCCTACCTCGTCACGGAGCGTCAGCAGGAGATCGGCATCCGCATGGCGCTGGGCGCACCACGCGGGCAGGTGTTGTGGATGGTGTTGCGCCAGGGCCTGCTGCTGGCCGGCCTCGGCCTCGCGCTTGGCATCGCCGGTGCACTCGCCGCCGGGCGACAGCTCGAGCATCTGCTCTTCGGCGTGTCTCCCACCGACGCGATGACGTTTGTGGTCGTGGCAGCGCTCATCCTTGCGACGGCCACACTCGCCTGCCTCGTCCCCGCGCTGCGCGCCACACGCATCGACCCGATGGTGGCGCTACGCGAGTAGGTGGCGAGGTGGCCACCTCGCCACCTACTCGCGTAGCGCCACCATCGGGTCGATGCGTGTGGCGCGCAGCGC
>BTVE01000056.1:0-29273 GCA_045862915.1 Acidimicrobiia bacterium
GATGCGCGCCGCACGGCGCTCACCGCCCTGGCGACGCGCCTGAATGGTCTGGCGTCAGGTTCCTCAGATCGCGCGAAGCTGACGATGCTCGTTGGCGCCGTGAACGATCTGGCGAAGTAAGACCGCGGGAGTTGATGACCGCCTCAGGCGCGACCTGAGGCGGTCATCGGCTCGCGCATCCGTTCCCGACGCCAACGAGCATCGTCAGCTTCGCGCGATCTGAGGAACCTGACGCCAGACCATTCAGGCGCGTCGCCAGGGCGGTGAGCGCCGTGCGGCGCGCATCGCCGTTGGCGGCTTCCGCCTGCTGCAGGCTTGTGCGCGTCGCGGTGATGTCTGCCGCGCTGAGGCCCTTCGAGCGCTCCAGCTGATCCACAAACGCGCGCGCAAGCGCGAAGCTGGGCGGCCACACGAACTTGCGCTGATCCTGCGCGTTGGCTTCTTCGAAGCGCACGGTGCGTGCAGCATCGATCTCGTTCTGCGAGAGGTGCGGCGTCGGCATCAGCTCGTACACATCCAGGCCTCGCGCGATTTCCGAGCTGTAGATGTAGCCGTTGTGCCAGTAGACCGACCACGAACCCGCCGACGTCAGGCGGCCATCCTCGAGCGGACCACGATCGAAGAACGCGATCTCGCGCGGGTTCTTGACGTCCGTCCAGTCGAACACCGTGATGCCGCCTTGGTAGAAGCCCTGCACCATCACTTCGCGACCGGGGATCGGAATCAGCGAGCCGTTGTGGGCCACGCAGTTTTCCCACTCGGTCTGCGCCGCAGGCATCTTGTAGTAGCTGTGATGCACGAGCTTGCCCTTTTCGATCGTGAAGAGGGCGTTGGCGCCCCACTCGAGGCGATCTTCCGCGCGGCACCGCGCGCCGCGACCGCCGCCCCATTCGTCGGAGAACAGGACCTTCGTGCCGTCATTGCTGAATGTGGCCGAGTGCCAGAACGACATGTTCGTGTCGCCCGCGAAATCGATACGCACCGGGTGAGTCGGTTCGCGGATGTCGAGCAGCAGGCCATACCCCGCGCATGCGCCGCCGGCGAAGCCCACTTCCTGATACGTCGTGATGTCATGGCACTGGTTGGGACCCGTCGGCGTGCCGCCGCGTCCGCCACGGCCCGCAGCGCCCGCGCGACCCGCGCCGGCTTCTCCCGCACCCGCCGCCGCTGCCGCACCCGCCGCCGCGGCGCCGCCTGCCGCCGCACCGCCGCCGGCCGCCGCACCCGCATCACCACCACGGCCGCCACGTCCGGCGGCACCCGCGCCACCGGCGCGTCCTGGTTCCACACGACGGGGAGGCGGCGCAAGCTCGTTGAAGATGCGCGCGTAGTTGACGATCTCGGCCTTGGTCGGATCCTTCAGCGGCACCTTGATGACTTCGACGCGGAAGCGCGACGTGTCCTTGTTCTCGTCCATCGTGCCGTCAGAACAGCCCGGCATTTCTTCGGCGGAGCGCACGCCGGCCGATCCCGAGATGTACACGTAGACGTGTTCGGTGTCCTGCGGATCGGTGACGACAGTGTGGGTGTGCGAGCCGCGGCACGTCTGCACGTTGCTGACGTACTTCGGATTGCGGATGTCGCTGATGTCCCAGATGCGGATGCCGCGGATGCGTTCCTTGCTCACCGGCTCGGGCACACCCTGCGTGCCGCAGTCGAGGCGGGCGCCGGTGCCTTCCGACGAGATGAACAGCAGGTGTTTGTAGACCGACACGTCGTTCTGCGACGCCGGGCACACGTAGTCCTTCACCAGCACCGGCTTCTCGGGGTTCGAGACGTCCCAGAAGAGGATGCCGTGGTAGTTGCCCTGGATCACGTACTTGCCCGTGAAGGCGAGGTCGGAGCTGGTGATGCCGCGGTACGCCTCAGGCGGCGGCGTGTTCGACACCAGCCGCATGTTCCATGCAGCCTGGGCGGCATCCCAGTAGCCGGCGCGCAGGCCGATGCGTGGGTCGGGAGATGGCGCCGCCTCCGAAATGATCGGCCGCACCGGGGCGGGCATCGTCGCGGGCAGCGGCGGCACCGGCGGTGGCGGCGTGGGTTGTCCTCCACGGCCGGCCGGCGGCTGCGGAGCCGCCTGCTGCTGCGCCGCGCCGTTCTGCGTGGGCGGCTGCTGGTCGGTGGCTGCCACGGCCGTGGCGGTCACGACCACGACACCGGCAAGCGCGGTGACAAGTCGAGTGGTGAATGGTGACTGCGTCATTGCGTGAATCCCCCTCCCAGGGCTGCCAACATCTGTTCCATACGATCGATTTCTGCGGTCTGGTCGGCCTGGACGTCCGCCGCGAACTGATACACGTCGTCGTCCTGTGCCGCGCCGTGCGAGCCGAAGAGCACCACGACCATGTCGATGGCGCCCTGATGGTGTTTGATCATGCCCGTCAGGAACGCGCGGTCCCAGTCGCGGCCACGCGCGGCCTTGAGCGCGGCCATTTCGGCCTCGTTCAACATGCCGGGCATCAGCATGTCGTGTTTCATCCCACCGTGGTTCATCGTGTGGTGGGTGGCGTCGGGCCGCGGCACGCGTTGCCCACGATCACGAAGCCACGTCCGCATCATCGCGATTTCATCGCGCTGGCTGATGGTCATGCGTTCACACATCAGCTGCAGCTGCGCGCTCGCGCCATTGGGTTTTGCCATCGCGCACATCACCAGCGCCTGCGCATGGTGCGGGATCATGCCCTGCATGAATTCCACGTCCGCCGCACTGAACGGCTGGCGCACGAGCTCGGGCCGCGGCCGGGGATCGCCGGGCAGAATGTCTTCCGGCGGGGTGACGGTGGTGACCTTCAGCGTGGTGGCCGGCGCCTGGGCAGTGGGGCGAGCCGCCTGCCCGTCGGACCGCGCTGCGTCGACCGGACCCGACGCGGCCACGATCGCGGATCCCGCGAGCAGCGCCAGCGTGGCGGCACGTCGCGAATACACATGAATAGATCGCACGGGATTCCTCCTGAGAACCTGGGTTGCGAGTGAAGTGTACGTTATCTGACGCTCCGAGGCAGCGGTGTTGGGCCCGACACCCCTCCCGTCCACCGTGGTTCGGCCACACCAAGGGCCGGTTGGCCGGCGCCACTAGTCGCCACTGCGTGCACGCGGCCAAAAAAGCCTGATGGCGAAGGCTCAAGCGCAAACCCCCACTCGGACAGCCACTTCCGGTCTTCCGGGGACCACGCGCCGACCGGGCCATCTTCGATTCGCAGCTTCTTTTCGGCGTCCGGATGGACGCGCGGCGCCCGCATCGCCTCGGCCGGCGACATCTTGTGATCCACCATCCGGCTGATGACCTGAATCACGGCGGAAATGATTCTCGAGTCCCCGGCTCCACCCAGTGCGACCACTCCCACATCACCTACGCCACCTACGATGGTTGGCGCGATCGTCGACATTGGTCGGGAGCCCGGTGTGGTGCCCAGTCGTGTGGCGTACATGAATCCCAGGCCGGGTGCGACGAGGCGGGTGCCCATCGCGGGGCCGAGCGACTGCGTCAGCGCGACGACACGTCCCTCGGCATCCGCCACGGAGAAATGCGACGTGGCTTCGCGATCGGTCTCGGCTGTCACGAGGGTGCCGGGAGGGAAGAGCAGTCCGCCTGGTTGCCAGGGCTCGGCGACTGCCGTTGAGGCGCGCACCGGAGGCGGCATCACGATGCGCGATGCCCGTTCCGCGGCGTGTTCGGCCGACGTGAGATACGCCGCCGTATCCTGCTCAGTGCCGCGACTCATCGATCGATCCGTCAGCGCCCAATGCATCGCCTGACCCACCACCGACGCCCATCGCGCATCATCGCCAGGACCGGGCACCTGCACCCGTTCAAGCGTGTGCAACGCCTGGATGACCGCGTGGCCGGCAGCAGGGCGGAAGTTGGACGCGATGGAGTGGCCCCGGTAGGTGCCGCGCACCGGAATCGCCGGCAGCGCGCGGTATCCGGCAAGATCGTCGCGGCTCATGAACGCCTTGTTCGCGACCATGTCGGCGACGATGTTCTCCGCGATGCTGCCGCGATAGAAGGCGTCCACACCTTCAGCGGCAAGACGACGCAGCGTTGCTGCGAGCATCGGGCTGCGCACCCGTTCGCCGGATGTCCAGAGAGAACCGTCGGGTTTGAGATAGGTGCCTTTGCCGGCGCCGTAGGTCGACAGCTCCTTCTGCGCGGCGGCCCAGCGAGCCGCTTCGCCGTCGTTGAGGATGAATCCCTCGTCGGCAAGCCGGATCGCCGGCTCGAGAACAGTGGCCAGCGGCAGCGTGCCGTGGTGTTGCAGCAGGTAGGCGAGCGTCGCGGGCACGCCAGGGACGGCGATCCGTTCGTACACCTCGGGCAGGCCGGATTTTTCCTTGTAGCCGGCCGGCACCTGGTTGAGACCGTCGACGCCCAACAGTGTGCCGTCCGGTTGGCGCACGATGGCGCTGGCGCGGCCGCCCAGGCCGGACATGCTGGGCTCGGTCACCGCGAGCGCAAATCCTGTCGCGACCGCCGCATCGACGGCGTTGCCGCCGCGTGCCAGGATCATCGCTCCGGCTTCTGCCGCCTCCTTCGTTGCGGCAGAAACGACACCGCGCTCCGACTGCAACTGCGCCGCCGTCGGCAGCAATCCGCCACCCAGCATGGCCGTCGGCGGAGGGGCCGTGCGCGGCGCGCATGCAGGGGCAACGAGGAGAAGGGCAATCAGGAGGCGACGCATGGCGCGTATTCTATCGGCATGTTTCGCACCGAACGTCTGTGGGCCGAGCCCCTGACCGAGGCTCACTTCGGTGACCTGCTGCGTTTTCATGCGGACCCGCAACACCAGGCGTTTCTTGGAGGGCTGCGCGACGAGGTGTGGACGCGTGCGTATCTGGACCGCAATCTCGAGCATTGGCGGCAGCATGGGTTCGGCCTCTACATGTTGAGGCTGGACCGGACCTGTGATCGGGCGTGGGCTGTTGCGGTATCTCCCGATGAACGGGGTGAACGAGGTCGAGATTGGCTACAGCTTCGTGCCCGACCTCTGGGGTCAGGGGCTCGGCACCGAAATCGCGCGTGGATGTCTTGACCAGGGATGGTCGCGCGGATTCAGTTCGATGGTGGCCGTGACGCTGCCACACAATGTCGCTTCCCGTCACGTGCTTGAGAAGGCGGGCCTGCGGTATGAGCGCGATGTCGTGCACGCCGACCTGCCGCATGTGCTCTACCGCACGGCCGCTGATGGGGTGGTGAGCTGATGCGCTGGTGGGCTGGCGGGTTGGTGGGTGTTATTGCCCTGCTGGTGGCGCGGCCGGATGCGGCCGTGGCGCCGCAGGCGCCGCTGTGGCAGCAGGTCGAAATCATCCGGACCACGCATGGAGTTCCGCACATCCGTGCCGAGAACCTGCGTGCCGGCGGGTACGCGCTCGGGTGGCTGCAGTGTGAAGACTACGGGGACGCGACACCGGTGCGCCTCTGGGCGACACGCGGGCAGACGGCGCGTGTCAACGGACGCGGTTCGCTCGATGCCGACTTCACCGCGTTGCGCGAACGTGAACGCGCGATCGAGACCTACCACCTCCTTGAACCCGAGACTCGGGACTTCTACGAGGGCTTCGCCGCCGGCGTGAATCGTTACGTGGAACTCCATCGCGCCGAGTTCGAGCCACACATTCCCGCAGACTTCACCGGCTACGACGTCGCAACCCTCCACATCGGCGACGGCCCGCCAGCCGCCCGCATCCGCCGCCTCGTCTCCGCTCAGTCGGACCCGCCGGACTCGTCGGACCCGTCGGATCCCGAAGAAGGTTCCAACGCGTGGGCGTTTGCGCCGTCGCGGACGCAGTCGGGCCGCGCGATCCTGCTGCGTAATCCGCACCTGGCATGGAACGCCGGCTACTACGAGGCGCACCTCACGGTGCCCGGCCTGATGGATTTTTACGGCGACTTCCGTATCGGAGGTCCGCTCGGCGTAATTGGCGGATTCAACCGCTACTTGGGGTGGTCCACGACCAACAGCAACGCCGGTGATCGCACCGAGATCTACGCGTTGGAGGTCGACCCGGACAATCGGATGCGGTATCGCCTGGATGGGGCGTCACTGCCGATTACCAGCGTTACGCGCACGGTCGACTATCTGGTGGATGGCGCGCTGCAAACCGAACATCGCACGTTCGAGTCGACGCCGCTGGGTCCGGTCGTACACCGCACCGACACGACGGTCTATGTCGCTCGCACCGCCGGCGATGGAGAATTCCGCGCAGGCGAACAGTTCCTCAAACTGATGCGCGCCCGGTCGCTCACCGAGTGGATGCAGGTGATGCGCATGCGCGCGCTCGTGTCTCAGAACTACACCTATGCTGATCGCGCAGGCAACATCCTCACCTTGTGGAATGCGTCACTGCCGCTGCTGCCGCATCCAATGGGGGGCGACCGAGCGATTCCTGCGCGGACATTGCGTGACGTCTGGACACAACTTGTGCCGTTTGACGCGTTACCGCTGACGAGGAACCCGGGCGGTGGGTACGTGCACAACGAAAACGACTCGCCGCACTTCGCCAATGCGCGGCCGCCGGTCAACCTGACCAATGCGTACGAAAACATCGAGCCGCCGTCGTTGCGCCTGCGGAGCCAGCGCGCGATTCAGCTCATCGACAACAATCGCAAGCTCAGTCTGCAGGATGTCATCCGGCTCAAACACGACTACCGCATGTTGTTGGCCGATCGCGTCAAGCCCGACCTGCTGCGCGCCATCAGCACGACCGCGCCAACTGGCCCTGTGTCCGAGGGCCTGCAGGTGTTGCGCCGGTGGAACAACTCCGTCGCACCGGACAGCCGCGGCGCTGTGCTCTTTGAGGTGTGGTGGTCGAGATATTCGCAGGGCCTGCCCGAGGCGCAGCGGTATGCCGTCTCCTGGCAGGACGCTGACCCCGTGCGGACTCCACGCGGACTCGCTGACCCGGCCCGCGCGATCGAGGCGTTTGCCTGGGCCGTTGACGAAACCGTCCGTCGACATGGCGCGCTTGACGTGGCGTGGGGCGACGTCTACCGCGTCCGTCGTGGCGACGTGGACGTTCCGGTGGGAGGATGCCCGGGTGCGCTCGGCTGTTTCCGCGTCCTCGGGTACCAGCGGCAGGACGATGGGAAGATGGCGGCGAGTACGGGTGACGGCTGGGTATTGGCAGTGGAGTTTACCGACGTGCCGCGCGCGTGGTCGGTGCTGGCGTATGGACAGAGCGCAAAACCCGGCTCACCCTGGCACAGCAGTCAGGCCGCGATGTTTGCGAGAGGCGAACTCAAGCGCGTCGCGTTCACCGAACGCGACATCGAGCGGTCGGCGGTAGTGCGTTATCGCCCGGGCCTGAGCACGGCCAGTACCGGCCGGTGATCGGAGGCCGGCGTTGGTCGATAATGCAGTCAGGATGAGCAGTGACGTGCGACTGGCGGCGGACACCGAGGCCGCGATCGAACGGCGCCAGATCACGACGTGGCGGTCGATGTCACCTGCGCAGAAAGCAGCGACCGTCTCCGGCCTGACGTCGACCGCCTTCGACATGGCTCGGGCCGGCATCCGCCAGCGTTTTCCTGCGGCAGGCCCGCGAGAGCAGTTCCTGAGGTTGGCGATCCTGACGCTGGGAACTGAGCTGGCCCTGCGAGCCTATCCGGATGCGGCGGACCTGGTCGAATGACGATGCAGCGGGTCGATCCCATTGAGGTTGCGCTGCGCGTGACGCGTGTGCTGGATGCCTTGGGCCTGACACATACGATCGGAGGGTCCATCGCGGCATCGTTTGCCGGCGAGCCGCGCTCGACGGTTGACATCGACGTCGTCGTCGCGCTTGCAGAGCATGAGGTCGGCGCGCTCGTCGCCGCGCTGGCGTTGGACTTCTACGTCGACGAGGCCGCCGTACGCAGAGCCGTGCGCAACTCGACGAGTACCAATCTGATCGACAACGCGACGTCGTTGAAGGTCGACCTATTCGTTGCGGGAGGGACACCTCTCGATACCGAGCAACTCCAGCGGCGGCTCCTGGTGTCGCTGAGTGACGGGGTGATGCTGCCAATCCACCCGCCGGAGGACATCCTCCTGCAGAAATTGCGGTGGTACCGTTTGGGAGGGGAAGTGTCGGACCGCCAATGGCGGGATGTCCTCGGTATCGTCCGGGTGCAGGGTGAGCGCCTTGACGGGGCTTACCTTCGACGCCAGGCACCGATCCTCGGTGTGGCAGATTTGCTGGAACGGGCGCTGGCTGCCCAAGGCGAGTAGTGCGTTATCGCCCGGGCCTGAGCACGGCCAGTACCGGGCGGTGATCGGACGCGACCGGCTCGTTGATCACGCGCACCTCGCGTGCGGCAAACGCCGCCGACGGGGCGTAAAAGATGAAGTCGATTTCGCGCTCAGGCTGCGTCGATGAAAACGTGAAGCGGTCCGCGGGCGGTTTGGCGGCCTCGGTTGCACGCGCCTTGAAGAGCGCCAGCGCGCGTGACTCGGGAACATCGTTGAAGTCTCCGAGCAGGATGTAGGGTGTCTTCAGCGTGTCCAGGAATCGGGCCACCGTGTCCGCCTGGGCAAATCGAAATCCGTCATCGCGCACCCAGTCAAAATGCACGTTCACGATGGTGAGTGGACCCGCCGGTCCGTCCACCTCGACGACAAGCGCCACGCGCGGCTCATTGCCGTCGGGCAGCCGCAGCGACTCGGTCCGGCGAATGGGATATCGCGTGAGAATCGCGAGTCCGTACGCGCCGCCCTGAAAATCCATGAAACGGCCAAACGCGTCGTGCAGTCCGAGCCGCCGGCCCAGGTGCGCCGCTTCGGGCACGCCACCACTCCGCGTTGCCATGTCATCCACTTCCTGCAGACCGACGATGTCGGGCCGCAGGGATTCGATGACCCGCGCGGTGCGTTCCAGATCAACCACGTCGTCGTTGCCGCGTCCGTGTTTGATGTTGTAGGTCAGGACGCGGATGTCACCCGGCTGCGTCTGTGCGGTCACCGCAGGGACCAGCCACAGCAGCAGAAGGATGGCACTGATGGGAGGACGTCGCATCCGGTGATGATACGCGCAGGAATGCCTATTGCCGGTACGTACACCCGCGCCCACCGTATGCGGACCGCCAGGTATCCACCAGTGACGTGAAGTCCGTCAGCACGACGCGACCCTGCGCCTGCAGTGACAGCAGGGGATCAATGACCGTGCGTTCGACGTCGGCGAGACCGGCAGCGGTGCGGATGTCGGCGGGTTGAATGTGGTAGGTGGACGTCAACATGCAGTGCGACTCGACCGCGCCGGCTGCGGCGCGGTCGTACAGCGTTGAGACGCCGGCGATGGTGCGCTGGAAATCGCCGATCGCGACCATGTTGCCGGACGGGTCGTCGTCGAAGTAGCTGGCGCGATTGCGTGGATGCCAGACGCCGCTGACAAGAGGATCGTTGGTGTGACCCGGCGTGGCCGCGCCCATGAGTATGTCGCCGCGCCACGTGGCCTCGGGGTACCGCTGGCCCCGCACGGGTGAACGGTATCGATCCCACGCGGCGAACTGAGGCAGCGACGGGTCCCATACGTGCCCACCAATGACCGTGCTGCCCCCCACGCCAAGCACATCGAGCAGGTAGGCGACGTCGGTGTAGTTGTATCCACCGGCTTCGTGGGAGTGTGGATCGATGACCGCGCCGAGGTCGCGGCGCAGATACTCGAGCAGGTTGCGGCCGCCGGTGGAGGCGCGCACGTCGGCATTTTCGTACAGTCGGGCCGCCTCGAGTAACTTCCAGTCGGGCTGGAAGACCCAGGGGGCGCCACGGCGGCGAGCCAGCTGGGCCATGGCAATGAGATCCTCGCGCCATGCCAGGTAGGACGCGCGGGCCTCGGCGCCGCCGAGGCTGCCCGCCGGTGTGTTGTCTTCAATGTGTGTGAACACCACGACGTACACCGGCCGGGTCGTGCCGGTCGGACTCGACGTGCCGCTCGACGTTCCCGAGGGTGTCGGAGACGTTGGGCTGCCGCCGCACGCCGCAAGGAGTGCGACTGCGGTTGAGACCAGGATCACTGGGGGTGTTCGCATCATGGCGCTCCTGTGGGGGGTAAGACCGTGCCTCGAGCCCCGAAGTTACGTCCGGAATGTGACCGGTGATGCCGGAGCCGGGACGAATCGCATGTGCCCGCGCGCGTGGGCTGCAACAATGCGCCGCATGTATCGCAGCATCGCCGCCGGCCTGCTGGCCGGTGTGATCTCGATGGCGGGGCTGACCGGACAGGACCGGCAGACTCCTGACCGGCTGGCTGCCGAGATTGCCGCGTGGCAGGCCACCGCTCGCGAAGAACATCCGGACCTGCCGTTGTGGGGCCAGGTGCGCCCCGGCGCACAAGCCGCACTCGCGATGGCCGAGACCGCGCGTGCCGGCGGGCACCGGTGGTTCGCGCTCGAGCGCCTTGCTGCTGCGCGCAATCTGCTGTCGGCGGCCGGCTACATCGGGACGCGCGACGCGGAGACCCGAAAGAGCGTGACGGCGTTCGAGGCTGAGTGGCAGCGAGTCGGGCGAGATCTCGGAGCGGCGCTCGTCGCGCCCCGCCCCGATGCGTTCAACGCCATTCGGCCAGCGGCATCGCGTGCGCTGGCGGAAACGGCAGCGTTTCAAACGAAGGTCCTCTACGACGCGAGCGTGATCTATGGCCGGGCCACGGACGCGGACTCCGGACTGTATTACCTCGGATCAGCGCTCGCCCAGCGCGAACTCGTCGCGTTGACACGCGCGTTGCCGCCGGTAGCGGCCGGGCGATCGTCGGCGCGCAGCGTGTCAGCCGAAACAGCGGCGCTCGAACGTCGCCTGCTGGCCCTGTATCAGCCGCCGGTCTCGATTGAGCGGCACCCGGAGTTCATTGCAGCCAGCTCCGCGCTCAAGGAAGCGCGGGAGCTGGACGCGGCCGGTCTGCACTACGGCGCGACGTTCAAGTACCTGCAGGCGCTGCAGCGCACCGCGCTGCTGAGTCAACCCGCCGGCAGGCCCGCCGGCGATCTGTCTCGAGAGCTGGGGCAGGTGCAGGCATCGCTGGCCTCCGACGGCCAGGATCACACGATCCTGCAGGTGTTCCTCGAGCGAGCTGCGGTCGAACTTGCCAAGCCGCCCGCCGAACAGCTGGCATTGCCAACGGTAGCCGTGATCCTCGACGACCTGGTGCCCGCGTATCGCGCCACGCGGGTCGCCGCACCAGCGCCGACACCTCCGGTCACGGCAGAAGTCACGGTGCGGCTCGTCAGGTGGCCATTTACTTGAAACCTGTCTGACCCGGCAGGTCTGCTGGCACAAAGTGTGGTCGCCGAGTTCGGCGGCAAGGCGACATTCATCGCTGAGAACTACGGCGAATCCGAACTGGCTGAACGTTACGGCGTGAAGCGGTATCCCGCGATTTTTGTGAACGATGTCCTCGTCGCCACGCCGAAGGACTTTGGTTTCACCGCTCCCACAGGTGAGGGAGAACTGCCTGGGCGCTACGCGCCCCTCCGCAGCGACGCCGCGCATACGCGGTTCAGGGCAGACCTGCGCAAGGTGATTTCGCTGCTGCTCGCAGGGAAGACCAGCGAAGCCGGCGCCATGGCCGTCTCCGCTGACGCGGGCGAAGTGGCGACACTGCCGGCACTGAGCCTCAGGGACATTTCCGGCCAGCCGCTGAAGACAGAAGACCTCCAGGGCCGTGTCGTGCTCCTGGAGTTCTGGGCGACCTGGTGTCCGCCATGCCGCAGTACGTTGGCGTGGCTGGGCACGCTGCAGAAGCAGTACGGCGATCGCCTTGCGGTGGTCGCGCTGGCGGTGGAGTCGGACGAGGCTGACGTGCAACGCCTCGCCCGCGAGCTCGACATTCCCATTCGTTGGGTCATGCGCTCACCCGACGTGCTGGCCGCCTTTGGCGATGTCAGCGCGGTGCCGACGATGCTGATTTACGGTCCGGATGGACAGCTCGCGGGCGCGCACTACGGTGCCTCGCCCACGCTCCACGACGAAGCCGTTCAGACCATTACGCGCGCCCTGGCCCGCCGGTAAACACGCGCGGCCCGCGGAACCTTCCCGGCCCCGATATCGTCAGTGCGGACATGTCCAGAATGGATATGAAGCCGGCCGTGTTCCACATCCTGCTCGCGCTGGCCGAGGGGGAGCGCCACGGCTACGCCATCATGCAGACCGTACGGGAGCAGTCGGAAGGACGAGTGCCCCTGCAGACCGGCTCGTTCTACCGGCACCTGTCGTCGCTTATCGCCCAGGGCCTCATCGCCGAAGCCGCAGGCCCCAGACGCCCCGAAGACCCACGCCGGGGCACCCACTACAAGTTGACGCCACGGGGACGTCAGGTGCTCGATCTGGAGCGTGAACACCTCACACGGCTGCTGGCCGCCATGAAGCCGCTCAAGGCGTCGAGCCGGAGTCAGGGGTAGTCATGGTCACCCGCCGTCACTGGCTGCCGCCTGCCGAGACCTGTTACACCACGCTCCTGCGCGTGTATCCGCCGTCCTTCCGACAGCAGTACGCCGCCGACATGCGCGACACCTTTCTGCACGACCTGATGCGCGTGCGGTCGCGTGGACGGCTCGCCCTTGTTCCGTTCTGGATCATCACCATCGGTCAGGCGCTGTGGTTTGGCGCCGCCGAACGTCGCGCCCCTTCTGGGGCAGGAGCGCCCATGCCCACCACATCGTCGCCTCGATTCGCCATGCCTCCGTTCAAGCAGGTGGGACTGGCCTTCCGGCAGATTCGACGCAGTCCGGTGTTCGCCGCAACCGCCGTCGTGTCACTGGCGCTCGGCCTGTCGGCAGCCACGGTGATCTTCAGCATTGCCGATGCGTTGCTGTTCAAGTCGAGCCCGGGTGTGACCGGCGCTGACCGTATCGTGGATATCGGCCGGGCGACAGCGGGTTCCGGCCACGACAACTTCTCGTATCCGTTGTTCCGTCATCTGCGCGACAACTCCACGACGCTGGAGTCGATGTCCGCTACCACGTTTGACCCGACGCCGATGAGTCTCGCCGAAGGGGATTCGTCCGAACGCGTGTTTGCGCAGATCGTCTCGAGTGCCTACTTCGACGTGATGGGCGTTTCGATGTCCGTCGGACGGCCCTTTTTGCCCGAAGAGGACGCCGCATCCGGTGAGCGCCCGGTGGCCGTGCTCGCGCATCATTTCTGGCGCGAGCAGTTTCAGGGCGATCGCGACATCGTGGGTCGTGTGATTCGCCTCAACAACACGCCGTTCACCATCGTGGGAGTCGCAGCCGACGGCTTCAGAGGCGCGTCATTTGTGGGCACGGACATGTGGGTGCCTGCCGCGATGGTTGGCGTGGTCCGCGGTCTCTCCGCTGACAGTTTGCTGAACAGTCCGCGGTCGGTGTGGCTCACCGGCGTCGGTCGTCTCAAGCCTGGCGTCTCTGTTGACGCAGCCGAAGCGGAACTCAACGCGCTGCTCGTGGCGTACCGCGAAGCCACGCCGCAGCTGTCCCGCGAATGGTCGATGTCGGTGGCGTCGTATGCGCGGGTGCCGCAGATGATGCGCGCGCCGTTCACCGCGTTCATCGGTCTGCTGTTCGCCTTGACGGTTGGTCTGCTCGCCATCGTGTGCTCCAACATCGCAGGCATGCTGATGGCTCGCGCGACAGCGCGTCGTCGGGAGATCGCCACCCGGCTCGCGATTGGTGCCACTCGCGGTCAGATCATCCTGCAGCTGGTCACCGAAACAATGGTGTTGTTCATCGTCGGCGTCCTCGCGGCGGCGCCGCTCACGGTGTGGGCGCTGAGCTTCCTCCAGTCGCTGCTGCCCGCCCTGCCGATTCCGCTGCAGCTGGAGCTTGCCTTCGACTGGCGTTCGATGGCGTTTGCGACAGGCATGGCGCTGATCACCGGCGCCATCTTCGGATTGATTCCCGCGCGCCACGCGCTCCGTGCCGATCTGGCGGCGGCCCTCTACGGACAGGCCTCCACCGCCGGCCGTGAACGGATGCGCATGCGACAGGCGCTCGTGGTGGCGCAGGTGGCGCTCTCGCTGACGATGGTCATCACCGCAGGATTGTTCGTGCGGTCGCTGCTGGCCGCGGCCACCATCGATCCGGGTTTCCGCACAGCCGGCGTTGACGTTGTTTCGGTGGACACGACGCTGGCGCGCGCACAAGGGCAGGAGGCCGTCGCGCTGGCGGGGCGTGTCGTCGAACGTGTGCGCAGTGTCGGCGGTGTGGCCGCCGTGGCCCACTCTCGCATGATCCCGTTGCAGGGCGGCGGTTTCGGACTCGGTGGCCTTCGCGTCTCCGGCGCAGATGAGGCGCAGAACGATCGGCTCAGCAACACCGACTGGGATGTGATTTCCCCAAGCTACTTCGACGTCGTTGGCCTGCCCCTCGTGGACGGCCGGGCGTTCACGGCCGATGACCGCGACGGACAGCCGATGGTGGCGATTGTGAACGAGTCGCTGGCGCGCCTCGCCTTTCCGAATGAATCAGCCGTCGGCAAGCAGATCTTCCAGACGGATCGGCGTGGAGACGAAGGCACCCCGCTGCGCATCGTCGGCGTCGTGCGCGACGCGCAGTATCGCTACATCGGCGAAGACCAGCGCACGTTCATCTACGTGCCGTTTGCGCAGCAGCCGCAGTCGTCGGTGAATCTGTTCGTGAAGTACGCCGACGGACGCAGGCCGGTCGCCGAAATCCGTCAGGCGATTCGTGACACCGAGGCGAGCCTTCCCGTGTTGCAGGTACAGTCGTTTCAGGATGCCATCGCACTCGGGCTCGTACCACAGCAGGTGGCGGCGTGGATTGCGGGCGCGGTGGGAGTGCTCGGCGTGTTCCTGGCCGGCCTGGGCCTGTACGGTCTGATGGCGTTCCTTGTCGAGCAGCGCACGCGCGAGATCGCCATCCGCATGGCGCTGGGCGCAGGCGTCGGGCAGGTGCGCCGCATGGTGCTGCGGCAGGTGGCGTGGCTCGGGGGCACCGGTGCCGTGATCGGCCTCGTCCTGGCTGCCGGCATTGGTCAGGCCGTGCAGAGCCTGAGCCTGCTCATCCGGATTGCACCGACCGATCCCGTGAGCTTCCTGGGATTGTCAGCGGTCATGGCCGCAGTGCTGTTTGTGGCCGGCGACCTGCCGGCGCGCCGGGCCGCGCGCACCGACCCGGCGTTGACACTGAAGGTCGAGTAGCTCAGCGTTTCACCGGCGTCGGCGCCAGCGGATACGTCACGTCAAACGTCGAGATGTGGAGGTTCAGGTCTGCGCCGGCGCGCAGGCCAAAGGTGCCCTCGGTCTCCACCTGCGCCTTCGGCAGCCGCGCGACCTCGGTGCCGTTCATGGAGAAGATCACGTCCGTGATCGTGACGTCCACCTTGAAGACGTTCTTGGCCGTGCCGTCGCCTCCGTCGTGCGCCACCGACGCCGTATTCACTGACCACGGCACCAATGGCACCTCACGCGTGCCCTCGCGACGCAGCACCGCGATCTGACCATCCCGGCGCGTGACAAAGGCGGTGTAGCTGGCGGGCGCGCTGCCCTCAATCTGTCGGCCGCCGATGAACACCCCGTACTCGGTGGTGCTCGTGCCCGGGAACAGGAACGCCTGCGATTCCACCCGGAACAACCCCCGTCCGGTGTGGGCCGGATGCCACGTGATCACACCCGTCCGTGTCGTCATGTGCCATCCAGGCGGCATCGCCACATAGAACCAGTGATCGGCCGGCATGTCCTTGTCGATATTCGTGACGGAAACCGCCGCATCGGCCCGCCATTTCCAATCCGTCGGCGTCTGAAGCTGCAGGGCCGGCAGCGACGGTGCGAACGCGAGGCCGGCGACGATGGCGACAAGGGCGGACGTGGCAAGTCGAGTCATGTGAGTCTCCAGAAATGAACGGCTACCATTCTTTTACACATTCATGACTGATCCCATTAATGATCTCGACGCGCTGGCCGACGAACTTGAACTGGTGGGACGGGACGTTGTCCGCCCGTCCGGCGCCGGACTGGAGCCGCTGCTCCGCCTGATGGCCGAGCGGGAGGCCAGTGACCTCCTGCTGCTGGCCGGTGAAGCGCCGGCACTGCGGATTCACGGCCAGATCACCCGCCTGCAGTCAGCTCCCCTTGACGGCGACGACATCGAGCAGCTGGTCATGGCTCAGCTTCCGCCACACGCGCAGCGGCAGTTCCGCGAGTCCGGTATTGCCGACGCCTCCGTGCGACTCTCCGGGGGCGGGCGATTCCGGGTGAATCTCCATCGCGAACGGTCGCGCGCGGCTGCGGCCATCCGCATGTTGCCGCGTGTCGTGCCGCAGTTGTCGGCACTCGATCTGCCGCCGGGCATCGAAGCCCTGACACGGGTACAGCAGGGCCTGGTACTCGTGGGTGGTGCCACCGGATCCGGCAAGACCACGACACTGGCTGCCATCGTCGACGAAATCAACAGGCGCGACGCGAAACACATCATCACGATCGAGGATCCGATCGAGTTCGAGCACACCAATCAACGAAGCGTGATTCAGCACATCGAGGTGGGGGTGGACGCTCCGGACTTTCCGTCGGCGCTCAGATCGGCGCTTCGACAATCACCCGATGTGCTGGTGGTAGGCGAGATGCGGGATCCGGAGACGATGAAGATCGCGCTGGCTGCGGGGGAGACCGGGCACGTGGTGTATTCCACGCTGCACACGACGGACCTGCCGTCGACGATTGCCCGGCTGGTGGATTCGTTTCCGGCTGAACGACAGGCGACCGTCCGTCAGGAAATTGCCGCAGCGTTGTCCGCGGTGTACGTGCAGATGCTCATCCCGCGAATCGACGGTGGACGTGTGCCGGCGGGGCAGCTGCTGATGGTGGGGTACGGCGCGCGGCAACACATCCGCAAGAACGCGCTCCAGCATCTGCATCAGGAGATCACGATTACGCGGAAGGTGGGGTCGTTCACGTTGGAGGAGTGCCTGGCTCGGCTGGTCCGCACCGGTGTGATCGACCGTCAGGACGCCATGGCGCGCACGCAGCACGGCGAGGAATTCGAGCACGCCCTGCAGGGCTGACATCTGCTACTATAATGGTCATGAAATTGGTCAATATTGCCGAAGCGAAGGCAAAGCTCTCCGAATACCTGGAATTGGCTGCTGAAGGGACCGAGGTCCTGATTTGCCGGCACAACAAGCCAGTCGCTCGGCTGACGCCGGTGGCTGATGCGGTGCTGTCCGACCCGACGCCTCGGCCCCTCGGGCTGGCGAGCGGCACGTTGACCATTCCCGATTCGTTCTTTGAGCCGCTCCCGACCGCAATCGAGGACGACTTTTACGGCGACACGGCCGTGGCTGCTGTGAGCCGGGTCGCAGAGGCTCCGGCGCACTATGCCGGCTCAGCGAAGAAGCGGCGGTAGCTGGTGCGCCTGCTGCTCGATACCTGCACGTTTCTCTGGCTTGTTGGTGAACCAGCCAATGTGCCGACACGCGTGGTGGAGGTGTTTCAGTCAGCCGATACCGAGGTTTTCCTGAGCGCCGCGTCGGCGTGGGAGATCTCGGTGAAGCAGACGATCGGCAAACTGCCGCTGCCGGTGGAGGCGGCGGTGTTTGTGCCCGAGCAGCGAGCAGCGCACCGCATCACGGCGCTGGATATCAGTGAAGACGATGCGCTGCATCAGGCGCGATTGCCGTGGCTGCATCGCGATCCGTTTGATCGCCTGCTGGTCAGCCAGGCCATCGTGCGTGGCTTGACGATCGCCACGCCCGATCCGCTGGTCCGGCAATACGGCTGCCGGACGATCTGGTAGGCGTGCCGGCTACTTGATCTCGAGCAGCTCGATGTCGAACACGAGCATGCCTTGTGGTCGTCCCGGCTTGCCGTCATAGGCGAGAGAGCCAGGAATCCAGAAGCGGCGCGTCTCTCCCACCGTCATCAGCTGCAGGCCTTCAATCCAGCCCGGGATGACCTGGTACAGCCCGAACTCAGCAGGCTCGCCGCGCACGACTGAGCTGTCGATCATCTCGCCGTCGGTCTTCCAACCCGTGTAATGCACGCGCACGGTCGACATCGGTGTCGGACGGTCAGTGCCTGAGCCGGGCTTGAGCACCTTGTGGGCAAGTCCGGAGGCGGTCTTCTGGGCGTCGGCAGGCGGTGCCGCGACGTCGGCAGGAACTGAAGGCTCGGACGAGCATGCGACGGCGGCGAGCAGCAGGAGAGTGGCGATGGCGCGGTGGCGGAACATGTATGCGATTATCCGGCATGTCTCCCAAATACGCCCATCTGCTTGATCGCACCGTCCGATATCTCGAAGCGGGCAGTGGCCGCACCTGCATTCTGATTCACGCCTTTCCGCTCAGCGCCGATCAGTGGCTGCCGCAGCTGGCGCGTGTACCGCAGGGCTGGCGTTTCGTGGCGCCTGACGTCCGTGGCTTCCGTGGCATCGGCCAGGCGTATCAGGACGTCGGGCTCGATCAGGCGACGATGGCGACACATGCGGCGGATGTGCTGCAGCTGATGAGTCATCTGGATGTGGACACCGCGGTGATTGGCGGCGTGTCGATGGGCGGCTATGTGGCGATGGCGGTGGCCAAGGCGGCGCCTCGGCGTCTGGATGGACTTGTGCTGGCAGACACACGCGCGACTGCGGACACCGACGAAGGACGTGCGGGGCGCGACGCGATGATCGCGAAGGTCCGCGCCGACGGCGTGAGCGTCGTTGCCGACGCCATGTTGCCGAAGTTGATCGGCGAGTCCTCGAAGCGCGAGCAGCCGGATCTCACTGACGCCGTTCGCGAGTTGATCATGCGCAACACGCCGGAAGCGGTGGTCTCCGCTCTCGCGGCGATGAAGGCGCGACCAGATTCCACGGAGGTGCTCGCACAGCTCGAGTGTCCGTCGCTCGTCGTCTGCGGCGAGGAGGACGTGATCACGCCGATGACCGACAGTGAATCGATGGCCGCGACACTTCGCCACTCGACGCTTGTCCGTATTCCTCGAGCGGGACACCTCTCGAACCTGGAAGCGCCGCTGGTGTTCAACGAGGCACTTGGCCGGTTTCTGAACGGTCTGACGTAGCGGTTGTTGCGGTGGGCTTCAGCCCCGCCATTACCGCCGGCAGCACACGCGCCGGGCGGCATTCACCACCGGCGTGCCGGCCAGGATGACACACGTCAGGAGTGTGACGACGAATGGATGTGGTCGGCGCGAGGTCAATACCTGCGTAGGCAGCGTCGTCGTGGGCGCCGGTGTCGGGACCGCTGCAGGAGCATCGGTGCGATACGCCCACTGCGCGGGTGTTCCCGTCGTTGCCGGCGTGGGCGGCACGTCAAAGGTTGGTCGTTTGGTGCGCGGGGGCATGTGACGTCTCGTGGGTGAATGCGTCCGGATCAAGGTGACGCAGGACAGCGCGGTAATCGTCGGCCGCGCGACTCCGGGGCGCGTATTCCCAGATCGTCTGGTGCGCGGCCGCGGCATAGACAAGGTCGATACACTGGCGCACACCCGGCTGCACGAGGACAGGACCCATCTCGGCATCCGCCGACAACGCCGCCAGCACGCCGCGGGTCGCATGTGTGTGCGACTGCACCGCCGTCGGGATGACTGCCGACAACTCAAGCCTCCGATCAGGCCACAACGTGCGAATCTCGCGCACACCATCCAGTGTCTGACGTGCGCCCATCAATGACAGCGTATCCATCGAGAGCGGCACGACCAGTTCCGTGGCGCACAGCAGCGCGTTGTAGGCCAGCAGGTTCATCGCCGGCGAGGTGTCGAACACGACGACGTCGTACGAGTCGAGTGGCGCCAGCCGCCGGCTGAGCAGCGTCTCGCGCTGCATCGCTCCGGCCAGCTGTGCGTCAAGCGCAAACGCGGCCGGAGTGCTGGGCAACACATCCAGCCCAGGGCGCACGTCGCGCAGCAGCGCGTCCTCCACCGGCACCTCACCCAGCATCACGTCGCGCAGGGTGTGTGTCGGTGTCAGCGCGAGCAGGTGACTGACGTTGCCCTGCGGGTCGCCGTCCACCAGCAGCACACGCCGGCCGGCCCGTGCGAAGCCGCTCGCCACGGAGACGGCTGTGGTTGTTTTGCCGACACCGCCCTTCATGTTCACGACTGCGAGACGTCGAGAGGCGACCATGCGTGTGACGGGAGTGTACCGCACTGGGCGATATGTGATGATGTGGCGCGCCTGCGCCGCCTCCGATGTCACGCCCACTGTCCTGGACCACGTTCACCCTCGTACCTCTGGCCGTGTTGCTGGCAGCCGCGAACCACGCGGTCGCGCAGTACAGCGTCACGTCGTGGACCACCGAAAACGGGCTGCCGCAGAGCTCCGTCATTGCCATCGACCAGACACCCGATGGCTTCCTGTGGGTGACGACCCTCGGTGGTCTGGCACGGTTTGACGGCCGCACGTTCCAGACTTTCGACACGACCACCAATCCCGAGTTGCCGCATACACGGTTTGCAGGCGTCCGCACCGATGCCGAAGGCCAACTCTGGGTCACGCTGCAGACCGGGCAACTCCTGCGATTCACGAACGGGCAGTTCGAGCTGATGGGCCCGGCTCACGGATTGCCTGACGGCCTCGTGCTCCGGATCGCTCCCGTCTCCGGGCAGTTCACCGTCGAGACAACGGAGGGCATTGCGGTCTGGCGCGACGGGCGCTTCGTGGTCGACCCCGCCGTGCAGCCACCACCCCCATCGTCCGGTCTCACCTTTGCCGGGTTTGCACCAGGCGCGAGTGTTCGGTGGTACCGGGATCGGGCAGGCCGCGCGCATCGCGTGGAGAACGGTCAAATCACCCGTTCGATAGACCTGCCTGGCGGCGCGATTCGCGAAGATCGCAGTGGCCGCGTCTGGAGCCTGGTGTTGCCCGCTGGAACGCTGGTGGTGGCCGACACCGACGGCAACATTCGCCACTACGGGCGGGACGATGGGTTGCTGCCGGCCGGGTCATTCTCCGGCATCGAAGAGCCGGATGGCACGATCTGGTACCCGGCTCGGGATGGACTCAACCGGTTCAGGGATGGAGTCTTCACCCCATTCGGCACCGCGGACGGTCTTCCCGACGCGCTGGTGCGCGTGGTTTTTCTCGACCGGGAGGGATCGCTCTGGGTCGGGACCAATCGCGGCCTCGCCCGTTTTGTTCGCAAGCGTATTGTGTCGAAGACCAGCGCCGATGGCCTGAGCGCGGACAACACCTATCCGATCCTTGAGGATCGGGCTGGGACGATCTGGATCGGAGGGTGGCCTGGACTCAGCCGATACGTGAACGGCCGCTTTGAAAACGTGCCGGCACACTTCGGTCTGGCCACTCGCAACGTGCTCTCGTTGATGGAGCATCGTGACGGCTCCCTGTGGGTAGGCACAATCGGCGACGGTATCAGGCGAATTGCCGCCGACGGTGTCACCACGGTGGCCGGCTCAGCGCCTTTGTCGGCAAACGTCCTGTATCAGGCGGCTGGTGGCGACGTGTGGGTCGGAACCGACAGGGGCTTGTACCGCTACCGTGACGGCAACTTCACGCGGATCGTCGGATTTGTCGGTGAGATCGGTGCCGTGTTTCAGGACGCCGTCGGCACGATCTGGGTCGGTACCATGGACGGCCTTGCGCGCGCCGTCGACGACGCGCTCGTTCCTGTCGGCGTTGATGCGGGATTTACGGGTCGGCGTGTACGAGCCATCCATCAGGACAGCTCTGGCACCTTGTGGTTCGGAACGTACGACACCGGGGTGTTTCGATATCGGAACGGCCGCTTTACACGATTCACGGTGCGCGAGGGATTACCGACCAACGGCGCGTTCCGCTTCCTGGAAGACGGTCAGGGCCACTTCTGGATCAGCTCAAACGTCGGCATCTACCGCGTGGATCGCTCCGCGTTGGATGACGTTGCCGAAGGACGCCGACGGATCGTGACAGCCGTTCTGTACGGACGCGATGACGGTATGGCGAACCAGGAATGTAATGGCCTTGGTCAGCCGGCCGGTATTCGCGCGCGTGATGGCCGGTACTGGTTCCCCACGCAGATGGGGGTTGCGATCATCGACCCGGCGGCCATGACCATCAACACCTCGCCGCCGCCGGTCGCGTTTCTCGACGTCAGCGTCGGCGGATTCCCGGTGACCGATCGCCGCCGCGTGGAGATTCGTTCCCCGCGCGCGGAGTTCCGCGCGCGATATGCCGCGCTCACCTTCATCCGACCCGAACTCGCGCGGTACCGCTATCGCATGGAAGGCCTCGACCCGGACTGGATCGAGGCGGGCACCGACCGCACCGTGCGTTATTCCGATCTGCCGTACGGCACCTTCACGTTTCGTGTCATTGCCGCAAATCGCGACGGCGTGTGGAATGAAACGGGTACCAGCCTCGAAGTGGTCGTCTTCCCTCCGTTCTACCGACGGCCCTGGTTTGCCGGGCTCGTCGTGCTGGTTGTGGGCCTTACCGCGTTTGGTAGCCACCGGTCGCGGCTCCGCGCCGTGGAAAAACGCCGTGTCGTGCAGGAAGCCTTTGCGAGACAGCTGATCGATACACAGGAGATCGATCGCAAACGTATCGCCTCGGAACTCCATGATGGAGTGTCCCAGACACTGGTCGTGATCAAGAACTGGGCGCAACTGAGCGGTGAATCCCAGTCGGGGGATCCGGTGGTCCAGCGCCGCATGCATCAGATTGCCGACGCGGCCGCGCAGGCCCTTGGGGAAGTCCGGGAGGTCGTGCACGAACTCCTGCCGTATCACCTTGAACGGCTTGGTCTATCCGGTGCCATTCGCGAAGTCGCCGGCCGCACGGCAGAGGCATCCGGCATTCGCATCGACTGTGCCTGTGACGGCCTCGATGGCCAGCTGACGCCGGAGACCCAACTGCGCCTCTATCGCATCGTTCAGGAAGCCCTGGGCAACATGGTCAAACACTCCGGTGCGACGTCGGCGCAGATTCGTTCCGTCGTTGACGCCCTGACACTCCGCGTTACTATCACCGACGATGGTCGTGGTTTTGATCCGGGAGCGGTCGTGCCGACAACGCCGGGGCACGGCTTCGGGCTCGTCAGCATGGCGGAGCGCGCGCGAATGATGGGGGGAGCCTTCACGATCTCGTCTTCTCCTGGTGCGGGGACGACCGTGATCATCGAGGTGCCGCGCGCAGCGGCGACCGGAGCGCCCGCATGACGCCGAGCCCCATTCGCATCCTGATTGCCGACGACCACACGCTGATGCGCCAGGGGCTGCATGAGCTCTGCACCGGCATGGGCGGGTGTGCCGTGGTCGGTGAAGTGAGCAATGGCCTCGAGGCCGTCACGGCACATCAGAAGACCAGCCCTGACGTCACGCTGATGGACTTGTCCATGCCGGAACTGGACGGCGCGGAGGCGATTCGGCGAATCGTGCGCCACTCCCCGACGGCCCGGATCATCGCGCTCACCATGTATCGCGACGAGTCGTACATGCTCAACGCCATCCGGGCGGGAGCGCGGGCCTATCTGCTGAAGACGATCGACGCCGTGGAGCTCATCGCGGCGATCAAGGCGGTGCACCGTGGCGAATACCTGGTGGATCCCATCGTCGCGGCGCGTGTGCTGGGCGAGTTGCATCTGCCTTCGGAGAGTGTGCGGCGACCGCCTCCGCTGCTTGAGAAGGAAGTCGAGGTGCTGCGGCTTGTCGCGCGGGGTCTCGACAATCAGGACATTGCGGATCAGCTGAACTGGTCGGTGCATACCGTCTCCAACCGGCTGCGGACCATTTTCGACAAGCTGCAGGTCACCAACCGGACGCAGGCCGCGTTGTACGCGCTTCGGCAGGGGTGGGCGACACTCGACGAGTGATCGCGACGACAGAATATTGTTGCGTCGGCACCCGCGATCAGGTGCATTTACGTCTTTCGTGGACGGTGTCGGTTCGTACGTAATGACCGCGCAGCGTTTTTCGAACCATGTGCACGCAGCGAATCATCGTGTGGGGTTGACGTTACGGATTCCCCCCTGCTCGACCACGAACTCGAGTTGCTGCAACTTGTCGCGAAAGGCCTCGACAACCGGCAGATTGCCGCGCGGCTGCGGGTGCCCGAGCACAACGTGTCCAACCGGCTCCGGATCATCTTTCGCAAACTCGATGTAACGAATCGGACCCAGGCAGCACTGTACGCGCTGCGGCGGGGCTGGGCCACGCTCGAGGAATAGCCGCAGTACAAAATCTTGTAGTCCCAGATCGCACAAATCGGTGGATTCGCGTCTATCGGGATACCGCCACGGTCATGCCTAATCCATGCGCATGACTGCCTTCCGCTCCCGCACGCGCCGCGCCTTTCGCACGCTGATTGTCCTTGCCGCCCTTGCCTGGTTGTCGGGCGTCACGACACCGGCGAGCCCGGCTCGTCCCGGACCCGTCGGCTACGCCACGCTCGGCGAGGCCATAGCGGCGACCGTGCCGGCCGGCGGACTGACCCAGCAGGCCTACATCAAGGCATCGAACGCGCAGAACGGAGATCAGCTGGGGTATTCAGTTGCCATCGACGGCGATACTGCAGTTGTCGGAGCCTTTACCGAAGACTCGAACGCCGTCGGAGTGAACGGCAACCAGGCTGACAACTCGATGGCCGCCGCGGGTGCTGCCTACGTGTTCGTGCGGAGCGGCGGCTTCTGGAGCCAGCAGGCCTATCTCAAGGCCTCCAACACGGCGACCGACGACAACTTCGGTGTGGCCGTGGACATTCATGGCGACACCATCGTGGTCGGCGCACCCCGTGAAGACAGCGCATCGGCTCTGATTAACGGAGACCAGGCCAACAACGGTTCCGCACAGGCTGGCGCGGCCTATGTCTTCGTCCGATCCGGTTCGACCTGGTCTCAGCAGGCCTATCTCAAGCCGTCAACGATCGGCGGCGTCGGGGGTGGCGACCAGTTCGGTTCGGTAGTTGCCGTCTCGGCAAACACCGTTGTGGTCTCCAGTCCAGGCGAAGACAGCAATTCGCTTGGGGTCAACGGCAACCAGACCAACAACCTCGCTCAGGGATCGGGCGCAGCGTGGGTCTTCGTGCGGAGCGGTACGTCGTGGAGTCAACAGGCGTACCTCAAGGCATCGAATACGGATCCAGCGGTGACGCCGCCCTGGGGGGACCAGTTCGGCTCATCGCTCGACGTGGATGGCGACACGATCGTCGTTGGAGCGGGCGCGCAGTTTGCCACCGGCGGCGAAGACAGTTGTGCGGTCGGCATCAATGGCAATCAGCTTGACAACTCGTGCACGGACGCCGGCGCGGCATTCGTGTTCGTACGCACTGGGACAGTGTGGGCGCAGCAGGCGTACCTGAAGGCATCCAACACGGGGGTTGACGATCGCTTCGGTATCGACGTGGCGGTCTCAGGAGACACCATCGTGGTCGGCGCATTCAAGGAAGACAGCGGTGCTGCCGGCGTCAACGGAAATCAGTCGGACAACTCCGCGACCGACGCGGGCGCCGCGTACGTCTTCACACGATCTGGCACGATGTGGAGTCAGCAGGCCTATCTGAAGGCGTCCAACGCCGCCGCCGGGGCGCAATTCGGCTGGGCGGTCGCAATCTCTCAGGACACCATCATCATTGGGGCACCCGCCGAGAACTCCGGCGGAGACCCTGCCGTGTATGACCTTGCCCGCTCAGGAGCGGCCTACGTTTACCAGCGGACTGGAGCGTCCTGGAGCCAGACAAACCTCTTGAAGGCGTCCAACCTGGGCTTGTCCGATCAGTTCGGCTTCGACGTCGGCGTGTCAGGTGACACGGTCCTCGTCGGGGCAAACGGCGAGGACAGCGCCTCCACAACGATCGACGGCGATGGGACCAGCAACGCCGCCGAAAGCGCCGGTGCAGCCTACGTGTTTGTGCCGACCGTCAACCAGTCGCCGGTTGCCGGCGCCGGTCTCGACCAGGTCGTTCCAGCGACGTCGCCCACTGGAGCAAGCGTCACCTTGGCGGAGGCCGGATCGTCGGATCCCGATGGCGACACGCTGGCCTACACCTGGAGCGAAGGCGCCACCGTTGTCGGCACGGGAGCGACGTTGACCACCACGGTCGCGATTGGAACGCACACCTTCACGTTGACCGTTGACGACGGGAACGGTGGGCAGGCGAGTGACGACGTCGTCATCGAGGTGCGTGACGTGCTGAGTGTCACGGCGGCAACGCCGCCAATCACGCCGGCCACGTACACATTCGGCCAGCTCGTGCTGGCGGACTATGCGTGCAGCAGCTCAGGCGGACTGCTCGCGACGTGCAGCGGCACGGTCGCCGTCGGCGCCGCGATCGACACCTCGACGCTCGGCACACACACCTTTGAAGTCACCGCGACGAATTCCATTGGCGACACGACCACGTCCAGCTGGACGTATGAAGTCACGAAAGCGACTTCGACCGTGACGGTGAACTGTCCGGCATCGTCGGCCTACACAGGCGGCACTCAGACCCCGTGCACGGCCACGGCGAACGGCGTCGGCATGGCGCCGGTGGATGTGTCGGCCTCGCTCGTCTACCTGAACAACAGCGGTGTCGGCACGGCCACCGTCAGCGCGAACTGGGCTGGTGACGCGACTCACGTCGGCAGTGCCGGACTCGGCAACTTCAACATCGTCACCGCGCCGGTGACGGCTGTTCTGACCGCGAACAGCAAGGTGTACGACGGCACCACGTCGGCGCCGAACATCGGTCTCTCGTGTGCGCTGATAGGCGTGGCGCCGGTTGATGCGGGCAACGTGGTGTGCAGTCCGAGTGCTGGAGTATTCGATAACCCGAATGTCGGCAGCCCACGGTCGGTGACTGCCACACTGACGCTCACCGGCAGCGCAGCGGGCAACTACACGTTTGGCGCTGCGGGCACGAACGTGGCGTCTACCGTGACGGTCAACGCGCCGACATCGACGACGGCGTCGGCCGTTTATGGCCAGGCTGGCGACTTCACCACTGGTGTTGCGAACAACGGTGGCGTGAGTGCGGCCAGCCTGGCGTCGGCACGGGGCGTGGCCGCGGATGTCGACGGCAACATCTACGTCGCCGATCGCGACAACAATCGGGTCCTGTTTTTCCCATTCGGCCAGACGACAGCGACACGGGTGTACGGGCAGGCCGGAAGCTTCACGACGAACGCCGTCAATAACGGCGGCCTCAGCGCCGACAGTCTGCGGAACCCGACTCGTGTGTCGGTGGATAGTCACGGCGGCCTGTATGTGTCGGATCCCGGGAACTTCCGCGTGCTCTATTTCCCGCCCGGCAGCACCACGGCCACACGGGTGTATGGTCAGCTTGGGAGCTTCACGACTGCCATCGCGAACAATGGCGGCATCAGTGCGGACAGCCTCGGGTCGCCGCGCGCGGTGGCGATTGATGCTGACGACAACGTGTACATCGCGGACGCCACCAACAGCCGAGTCCTCTTTTATCCGGCAGGCAGCACCACCGCGACGCGCGTGTACGGGCAGAACGGCAACTTCACCACCGGTCTCGTCAACAACACGAGCGGAGTTGCGGGGGTCATCAGTGCCGAGAGCCTGAATACGCCGAACGGAATTCGCCTCGATACCAACGGCAACCTGTACGTTGTGGATCAGCAGAACAACCGGGTGCTGATGTATCCAGCCGGCCAGACCACAGCGACCGTCGTATACGGCCAGGGCGGGAGCTTCGTGACGAATCTCGCCAACAACGGCGGCATCAGCGCGGACAGTCTGTCGACGCCGTCGAATCTTGCCATTGACGGCGGCAACAATGTCTACGTTGGTGACCAGGGCAACGCCCGTGTGCTGTTCTTTCCATCCGGTCAGACGACCGCGACCGTCGTGTACGGTCAGTTCGGAAGCTTCGCGACCGGCACGCCAAACAACGGTGGTGCCAGCGCAGACAGCCTGGCTAATCCGAATAGTGTTGACCTCGACTTTGCCGGCAACATCTACGTGTCCGACTTCGGCAACAACCGTGTGCTCCGGTTTACAGGCGCGGCGCCCGCGATCACGCCGGCGACGCTGTCGATCTCGGCTGCGAACATCAGTAAGGTCTACGGCACCGCGGCCACAATCACCCCGACGTTCGACGGTTTCGTTAACGGCGAGACCAGTGCGGTGTTGACGTCTGCGCCCGTGTGCACGAGTGCCGGCGCGGCAGCAGAGGCGCCGGTCGGGACGTACACCATTACGTGCAGCGGAGCGGCCGCAGATAACTACACGATTGTGTACACGGCTGGAACACTGAGTGTCGACCCGAAGCCGGCCCTCGTGACGCCGAACGCCGCGAGCAAAGTGTACGGATCCGATGATCCGGCGCTGACCGGGTCCATCTCCGGCTTCCTCCCCGGCGACGGGGTGACCGCCGTGTTCACGCGCGCAGTCGGTGAAACGGTCGCGGGTGGCCCCTATCCGATCACCGCGACATTGAGCCCGGCATACGTCCTCAGCAACTACGCCATCGTCTATCAGGCAGCCGACTTCACGATTACGAAGGCGGCGTCGACGACGACCGTCAGCTGCCCTGTGAGCGTGACCTACACGGGCGCGGCGCAGGAGGTCTGCACGGCGACGGTGACGGGTGTCGGTGGCTTGAGCGAGGCTGTCACGGTCAGCTACTCGAACAACACCAACGCGGGCACGGCCAGCGCGTCAGCGAGCTTCGTCGGCGACGACAACCACGACGCCTCCACCGGCTCGGCGACGTTCGCGATCGGCAAGGCGGCGTCGACGACGACGGTCAGCTGCCCGACGAGCGTGACCTACACCGGCGCGGCGCAGGACGTCTGTACGGCGACGGTGACGGGTGTCGGCGGCTTGAGCGAATCGGTCGCGGTGACCTACACCAACAACACGAACGCGGGCACCGCCAGCGCGTCGGCGAGCTTCGCGGGTGACGCCAACCACGACGCGTCTACCGGCTCGGCCACGTTCGCGATTGGCAAGGCGGCATCGAGCACGACCGTCAGCTGCCCGACGAGCGTGACCTACACGGGCGCGGCGCAGGAGGTCTGCACGGCGGCGGTGACGGGTGTCGGCGGCCTGAGCGAGGCGGTCTCGGTCAGCTACTCGAACAACACCAACGCGGGCACGGCCAGCGCCTCGGCATCGTTCGCGGGCGACGCCAACCATGACGCGTCCGCGGGCTCGGCCACGTTCGCGATTGGCAAGGGGGCATCGAGCACGACGGTCAGCTGCCCGACATCGGTGACCTACACGGGCGCGGCGCAGGAGGTGTGCTCGGCGACGGTGACGGGTGCAGGTGGTCTGAGCGAGGCCGCCACGGTGACCTACTCGAACAACACCAACGCGGGCACGGCCAGCGCGTCGGCGACGTTCGCGGGCGACGACAACCACGACGCATCGTCCGGCTCGGCGGCGTTCGAGATCGGCCAGGCCGCGTCGACAACGCCCGTGGGCTG
>BTVE01000057.1:0-29011 GCA_045862915.1 Acidimicrobiia bacterium
GCCATCGCTATGTACTCCGTTACTCCGCAACGATCTCGGAGATGTCTCCGAGCTGTAGGACAAGACGTTCCAATCGCTTCATCACCTGCAGCCGCGCCTGCCGCAGGGTGGGGTCTTCGGCCATCACGAACACGTCCGTGAAGAACCTGGCGACCGCCGGTTCGAACTTCGCCGCCTCTTGGTAGGCCTGCGCATATCCGTCGCCCTTGTCGACGGCCTGCTGAATGGTGGCTTCGCGCGCCTCAAGTTCTGCCAGCAACGCCAGCTCCGCCGGTTCCACGAGCACCTGCCGCAGGTCGGCATGATCCGCCGCGCCATCCGGCCATTCCTTCGCGATATTCCGCACACGCTTGAACGCGGTGGCCAACTGGCGGAACGACTCTGATGCCGCCACCGCCGGCAGCGCCTTGACGTTGGCTTCGAGGTCGGCCAGCGGGCGGTCGATACCGGCCGCCAGCACAGCTCGCACGTTCCTGCGGTCGGCCCCGCGTGCGTTGAGCACGTACTCCACACGCTCGCGCATGAAGGCCGTGAGATCCCGCCACGCGTCCTCGGACATCACGTGCGCGTCAGGGTTCGCATCCGGCGCCGCGTAGCCCTTGACCGCGCGTTTGAGCAGGTCTTCGAGGCGCGGACGCGCCGACACGCCGACAAGCGTGGAGAGGTCGAGCAGGATTCGCACGACTCCGTGTGCCGCCCGACGCAAGCCGAACGGATCACGTGAGCCGGTCGGCCGTTCGCCGGCATGGAACAACCCGGCGATCGTATCGAGCTTGTCGGCCAGCGAGACCGCTGCCCACGTCAGGCCCGCGCCTTCCAGCTGTGCGGCGGACGGCGCGCTGCCGGCATCCACACTGACCGGTTCGTAGTGGTGGTAGATCGCCTTCCACACGGCTGCCGGCGCTCCGGCTTCGCGCGCGTAGATGCCGCCCATCACGCCCTGCAGTTCGGTGAACTCGCGCACCATGTCGGTGGCGAGGTCGGCCTTCGCCAGGCGTCCGGCCTGCTCGGCCTCTGCCGCCACGTTTTCGGGCGCGCCAAACACGTCGGCCGCAATCCACCGCGCGAGGCCGGCCACACGGTCCGCCTTCGCGCGATACGACCCCAGCGACTTGTGAAACACCAGCGTCTCGAGGCGCGGCAGCCGGTTCTCGAGGCCGACCTTGCGATCGGCGTCCCAGAAGAACCGCGCATCGCGCAGCCGCGCCGTGACGACGCGCTCGGCGTTGACGGCGATGACTCGCGGGGCGGTGCCCTGCGTGTTGGTCACGGCCAGGAACGCCGGCAACAGCCGGCCTTCTGCATCCACCACCGGGAAGAAGTGTTGGTGGTGAATCAGGGTGGTGGTGAGCACTTCTGCCGGCAGCGCCAGGAACTCGGCGGCAAAATTGCCAGCCACCACACCCGGGAACTCCACCAAGTCCGGCACGACGTCGAGCAGCGCCTCAGCCTGCGCCACGTGGTGCAGCATCGGCCGTCCGCCCAGCTTGCGCGCCTGCGCGTCGAGTTCGCGCACGATGCGATCACGCCGTTCGATCCGCGACAGAAATACGAAGTGGTCAGCGAGTTTTTTCTTGTATTCGTCGAAGCCGCGCACCTTGATGGCGCGACCCGCGCGACCACTCGTGGCCAACACACGATGGCCGTAGGTGACAGGGCCCGAGACGACGTCCTGCACACGGACACCGGCGGCCAGGTTCGTACGGGAGATTGTGTACGGCACCACACGGCCGCCGTAGAGGAACAACAGCCAGCGGACCGGACGGCCAAAGGTGAACGCGCCTCGCCCGTCGCCCAGCTCTGCGTCCCAATTCATCTGCTTCGGAAACGGCAGCGATCGCAGCACCTGCGTGAGCACATCGGGCAACACGTCGACGGTGGCTCGCCCGCGGGTCTTCTTCTCGAACGCGAGGTATTTGCCCTTGGGTGTCTCGATCTGCGTGAGCGCCGAGAATTCCACGCCGTTCTTCTTCGCAAATCCAAGCGCCGCAGGTGTGGGCGCGCCATCAGGACCAAACGCGGCGGAGACCGGTGGCCCCGAAATCGTCTCGTCCTTGTCGTCCTGGCGATCGGTCAGTGACGACACGACCGCCGTCAGTCGTCGCGGCGTCGAGTGTGTCTCAATGTTTTCGGTGACCGGCAGTTGGTTGTCGGCCAGTGCCTTCTTCAAGGTGTCGGCCAGCGCCTGCGTCAACGGCGGGAGCCACGAGGCGGGCAACTCTTCCAGGCCAAGCTCAATCAGGAGTTCGCGGTCCATCCTACGCCTCCCCTCGACTCGCCTGGCTAACGCTTGGCTCGCTCGGGGCAGGCTCCTGGCCCACACCACCTACACACTGTTTGGCGATCGCCACGGCCAACTGACGCACGCGCAGGATGTAGGAGGTGCGCTCGGTCACCCCGATGCTGCCGCTGGCGTCCAGCACGTTGAAGGCATGTGAGCACTTCAGGGTGTAATCGAGCGCCGGCAACACGAGGCCGGAGTCGAGCAGCGACTTCGCAAAGTCGTAGTACTTCTGGAACAGGTCGCGATGGAACTCGGCAAACTGCGGACCGGGGATTGCCGGTGTCTGGCCGAACACGTATTTCGACTGCTCGACTTCATCGCGCAGTCGCACTTCGCCGTATTTCACGCCGCGCGCCCACTCGAGGTCGTAGACGTTGTCGACGCCCTGCAGCGCCATGGCAAAACGCTCGAGTCCGTAGGTCAGTTCCACCGAAATCGGCGAGAGGTCCTGCCCACCAGCCTGCTGAAAGTAGGTGAACTGCGTGATCTCGAGTCCGTCGTAGAGCACCTGCCAGCCGATGCCCCACGCGCCGAGTGTAGGTGACTCCCAGTTGTCTTCCTCAAACCGCACGTCGTGTGAGCGCAGGTCGATGCCGCAGGCTTCAAGGCTCTGCAGGTAGAGGTCCTGAATGTCGTCGGGGGCCGGCTTGAGAATCACCTGGAACTGGTGATGCTTGAACAACCGGTTCGGATTCTCGCCGAACCGTCCATCCGCCGGGCGGCGGGAGGGCTGCACGTAGGCGACGTTCCACGGCTGCTGCCCCAGCACGCGCAGGAACGTCTCCGGATGCATCGTGCCGGCACCCATCTCGATGTCGAGCGGCTGCTGAATCAGGCACCCCTGCGCGGACCAGTAGTCCGATAACTTGAACACCACATCCTGAAACGTCACGTCGTCGGCCTCAATTCCCTCACCACCCGTGCGGAACGCAGGTCGCGTTCCAAATGCAGCGCGATCAACCGCGCATGCAGAACTTCCAATTCGCGCATCGGCATCACTTCAGCGCCCGCCTCTGCGAGGGCCACTGGACCGTCACTGGCCGCCCGCCGTAACCAACGGAAGGCCTCCTTTGACAGCGGCAGTCCCCCGTGCCCACATCGCGCACACACGAACTGCCATTCGCCCGGCTCAAGCTCTGCGCCGTCTGCCAGTGTGCCCGCGCACCGCGCGCACTGCTGCAGCGCCGGATACACACCTTCGAGCCGCAGCAACCAGAACTCGAAGTACCTCGCGAGGCACTCCGCGGCCCCACCACGTCCGAGGGCCTCACCTACCGACGCCGCCAGGCGGAACAACCGTTCGTTGGCCATCGCGTCCGGCGCCCATTCGTCCAACAGCTCCGCAAAATACCCGGCAAACCCCAGCGCTCTCGCGCCTTCATCGTCCGACCGGCCCAACGCTGCCCGCATCGGGCTCACGGTCGGCTCGATGCGATCCAACCGCACCAGCTCGCGGCCTTCGCGCTCGACGTAGGTCACGCGTCCTCGCGTAAACGACTCCAGCCCCGCGCCAAACCTCTTGCGCGAGTTCGTGGCGTTTTTCGCCACGCCTCGCTTCTTGCCGCGGTCTTCCGTCAGGAAGACCACAATCCGGTCGGCTTCCCCGTACCGGTACGTGCGCAACACAATCGCGTCGGCGACGTGGGTCCTCATCCCCTCCGCCTAGCCCCTCATCAGCAGGGGCAGGAACATCGTGGCCAGTCCGAGGAAGGCCGCGAACCCGAACACGTCGGTCAGTGTCGTAATGAAGACCGACGATGCCAGGGCGGGATCGACCTTCGCCGCCCGCAGACCAAGCGGAATCAATGTGCCGGCAATCGCGGCGATGAACATGTTCACCACCATCGCCATGCCGAGAATCGCGCCAAGTCGCCAATCACCAACGACCAGCCATGCGCCTAGCGTGGCGATGACGCCCAGCGCCAGGCCGTTACCCAGTCCAACCAGACCTTCCTTGACCAGGGCCTGCCGCGCGTTGCCCCACGTCAACTCGCCCAGTGCGATACCTCGGACGACGACGGCCAGCGTCTGGGTTGCAGCGTTACCGCCCATACCGGCGACAACGGGCATGAGCGTCGCCAGAGCCACCACCTGTGAAATCGACGAGGCAAACAGGTCAACCACCTTTGCCGCAACAAAGGCTGTCGCGAGGTTGACCACCAGCCACGGCACGCGGCGTTTCAGGGATTCAATCGGCGGTGACAGGATGCCGTCTTCCGCCGACACGCCGGCGAGACGGTACACGTCTTCGGTGGCTTCGTCCTTCAACACGTCAATCACGTCGTCGACCGTGATGACACCGACGAGTTTGTTCTCGCCGTCAACAACCGGAATGGCCAGCAGGTTGTACGACGCCACCTGTCGCGCCACTTCTTCCTGGTCCATGTCGACGCGCGCGCTGTACACGTCGGTCGTCATGATGCGCTTGAGCGGCGTATCCGGCGACACCAGCAGCAGCCGCCGCAACGACGTGACTCCCACCAGGTGACGACGGGAGTCGACGACGTAGAGGTAGAAGACCATCTCGACGTCACGCGCGCCCTGGATGGCCGTGATGGCTTCACCGGCTGACAGGTCTTCGGCGACGGCGAAGACATGGGGGTTCATCAGGCGGCCGGCGGTCTGCTCTTCGTACTCGAGCAGGTCGGAGACGCCGCCGCCGGGCTTGGGCCGGATCAGGTCGAGGACCACCGACGACAGTTCTTCGGGCAGGTAGTCAATCAGGGCCGCCGCGTCGTCGGACGGGATTTCCTGAACGAGGCGGGCAATCTCTTCGGCCGGCCGATCGGCGAGCAGGGCCGAGCCTTTTTCGGGGCCCAACTCCGACAGGGCCTCAATGGCCAGCTTGCCGTTGCGTTCAACAAGGATGTTGAACACCGCATGGCATTCCTTCTCGTTCAGTTCCGCGAAGAGCTGCGCGAGGTCGGCCGGATGCTGCTTCTGGAGCAGGTTGATCAGGTTTGGGGTTGCCCCCATCCGCAGCAGGCGCCGGACGGACTCCAGCACGAGGTCGATTCTGCGCGGCGCGGCCATCCCGACATTTTAGTCTGGTCTGGCTCTTGCAGCACGCGTGTTTCTCAGGGTTTACAGCCGACTGGCTCTTATCCGCCGGTGCGGTCGTCGCGAGCCAGCACCTCCCTGAAGTCCTCCAGAAAGAAGATTGGCTTGTCGGCGACATAGGCCAGTTCCCGACTCAGGACGGCCCGTGCGGACACGACATAGACACGCTTGCCGCGAGACCGCAATAGATCGACTGCTCGCTCAAAGTCGCTGTCTCCCGAGAAGAGAAACGCCAGGTCATAGTTGTCGGCGGTGTTGACCAGGTCGAGGATGAGTTCCGTATCGACGTTGGCTTTCAGGACGCGCTCACCGGTTTCCTGGTCCCTGACCACCTTGACGGCCTTGCGCCGGACAATGAAGTCCGAGTGGGCCAGAAAATCAAGGTATCGCTGTTGTCGACCGTCGGCATCAGACGCCGTGTAGTCCGCGATGTAGTAGTAGGCAGCATAGAACAGACCATGAGAGAGAAAGAACTCCCGGGCCTTGCGCCAATCCACGAAATATCCCGCGAGCCGCGCGGCCAGGTCCATGTTCGCGCCGTCCACAAACAGCGCCACACGATCGTTCATGCCGACCACCCGTGAGGGGGTGATCGGCGGCGGCGCGGGCTTGGCCTCAGTTCTGCCTTGCGCAGTCGCCGCGGCTGGTGCCGGAGGTGGGGCGGAAGTCGCGTCACCTCTCGGAACGACAGCCTTGCTCAACGCGGCACCCAGCGCGGCCGTCAGCACTGGGTTGGCGAGGTTCGACTTGACTCGCTCGACCAGCGTCGCCACCGAAAATGTCTCTCGATGGAGCAACGACACGCGCCACTGCTCGCCCGTCCTTGCCTTGTCGACGTCTTCTCGACGCAGCAACACGACCTTGCCGCCCATCAGACGTGCCACCTTGCGTCCGTCCGCCTGTTCGTGGAACGTCAACGTGGCCTCCGAGGGGAGGCTCTCGCCTGGCGCAATCCATTCATCTGCCATGATCTCCGGCCACTATACCGATCCGGGTGGGCCGCGTCGACGACCAGAGCCTGGTCACCTCCGGCGACGTGCCATCCGCCGAATCCGCCCCGCCTCCGCCGGATACAGGTCGGCCAGCTCGCCGCCCTCGGCCAGTTCGAAGTCGACGAACTCGAAACCCGGCGCCACGGTGCAGCCAATCAGGCAATGGGAAATCCCGTCGGGCAGGAGCGTTCCGAACCAGGTGCCTGCCGGAATCACGATCTGTGGCCGCTCCCCTGCCGCGAGGTCGAGCCCCAACCGCGCCACCTCAGCACGACCGTCCGGGAACAGTTGCAGGACTTCCAGCGGTCCGCCCTCATAGAGGTGGAACACCTCGTCCGAGCGCAGACGATGCAGACTCGTCGTCGGGTCGTCTACTGTCACCAGGAAGTAGATGGCCGTGGACGCAGCCCGTTCTCCATCGTGCGCCGCCGACGTCACGCGCGACGACGCGCGATACGTTTCGGCGTAATACCCACGCTCGGGATGTGGTGACAGGCCGAGGGTCTCAATCAGTTCACGCACGCGTGGGGACATGGAGGGATTGTCCCGCAAAGATCCGGCCTGCATCCATCGCATGTAGGGCGGGTCTTCAGACCCGCCGACATCGGCGTCGGCGGGCCTAAAGGCCCGCCTCCACGACCGTCTTGAGAGGGCCAATCCCACCGGTCTCTCCATGTCCCCATGGTGAGCCGTGACAGGTGTCAGCGGCCGAGGCCGAGTTCGTCGAGCAGGCGCTCGTCTTCCCGCCAGTCCTGGCGGACTTTCACGTGCAGGTCGAGGTACACACGGCCTCCGAGCAACTCTTCGAGTTCGGCACGTGCCTCGGTGCCGATGCGCCGGATCATCTCGCCGCCTTTGCCAATGACGATGGGTTTCTGCGACGCATGGTCAACGAGGATGGACGCGTAGATCTCGGTCTGGGCGTCCTCGGTCTCGGGCTCGATGAAGCGGTCGATGACCACAGCGGTCATGTATGGGAGTTCATCACGCGTGTACCGCAGCACCTTCTCGCGAATCAGCTCCGACGCCATCGTCCGTTCCGACTGGTCGGTGAAATATTCCTCATCGAAGATCGGCGCAGCCTCAGGCAACGCGGCTCCGAGTTCGGATACCAGGCCGTCCACGCCGTCCCCCTTCTCCGCGGAGATGGGCACGATGGCCTGCGGGGTGAGCGCCTTCTGGTAACTCTCGATCAGGGGCAGCAGGACCGTCTTCTGACGGAGGCGGTCAATTTTGTTGAGCGCAACGACAACCTTGCATCCGGCGCGCACCAGCAGCTCGTTCACGTAGCGGTCACCCGGACCGGGACGTTCTGCCGCATCCACCACCAGCACGACCACATCGACGTCCCGCAGCGTGTCGACGGCGGCGTCCACCATGCGCTGGTTCATCTTGTGCTCGGGTTTGTGGATTCCCGGTGTATCGATGAAGACGATCTGCCCATCCGGCCGATTAAGCACGCCGGTGATGCGGTGACGGGTCGTCTGCGGCTTGTCCGAGACGATGGCGACCTTCTGCCCCATCAGCCGGTTCATCAACGTGGATTTGCCGGCGTTCGGGCGGCCGACGAACGAAACGTATCCGGCCTTCATTCGCCGTTGTCCTCGGGATCAGGCGGCGGAGGAAGACGACGCACCCGCACCTTGTGAATCCGGCGACGCTCGGCCTCGAGCACCTCAATCATCAATCCATCGGCCTCGATGCGTTCACCCACGGCCGGCACTCGGCCGGCGCGCGTCAGCACGTACCCGCCGACGGTCTCAAAGCCCTGGTCTTCGTCACCGAGGTCAAGTTCCAATCGCTCTGTGAGCTGCTCGATGGCGACCTTTGCCGAAAACACCACGGCCCCGTCCGGTTCAGCGACGATGGGCTCGGCTTCCATGTCGTATTCGTCCTGAATTTCGCCGACCAGTTCCTCGACCAGATCCTCCATGGTGACCAACCCGGCAATGCCACCGTATTCGTCGACGACCATTGCGAGCTGAAAGCGTCGCTGCTGAAACTCACGCAGCAGGTCGGCGACACGTTTGGTCTCCGGCACAAACGAGGCCGGGCGCATGATGGCCGTCACCTTCGCGTTGCCGGCCAGGGTCTCCTGCTGAATCAGGTCTTTCACGACGACAAGGCCGAGGATGTTGTCGAGGTTCTCGCCAAACACCGGCACCCGCGAGTATTCCTGCTCCCGCACCAGGGCACGCAGTTCGTCGATGGTCGCGTCGCCCTGCACTGCGACGATGTCCGGCCGGGGCGTCATGACTTCGCGCACCAGCGTGTCGCCAAAATCCACGACCGAGCGCAGCAACTTGCCGTCTTCCTCGGTCGCGGCGGCTTCAGTCGCCTGCTGCGCCGCGTGTGCGGCCGAGCCGTTGCCGTTGGGCGACGGACGGCCGGCCTCCCCCAGCCAACCGATGACCAACCCGGTCAGCGGCGTGATGATGTTCGCCGCGGCCGTAAACGGCGGCAGCAACATCGAGAGCAGGTGTTCGGGGGCGCGGCGAACGATCAGCGCCGGCACCAGTTGACCAAACAGCAGATTGATACCGACGGCCAGCGCGAGCAGTCCAAGGCCGCGCGCAAACCCCACACCAAGCGGCTGTGCCAGCCAGACCACGAGCAGGATCAACAGCAGACCGCGAAGAAATCTGGCCGGGACAAACAACTTGAGCGGATCTTCCAGGTACGCGGCCAGACCATCGTTCTCACGCTCGCGCTCGGCTTCAAGCCGCTCGGGCAGGCGCATCAGTACGCTGAATGCCGTCTCGATCACGGCCAGGTACGACAACGCCGCGGCCGTCACGAACACCAGGAGCGGGATCCAGATCATCGCTGTGGTCTCGTCGAGGCGCGCGCGATCAACCCGGATGGCAGGCCGGCCTTCCGGCGCAGGCGTTCCTCCACCCGCGCCATCTCACCGGTGTCGGTTTCGTGGTCGTGTCCGAGCAGGTGCAGCAGCCCGTGCAACGCGAGCACCTTCAGCTCAGTCTCCACGGTGTGCCCCAGTGCGCGCGCCTGGCGCGCGGCCACACCCTTTGCAATGGCGATGTCGCCGAGGCAACCCCGCTCTTCGGCCGGGAACGACAGGACGTCGGTCGGATAGTCCTTGCCGCGGTAGTCGCGATTGAGCCGCCGCATGGCGGGATTGGTGATCAGCGCGATGGTCACCACACCGCGTGCGCGTGCGGGCGCCCAGCGCGTCAGCCAGCGTCCCAGAGGAGACTTCACCGCCCGACCGCGACCATCGGTCACCGACACGCGCAGTCGTTTCGAGCCTGTGTCGCCGCTACCCACGTCAGCTGCCCTGGCGCGTCGACGCCGTATGGGCGTCGTACGCCTTCACGATGCGCTGCACGAGAGGATGGCGCACGACATCGCGTTCATCAAACCGCACCACCGAGATCCCTTCGACGTGCCCCACGATGGTCAGGGCCTCGACCAGGCCGGACATCCGCCCCACAGGCAGGTCGATCTGTGTGATGTCTCCGGTAATCACGGCCTTGGATCCAAATCCCAGGCGCGTCAGGAACATCTTCATCTGTTCGCCGGTGGTGTTCTGCGCTTCGTCGAGGATCACAAACGCATCGTTGAGCGTGCGTCCGCGCATGAAGGCAATCGGCGCCACCTCGATCACGTTGCGCTCGAGCAGGCGCTGCACGCGCTCGGCGTCGAGCATGTCGTAGAGCGCGTCGTAGAGGGGACGCAGGTAGGGATCGATCTTCTCCTGCAGGTCGCCGGGCAGAAACCCGAGCTTCTCGCCCGCTTCCACGGCTGGACGCGTCAGAACGATGCGATTAACCCGTTTGGCCAGCAGCGACGAGACCGCTTCGGCCATCGCCAGGTATGTCTTGCCGGTGCCTGCCGGGCCGACGCCAAACACGATGTCGTTGGCTTCGATCGCGTCGAGATACTGCCGCTGCATGACACTCTTGGGCGCAATCTGCTTGCGGCCGGCTGAACGCGCGGTGCCACGCAGGAAATACTCCTGCAACTCGATATTCGGGTTCTGGGTGAGCAGCTGCGCGGCGGTCTTCACATCGCCGCGGCCAAACCGGTAGCCGCTTTCCAGCAGCCGTCCCATCTGTTCAAGCGCACGTTCGGCGCGGTCGATCTTGCCGATGCTGTCGCCTTCCACAAGCAGATCGGCGCCCTGCGTCTTGAGGCGCACGCCCAGGGCGGCCTCAAGTGACCGCAGGTGTTCATCAAACGGTCCATACAGGGTTTCGATGCCCTCATGGGGCATCGGCACGCGACGTACGCTGGCGGCTGGCATTCAGTGCTTATCCAATTGTAGCCCGGCCCCAGAGCCACGCCGCGCCACGCACCCCGCTGTCATCGCCAAAACGCGCCGGGACAATCGGGGTGGCCACCGAGTCGGAAAACACCCACGGTCCCCACAACTCGGGCACTCGGCCATAGATGCGCGAGACTCGCGACAATCCTCCGCCAACAACGATCACGTCGGGATCGAGGACGTTGACAATGGTCGCCAGCGCCTTCGCCAGCCGATGCTCCCACCGGGTGACGGTCTCCTCCGCGGTCGGCTCTGCGTCGGACGCCCGCTGGAAAATGACCTCCGAGCTCAGTTGTTCCCCGGTGCGGCGCTCGTGGTCCGCAGCCACGCCAGGCCCGGACAGCCACGTCTCGATACATCCGTGACGGCCGCAGTAACACGCCGGCCCTCCATGTTCCTCATCGTCAGGCCACGGCAGCGGGTTGTGCCCCCATTCGCCGCCAATCGCGTTGAGGCCGTCCAGCAGGCGTCCGTGTACGACAATCCCTCCGCCTGTACCGGTGCCGAGGATCACGCCAAAGACCACGCCGGCGCCGGCGGCCGCGCCATCGGTTGCCTCGGAGACGACCAGGCAATTGGCATCATTGGCGAGGCGCACTTCACGGCCCAGGGCCGTGGCAAGGTCGGCCTGCAGCGGTCGCCCGTTGAGCCAGGTGGAGTTGGCGTTCTTGATGAGGCCGGTCACACGGGACGGCGCGCCAGGGATGCCCACGCCGACCGTCACCCCGGCGTCGAGGGCACGCTCGGCACGCGCCACGAGGCCGGTAATTGCCGCGATTGTCCCGTCATAGTCCCCGCGCGGCGTCGGCACCCGCTCCCGCCACACCTCGCGGCCGTCGGCGTCAAGCACGACGGCCGAGATCTTGGTGCCGCCCAGGTCAACGCCGAGACGCATCATGTGGTGGGCTGGTTACGTCGAGCGAATGTGAAGTTCGCGAAGCTGGCGGTCGTCGACCGTTGACGGGGCGCCGGCCATGAGGTCGATCGCCTGCGCGGTCTTCGGGAACGCCATCACCTCGCGGATGGACGATTCGCCGGCGAGGATGGCGCAGATGCGATCGAGGCCGAAGGCGATGCCGCCGTGCGGCGGCGTGCCGTACTCAAGTGCTTCGAGGAAAAAGCCGAATCGTGCGGCTGCCTGTTCGTCGGAGATCCCCAGGAGGCGGAAGATGTTGCGCTGCACCTCCGGTTGGTGAATCCGGATGCTGCCGCCGGCGATCTCCGAGCCGTTGAGCGCGAGGTCATACGCACGCGCACGGGCCTGCCCCGGCGAGGACGTGAGCAACGGAATGTCCTCGGGCGTCGGCGAGGTGAACGGGTGATGCATCGAGTCCCACCGCTCTTCGTCGGGATTCCACTCGAGCAGCGGAAACTGCGTGACCCATACAAAACGGAAGTCCGTCGAGTTGAGCAACCCCTCTTTGCGCGCGACCATCAGGCGCGCGTTGCCCAGGGCGGTCGGCACGGTCGCCACATTGCCGCCCATGAACAGCAGGAGGTCGTCCGCGCCGGCGCCGGCATGCGTCAATGCGGCATCGAGTTGCTCCGCACCGTAGGCCTTGGTCGCCGACGCGTTGATCCCGTCCGTCGTCCGCCGAGCCCACGCCAGCCGTCCCTGCGTGTTCGCGGCCACGTCGGCCACGAGGTCATCGAGTTGCTTGCGTGACCACTTGGCGCCGCCCTTGACGATGAACCCGCGAAGTGCGCGTTCACCTTCCGGAATCTCACTGAAGAAGTCCGGCAGCTTCGGCACCACGGGCAGGAGGTCGCTGATTTCCATGCCCGGACGCAGGTCCGGCTTGTCCGAGCCGTACTTCAACATCGCGTCGGCGTAACTCATCCGCGCAAATGGCGTGGTGACGTCGAATCCGGCGGCCTTCCACATCGCCGCAATGGCGCCCTCAACGACGCCGTACACGACCTCTTCGGTCGCAAACGAGATCTCCACGTCGATCTGGGTGAATTCCGGCTGGCGATCGGCGCGCAGGTCTTCATCACGGAAACACCGGCAGATCTGGAAGTAGCGATCCATCCCGGCAATCATCAGGATCTGTTTGAAGATCTGCGGCGACTGCGGCAACGCAAAGAACTCGCCGCGATGCACACGTGACGGCACCAGATAGTCGCGTGCGCCTTCCGGTGTGGATCTGGTCAGGATGGGGGTCTCGATCTCGAGGAACCCTTCGCCATCAAAATACCGCCGCGCGGCCATCGTCACCTGATGACGCAGGATGATGTTCTGCTGCAGTGCGGGGCGCCGCAGATCGAGGTAGCGATACCGCAGGCGGGTTTCTTCGGCCACCGTCGTGTCTTCGTTGATCGGGAACGGCGGCGTTTTCGCCACGTTGAGGATCTCGATGTTCGAGGCGACGACTTCAATCTCGCCGGTCTGGATCTTGTCGTTGACCGCCTCGGCGTCACGCGCCTCAACCACGCCCGTCACCGCCACGACCCCCTCGGGCCGTACGCGGCCGGCCTGGTCAAGCGCGTTCCCGCTACGGGCGACGACCTGCGTGATGCCATGGCGATCGCGCAGATCAAAAAACGTCACGCCCCCCAGGTCGCGCACCCGATGCACCCATCCCTGGAGGAAGACCGTCTGCCCAACGTGTTCACGGCGCAGGGCGCCGCAGGTGTGCGTGCGATAGGTGCTCACAGGTAGGTCCGTACTGTTTCCGCAACCGCCGCACGCGCCACTGCATGCTGGTCTCCGGTTGCCATGTCCCGCAGCGTGACCTCGCCCCGCGCGAGTTCATCACCACCAACAATCAGGGTCACACGCGCGGCCAGGCGGTCCGCGCGTTTCATCTGCCCACGCACACTGCGTGTGTCAAATTCCATCTGCGCCCGCATTCCCGCCGCGCGAAGCTCGCGCAGCAGTGTCCAGGCCTCAGCCCGGCCGTCCTCGCCAATCGCGACGATGAACGCGCGCGGCGCCGCCGCGACGGGCGCCGTGTCCGGCAGGGCCAGCACAAGTCTCTCCAAGCCGGCGGCAAACCCGATACCCGTGCGATCGGCTCCGCCAAGCGTCTTCACGAGCCCGTCGTAACGCCCGCCACCGAGCAAGGCGTTCTGCGCGCCAAGGGTCTGCCCGAGAATTTCGAAGGTCGTGCGCGTGTAGTAGTCGAGACCACGCACCAGTCGATGGGACTCGCGGAACGGAATCGCGGCGGCAGAGAGATACCCCTTCACGCCGGCGTAGTGCTCAGCACAGCGACCACACAGGTAGTCCACCGAATGCGGCAACGCGTCGATGATGGGCTGATCTGCCGGCACCTTGCAGTCGTAGATGCGCAACGGATTGGTGGTCGAGCGCCGCTGACAGTCACCGCACAGTTTCGCGACGTTGTCGCCCAGCGCCGCCAGTAACGCCTCCTGGAACTTCGGACGGCACTCCGGGCAGCCCACGGAGTTGATGACCAATTCCGCCTGCGGAATCTCGAGCGCCGCAATCAGCGACCACGCCAGGTCGATGACCTCGGCGTCGATTGCCGGGTCCTCCAGACCAAACGCCTCCACATCGAACTGATGGAACTGGCGGTAGCGCCCCTTCTGCGGACGTTCGTACCGGAACATCGGCCCCATCGCGAAGAGCTTGGCCGACGGCAACGCGTTCTCGAGGTTGTGCTCGACAAAGGCACGCACCATGCTGGGCGTGGCTTCAGGCCTCAGGGTGATGCGGTCGCCGCCCTTGTCGGTGAAGGAGTACATCTCCTTCTGGACGATGTCGGTGGTCTCGCCGGTGCCCTTGGCGAACAACTCCTCACGCTCGATGACGGGCGTGCGCACCTCGACATAACCGAAGCGGTCGCACAGCTCACGCGCGATGCGTTCAACGTATTGCCACTTTTCGACTTCGCCGGGGAGGATGTCGTGGGTACCGCGAATTGCTGAGATCATCTGTCCCGACGATTATAAACGGCTACTTGTAGTCGAGGCGGTACCGCACGTAGTTGCCGGCGAACTCCTTGATCATGGCCAGGTCACGGGCGGTCAGGGCCCGCCGCACCTTGCCCGGCGCGCCCATGACCATGGATCGCGGCGGAATGACCGTGTTCTCCGTAATCAGGGTCCCGGCGGCAATGATGCAGTCCTCCCCGATGGACGCGCCGTTCAGGATGGTCGCGCCCATCCCCACCAGCACCCGGTCGGCAATGGTGCACCCATGGATAATGGCGCCGTGGCCGATGGTTACGTCGTTCCCGATGAGCGTCGGATGGGTGTCGTGCTGCACGTGCACGATGGTCCCGTCCTGCACGTTGGACCGGTCGCCAATCCGGATGTGGTTCACGTCCCCCCGGACGACGGTGAGCATCCAGACTGACGACTCTTCGCCAATCACCACGTCGCCGATGACCTGCGCGCTTTCATCCACAAACGCCGACAGCGCAATGGTCGGCAACACCCCTCGGTACGGTCGAACAGCCATACGCCTATTCTCTACTGCTTGCGAATGGTCGGATACGTGATCCCCAGCTGTTCGAGGTACGTCTTGTACTTCGTCGGGTCGAAGTAGAACGGCCGCATCTGCTCGCGGTACTTGGCCATGATGTCGCGATTGAGCTCAATGGCCGGGGTATCCTGCGGACGAATCAGCGGCTCGTATTTCTGGTCCTTCGTCTGCACCTCGTTGAAGTACCGCCACGCCTCCTGCACAACCTCCGGCTTGAGCAACAGATCCACCATCGTCATCGCCTGCGCCTTGGCACCGGCCGTGGCGCCCTTGTGCGCAATGGGCGTGGCCATCGCAATGCCATCAGCCCAGTTGTGTCCCGGCAGACCAGGGATGTTGGATGGGAACGACAACGTCACGGTCGGCACGTTCCAGGAGATGTCGCCGATGTCGTCGGAGCCGCCGCCGCGGTTGTCCGTGACTGGCTGGCCAAGCGGACTCAGCCGGGTGGCCAGGCCCTGCTCGTTGACGCCCAATTCCTTCTGCACGGCACGCGCCAATGTCTGGTCGGCCTCACTCCACTCGGGGAGCCCGACTTTCTGGATGTTGGCGAACGTGGCTTCGGCGACCGGCCGGTTGAAGTGGCGGGGCCAGGCCGCGCCAAGCACGCGCGTGTGCGCGAGCTTCGTTCCGGTCATCATCGCTGCGCCCTGGGCAATCTGGTCGCCGATGTTCCACAGTTCGCGGATCTGCGGATACGTAATCTCGCGGAAGTAGTACCAGACCGACGCGTTGCGCGGGACGACGTTGGGCTGATCGCCGCCGTTTTTGATGACGTAGTGTGAACGGTGCTCGAGGCGCAGGTGCTCGCGGCGGTAGTTCCAGCCGACGTTCATCAACTCCACGGCGTCAAGCGCCGATCGTCCACGCCATGGCGCGCCGGCCGAGTGCGCGGTCTCACCTTCGAACGTGTATTCAACCGACACGAGACCGGTGCCTCCGGCTGCGCCCCACGACACCGACAGGTTGCGCCCCACATGTGTGAAGAGCGCCACATCCACGTCCTTGAACAACCCTTCACGCACGAAGTACGCCTTCGTGCCGACCAGCTCTTCGGCCGTCCCCGGCCAGATGCGAATCGTGCCAGGGATCTTGTCGCGCTCCATGATCTTCTTGAGCGCCAATGCCGCAGTGATGTTCACGGCCTGTCCTGAATTGTGTCCCTCGCCGTGACCGGGCGCGCCTTCGATGAGGGGGTCGTGATACGCCACCCCCGGCTTCTGCGACGACTGCGGGATGCCGTCGATGTCCGACCCCAGCGCGATCACCGGCTTGCCGCTGCCCCAGGACGCCATGAACGCGGTCGGGATGCCGGCCACACCTTCTTCAACGGTGAAGCCGTTCTGGCGCAGCAGTGTCGTCAGGTACTTGTGGGTTTCCACTTCCTGGAAGCCAAGTTCTCCGTAGCTGAAGATCTGATCGACCATCTGCTGGGTGAAGTCGCGCATCTTCTCGACTTCCGCCACGACCTCGGTCTTGAGCGCTGTCACCTGGGCAGAATCCGGCGGAACGCCCTGCTGCCCCTGCAACTGGGCTCCGGCGACCAGCGCTACCCCACACATCGCGACGACCACGAGTCCCTGTTTGACGCGCATCCAGACCTCCGGGCGAAAGTTTACCCAAGACCCGCCGCCGGGGGACAATTGAGTCTCCGATGCTGCTCGACACGCTTGGCCGACCGCTGCGCAGCCTGCGCCTTTCCGTGACCGACCGGTGCAACCTCCGGTGTCACTACTGCATGCCCGAGGAGGATTACCTCTGGCTGCCCCGGCAGGACCTGCTCTCGTTCGAGGAAATGAGCCAGCTTGTCGACCTCTTCGGTGAAATGGGGGTCGACCGCCTGCGAATCACGGGCGGCGAACCGCTCCTCCGGCGTGATCTCCCTTCGCTGGTCGCGTCACTGGCATCCAAGCCCTGGGTCACCGACTTGGCGATGACCACCAACGGCATCATGCTGGCCGACGCGGTTGAGGAACTGAAGTCAGCTGGTCTGCATCGGATCACCGTCAGCCTCGACACGCTGCAGCCGGAACGCTTTCAGGCGATCACCAGACGCGACGGCCTGTCGGCGGTGCTGGCTGGCATCGAGGCCGTCCGCAGCGCCGGCATGCGCGACCTCAAGCTCGACACCGTCATCACGCGCGGAGTCAATGACGATGAGCTGACGGACCTGATCGAGTTCGGTCGTGAGGTGCAGGCGGAAGTCCGTTTCATCGAATACATGGACGTCGGCGGCGCGACGCACTGGCGTCCGGAAGCCGTCGTGTCCCGCACGGAGATGCTGGAACGACTGTCGGCGCGGTACGGCGCGATCACATCGCTGCAGAACACGTCATCCGCGCCGGCCGACCGATTCCAACTCCCGGACGGCACGTCCTTCGGCATCATTTCGTCGACGACGCAACCGTTCTGCCGGACATGTGACCGCGCGCGCCTGACCGCCGATGGGGTGTTGCTGCTGTGCCTCTATGCGCAGCATGGCACGGACCTTCGCCGGCCCTTGCGCGCCGGCGCATCGGCGGACACGATGCGCAGTCTGATTCGGGCTGTCTGGAAGGGCCGCGCGGACCGCGGCGCGGAAGAGCGGCGCGGCACCCGTGAACGCGGGTCGTACATCCCGCTGAGCCTGCTCAAGCGGGACGCACACCTGGAAATGCACACCCGCGGCGGCTGATGTAAAATCCGGCTGACTCTCCCTGCGATGTCGACTCGTCGGCCCCCCCTTCAGTTCTATTCACTGCTGCTGTTTGCCTTTTTCCTGTCCGGCGCCGTCGCCCTGGTCTACCAGGTGCTGTGGACCCGGCAACTGGGATTGGTCTTCGGCGTCACCATCCAGGCCGCCAGCACCGTACTGGCATGTTTCATGGGCGGTCTCGCGCTCGGCAGTTATCTCGCCGGCCGCCTCACCGACCGCATCCAGCGCCCCTTGCGGGCGTTTGGCATCGTCGAAGCCGGCATCGCGGTCACGGCGCTGCTGACGCCGGCCTCGCTGCGCCTCGCCGACGGTGTTGTGGTGGCACTCACCCCGCAGCTGGCAGACCAGGCGGTGCTGCTCACGCTCACGCGTATCGGCCTGACCGCGCTGGTGCTGCTGATTCCGGCCACGTTGATGGGCATGACCTATCCGCTCGTGCTGCGGGCCACCAGTCGCGGCGCGGATGGCATCCGTCGCACGGCATCTCTGCTGTACGCCGTCAACACCACCGGTGCGATCGCCGGCGTCCTGGCCGGCAGCCTCTGGCTCGTGCCGCAACTCGGGCTGTCGCGCTCCTTCATCGTGGCGGCCACCGCCAATGCGATCGTGGCGGTGGCGGCATTGATCGCCAGCCTGAGCGAGCGCACGGCGACCGACGCCCCGGTCGCAGAAGACTCAGCCTTGACAGCCGCTCCGATTTCCCGCACCGCGCGCATTGCGGTCCTGCTGGTGATCGCCCTCTCCGGCACGGTCTCGCTGGCGCTGGAGATTGTCTGGTTCCGCATCCTCGTGTTTTTCCTTCGCCCCACGACTTACGCATTTGCGTCGATGCTGGCGGCGGTGCTCGCCGGTCTGGCCATCGGCAGTTACATCGTGACGCCGTGGTTGCGCAAACGCATGAACTGGCTGGGTGCGCTGGGGCTGATCGAGCTTGGCGTGGGCCTGACAGGCCTGCTCTCGGCGTTTGCGCTTGTGCGTGCCAACGACGTCATGGCCTGGATGTTCCAGGCGGTGGAATCACTCGACGCGCCGTGGGACTTCGTCCTCCCGCTGTTCATCGCCGCGGCGTTTGCGATTCTGCCGACGGCCATCCTGTTGGGCGCCGCCTTCCCTCTGGGCCTGGTGTTGTGGACGACCAGCGGCTCTCAGACTGACGGCCGCGTCGGGCAACGTGTGGGCGCGCTGTACGCCTTCAACGTCGCCGGGGCCATCGTCGGCTCCCTCGGCGCCGGCTTTGTGCTCATCCCGGCGCTCGGCGCGCAGTGGAGCCTGATCCTGATCTCCGCGATTCCGCTGGCCGGAGGCGCGGTGTTGTACCTGCTGGCCCACGGTACGCGACGGTGGTTTGTCCCCGCCGCAGCAACGCTGGCGTTCGTGACGGCCGGCGCGTTGCTCCCGGATGTCTTCGTTGATGTCATCCGCCACCGGTACCGCGATCACCACGTACTCTGGCATTCGGAAGACGCGCAGGCCACCGTCTCTGTCGTCCGTCACGGCGAACAACGGATTCTCTTGATCGACGGCATGCACCACGCCAGCGACGGACGCGGACAGGTCAGCTACCACCGCGCGCTTGGCACACTGGCGGCGGCCGTACATCCCGATCCGCGGCGTGTGCTTGTCATCGGCATGGGCGGCGGTGCCACCGCCGGCGCGGCCAGCATCCTGCCCAACAGCCAGACGACCGTCGTCGAGTTGTCACCTTCTGTCGTGCAGGCCGGTGTCTGGTTCGAGCGCATCAATCGCAAGATCCTCCAGAATCCGAACGTCACGTTCACCGTGGCCGACGGACGGCACTTCCTGAAGACCACCCGTGAAAGATACGACGTGATCACCGCCGACCTGATGCTGCCGCATCTGGCCGGTGCGGCGAGCCTCTATTCGGCGGACTATTACCGCATTGCCCGCCAAGCGCTCGCGCCGGGCGGCCTCATGGTGCAGTGGATTCCTACCGACACCGAATTCCAGCACAAGCTGATGTTGCGCAGCTTTTTTGACGCGTTCCCATACGTCACTCTGTGGATGGGCGGCAGCATCGCGATCGGGTCCGAGCAGCCGCTTGTCCTGGATGAACGTGCGTTCGCGCTGAAGACCATGTATCCGCAAGTCCTCGCGGCGATGGACGAGGCCGGACTCGGATCGTTCGACTCCGTCGTCCGCCAATACTTCTCCAGCCGGCAGCACCTGGATGTGTATCTCGGTCAGGGAGACATGCTCCGGGACGACAAACCCGTCACCGAGTACTTCCTCTCGCTGCCGACCAACAGTCCTCCGGTGGACCTCACGCCGTACCAGGCCCCAGCCGCCGAGGTGCTGCGCACCCCGCCGCTACGCTAGGCCACGGGGCCGTATTACGCTGGCGCCGCGGGGCTGGTCTAACCCCGGCGTGCATCGATTCTCCGCGCTTCTCCTGGCTTCGTTGATCGCCTGCGTCTCCGCATGCGGGTCCTCTGCCGCCCCGACGACAGTGACGTCGACCACCACGGGAACCACTCAGTCCGTGCCGGTGCAAGGCTGTCAAATCACCGAGCAGGCCGAGTCCGGCCCCCTGCTGTCCAACCCGCAGAGTCCCTACTTCGACCACCTCGGTGTGGCGCAGGCCTCGGCCGATGGCGCATCAGCGACCTCCTACCGTGAAGCGCTCAGTCATGCCTCTGCGGGAGACCTGACGAGGCTGCCCGACGGCAGCATCGGGCTCTACTATCACAACGGCAGCGACGGCGGCGCCGTCTGGCTCGCCCGGCTCACCGGCAGCAGCCTGACGCCTGTCGGCGCGATCACAGTGGACGGCGTGGCACGACCCAAGTGGATCGCCGATCCGAATGCCGACTTGATCAACGGGCGCGTCCGGCTCACCTACCTGAACGGTCAGGACAGCAGTCGCCGCAAGTTCTGCATGGCCGAATCCGCCGACGGCCAGACCTTCACGACACGCGCGCTGGCCATTACCTTCAATGGCGATGCCGAAGCGGATCCGTCCCTCACCCAGATGACGGACGGCTCCTGGCTGATGGCCTTCTCGCGCGGGAATCACACCGGATTGGGACTCGCCCGTTCAAGCGACGGACTGACGTTCACCCAATTCTTCACGTCGTCTTCGATGGGCGTGGTGCCGGAACTCTCTGCGCTGCCCGGAGGACGGGTGCGCCTGTACGCCTGCCAGGGCGGCAACGTGTTGTCACACGTCTCCAACGATGGCGGCAGCACGTGGTCGGTCGAGGGCACGGTGATCACCCGCACCGCCACGAGCCGTGCGATCGTCTGTGACCCGACGTATCTACCCGCCGATCAACTGTTTGTGTTCAAGGTCACTGACGCCGTGCGGTAGCGGCGACGACCTTGCCGAGGAACTGATCGAGCGCGTTGCCCCCGCGGATCCAGCGCACCACCACGACGAGGTCGTTCTCCCAGTCGAGGTACACGATGTTCTGGCCGTTCCCGCGGAAGGTCACGGTGTGCTCCCCGACCGAGGGCAACGATTTCCGGCCCGGGTTGAGGAACCAGTTCATGAATCCATACTCCGGATTCACGCCTCCGGTGCGGGCCTTCGCAATCCAGTCCTGCGACACCAGTTGACGCCCGTTCCAGTTGCCGTCGCGGAGATACAGGTAGCCCAGGCGGGCCAGGTCGAAGGCGCTGATGAACATGCCGCCGCCCCAATGGCCGCCGCCGGTGGACGCCTGCACCTTGCGGCCGTCCAGATCGATCCACGCGTTGTCGTAGCCTTCCCACCGCCACGTGCTCGACGCGCCAATGGGCTGCATGATCTCGCGACGCAGCACGACGGGCAGCGGATCGCGCCAGACGTGCAGGGCCGCCAGGGCAAGCACGTTCACACGCGTGTCGTTGTATTTGTGGTTCGTACCGGCGGCAAACTTCGGCCGGTTCCGCCGTTCCTCTTCCGTGTTGCCCACGGGACGGTCGGCCCAATCGGGCTTTCCCCACAATTCGCCTTCCCAGTCGCTGGTCTGACGCAGCAGGTGGTCCCACGTTATAGGCGCGTTTTTCTCAGACGTGAACAAGTCAACGTTGGCCGGCATGTACGGCGCCACACGATCGTGCACATCCGTGATGAGACCACGATCGACCGCGAGCCCCACGACCGTGGAGAGGAACGTCTTGGTGACGCTGAACGTCATGTCGGGCCGGGCGGTGTCTCCCCACTCAGCCACAACGCGTCCGCCCTTGATGACCAGGCCATTCGCAGCCGCGCGCGGAGACGTCGGGCCAATGAGCGCGTTGTACGGCGCTTCGCGCCGAAACGTGTTGGGGATGTCGACGGCCATGTCCTTGGTCGCCGGGTTCTCGTTGGCGATCGCAAACGCCACGGCCTCCTTCAGGAGCGCCTCATCCATCCCCGCCTGCGACGGCGAGACCCGTGCCCAGTCGTTGAGCGGCGGGAAGTACGTCGCCTGTTCAGCGGCAGCCCCAAACGGCGCAGCCGCCGCGAGGGCTGCGATTGCGACCGCGAATCCCCATGCCAGTCGTTTCATCGATGCCTCCAACGCGAGCGGCGGGCCTGACCACTTGCCGCCACTTGCCGCTACTTTGCCGCCACGTGCCGCAACTTGCGGTAGTCCGTCACCGAATCCGCTTTCGACCACAGGCCGATGCGACCCGACACCGCTGCCGGCAAGGTGTACTCCAGCGCCTTCGTGTCGCCCACCCAGCCGGTCAGCACCGGCCCGTCGATGCGCAGGCGCAGCGTGCTCCAGGTGTTGAGCGGCACGGCCACGGGGATTCCCCCGTGGTGCAGCCGCTCACGCTCGCCGTTGACGACGCGCCAGAGTGCGGCATCGCCGTCCTTCGTGTTGTAGCGGTAGGCGTAGTGATTGCCGTCCGGGGTCATCGCGAACATCAGCGACGCGTATTGATCCGACTCCCCGCCGATCAGCCGGAAGTCCACCGCGAGTTCGCCGTCACTGAAGGTGGGAACATCACGAATGACGCCGGTCGGAAACTGGAGCCCCTTGGCCCAGCGCTCGGCAAACGCGGGGCCATCGCCGGGGAACAACACAACGGCCTTGGGACCAAGGTGTTCGGGCGGCGTCCCCGGTTTCCAGAACGTGCCGTCGACGCGCAACATTCGCTGCCCGTCTTCTTCCCGCACGGTCCAGTTGCCGGCCAGCACGATGAACGATGATGGCTCCTGGCCGACAAAGTCGCTCGCCAGCCAGGTCTCGCCTGACGCATCGACTGCAGGTGCCGCCGCAGGAGCTGGTGTCGGAGTTGAAGAGGCAGCCGGGGCCGGTTCACTTCCGCCGCACGCGGCGCAGGCCACGGCCAGACAGACGAGTATCAGATGTCGCATCGCTAGAGGATACGCGAAGTGTCTCAGCGGGCGGTGCGTTTGCGGATCGCGAACCAGGCGCGCACGCCCATCAGTGCCACAAAGATGCCGGCGTAGGTATAGGGCTCCACCTCCGGCACCTTGGTCTTCCACACGAAGTGAATCACACCGGCGGCGCCTGCCACGTACGCAAGCCGGTGCAGCGTCTGCCAGCGTTTGCCCAGGCGTCGAATCGACCACTGCGTGGACGTCAACGCCAGCGGCAGCATCGCGAGGAATGCCACCATGCCGGACAGGATGAACTTGCGCTTGATCACGTCGTCGACGATCGCCTGCAGCTGGCAGTCGGACCAGTAGAGGCACGCCTGATCAAAGAGCACGTAAAACGAGAGGTGCGCGGCCCCGTAAAAAAACGCCCAGAGCCCCAGAAGGCGACGGACGGACTGAATGCGGTTCCAGCCGGTGAGACGCCGGACGGGTGTGACGGCCAGTGAGGCCAGCAGGAGGACCAGCGCCGTTTCACCGCTGGTGAGCAGCAGTGTTTCTGCGGGATTGACGCCCAGGTCGCCCCAGAACGCGCGGTAGAACAGATCGGCGCCGGGCCATCCGGCGGCAATCCAGATCGCTGCCTTGAGGCCGCGCTGGAGGGCTACGCCGGACGCCATCAGTAGTACTTCGAGAGGTCCATCCCCTCGTACAACTTGGCGACCTGGTCGGCGTACCCGTTGAACATCAGCGTCGGCTTGTTCTTCGCGAACGAGCCCAGCGAGCGCTCGCGCGCCTGGCTCCACCGCGGATGATCCACCGTCGGATTCACGTTGGAATAAAACCCGTATTCACGCGCATTCGCGATGTTCCAGGACGTCGGCGGCTGATTTTCGACGAAGCTGATCTTGACGATCGATTTGATGCTCTTGAAGCCGTACTTCCACGGCACCACGAGGCGAATCGGCGCGCCGTTCTGGTTCGGCAACTCGCGACCATACAGGCCTGTGGCCAGAAGCGCCAGCGGGTTCATCGCTTCGTCCATGCGCAGGCCTTCGACATACGGCCATTCCAGCGATGCCCCGCGCTGCCCACGCATCTCGGAGGGGCGCAGCAGTGTCGTGAACGCCACGTACTTGGCCTTCGACGTCGGCTCAACACGTTTGATGAGGTCGGCCAGGGGGAATCCCACCCAGGGGATGACAGCCGACCAGGCTTCAACACACCGGAAACGATAGATGCGTTCTTCAAGCTGATGCGGTTTGACCAGGTCTTCCAGCGCGTAGTCAGCCGGCTTGGCGACGTGGCCGTCGATCTTCACCTTCCAGGGCTTGACCGTGAGTTCATGCGCGTAACGCGCCGGGTCGGACTTCTCCATCCCGAACTCGTAGAAGTTGTTGTACGTGGTCAGCGCCTCCCACGAGTGCGGCGCCTCCGTGGTGGACAGCGGGGACTTGCGCACGTTGGGAATCTGCGCCTGCGCTGAGAGTTCATCGCCCAGTGGACCACACGCCGCGGCGCCAATGGCGCCGGCAGCAGCAATCCTCAGGAAATCGCGTCGCGAATGGTACACACCTTCGGGCGTGATCTCGGACGAGCGAATATCGTTCGGCTGGCGAATTTTGATCAGCATGGCAGAACTCCCTGCAGCCATTGTACCCGGCTGCGGAGTCTACGGTCTGCGACGGAGGACGGTTACACTCCGAGGAAAATACGGCTGGCCGCCCATACATCGTCCATCGATGTGCTGAGTTGATGGCCATCCGGCACTAGTCGCAGGTCGACCAGCGGACGTCCCTCCGCCCACGTGCTCACCATCTCGGGCAGCACGACGTCATCGTGCGTGCCCTGAAACACCAGGGTCGGCCGCGTGGTCGGCAACGGCAGCGCGTCGTATTGGGCCGCGTCGGCGTACAGGTCGAATCGGATCTCCCGCTCGGCCTCCAGCGCGTAGTGGAAGACCGTGAGGCTTCCCCTCTCGCGCCACTCCTCGACCGAATGGGGCCCGAACTGCTGCAGGCGGTTCCCGCCAAAATCCAGCGCGGGCGCGAGCAGGATCAAGCGGTCAACCTTGCCTGATCGATCGGCATCGGCCGCAAGAACGGCGACGAACGCGCCGAGGCTCGAGCCCACCAAGGCCACGGGCCCCTCAGGCACGGCGGCAATCGCCTCGTGCACCTGGGCCAGCATCCGCGAGGTGGTCAGCGTTTCGAAGTCCGGCAGGTTGAGGTCAGGCGCCGTAAATCCCACGCCCAGAGCCGCCAGTTCCCGGCCGAACCGCTGCGCCTTGCCTGACTCGGGCGACGAGGCGAACCCGTGAAGGTACACGACGTGCCGGACCGGGGCGGTGGCCATGTCAGATCTTGTTGGGGCAACCGGGCCGGCAGCGGCACTGCATGCCGGCTTCGCCCTCGGTGTTGTAGTCGTAGAAGAGCTCTTCGCCCTTCTTGATGTTGCGCGCGGCGCGAATCCACACCGTGTGCCCCACGACCTCGGCGTAGCAGTTGCCCTTGCAGGCGTGGTTGATGAAGCGGGCCGTGCTGCCGCCGACATTGCCGTCACGGTAGTACTTCCAGCTCAGCGTGAAACACCAGAGCTGCCCTTTGGCCTGGTATTTGTGTTCGCGACGATCGGCTTCAGCGGCGGTGATTTTCTCGCCGGTGTATTCGATGATGCGTTTGTTCTTGTTGATGGGCGCGGCCGCATACACGCCCCAGCCGGCGCCGGCGATGCCGGATTTCCTGCGGATGATGCGACAACCGGTCTCAGTGGTCTCTACACGGGCTCGACGAGCAGGCACAATTTCGCAAGTGTAGCAGGGCTTCAGTGAAAGTCGCGTGACACCGGTCGCGGCGCGGTGTCTGCCAACGCCTCGAGCCGCTCGGCCTTCACCGAAATCGCACCGTCCTGATTCTGCAGAATGCCTTCAATCAACAGGTAGGGGGCGTCGACGGCCGTCCGCTTGTGTGCAGCAAAGATGTCCGGCGTGAGGATGCCGTTGGCGATCCCGGTTTCATCTTCAAGGGAGAGAAATACAAATCCCTTGGCCGTGCCCGGGCGCTGCCGTGTGATGACCGCACCGGCCACCCGCACCCGTCGCCCTGGCCGCACGGATCGCAGGTCCGACGCGCGCAACACCCCTCGGGCGGCCATGGTCTTGCGAACAAGCGCCATGGGATGTGGGCCGATGGTCAGCCCGGTAGTCGAATAGTCTGCCTGCACGCGGTCGTGCAAGGACATGGGGGGGAGGACCGAGTGCGAAGTGCGGAGTGCGGAGTGCGAAGTGCTGGGTGCTGGGCCTGCCTCGCCGGAGCCGTCGCGAAGGCGGGTGCTCGGTGCATCATCGAGGAGCGGGCCGGCGAGGCGGGCGGCGCGTTCGACCTGCCACAGGGCCGACCGGCGATCGCCGCCAAAGGACGCAAGTGCGCCGGCTTCAGCGAGCACGCGCAGTTCGTCGCGGTGGAGTCTGGTGGCGCGCACGAGTGCATCGAGCGTTTCCGGGACCTTGCCGATCGGGCCCCCGTGTCCGAAGACACGCGCCACCGCTTCGCCCGAGGCCTGCCGCAGCCCCTGCACGAACATCAGCCCCAGCCGAATTGCGCCATCCTCCTGGATGGTGCAGCGCCAGTCGGACTCCCGCACATCCACAGGCGCAAACCGGACGCCGCGCCGCTGGGCATCCTTCACCAGTGTGGCCGGTGCATAAAACCCCATCGGCTGGTTGTTGAGGAGCGCCGTGTAAAACGCCGCCGGGTAATGGGCCTTCAGGTACGCGCTTGCATACACGATGAGCGCAAAACTGGCCGCATGGGATTCGGGAAAGCCATACAGCGCAAACGACGTAATCGACAGGACGATCTGGTCGGCCGTAGCTCCGGTAATCCCCTGCTTGGCCATGCCCTCACGCAGCCGCGCTTCGATCTGCTGCATCCGCTTCACCGACCGCTTGAAGCCCATGGCCCGGCGAAGCTCTTCTGCCTCTCCCCCGCTGAAGCCGGCAATCACCATCGCCATGCGCAGCAGCTGTTCCTGAAACAACGGCACCCCCAACGTACGTTTCAGCACCGGCTCAAGCGAGGGATGGGCATATGTCACCGGCTCATCACCACGACGCCGCTTCAGATACGGATGCACCATCTGTCCGACAATCGGCCCGGGTCGAATGAGCGCCACCTCTACGACGATGTCGTAGAAGGTGCGGGGACGCAGGCGCGGCAACGTCGCCATCTGCGCACGTGACTCCACCTGAAACAGCCCGACGGTATCGGCGGTCTGCAACATCTCGTAGACTTCGGGGTCGTCAGGTGGCAGATGCGCGAGATCAATGCCAGTGGCGGCCACCGCTTCTTCAAGCGCGGCCATCATGCCGAGTCCGAGCAAATCCACCTTGATGATGCCGAGATCCGCGCAGTCGTCCTTGTCCCACTGCACCACGACACGCCCCGGCATTGACGCCGGCTCGAGCGGGACGACTTCATCGAGACGGCCCTGACAGATCACCATCCCACCCGAGTGCTGCCCGAGATGGCGCGGCAGATCCTGCAGCTGCGTCCACAACGTGGCGAACTGCCGATAGACCTGACGGCCGGTATCCAGCCCCGCATCACTGAGCTGCTTCTCGACCGTCTCGCTCGGATCGACGTATTCAAACCGGCTCATCGCCTTGGCCAGACGGTCGACGTCAGCCTCTTCCATGCTGAGCACCTTGCCCACTTCACGCGCGGCGCTGCGCCCGCGATACGTGATGACGTTGGCCGTCATGGCGGCGCCCATCGAACCGTAGCGCTGATACACGTACTGAATCACCCGCTCACGGCGATCGCCACTGGGCAAATCCAGGTCGATGTCCGGCCACTCTCCGCGTTCTTCCGAGAGGAACCGCTCAAACAGCAGTTCCATCCCGACAGGGTCCACTGCCGTAATCCCCAGCGAATAACACACCGCGCTGTTGGCCGCCGACCCACGTCCCTGCACGAGAATCCCCTGCTGCCGGCAGAAATTGACGATGTCCCAGACGATGAGGAAGTAGCCGGCGAGGTTGAGCTTCTCGATCAGATCCAGTTCGCGAAGGATCTGCGCTTTGGCGCGCCCCTCAAACGCGTCGTCGAGCGGCCGATACCGATCGCGCGCGCCGACCATCGTGATGCGCCGCAGGAAGGACGCCTGGGTTTCGCCCGCCGGCACCGGATAATCCGGAAAGCGATAACCGAGATTCGCCAGTGTGAATTCAAGCCGCTCTGCCAGCGCCTCGGTGCCTGCCAGTGCCTGCGGCAGGTCACTGAACATCCGCGCCATCACTTCAGGCGGCTTCAGATATGCCTCGGCGTTCGCATTGAGCAGACGTCCAGCCTCACGCAATGTGGTCTTGTGACGCAGACACGTGAAGACGTCGTGAATGGGGCGTTCCTCCACGGTCGCGTACCGCACACCGTTGGAGGCCATCACCGGCACACGAAACGCGGCGGCCAGATCCAGTAACGACGCGTTGGCATCTTCTTCATCACGTTGCAGGTGCCGCTGCAGTTCCATCCAGACGTTCGTGCGGCCAAACGTGCCAATCACACGATCGACGAATCCACCAACGCCATGCCGCTCGGCATTAAGCGCTTCACGTCCCACCAGCGCAATGAGCCCTTCAACTTCTCCATCCAGCATGTCGAGTGTGAGACGGGACTCCCCCTTGGGCACACCGGCGCGCGCACGTGTCAACAATCTGCACAGGTTGCGATAGCCGGCTGGGGAAGACACCAGCACCGGCAAACACGTGCGAAGTGCGAAGTGCGGAGTGCGAGGGGCGGAGTGCGACGTGCGAGGTGCGAGGTGCGACGTGCTTGGTGCTTGGTGCTGAGAGCTAAGTGCTTGTCGCGCCGAAGCCGTGGCGGCCCCAGAGACTTGTCGCGCCGAAGCCGTGGCGGAGGCGGACGTGCTGAGCTGCAATGAGAGCTCGGCGCCGACGATGGCTGT
>BTVE01000058.1:0-28212 GCA_045862915.1 Acidimicrobiia bacterium
CCGAAGCGCTCAACGGCATCTTTGCGCCTGACGAGACGACCTACGCCTGGTACCGGGATAAAGGCATGGCGACCCTGCTGTATCCGCCCATCGCACCGGGTGCCAACGCCGTGTACGAGATCGATGAAGTGCTCGATCTGAGCGACATCGCGCCGATGATTGCCAAGCCCTTCAGCCCCGGCAACGCGTTCACGGCCGGCGACGTGGCGAAAGAGAAGATCACCTTCGACAAGGCCATGATCGGCTCCTGCACCAACGGGTCGTATGCCGACCTGCTGCAGGCGGCGCTGGTGCTCCGAGCCGCACGCGGCAATGGCCGCGTCAAGACGGCCACCGAGTTCAAGGTCTTCCCTGGATCCGGTGGTGTCGCGCGCCAGATTGAAACGCCGGACTCGCGTCTGGGCGGCGAATCCATTGCCGAGGTATTCCGTTCGGTCGGTGCCGTGATTCGCCAGTCGTGGTGTGGTCCGTGTTTTGGCCAGGGGCCCGACGCGCTCGACCCCGGTCAGCGTGCGATCACCTCGTTCAACCGCAACTGGCAGAACCGCATGGGCTACGGCGGCGAAGGTTTCCTCGCCAGTCCGTCAGTGGTCGCGGCCTCCGCCATGCTCGGCTACATGGCCGGACCGGAAGAACTCGGCATCAGCTGGGATCCTCAGACCTTCGCGGTGTAGGGCTGCACAAGCCCTAGCGCAGCGAGGCGGTCGAAGTCCTTGTCCAGCGACCAGACCAGCGCGGTGACTTCCTCAGCGAGGGCCGCGATGAGCAGGTCGGTGACGGCAAACCGCTGGCCGGCCTCCGCTGCGCGTGGGACCCATTCCTCAACAACCCGCCATGTGTCTTCGGAGGGCACCAGCAGGGGCAATGCCGAGAGCGCCCTCACGAACGCGGCGCGATGGGGCCCGCTGATTCCTGCCACCAGCTCGATCCGTACCGGCAACGCCAGTGCCACCTCATCGGCGGAAATGAGTCGTTGGAGAGTGTCGTGCGTCCGCCCCGACGGCTTCCTGATCGTGTCCACCCACACGGAGGTGTCGACGACGATCACTTCTTGGAAACCTTCCGCACCCGTGCGCGTTCGCGCGTACGCAACGTGCCCGGTTCGAACTCGAACGAGACTTTCCCGAGCAGGGTCTTCAACTCCTCGGCACGACCGCGCCTGACCACCTCGCGCAACGCATGCACCACGGTGTCGGTCTTGGAGGTGAAGCCAAGCACTCGCCGGGCCTCCTCAATGAGCGGCGGAGGAATGATTAGGGTCGTGCGCATATAAAAGGACTATCACTATATGGCATTAGTATGACGCCGATGGCATCCTGCCCCCGAGGGGACAATAAACGGATGAAACTCCACCTCGCTTCGGCGCTCTTGGTCTGCGGGCTTGTGTTCGCACCAGGGCTGAACGGTGCAGAAACTGCTACCCAGGAGATTACGCTCGCGCCCGGGCAAATCATTACCGCGTCTGCGAAGGTTCGGCCCGGCACGTATCGCTTGGACGGCAGCGAGGCCCGCCCGGCCGTCACCGTGCGGGGATCGAACATCACCCTCGACTTGACGGGGGTGGTGATCGAAGGTGGTGACCCGTATGCCGACCCCGACGGGTATGTGGGTACAGGTATCCAGATCGAGGGTGGCGAACGCGTGACGATCAATGGCGGCGCCATTCGCGGGTTCAAAGTGGCCATCCTGGGCAGGGGCTCGAAGCATCTGCGCCTGACCGGCAATGACCTCAGCCACAACTGGAAGCAGCGACTGTGGTCAGGCATCGAGAAGGAAAGTCTGCTTGACTGGATGTCGTACCACGACAACGAAAAAGACGAGTGGCTCCGATTCGGTGCGGCAATCTACCTCTCCGAGTGTGACGATGCCGTCGTGGAAGGCAATCGTGCGGTGCAGGGACAAAACGGCCTGATGGTCACTCGCTCCGCGCGCCTCCGCATCGTCAACAACACGTTTGCATTCTTGTCGTCGGTAGGACTGGGCATGTATCGCACGACGGATTCGCTTGTCGCGCACAACAAGCTCGACTATGCCGTTCGCGGATATTCACACGGCTTCTACTATCGCGGTCAGGATTCCACGGGCATCCTGATGTACGAACAGACGAGCGGCAACGTGTTCCATCACAACTCTGCGACCCATGGCGGCGATGGCCTGTTCCTGTGGGCTGGGCAGTCGACGATGGATACGGGACAGGGCGGCGCGAACGACAACCTGTTCTTTGAGAACGACTTCAGCCACGCGGTGGCCAACGGCATCGAAGCCACGTTCAGCCGCAATCGATTCATCAACAACCGCATTGACGACTGCTGGCACGGTGTGTGGGGTGGGTACAGCTTCGACACCGAGTTCCGCGGCAACACGTTCTCCGGCAACGATGAAGCCATCGCCATCGAACACGGTCAGGACATCGTCATTGCCAACAACACGTTCTCCAAGGACAAGGTGGCGATCCGGCTGTGGTCGAACCCGACGCAGGATCCCAATTGGGGATATCCGAAGGCACGCGACACACGGAGTCGTGACATCACCATTGCCGACAACACGTTTGCGGGCCACGAGACACTGCTCGACATCCGCCGCACCACAGACGTGGCGTTCCATGGCAATACCCTCGGTGAAGGCATCGGGAGCGTGATGAAGGGCGGGGACGGCCTGGACGAATTCTCGTGGTTGACCGGCCGGATCAATGCGCCGTCGGTGCCGACACGCCAGGCGCCGCTCCCGGCGCCCCTGGCCGGTGGTATGAACGCGATGATTCCGGACGGGACGCCGCGAGGCCGGTCCACGATCATCGTCGACGAATGGGGCCCCTACGACTACAAGTCGCCCAAGGTGTGGCCGGTGGGGAAGGCGACTGACAACCCGATGCGGCTGCGCGTGTTTGGTCCCAAGGGTGAGTGGACGCTGGTCTCGGCCGATGGCGGTCGTGTGAACACGCGGCGCGGCAGCACCGGCGACGAGATCACGGTCACGCGCGATCGCGGCAACACCGACCTGCGGCTGGTCTTTGACTTTGTTGGTGAGGAGGTTGTTGATCCGCGAGGGCGGCGGACACCCGCGGGCGAACGGCACCGGTTTACGTACGAGATGTTCGAGCCTGCCATCACCTGGAACGCACGCTGGTGGACGTGGACCGAGGCGCAACATCCGCTGACGGTACCGGACGCGTTTGCCGCGCGGCTGAAGGAGACCCCCACAAAGACCGAATCGCTCGCACGCTTCGATCTCATCAGCGGCCGTGCGATGGTCGAGGGCCTGCCCAACGACCGCCTGGCGCTCAAGGCCGAAGGAACAGTCAACCTGCCGGACGGCACGTATGAGCTGCTCACGATTTCTGATGATGGCATTCGGGTGTGGGTCGATGACCAGCTGGTGATCGACAACTGGACCCATCACGGGTCAACAATCGACCGCGCGTCGATCACCGGGGGACGGCATCGGCTCCGTGTCGAATATTTCGAGATCGACGGGTGGGCCGAACTCAAGCTACTCTGGCGTAGATAACTCCGCATGGACATCCTCACATCGCCAGAGCTGTTGGTCGCCCTGTTGACACTGACGGTCCTCGAGATCGTCCTCGGTGTCGACAACGTCATCTTCATTTCGATCCTCTCCGCGAAGTTGCCGGCGGCCCTGCAGCGGCGTGCTCGTCGGGTGGGACTGCTGGGCGCGATGCTGATGCGTATCGCGCTGCTGTTTTCGCTGTCCTGGATGGCGCGCTTGACGACGCCGCTATTCCACGTCTGGGAGAAAGGGTTCTCGGGGCGCGACCTGATACTGCTCGGCGGTGGATTGTTCCTGCTGGCCAAGGCGACCTACGAAATTCACGACAAGCTTGAAGGGGAAGAAGGGCACGGGTCGGGCAAGGTGGCGGCGACCTTTGCCAGCGTCATCACGCAGGTGATGATTCTCGACATCGTGTTCTCGCTCGACTCGGTCATCACGGCGATCGGCATGGCGAATCACCTCGGGGTCATGGTGACGGCCGTCATCCTCGCGGTGCTGGTCATGCTGCTGGCGGCCGAGCCGATCAGCGCCTTCGTGGAAGAACATCCCACGGTCAAAATTCTTGCGCTCTCGTTCCTGCTGTTGATCGGGTTCTCGCTGGTGGCGGACGGCCTCGGGCAGCACATCTCCAAGGGCTACATCTACTTCGCGATGGGCTTCTCGGTGTTCGTCGAGATGGTGAACATCCGGATTCGCGGCCGGAAGAAGCCGGTTCCGGTGGAACTGCGCCAGCGATATTCCGAGAAAGAGTCCTGACCGGGCAAGGCACAGATTGGTCCTTCTAACGAATTCTGGCTACACTTGGGTTGGAGGTTCCCACACGTGCTCAAGAAAGTTGCCGTTGCGTCGTTTGTTGCCCTGACCGTTTTTGCTCTCCCTTTCAGCCAGACGGCGACATCTGCCGCGCAAGCCGCTGCTCAGCCGCCCGCAGATCCCAATACCTGGACCATTGATACCAGCCACTCGGCCGCGGGTTTTGCGGTCAAACACATGCTCGTCTCGACCGTGCGCGGCACCCTTGGGCCCGTGACCGGCACGGTGACCTGGGACGGCAAGAACCTGTCCTCGGTCAAGGCCAACGTGTCGATTGATGTCGCCGGCATCGATACGGCCAACGAGAATCGCGATAACCACCTGCGATCCGCAGACTTCTTCGACGCTGCCAACCACCCCAAAGTGACCTTCGTGTCGAAGCGGGTCGAGCCGGGTGCCGGCGGTGGGTTCAAGCTTGTCGGTGACTTGACGATGCGTGGCGTCACGAAGGAAGTGGTGCTCGACGTCGAGGCGCCGGCGCCTGTGGTAACTCAGCCCGGTCGCAATGGTGGCCCGCCCACCTACCGCACGGGTGCCAGCGCGACGACGACGTTGAATCGGTTCGACTTCGGCCTGAAGTGGAACAGCCTCATCGAGGCTGGTGGCGGCGCTGTGGTTGGGGCCGACGTGCGCGTGACGCTCGATCTGGAACTGACGCGCCGCTGAGGCAGCGATAAAATGGCGCCGCCGGAGGCGTCCATGTCCGTTCGAGTTGGTATTGCGTGTGTGTTGGTGCTGGTGACCAGTGTGCTGCTTCCGGCGTTGCCGCAGCAGGCCCCGGGTGCCGGCGAGTGGCGGCATTACCACCGGGACCTCGCGGGTACACGGTATTCGCCGCTCGACAGTCTCACGCCTGAGAACTTTGAACGGCTCGAGGTCGCCTGGCGCTGGAAGTCGGACAACTTCAGCGCTCCGGCGGAATTCAAGAACGAGAGCACGCCGTTGATGATCGACGGCGTGCTGTACTTCACGACCGGCAGCCGGCGATGGGTGGTGGCCGCTGATGCCGCGACAGGCGCGACGCGGTGGACGTGGCATCTGGATGAGGCCGCGCGTCAGGCGGCCGCGCCGCGGCGTGACTCCGGCCGTGGTGTGTCGTTCTGGACCGACGGGCAGGCGCGGCGGATCTTCACGGTGACGCCGGGCTTTCAGCTCGTGGCGCTCGATGCGCGTACCGGTCGTCCGGTTGAAGGCTTTGGTCAGGACGGCGTCGTTGACCTGAAGCGCCAGCTGGGCGTGGATGTCGACGTGAACACCGCAGCGATTGGCAACTCGTCGCCGCCGCTTGTCTTTGAAGACCTGGTCATCATCGGGCCGGCGCTGCAGGTGGGCACACGTCCGCCGTCCTACCGGAATGTGCCTGGGCGTATCGTCGCCATCGACGCAAAGACCGGAGCGCTCCGCTGGCGCTTCAATACGATTCCCACAAAAGGTGAGCCCGGCTACGAGACGTGGGAGGACGGCTCGGCTGACTACACCGGCAACACGGGCGCGTGGGCACCGCTGTCGCTTGACGAGTCTCGAGGACTCCTGTACCTGCCGCTTGAAGCTGCCACTGGTGACTACTACGGTGGCCATCGTCTTGGAGACAACCTGTTTTCGTCGACGCTGGTGTGCCTCGACGCGCGCTCGGGCGCCAGGCGTTGGCACTTCCAGACCGTGCATCACGACATCTGGGACTGGGACAATCCCACGGCGCCGATTCTCGCGGACGTGACCGTCGACGGTAAGCCTCGCGAACTGGTCATCCAGCTGACAAAGCAGTCGTTTGCCTTTGTGCTCGATCGTGTGACCGGTCAACCGATCTGGCCGATTGAAGAGCGCGCGGTGCCGGCGTCCGACGTCCCCGGCGAACGCGCGTCGCGTACGCAGCCGTTTCCCACACGACCAGCGCCTTATGACCGCCAGGGTGTCACCGAAGACGACCTGATCGACTTCACGCCCGCCCTGCGCGCCGAGGCGCTCAAGGCGATCGCCGACAACAAACTGCGAATGGGTGCGTTCTTCGCGCCACCCTCGCTGGCCGATGCGCCCGATGGCACTCGAGGCACACTCAGCCTGCCCGGCAACCTCGGCGGCGCCAATTGGGAACACGGGGCGTTTGATCCGGAAACAGGCATCCTTTACGTGGGCTCCTACACCAACCCCACGGTGCACGCGCTGGGCAAGGACCCGGAACGTTCGGACATGAACTTCGTGGGTGGGGCCGGTGGACGTGTGCCGACCGTCCGCGGGCTTCCGATCATCAAGCCGCCATACAGCCGCATCACGGCGATCAACCTTCGGACGGGTGATCACGCATGGATGGTCCCGAACGGTGACACACCTGCAGCGATCGCCAACAATCCCGCGCTGGCAGGCCTGAACATTCCTCCGACCGGCGCGCAGACGCGGCCTGTGGTGCTCGCCACCAAGACCATGCTTGTGACGGCCGACGGCTATCGCGGCGCCGCGCAGTTGCGGGCGCTCGACAAGGCGACTGGGCGCCGCCTCGGCGCCATCGCCCTGCCCGGCAGCGTCAACAGCTCGCCGATGACCTATCAGGTGGGCGGCCGGCAATTCATTGCGTTCTGGACGAGTGATCAGGGGAGCGGGCAGCCATCTGAACTGATCGCGCTGGCCCTGCCTGCGGCGGGCGGGCGCGGCCGGGGACGTGGTGGGCAGTAGCGGCCGCGATTAGCGCGGACACGCAAAGATGCGTGACAGGTCCGGCGGAGGCACACGATGAGGTGTGGCCGTCACGTGTGCCGGCGCGCCGCCGGTCGGTGACTCAAGCAGGTGCCGGCAGATGTCGGCAATCAACGCCGCCGATCGACCCCCGGTCTGAATGGGCAGGATGCGTCGCAGTTCGTCGGGCGGGATGTACGAATACAACTCCTTGCCCAGCGCCGCCGCCGTGAACGCCACGGTGGAATACTGCGCGATGACGACATCCGCGTTGGCAATCATGTGGTCGGTGTTGCCGTCGGTCAGGACCTCCGCCTGCGGCGCGAGCGCGCGAATCTCCTGAATCGCGCGTTCCCGGCGTTCCGCCGGATGCAGCTTGACGAGTACGCGGCGCCCGTCCGCGATGCGAAGTGCTTCCCGCAGGAACTGCACGCGATCGTCGCGCTTGAACGTCTCGCGCGCGTTCGAGGTACACACCAGCACGTAGCCGCGGTGGGGAAAGTCGTTGCGGCGGTGCGCGTCGATGTTGTCGAGGTGGGGCACTCCGGTGACCAGCATCTTCTCGTCACGCACGCCCTTGCGCCGAAACAACTCACGATAGCCCTCTGACGCGACGCAGAACACATCGTAGGCATCCGACAGCCCGAACGCGGCCGTATTGGCGAGCACCCGCGGCAGTCCGGCGTACCGCACGCCGTAATACACGGGACCTTCCGGTTCGGTCAGGCCCTCCTGAATCAGCACCATGCGACGGCCCCGCAGATTCTTCGGCACAATCAGATCCCCGGTGGCCACCACGAGGTCGTAGTTGTTCGCTGTCCCGCCGTCGTCGATCGTCACGCCGGCGTCACGCAGATGTTGCAGCGCCCGCTCACGCAGCGGAATGCCGACCGAGGTGAAGTCGAGCCATCCTCGCGACGAAGCCCAGCCCAGCAGTCCATCCGCGTAGAGCGGTGAATACACGCACCGATGTTCCTGCAGGTGTGCGCCCACGGCCAGCGCCGTCCGCGTCTGGTTCATGGTGCCGCCGATCAACAGGATGTTCTTCATGTCGTTACCTCGTGGTGACGCCATCTACACTCTGCCGCCGTGATGTCATCAGGACGTAACAGGATCGAAAAACTGTGGTGGCGTCAATTGCGCACACTGCATGTCGCGCATGTCGGATGTCCGGATACTCGTGGTGGGGCTCGGGTCGGTGGGACGCCGCCACCTGAACAACTTTCTCGGCCTCGGCGTACCGGTCTCCGCCTGCAGCTCCGGCAAGGGCGCGCTGGGCCACGTCGACCTTCCTGGCGATGTCGTCGTGCATCGGGACCTCGCCAGCGCCCTCGCAGATCGACCAACCGCGGTCGTGGTCGCCACACCGTCGGCACTCCACCTGCCGGTGGCTCTGGCGGCCGCGCGTGCGGGTGCCCATCTGCTGATTGAAAAACCCGTCTCCGACACGCTCGACGGTGTCGACGCCCTTCGCGCCGAGATCGAGCGGCGCCGTCTCCTCGCGTTTGTCGGATTCCAGTTCCGCTTCCATCCGTCGCTGCGCCAGATCCGCCGCTGGATCGTGGATGGCGCACTGGGCGACATCGTGTCCGCGCAGGTGCACTGGGGCGAATGTCTCCCCGACATGCATCCGTGGGAGGACTACCGCACCGGGTATGCCGCGCGCCGTGATCTCGGTGGTGGCGTCCTGCGCACCTTCTGTCACCCGTTCGATTACCTGCGGTGGTGGTTCGGAGATGTCAGCGACGTTGCCGCCACCGCCGGACGTGTGGATCCCTTCGGTCTGGACGTCGAGACCTCCGTGGATGTCAATCTCGTGTTCCGTCGAGGGGCACACGCGCACGTGCATCTCAATTTCGTACAGCGGCCGATGGAACACACGGTGCGGATCGTCGGTACCGGGGGCACAGCCACCTGGAGCCAGGCTGATCACACCGCCCGCCGTTACGACGTCCAGCGGGGTGAGTGGGAGGTCGTCGCGCCCCCGGACGGCTTCGAACGCAACACGATGTTCGTGGCAGAGGCGAAGCACATGCTCGCGTGTCTGCACGGGGAAGACGAGCCGCTGTGTACGTTCTCCGACGGCGTCGCGGCGCTCGAGGTGGCGCTGCGCGCCGACGCCCTGTTGCCGAGTGCCGCACACATGGGGGTCGCATGACGCAGGCGCACCCGCTCTCGAGCCGCACCGTGATTCTCACTGGCGCGGCGGGCCTGCTCGGACGGGAGTACGCCCGCGCGTTGACCATGGCCGGCGCGTTTGTGGTCATGACCGACCTGGATGAGCACGCGCTGACGGACAGTGCCGCAGCGACTGGACGGCCCCATCAGATCCGTACGGTCGCTGCCGATCTCACCACACCGGACAACGTGCGGCACATCGTGGCGACGACGCTGGCGTGGCGACCCACGATCGATGGACTCGTGAACAACGCGGCGGTGAATCCGCAGTTTGACGCCGGCCGCGCCAGACACACGTCTGCCTTTGAAGACTTCCCGCTGGCCCAATGGACGCAGGCGTTATCGGTGAATCTCACCGGCCTGTTCCTGATCACGCAGGCGGTTGTCCCGGCCATGCGCGCGCAGCGACACGGCGCCATCGTCAACGTCGCGTCCACCTACGGCATCGTCGGACCAGACCAGCGGCTGTATGCCACGAATAATCCGGAAGAGCCGCAGGAATACAAACCGGTGACGTACACGGTGACCAAAAGCGGCGTCATCGGATTTACGCGGTACCTGGCGACCTATCTCGCGGGCACCGGCGTACGGGTGAACACGCTGTCGCCCGGTGGAGTACGGCACGCGCAGTCCGACGAGTTTCAGCAGCGGTATGCGGCGAAGACGCCGCTGGGCCGCATGGCCGAGCGGCATGAATACAACGAGGCGCTCCTGTTCCTGCTCTCAGACGCGTCGTCGTACATGACCGGTGCGAACCTCGTGGTGGATGGGGGATGGACGGCATGGTAGGCGGGGTGCTGGCCATCGTGCCCGCGCGCGGCGGGTCACAGTCGATTCCGCGCAAGAACGTCCGGCGCCTCGCTGGTCTGCCCCTCATTGCGTACAGCATCGAAGCCGGTCTGCAGGCCAGATCCGTCGACCGGGTGATCGTGTCCACCGACGATGAGGAGATCGCGTCCGTGGCGCGTGCGAGTGGTGCGGAGGTGCCGTTCATGCGCCCGGCCGAGCTGGCGGGCCATCACACCACGGACCTGCCGGTCTTTCAGCACGCGTTGTTGTGGCTCGACACCCACGAGCAGTTCCGGCCCGAGATCGTCGTGCACCTGCGGCCGACCTCGCCTGTGCGTCCGCCCGACTGTGTGGACGCGGCGGTGGCGCGGCTCAGGGCGGATGCCCACGCGGATTCCGTACGTGGCGTCGTGCCCTCAGGTCAGAACCCGTACAAGATGTGGCGGATCGGCCGTGACCACGTCATGACGCCGCTGTTGAGCGTCGACGATCATCCGGAGCCCTGCAACCTTCCAAGGCAGGTCCTGCCGCCCACGTTCTGGCAGAGCGGGCATGTTGATGCGATCCGGGCACGCACGATTCTCGATCGGGGATCGATGACCGGAGATCGGATCGTCGGGCTGGAGATCGATCCGGTATATGCGTGCGATCTGGACACAGAGGCGGACTGGCGGCGGGCGGAATGGCTGCTCGACACGCTGGACGTGTTGCGAGTACAGCCGCGGTCAAGACGTGTGTTCCCGGCGCGGCCCGCGCTCGTGGTGTTCGACTTCGACGGCGTGTTTACCGACAACCGCGTGTGGGTCAGTGACGAGGGCCGCGAGTGGGTCGCCTGTACCCGCAGCGACGGGATCGGCCTGGCGAAGCTTCGCGACCTTGGTGTGCCGATGCGCGTGTTGTCCACCGAACCGAACCCGGTCGTGGCGCACCGGTGTCGCAAACTCGGGATCGACTGCGATCACGGTGTCGGCGACAAGGCGCGGCGGCTGCTCGAGATCATCGGCGAACTCGGGATTTCGGCAGACGACGTGGTGTACGTCGGCAACGACACGAATGACCTCGAATGCCTGGCGCTGGTGGGATGCGCCGTCGTGCCGTCCGACGCGCATCCAGCCGTGCGTCCACATGCCGACCTCGTTCTGCGCGCCGCGGGTGGCCACGGTGCCGTTCGCGAATTGTGTGACCGCCTGCACCTCCATCTGACGGCGACATCCGTCGCTGCTGAAAGGACACGCTCATGACTCCTGTGCTGTTGGGACGTACCCCGGTGGGACACGACTATCCGGCCTATGTGATTGCGGAGATCGGGATCAATCACAACGGCGACATCGACATCGCGCGACGGTTGATCGATGCTGCGGCCGCCGCCGGCTGCAATGCGGTCAAGTTCCAGAAACGCACGCCGGAGTTGTGCGTGCCGGCCGCGCAACGAGATGTGCAGCGCGACACGCCGTGGGGGCGGATGACATATCTCGAATACCGCCATCGCGTGGAGTTCGGCGAGGCCGAGTATCGGGCACTGATTGCGCATTGCCAGGCCAGGCAGATCGACTGGCTGGTGTCGTGCTGGGACGTGCCGTCGGTGGACCTTATTGAAGGGCTCGACCCCATCGGCTACAAGATTCCGTCCGCGGCGCTGACGCATGGGCCGCTGCTCGAAAGGCTGCGCGAGACCGGTCGACCTCTGATTCTCTCAACCGGCATGTCGTCGCTCGACCAGATCGACGCGGCAGTGGCCGCACTCGGCGACTCGGCGCTTGTGCTGACGCACGCGACGTCCACCTATCCGTGCCCGCTGCCCGAACTCAACCTCCGGATGATCGACGCGCTGCGGCAGCGCTACGGACGCCCGGTGGGGTACTCCGGCCATGAGGTCGGTCTGCCGACGACACTCGCGGCGGTCTGTCTGGGGGCATGCCTGATCGAACGGCACATCACGCTCGACCGCGCGATGTGGGGCACGGACCAGGCGGCGTCGGTCGAGCCGCACGGATTCGAACGGCTCGTCAAATACATCCGCGACGTGGAGTCGGCGCTTGGCGACGGCGTGAAGGTGATTTACGACAGCGAAAAGCCGGTCATGCAGAAACTCCGCATGGTGGACACGTGGTCGGCTGAGCCGGCCGGTGCGGCCGCGGCACAGTAGGGAGTCGCCGATGAGCAGCCTCGACATCGTGGAAGGCGGATACCGGATTCACCTGGCGCGTGGTCGCGATGATCTCGATGAGGCGGCCCGGCTGCGGTTCGAGGTCTTCAACCTCGAACTGGGTGAAGGCCTCGAAGGCGCGGCAGCGACCGGGCGTGATCTCGATGAGTTTGATGAGGCGTGTGATCACCTGATCGTCCGGCAGGGCGCAACCGAGCGTGTGGTCGGCACCTATCGCATGCAGACGGCCGCGCAGGCTCGCGCGCACCGCGGATTCTACAGCGCCACGGAATTCGATCTGGCGGCGCTGCCAGACGAGGTTCTGGCGGACGGGATTGAGGTCGGGCGTGCGTGTATCGATCAGGCGTTTCGCAGCCGGCGGGTGCTGTTGCTGCTCTGGAAGGGGCTGGCCGCGTACCTGCAGGCCTACAACAAGCGGTATCTCTTCGGCTGCTGTTCGTTGCCGACGCTCGACCCGGCGGTCGGATGGGCCGCCGCTCGAGAACTGCGCGCCGCAGGCGCCTGGCATCCGACCTGGCGTGTCTCCGCTGCCCATGCGACGGCATTGCCGGAACCGGTGGACGCGCTGCCGCCCTCGGTGGACCTGCCGATGTTGTTCCGCACGTACCTGCGGTTCGGCGCGTGGGTCTGTGGTGGTCCCGTCCTTGATGTCGCCTTCGGCACCACGGACTTTCTCGTCGTCCTTGACCGCCGCCAGTTGACGCCCGAGGCGGCGGCCATGTTCTTCACACGCGGAGACGCGTAGTGGCCGTGTGGCGCGCCATCAGCCGGCTGATGCTGATTGGCGGCTGGACGATCGTCTCGCCCGCCTGGGCGTGGCGACGGCGCTCACGCTGGCTGCCGTTGTGGTCGTCCACCGTGATGTCGCTCATGGGCGTGCGCCTGGAGTGGCACGGTCGGCCCGCCGAACCCGGATCGTTGATCGTCGCCAACCACCTCGGCTATCTCGACGTGCTCGCCATGGCCACACGTTGTGACACGACGTTCATCGCCAAGGCCGAGATTGCGCGCTGGCCGATCATCGGCAGCCGGGTGCGCGCAGCCGGGACGATCTTCATCGAGCGCGAGCGCCTGCGCGACCTTCCGCGTGTGATGGAGGAGATGCGCGCCCGGGTGCGCGACGGTCGCAGTGTGATGTGGTTTCCCGAAGCCACCAGCACGGACGGCCGTCAGGTGTTGCCGTTCAAGTCAGGACTGATGCAGGTCGCCGTGTCGATGGGCCTGCCGATTACGACCGTGTCTTTGAGCACCACCGGGTCACACGGCCGGGACGACGCGAGTCGCGCGTGCTGGTACGGCGACCAGTCGCTGGTGCCTCACCTGTGGAAACTGCTGCAGGCGCCCGAGACGAGGTTCTACGTGCGTGTGGCCCCGGTGCCGGTGACCGCGGAGTCCCGGAAGGCGCTGGCGCGTTCTGCGCGTGAACGCGTCATCGCCCACAGGTAGATTTCTCCGCCCTGCGGATGCAAGGGGATGCGACCGGCCCATCCCGCCCGCTTGAGCTCGCGGCGAAGCACGTACATCAGGTAGCCGTGTGTGACGACAAGGGACGACTGTCCCTCCGGCAGCGTCCGCAGCCACTCGATGATGCGCTGCACGCGCGCGAGCGAAGCCTTGCGACCTTCGGCCTGCGACGAGTGGTTGCACCACCAGCCGATCCGGCTCAGCACGTGCCAGACGATGAGCGGCATCTTCAGTCGCGTGGAGAACATCGGCGCCTGGGGAATCTCGCGCAGCATCGACAAGGTGGTCGGCGTGACTCCACCCAGGCGTTCCGCCGTCGCTCGCGCGCGGAGGATGTCGCTGGAGTAACAGTGTTGCCAGCGGATGTGAGGATGCGTGGACTCGCGCTCGTGGCCTTCCTGGTCGTCGTACCAGCGCAGGAACGTCGCGTAGCCGTCCGAGTCGAGCCACTGCCACTTCCGATACGGAATCTTGAAGTGCCTGACCAGTCCCACCTGCATGCCGACATTCTGCGGATCGGGTGCGACCGGCCGGTAACGGACCGGTTGCCGGTGGGCAACATCGGTGAGAGCGGGAGGTAACGAGGGCGCCGATACAATGGTCCCGTCGTGGAGCGCTCCGCTCGCATCTTCGTTGCCGGCCACGCCGGGCTGGTTGGGTCGTCGTTGTGCCGGGCGCTCCGCGCGCGCGGATGCTCAACACTGCTGACGGCCAACCGGCAGCATCTGGACCTGCGGGATCTCACCGCCGTACGTCAGTGGATGCGGCATGAACGGCCTGAGTACGTGTTCATGGCGGCGGGGTCTGTTGGAGGGATTCGCGCCAACACCTCCAGGCCGGCGGACTTTATCTACGACAACCTGGCGATGCAGACCGCGGTCGTGCAGGCCTCGCACGAGGCCGGTGTCCGCACGTTGCTGATGTTCGGCAGCTCGTGCATGTATCCGCGCGACGCGGCGCAGCCACTGCGGGAGGAGACCCTGTTGACCGGGCCACTGGAACCGACCAGTGAGGCGTACGCGGTGGCGAAGCTTGCCGGACTCGCGATGGCCAGGGCCTTCACGGCGCAGCATGCGCTGCGCGTCGTGACGGTGATTCCGGCCACCCTCTACGGGCCTCACGACAACTTCGACCTGGACAGCGCCCACGTTCCCGCAGCGCTGCTGCATCGGTTTCATCTCGCCAAGGTCAAGGGCGACTCGGAGGTGACCCTCTGGGGCACCGGCGCGCCGACCCGCGACTTCCTCCACGTGGACGACCTGGCCGCGGCGTGTATCGATGTCATGACCCGCCGGGGCGACCCCGCTCCTGTGAATGTCGGCAGCGGCGTGGAGGTCGCCATCCGCGAACTGGCCGAACTTATTCGCGACCTGGTCTGTCCGGACGTCACGATGACCTTCGACCGGAGCGCGCCGGACGGCACGCCGCGAAAGGTGCTCGACACTTCCAAGGCTCGCGCGCTCGGCTGGCAGCCTGGGATTCCGCTATCGGAGGGCATCCGAGACACGTACCGCTGGTTCGTCGAGTGTCTTGACCGGGGTGAGTGGCCCCGAGGCACGGAACCTGCGCATATGCTGGAGCATGGCTGAAATCCGTCAGATCACCACGGACTCGTTACCGCTCATGGACGGCATGTTGTCGCTGTTCGCAGATGCGTTCGAGGATCCGCAGCACTACAACTCGAACAGGCCGGGCCCCGACTACCTCCGTCGTCTCCTCGCTTCATCGTCATTCATCGCGCTTGTGGCGAGCGACGACGACCACATCGTTGGTGCCCTGGCGGCGTATGAACTCCAGAAATTCGAACAGGAACGCAGTGAGATCTACATCTACGATCTCGCCGTAGCGTCCTCCCACCGACGGCAGGGGATTGCGACGGCGCTGATTGCAGAACTCCAGCGCATTGCCGCCGCCCGCGGAGCGTACGTGATCTTTGTCCAGGCCGACACCACGCCTGACGATGAGCCGGCGATTGCGTTGTACACAAAACTCGGTACACGCGAAGACGTGCTGCACTTCGATATTCCGGTGTCGGTGCGAGAGGCGAAATGACCGCCGAGCCCTCGCGCCCACTGCTCGACCTTGATCCCTCGCGGCCACCCGTGACGCCGGTTGATGCAGCCACCCTGGTGCTGATCCGGGACGCCGCACGAGGGCTCGAGGTCTTCTGTGTGCAGCGGGCGATGGCCAGCGGGTTCATGGCCGGCGCGATCGTGTTCCCCGGTGGACGGGTCGAGCCCGACGATGCGAATCCCGCGTGGGACGCGCTGGTACTGCCGGCATCGGAGCGCCTGGGGGCGCTGGCCGAAGATGCGATACACGCGCGCGCGCTGGCAATTGCGGCATGCCGCGAGTGTGTGGAAGAGGCGGCCATTCTACCGGTCGATGTTCCCGTCGCACACGACGACGTGGTTGCGCTGCGCGATTCGCTGACGGCGACGACGGAGGCGTTTCGGGACGTCCTGCGAGCACGCGACCTGCGGCTCAATCTGCAGGCGTTGGTGCCGTTTGCGCGCTGGGTGACGCCGGCAGCGGAACGGCGCCGCTTTGACGCCAGGTTCTTCATGATGCGTGCGCCCGCAGGACAGGAGGGCATGCACGATCGCCGTGAAACGACCGGCAGCTTCTGGGCGACGCCCGCCGAGCTGCTCGAGCGTTGGGATTCCGGCATCGTCCAGTTGGCGCCACCGACGCACCACACCCTGTGGACGCTGTCGCTGGCGAAAGACGTGGACGATGCGTTGGCTGCGGCGGGGCAGCGGCCGCTCGACCGCATCGAGCCGCACCTGGTGTCGGTTGACGACACCTGGGCGCTAACGTTACCGGGGGATCCTGCGCATCCGCGCGCTGAACGCCTGCTGACCGGGGCGACGCGGTACGTGCACCGTGGCGAGCAGTGGCGACCTGAGAGCCATTGACACTTGTCTTCGCCACACTCGCGGATTGGCGGTACGAGGCAGCAGCGGCATCCACCGGGCTGGGCAGACTGGCGGTGGCCCTGCGATCGACGGCGGCGGTGTCGCGCGCGGTGTTGGCGCTTGCGGCGCGAGACCTCGCGACCGAATGGCGACGTCCGTGGCTGCGACGACTGGCGGTTGCTCTTGCGCTGACGTTTGCGGCGTTCGGCACTCTGGGACCCGTCGATGCGGCGTTGCGCATCATCCCGCTGTTCCCCCTGATCGTCTTCGTTGCAGAAGTGACCGGTCATCGCGAGCGTCCTGCGGTGGGCCTTGGTGGTGCGCTGGTGCTGGCGGTCGTCTCCGCCTGGCTTGTCGGCGTTGCCGTACCGGAACTGCACGAGTACAGGACCGTGCTGGAGTGGCGACAACACGGGCGAGCGTGGTCGCTGGGAGAGCTGTACGCGTCGTGGGATTGGCAGCGTGTGATGCGTGTGCTACTTGTGGCGATGCACGTGGTGGCGGGCGCCACGCTCGCCGGCGCACTTCGTGCGGGTCCGCATCGCGGGCGCCGAGTACTGGTGGGCCTGTTGCTCATCGTGGCTCCACTCAGCACCGCGTTCTTCCTGGTGTTTGTGTCGATCCCAATTCCGGCGCAGATGTTTTATGCGTTCATGGCGCCGCTGGGCCTGCTCAACGTGATCCCGCCATGGCTCGCCCCGGTGCTGACGCTGTGCCTGGCTGCGCACCTGCGCCGGATCGATCAGCGCTAGTCGGTCGACGCCGGCACGATCACAGGAAACCCCTCAAGCTGCGCGGCTCTCGCGAGTGCGCGGTCGCGGGTGACAAACGGCAGCGCGTGCGGACGCTCTTCAGAGGCAACAATCGCAGCGGCCAGTTGCAGGCTGTCCGCCGCCTTTAATGGGTGAACACTGACCAGGCGTTGCGCGGGGACGCTGACCCGCGACCAATCCGCCACTCGTGCCCATGTCGCCCAGCGTGACTGCACATCGAGCCGGATGCTGCTGCACAGGTCGTCCAGTCCCTCCGCCTCACGCCGCAGTCGACCCACGACCGACAGCAGTTCGATCAACGTGCCTTCCCACACGACAACCGTGGGGTCCATGCTCAGGAGTGAGAGACAGGCGTCTGTGGTTGGCTCATCAACGATCGTCGGCAACAGCGCAGACGTATCCCAGAACCTCACCAGCGTTCCTCGTCACGCATGCGCTGAAAGAGTGCAGAAAGCGAAGGTGCATCCGGCGGCAACTGCGGAGGTCGTGCCGGTGCTGAGGACATCGGGCCGTCGGCGGTGCCACGGTGCGAGATGGCACCACGCGTCAGCAGGCCGGCCAGCCGCGCGTCGTCGCCGCCATTGGCGTTCGACACGCCGGGCTGCGCGAGCACCTCCCGATACGGCACAAGCCGCGCAACCGGTTGATCCCGGTCAAGGACGATCACCTCGCCACCTTCACGGACGGTCCTGACGTATTTCGACAGGTTGTTCTTGAGAATGGCTATGTTGGCCTTCATGACATGGCTATTATGACTCTATTTGCTCTTTGGGACCACGTAAGCGGCCCCTCGCACGTGCCAGCGCCGCTTCGAAGGGCGCAAGGAGGTCCGTGCCGTCCAACATCTCCGAGAGTTCGCTGGTACGAGCCCGAATGCGATCGATGTCCATGTCCCGCCACTGCAGGCGGACGACACCTTCCATGTCGTCGATATCGTGCCTGCGACCCGCCGCCAACTTGTAGATGACGAGGTCTTCAGCCGCACATACGCGGAACGACACGTCGGGCAGCCACTTCCACACGCGGGCTTGACGCAGCGCCTCCGCTTCGAATGGCAACGCCGCCAGGCCCACGTCTATCGGAACACCGTTGGTGGCAGACAACAGCAGCACGCGATTGGCCATCGCGAACGCACGGGCGTCGGGACGACGGGCAGGAAGCCGAGCCAATAGGAAGTCGACGACCGCGGATTCATCCCCGATGGGCGCAAGCACCGTCACGTCCACATCCTGTGTGACCCGTGGTTGCCCCCATCGCAGCACAGCGAGGCCGCCGATGGCGCAGGCGTCGAAGCCCGCGTTTTCGAGCAGACCCAGTACCTCTGATGCCGCGTAGAGCAGTCTGTGGGGTGTAGGGTCTATCGTTGCTGAAGCCATCGCTGCGTCGCCCATTGAATTCGCATCAACCCCTCGCCATCGTCTCCGTGGCGCTCCGGTTGGTACAGCGTCAGCAGTTCAACCGCCAGGGTCGCGCGTTCACGATCGGTGATGGCGGCGAGCCGGCTCCAGCGCTCCTGCTCGAGGACTGGGGTGACACGCCGCCAGCGTGCAGCCCACTGCCGAACAGCGGCGCGGGCGTCGTCGGGGGACGCGACAGAACCCATGTCGAAATTGTACGACGGGAGGTCCGACGCCTCGCGAAGTGCTTTGCGGCGATGGCTATGTTGGTCTGGCACTCGGTATACTCGCCGCATGCCGCCATCTGATGTCTCGCGAGGTGCGTTGCGGACGACGTTCGAGCTCTTCGAGACCGGTGTGGCGCTCATGCGGCAGAACCTGCGGCGACGGCATCCCGACCTTGCTGACGCGGAGATTGACCGGATGTTGGCGGACTGGTTGCATCACCGGCCCGGTGCCGAGCACGGCGATGCCGTCGGCCGGCCTGTGGATCCCACACTGCGATTGTTGTGACGACACTCGAATCACGGTTGCGGAGTGTTGTCGCCGCCCTCGACGCGGCGGGCGTCGGCTGCGCCCTGGTAGGCGGCCTGGCTGTCTCCATTCGGACTGAACCCAGATTCACGCGTGACGCGGACCTGGCCGTTGCCGTGGCGAGCGATTCTGAGGCCGAGGCGCTGATTCGACAACTGCGCGGGGCCGGGCACGAGGTGCAGGCACTCGTCGAACAGGACGCCGTTGGGAGACTTGCCACGGTGCGACTCGGTGACGCTGCGGATGCCGGCGCGTCAGTTGTGGACTTGCTGTTCGCTTCGTCGGGCATCGAGCACGAGTTGGTCCGAGACGCGGAGTTCCTCGAAGTGCTGCCCGGCCTGACGATGCGTGTGGCACGAACCGGTTACTTGATCGCCCTGAAAGTCCTTTCAAGGAATGACATCGAGCGGCCGCAGGACATCATCGATCTGCGTGCCCTGCTCACAGTGGCGCTGTCGGCCGATATCGACTGTGCCCGCCAGGCCCTGGATGACATCACCAGTCGCGGCTTTCAGCGCGGAAAGGACCTTCGGGCGGATCTGGACGAACTGCTCGGTTCATCAGAACCGTAAGCGGACGGTGACCGAATTGGGGGGCACTCCCTCAGCGCCGGCCCCGCGCAACGAGACCGGCGGTGGCGGCAACACGTGCGCCAAGCCTGCGTCCTTCGTCCAGCGCCTTGGCGTCCAGCGGCAATCCGCCTTCTCCCGTGGTCGCCGTTGCGCCAAGCGCCTGACCGTCACTGACGACGATCATGCGGTTGCCCAACAGGGCCGCGACGATTGTCATCAGCGTGATCTCCTTGCCGCTCGAGACTTCGCCTCCGGTGACAAATGCACCGCCGACTTTGTCTTTCATCGGGAAGTCCGGCGGCAGGAACTTGCATTCCGTCGTCCAACGATCAAAGAACGACTTCACCTCGCCCGACATGTTCGACCAGTAGACCGGTGAGCCGATTATGAGGCCCTGTGTGGCGGTGAGTTCCTGACACGTCACTTGGGAGACCGGCTTCAGCGTGACCGACGTGCCGTCAACCGAGCGGGCGCCTTCGGCGACTGCCTGCGCCAGGGCCCCGGTGTGGCCGCCGCCGGAGTGATACGTCACCAGCACGGTGACCTTCTGCGGTGTCGAGGCCGGTGCCTGGCCGGCAGTCAGAGAGGCAGCCAGAAGCAGAATGATGCTGGTGAAGTGCATTCCGCGATTGTAGTCGTCTCACGCGGTAGACTGTCCGGACGCGCAAAGAGCGAATAGCAGAAAGGTGGCCATGGACGATCTGGAAGACCGATCCACAGCACGGTCGGGCGTGACTGAGGTCAAGGCGAACTACAGCGAGGCCCTGCGCATCATCGGCACGCAGGATCAGTTCGGCAATCACATTGGCATCGTGAACGTCTCGTGGATTGGCCTGCGACTTGTCGGCCTCGGCCTCCGCCTGTTCGGACTGATCGCGGTCATCGCCCTGTATGCCGTGCAGACGCCGCTCTCATGGCTGCCGATTCCCGACACCGCCCCCGCCGCGCTGGTCGAACTGCGCAACTGGCAGGTCTTCTCGCTCGGGACGTGGCTGCTGGCGCTGGTGCTGTACCTGGTGTACTTCGCGGTCGCCCAGTTCAAGAGCAGCGTCTTTGTCGGCCAATCAGGCGCCGAGATTCATCTGGCGCGCTACAAGAAGATCGTCGACACGGTCAAAGCAGGTGAACTCCGCGTGGTGCTCGATCCCCGCGTGTACCCACTGGCCGTCGTCTCCACCAAGTACTTTCTGCTGCCCGCCGCGCAGGTGGATGCGACCACCAAGGACAACATCACGTTGTCACATACCGGCGCGTTTTTCCTCCGGGTGAAGGACAGCTTCCGCCTTCTGGTCAAGGGCGGCTTTCCGCGATTCCTGCAGCAGCTCGAAAAACTGCATGCCTCGGCCATCCAGGAAGAGGCGCTCCGTATTCCCGCCACGGAGTTCAATCGATTCCTGGTCGACCCTGTGCAACTGCCCGGCCAGGTCGAAGGCGAGAGCATCACGCAACGCCTGCGCAAGCTGGAACAGTCGGACCTGTCCGTAGACTCCCTCACGGAGATGTCCGAGATCGACGAACTCGACGTCTCGAGCTTCAACCTGTCGGAGCCGGCGTCGCCCAAGCGACGCGCAATCCTTCCGCGCCTGCAGGAACTGTCCGAAGACTACGGCATCGAGATCGTCGACTACCTGCCGATGAAAAACACCGTGCCGAAGGAGTTCCTCGAAACGCTGGCGGTGCCGCTGATCTCGTCGCTGACACGTCTGGATCAGGCCACCGAGGCACTCAAGGAAATCATCGGCGAGGAAATCGAAGAAGAGATCGTCGCCAAGGTCTCGGCCAAACAACTCGCGTTGCTCGAGATTCGCAAGATCATCCAGGAAATCAAGGCGGTCAACGACACGTTGGCCGACGTCGACAACCGACACGCGATCGTGATCGCGCGCACAACGGCGATGCGCAACCTCGCGGAAGGTTTGCTGGCGACGGTGCTGGCGCGCATCGAAGGTATCCGGGCAACCGTCATGGCCAAGTCCATCGACACGGCCGGACTCGAACGGTACTTCGGCGAGATGGAATCACTGCTGTCGCACCTGGAAGGAAACGTCGCGAAGTATGTTCCAGCCCTCGGCACGGTGGTGGTGGATTCGGTCACGCCTGAATCGCTCGTGCCCTCCATCGACATCTTTGAACGGATGATGTCGGAGACGGGCACCCGCGCAGCGCTTGAGGTGCTCAGGCGCGAAGGGGAACTGGATACCGGCGGACTCGAGGCGGCCACGGCCGCGATCGAGCGTGATACCGCAGACATCCGGATTGACCTGTCGATGGACCGGATCCGGAGGGCGCTTGGTGACGTGGCGGTCGACTCCGGCGTGTCAACCGAGGCGTATCAACCAGACAAGATCATGGCGCGCATCACCGAGATCGCGAAGGACGCGGGAGTGACCGACGCGGAACAGGCGCACGGCACCCAGGAGGAATCAGCATGACGGCACGACGCATCGTTGATCGTCTCGCAGAGGAACTGACGCAGGAGGGGCGCGTGGCAGCTGAACGAGTGCTCGGCGCCGGCGCGGAACGCGCGTCCCAGGCGGTCCAGGAACGCCTCTCCCGCATCGTCGGCGTCGTCGAAAAGGCGACCGGCGGCGACATCCGGCGGTTCGTCGGGGTGAATGAAAGCGAGATCCTGACGTACGTGCCCGACAAACGGAGCATCTCCGGGATCGCGGCCATGACGCTGGGCTTCTTCTTTCTCGTGGTGTTGCCGTCCGGCCTGAAGATGTTGTCGATCCTGTTCTTCCTCGCAGGATTTGCCTACTTCCTGGTCGGCTACGTGATGAACGCGAAGGTGGACGTGCCGGAAGGCTACGAGGGCGTCGTCTGTCGTTTCGGCAAGCCGGCGACCGACCGCAAGGCACGCCGCGGACGTAACTGGCACCTCTGGTATCCACACTTCATTCCGTTCCTGGTCTCGCAGCGCGACCAGGTCGTGGATACCAATAACGCCGGTTACACGGGAGACTTCGCCTCGATCTCCCTTCGCAATCAGATCACCCTGCAGATCAAGGATTCCCCGACGTTCATCACGAACACGTCGCCTGCGGCGCTGATGAAGATTGTCAACTTCTACACGTCGTACATCGTGCTCCGGATGATCGTGTCGGTGGGTGATTCGCGCGTGAAGTTCATGGGACGCGACCGTCTCGACAACGTGAGCCAGGCGCTCAACCGGTATCTCAGCGAGCCGTGCGGTGTCAGCGCCGTCCGAGCGACGATGCCGGATGCCGAGAATCCGATTCTTGACGACCTCGAGAACGTGCGCACGGGCCTCAAGAGCATTTCGGCGATGACCGAGAAAAAGCAGGTTCGGCTCGAGGCCGAGGTGAAGGTTGTCGAGTCGAGCATTCGCCGCGAACGCAAGGCGGCGCGCAATGAGGCGCTGCAGCTACAGCAGCAGCGCATCACGCTTGAGACTCACATTACCGAAGAAGTGAATACCCGCCGGCAGGAGCTGCTCATCAAGGCGCGGCAACGCCTGGAGGAGAGCCTCTCCAAGGTCCAGGAAGAAGTCGCAACGTGGAAGGCCAAAGTGCAAAAGGCTCTGGCACTGAAGGCGTCGCGGGAAGCGCTCGAGCGAGACCTCGATTTGCGGATCGCGCGGCTCAAGCGTGTCTTCATGGAGCGGCTGATTCCGGACCAGGTGCAGGTGCTCGGCGTTGACGGCATCGGCACCGGCTTTGGTCTCAGCCTGGGCAACCGCCTCCTTAAGCGCATGACCTCACCGGGGGATGCGCCCGGGATCGATGCACCTGGCGACGATGGGGAAGGGGACGGGGAGTAGGAGGCGGGCCGGCCGGGCTCCTTACCGGAACCGCCCAATCAGCCACAGCACCAGCGACAGGACGATGCTGAGGACAATCGACGTCACGATCGGGATGTAGATCCGGGTGCCTGGTCGTTCGATACGAATGTCGCCCGGCAGGCGCCCGAGCGGGATCGCCGGCGCGAAATGGAGCACGACGCCGGCAAGCACCAGCACCAGTCCAACCGAAATCAGCAGACGGGCCATGCAACCAGTGTAGACGGCGACGGCTGCCGAGGTTCGTGTTGTCAGGCCGGCCGCGCACGGCAAGAAAAAAGGCCCGGCAGCGTAACGCCACCGGGCCTCGTGGAACTCCGGAACTCCGGAACCCCAGAACTTCGGAACTACTGCAACAGCATCTGCATGATCATCTTCACGAGCCCCTCGCCGTTGTTGATGGCGAGTGTGATGCCGATGGTCGCGACCGAGACCATCGAGATGAGCTTGATGAGGATGTTCAGCGACGGGCCTGACGTGTCCTTGAACGGGTCGCCGACGGTGTCGCCGATGACCGTCGCGCCGTGGCGCGGGTTCTTCGAGTCTTCCTTGCGCGCGACCTTGTTGCCGGCCGCGTCGACGTAGTCACCCGACGCGTTCTTCAGGTACTTGCCGCCGAGTTCACCCGACTCGATCCACTTCTTGGCGTTGTCCCAGCTGCCGCCCGCGTTGGCCATGAAGATGGCCACCGCGAAACCCGACGCCAGGCCGCCGGCGAGCATGCCGATGATGCCGCCGACACCAAAGATGACGCCGACAAACACCGGCACGATGACGGCCATCATCGACGGCACGACCATCTTCTTGATGGCGCCATCGGTGGAGATGTCCACGCAGCGCGCGTAGTCGGGCGTCGCGGTGCCTTCCATGATCCCGGGGATCTCGCGGAACTGGCGGCGCACTTCTTCGACCATGACCAGCGCCGCGCGTCCCACGGCGGTCATCGTCATTGCCGCGAACACGAAGACGAGCAGGGCGCCGATGAACATGCCGCTGATGACCATCGGGTCGGTCAGCGTGATGGTCGGCAGGAACTCGGCAACGGTGCGTTCGCCGCGCGCGAGGGTCGCAAACGTCGCGATGAGCGCGAGCGCCGTCAGCGCCGCCGATCCAATTGCGAAGCCCTTGCCAATCGCCGCAGTGGTGTTGCCGAGCGAGTCGAGCGCATCCGTGCGCTTGCGCACGTCGTCGCCCAGGTGGCTCATTTCGGCGTTGCCGCCGGCGTTGTCGGCAATCGGACCATACGCGTCGGTCGCCAGCGTGACGCCCAGCGTCGAGAGCATGCCGACCGCGGCCAGCGCGATGCCGTAGAGGCCCAGTGACGGATCCGCGAAACCGCCGGCAAAGCCGTACGCCAGCGCCGTCGCCACCGCGATGGTGACGATGGGGATCCAGGTGGACATCATGCCAACGGCAATACCGCTGATGATGACCGTCGCAGGGCCGGTCGCGCTGGACTTGGCCACTTCCTGCGTCGGCTCGTAGTCATACGCCGTGTAGAGCTCCGAGCCCTTGCCGATGACCAGACCGGAGAACAGGCCCACCAGCGTCGCCAGCCACACACCCCACCACGTCGCACCGGGGATGCGGTTGTAGACGTCCGCAAAGCAGATGTAGCAGATGACGCCCGCGACGACAGCCACGCCGATGGACGCGACGTTCACACCACGATGGAGCGCGCCGAGGAGTTCCTTAAGCGAGGCGTTTTCCTTTGTTCGCACGAGCTGGCTGCCGAGGATCGAGAGGAAGATGCCCGAGCCGGCAATCGCCACCGGCGCAATGACCATCGTCCACGCCGCGTCGGGGTGCTGCAGCGAGATGGCGGCAGCGGCCGCGAGCGCGATGGCTGCGAGGATCGAGCCGAGGTACGACTCGTAGAGGTCGGCGCCCATGCCCGCCACGTCGCCGACGTTGTCACCGACGTTGTCGGCAATCGTCGCCGGGTTGCGCGGGTCGTCTTCGGGAATGCCCGCTTCGACCTTGCCGACCAGGTCGGCGCCCACGTCAGCGGCCTTCGTGTAGATGCCGCCGCCCACGCGCGCGAACAGGGCCACCATCGAGGCGCCCATGCCGAAGCTGACCATCACCTGGCCGACTAGCGCCGGGCTCTCCGGGGTCAGCGTGGCGAAGAGGGCCAGCCAGGCCACCGTGAAGAGCAGGCCGATGCCGACCACCGACAGGCCCATGACCGAGCCGGCCTTGAAGGCGACCTGGAGGCCCGAGTTGAGGCCGTTCTTGGGATCGGAGCAGGCCCAGGCCGTGCGGCTCGACGCGTGCGTGGCGATGTTCATGCCCGCCCAGCCGGTGTAGAAGCTGCCGAGGCCGCCCGTCACGAAGCCGACGAAGATGAAGCCCGCCATCATCAGGCCGTTGGGCTGGCTCAGCAGTTCGTAGTTGGCGCCAAACGCGACCAGTACGCCCACGACGAGCAGCACCGGCACGACGACCTTGAACTGCCGGCTCAGGTACGCCATCGCGCCCGCCCGCACGTAGCCCGCGATTTCCTGCATCCGTTCATTGCCGGGCGCGGCCTTCATGACGTCGCCGCGGTACTTGGCGGCCATCAGCACCGCCGCAAGCCCGCCGGCCAGGCCGAGCCACAACATGTTCCAGAACGTACTTGTCACCGGGGTGACGATCTCCATTCACTGACTCCTCTTCGGAAACGAATTCGACGGCTACAATGCCCGGATGCGACGCATGGTCCTGGCTCTTGTTGCCTCGGCGGTCCTCACGGCCAGTCCGGCCGCGCAAGACTACCTTCCGCATCGGGTGTTCGACACGGCCGCCCGACAGTTTACCGATTTTGAGGCGATGGCGGCAGCCCTCAGTCGCGCCGACGTCGTCTTTGTGGGGGAACAACATGACGACCCCAACACCCACCGGCTCGAATCAGCGCTGTTACAGGCCCTGGGCGCCCGCCGCGATGGCATCGTCCTCTCCCTGGAGATGTTCGAGCGGGACGTGCAGCCCCAGCTCAACCAGTTTCTGGCGGGCGACCTGACCGAAGAGGCGTTCCTCAAGGACAGCCGGCCCTGGCCCCGCTACCAGACCGACTACAAGGCCCTGGTCGACTATGCCAAGGAGAAGGGGTGGCCCGTCATTGCCGCCAACGTCCCCCGGCCCATTGCCGCCGAGGTGGCCAAGTCGGGCCGCGAGATCCTCGACAGCAAGTCCGACGCCGAAAAGGCCTGGTTTGCTGCCGACCGACAGTGCCCGACCGGCGAAGATGAGTACTTCCAGCGGTTTTCCGAGGTCATGGGCGGCCACGCCGGGGTCGACATGTTGCAGCGGTATTACGACTCGCAGTGCCTGAAGGACGAAACGATGGCCGAGTCCATCGTTGACGCCTGGCGCGCCGCGGCCGGGGTGCCCGGACCCACCCGTCCTCTGGTCGTCCACTACAACGGCGCCTTCCACTCCGACTTTGCGCTTGGGACGGCCTCGCGCGTGCGCCGACGCCTGCCCGACCAGGGCATCGCCGTGGTCACCATGGTGCCGCTCGACACCATTCGCGACCTCGACACGGTCACGCCCGACGATGAAGACCTCGCGCGGGCGCGCTTCCTCGTCTACACGGTCAAAAAAATTGACGAGGTGGCGAGGTGACGAGATGTGGGGCGGAACTTCAGTTCCGCCTTACATTTTTCACTTCAGACGTTGCGGGACGTCGGCGACGACGTAGGTCATGACGGCGATGGCGGCGGCGTTGTCGGACATCTGCTTGGGCGTGATGCGGTCGACGGTATCTGCCGGCGTGTGGTGGATCAGGAAGTAGTCACCCCCGACCAGGTGCGACATCGTCGGAATGTTGCCGGCCTGCGCTGACGGGCCGATGTCGGCTCCGCCGCCTGCGGCCGCGATGGTGTCGGCGCCGATGGACTTCAGCAGGCTCGCGATGGCGGTCACGGTGGCGCGTCCCTCGTCGGACCCCGTGAAGCCAAATCCCGCAGGATCAAATACGCCGCCGTCCGATTCCATCAGCAGGACGTGGTTGGCCAGTTCGTCCTTGTGTGCGTCGCGGTAGGCGTTGCCGCCACGAAGGCCGTTTTCCTCGTTCGTCCACAACACCACGCGCACAGTGCGGCGCGGTCGCAGCCCCAACTGCTTCATCAGGCGCAGCGCTTCCCACGTCACGATGCACCCGCCGCCATCGTCGCTTGCGCCTGCGCCGACGTCCCACGAGTCGAAGTGGCAGCCGATGACGACAAGTTCGTTCGGCAGTTCGCGTCCCGTGAGTTCACCGATGACGTTGAACGACTGCGCATCGGGCTCAAAGTGCGCGTCCATCTCGAGGCGAACACGGATGGGCACGCCGCGATTCTGCAGGCGCTGGAAACGTTCAGCATCTTCCACCGTAATCGCGGCGGCGGGAATCATCGGCACGTTTGGGGTGTACGTGGTCGCTCCGGTGTGCGGCGTCCGCAGGCCAACCGGGCCGACCGAGCGAACGAGCACGGCAATCGCGCCGTGGCGAGCCGCACGCGCCGGGCCCGTCGAGCGGTACGGCACCGTCTGACCGTAGTTGGTGAACGGCACGTTGAACAGCACGATCTTGCCGCGCACATCCGCGCTCTTCGCTTCGAGCTCATCGAAGGAGCCAATGACAATGACGTCACCCGTGATGC
>BTVE01000059.1:0-27176 GCA_045862915.1 Acidimicrobiia bacterium
CGGAACGGCGTCAGTCCCGTGTTCCACTGCACGGCCGGCTGAATCGGCACGAGCGCCGCCGGCTGCGCCTGCACGGGCGCCGTCAGGTGCTGGAACGGCGTGATGTCCGCGATCCAGATCCCGCGTCCGTGTGTGGCAACAATCAGCTCGTTTTCGCGCGGATGAATCTTCAGGTCGTAGATGGGCGTGGTCGGCATGTTGCCGCGCACACGAGTCCACGACTGGCCGCCGTCGAGGGAGAAGAAGAGCGCCAGTTCGGTGCCGACCACCAGGAAGTTCGGGTTCTTGCGATCTTCGAGGATGACGTTGATGCCGGCTTCGGTCGGCAGGTTCGCCGCGAGCGACGTCCACGTCTTGCCGTAGTCGGACGTCTTCCACACGAACGGGCGGAAGTCATCGTGGCGATAACCCGTGATGCTCAGGTACGCGACGGCCGGATCGTGGAACGACGGCGCCACGCGGCTGACCCAGTAGCCGGGATGGCCGGGCACGTTCTCGCGCACGTTGGTCCAGGTGCGGCCGTTGTCACGCGTCACCTGCACGTTGCCGTCGTCGGTGCCCACCCACAACAGGCCGGGCATGATCGTCGATTCATCGAGCGACGTGATCGTGCCGTACTGGATGTTGCCTGAGCCGTTGCGGCGTGCCGGGTCGTTCACCGAGAGGTCGGGGCTGATTTCCGTCCACGTGTCGCCACGGTCGTTGGAACGCAGCACCATCTGGCCCGCGTGATAGATGACCTGCGGGTTGTGCGGCGACACCACGATCGGCGCATTCCAGTTGTAGCGCACGGGCTCTTCGCCCTGCGGACGCCGGTACTGAATGTTGCGTGTCTGGCCCGTGACCTTGTCGGTGCGGCCGATGACGCCGAACTGGCCTTCCGAGTACACCCAGCGGCTGTCAGTCGGATCCGGAACGACATAAAAACCGTCGCCGCAGCTGCCGATGCCGCCCCAGGCCTCAAACGGGATGGGGCCGCCGTTTTTCATCGTGCTCGGGCCCCACAGACAGCTGTTGTCCTGCAGGCCGCCGTACACGTTGTACGGGTAGTCCATGTCGTACCCGACGGCATAGAACTGCGCGAGCGGCAGGTTCTGCGGATCGATCCAGGAACGGCCCCCGTCAAACGTCACGCCCATGCCGTGGTCGTGGCCAAGGATCATGTGGTTGCTGTCGGCGGGGTTGATCCACATCGCGTGGTTGTCGCCGCCGAAGTTAAAAGCCGACGTCCAGGTACGGCCGCCGTCGAGCGAGTGGGTGACGCCGACCGAGAGCAGGTAGATGTGATCCTTGTTGTTGGGATCCACGCGGATCTGCCCGTAGTAGTACGGCGGGTTTGCGCCGAACCCACCGCCGCCGCGTCCACCGGCGGCGCCTGCCGGCGCTGGCGCCGGCGCGACCTTCGTCCACGTCTTGCCCGCATCGTCGGATCGGTAGAACTCATCGCCGATGGTGTCGCCGCCGAAACCTTCCGCCATCCGTTTGATGCGTTCGTTGGGATCGCCGGAGCGCGCGTTGGCGTTTTCAATGACGGCATACACGCGGTTGGAATCCTGACGGGCAATCGCGAGGCCGATGCGGCCGATGAGACCCGTCGGCAGACCGTTGGTCAGCCGAGTCCAGGTGCGACCGGCGTCGGTGGTCTTGTGCACCGCACCGCCAAGGCCACCTTCACCAAACGTCCACGGCTTGCGGACCTTGTCGTACGTCGCGGCGTAGAGCACCTGCGGGTTGCGCGGATCCATCACCACATCGACGACACCGATCTCACGGCCGTCCACCTTGTAGTCGAGCGACTTGGTCCACGTCTTGCCGCCATCGGTGGTCTTGTACAGCCCGCGCTCGGGGTTGTGCGAGTAGAGCTTGCCCAGCGCCGCGACGTACACGATGTTCGGATCCTTCGGATCGACCACCACGCGGCCAATGTGATGAGTCTCGTCGAGGCCGAGGTGGGTCCAGGACTCTCCGCCGTTGTCGGAGCGATACACGCCGTTGCCCCAGTAGGAGCTGCGCGAGTTGTTGGCTTCACCCGTGCCGACGTACACGATCTGCGGATTGGACTGCGAGACCGCGACGGCGCCAATCGAGATCACCTTTTCGTTGTCGAACACCGAGGTGAACGACACGCCGTGACTCTCCGTTTTCCACAAGCCGCCTGACGCGGTGGCCGCATAAAAGATGCGGGGCGTGGCTTCCACGACCGCGTAATCAACAAAGCGGCCGCCCTGGGCCGTGGGACCGATTTCGCGGAACGTGAGGTTGGCAAACAGATTGGGCGTCTGGCGCGCATCAAGACTGGCCGGCCACACGGCCAGCGCACACACCAGACCCACGGCCGCAAGCAGTGCGGCCCGGGAGACACGGGACAGGGACATGAGGATCACTCCGGGGATGACTTACGCCTGGGCGCTGGCGGGCGCACAGAACTTGTCGAACGCCATCGTCAACTGATCGGCGATGGCCTGTGCGCTGCGCGACTCGATGTCGCGGCGCTCGATCATGTAGATCAGCTTGCCGTCGCGCAGCAGCGCAATGGACGGCGAGGAGGGCGCAACACCCGTGAAGTACTGACGGGCACGATCGGTCGCTTCGATGTCGGCGCCGGCAAACACCGTCGCCACGGTGTCCGGCTTGTTGGTGTGTTGCAGTGCTTCTGCGATACCGGGTCGCGCCTTGCCGGCGGCACATCCGCACACCGAGTTGACGACCATCATCACGACGCCGGGCGACGCCACCACGGCGTCCACATCGGCAGCAGTACGGCATTCGCGCGCACCGACATCAACCAGTTCCTGACGCATCGGAGCCACGAGGTATTCGGGATAGGGCATGGGACAACAATCTCCTGATAGCATCGATTATACGGTGCGGGTCCTGCTGAGCGATCTCGACGACACTCTCTTCGACCACCAGCACGCCACGCGTTCGGCGCTGGCCCGGCTGCGTGAGGCCGATGCGCGGCTGCAGCAATGGGACCTCGAGTCCCTCAAAGTGCGCCACCATGCGTTGCTCGAACAGTTTCATCATGAGGTCATGGCCGGCCGCCTGACCATCGACCAGGCACGGGCGGCCCGGTTTTCCGCCCTGGTGGGCGGCGGGGATGCGCGGGGGCTCGCCGAGGCGTATCGGGACGCGTACCTGGCGGATTGGCGGGAAGTGGAGGGCGCTGCCGCTCTGCTGACGGCGGTGCGGGCCCTCGGCATCCAGGTCGTGGTCGTCACCAACAACATCGTGTCCGAGCAGCGGCGGAAACTTGATCGACTCGGACTCATGGGGCTCGTGGACGTCCTGATTACGTCGGAAGAGGTGGGCGTGCAGAAGCCCGATCCACGTATCTTCCTTGCCGCGCTCCAGTCGGTCACGGCTGAACCCGTACATGCGGTGATGCTGGGTGATGCGTGGCCCGCGGATGTGGAAGGCGCGCGCGGCGTGGGGATCCGGCCCGTGTGGCTTAATCGCCATGGACGCGAGTGCCCGGACCCTGCCGTGCAGATGCTCGCATCACTCGCACCAACGGCCGACGCGGTGAAGGTGCTGATCCGCCACTGAGGCATCGGGAATGGACTACACGCTGACGCCGCACAACGTCCAGACACAACTCGCGGCCATCCGCGCGCGGGCCCACGCGGTCACCGATGGCCTGGATGGCACCGCGCTCAACTGGCAGCCTCGAGAGGGGCGCGCGTGGAGCATCGCGCAATGCCTGCACCATCTCGCCCTCACGTCGGACCTGTATGCGGATGCGCTGGAGGCCGCTATCGCGCAGGCCCCCGGACGCGCAGCGACCACGCCCATGCGGCCGAACCTGCTGGGGCGGTGGTTCATCTGGGTCATCGAACCTCCGAATGTCGTGAAGGCCCCGGCGCGCAAGGACCTGATGCCGCCATCCGCATTCGGTGTGGCTGCCGTGCGGTGCCATTTCGAAAGCAGCCTTGACCGGTTGGCGCAGATCGCCACGCGCGCCATGGCGGTGGATGCGGAGCAGGCGCGATACAAAAACCCGCTCGCGAATGGGTCCACGCTGTTCAACGTGGTCACCGGGGTCATGGTGATGCTGGCGCACAACCGCCGGCATCTCGGCCAGGCCGAACGCGTGCGGGCGGCGCTGCCGTAACGAATCGCTTGTCGGGCAACGAAGACAGGAGGCGCGGAGGGCAGGAGGAACCAGAGGTTTCTGAAAACCCCCACCGCTCCTACCGCCTATTCGCTACTGCCTACTCTCCGTGACGATCGCGTACGCCTATCTACGTCCGGCGAGCGCGATGCCTCCCACCACCAGCGCCAGCGCGGCCCACAGTCGCGCCGTCAACGGCTCGGAGAGAATCACGGCCGCAGCGCCGGCGGTCACAACCGGCACGGCCAACTGCACGAGCGCCGCGCGCCAGGCGGGCAGGTGCGGGAGCACGGCATACCACGCGGCGTAGGCCAGGCCGGACGTCACTCCGCCGGACACCACCGCGAGGCTCAGGCCGCTCGTGGTGACCGGCGCACCCGACCGCGCGACCAGCATCACGGGAATCGCAATCACACACGCCAGGGCAAAGTTGTCCGCCGTGGTGGCGGTGGGATCGGCGCTGCGTCGGCCCTCAAGTGAATACACGCCCCAACACGCGCCGGCGGCCACCATCAGCAACGCGCCCGACAGTGACGGCGCCTGCAGGCCCGGCGCTGTCAGCACGAGCAGTCCGGATACTGCCAGCAGGTTGCCGCCGATCTGACGACGTGTCAGGCGTTCACCGTGCGCCACGCCAATGCCCACCATCGTCAGATGTACCGAAGCAAAGAGCAGCAGGGCGCCGGTGGCCGCTGCGATGCGCGTGTACGCCAGCGTAAACGCGACCGCGTACCCGGCCAGCATGAGCGCCATGCGGATGGAACCGCGGCCGGAGCGTGCCCGGCGGCGGAGGCCGACGATGATCGCCAGCATCGCCGCACCAGCAAGGATGCGGACCGCCATGAAATCCATGGGGTCGAGCAGGTGGCGATCGAGTGCGTAACGCGTCAGCAGGGAGTTGGCCGAGAAGCCGGCCAGGGCCATCAGGATCAGCAGCGCGTGCGGCACGACTACAGCCTACACGCGCCACCCAATCCGCCGGATCAGTCGACGATGAAGCTGTAGATCTTCCAGCGCCCGCCGCTCTCGATCATGGAGCCGAACAGGCGGACTTCGGTGACCTGGCCGTTCAGGCGTACGTCGAGGCGTGTCTTCGGATGCACCGTGAAGGTGCCGTAGGTGGTCGGGGCCGCTCCAAAGGAGGCGGCCACCAGCTCGTACCGCTGCCCACCGTGTTCGCTGAGCACGTTGGCCAGGAAGCCCACGTTCTTGAGGTGCTGGTCCTGCCATGCGCGCTCGCCCGGCATGCCCACCTCGGGACGGCTTGCCGGCAACGCCGGCCAGATGTGTTTGAGAAACTCGGTCTCGTTCACCGCGAGCCGCTCAAGTGTGGCGGCATCACGCGCCGCCAAGGCATCGAGAAACGCCTGCACCGCGGCGTCCTTGCTCTCGAAGGACGGTGACAGCGGAACCGGGGTCGGACCGGCACAGGCGGTCAGCAGTACACCGGCCACCGTGAGCAGACAGAAGAAACCCGGGATGGCCAGCCAGTGGCCACCCCGGGTGCGTGTGTCGTGCATGGACGTGATTATCGTCCGTAGAACGTCCAACCGCGCGTCCAATCCGTCGCCACATCCGGGCCGAGCGCGCCGAGGAAGTTGGCCACTTCAAAGAACCCGTCGTTGGGCGGCACCGCGGGGGTGCGGACCAGCGCGGGCGAGCCCGGCAGCGGGCGCCAATCCGGCGCCGTGCGGTTAAACGCCGCGACGAGCATCGGATCTTCTTCGATCACCGTCGTGCCGGCAAACGTCCGCATCGGTGTGGTCGTTGAGCGGTTGGCCCAGTTGCGGTCGGCGTTGGTGGCCACGCCACTGCGGCCGTTGTTCCACAGGATGCCGTTGGTCACCTGGAAGGTGGTGCCAATCTGGGGGGTGGTGGAGGAGTCACGGATGTCAATCCCTTCGGCCTTGAAGCCCGTGACGATCCAGTTCTTGATGATGCCGGCCGTGCCGACGCGCAGGCGCATGCCGTTGGTGCTCTCCGGTCCGAACTCCGAGTTCGGGTCACCCACCAGCGTGATGTTGTAGATGGTCGGCGCCGAGCGGGGGAGGAGGTTCTGCTGTGTGCTGTGGTTGTCCGCCTCGATGCCCTGGTCGGTATCGTCACCGCGCTGCTGCACGACGGCAAACTGCAGCTTGCCGGTCCAGCCCCACGTCCAGTCGATGCTGTCGTCGCCGATATTGGTCAGCACGACTCGCTTGATGTTCACCGTGCCGCCGAACATCTCGATCCCGTCGTCCTTGTTGTAGTGGATCTGGATGTTCTCGACGGTGGTGCCCGAGCCGACGCCCTGGAACGCAATACCGTTCAGCTCGTTGTCCGGGCTGAACTCGATGCCGGCAAACTCGACGCGCACGTAGCGCAGGACGCCCGAGTTGTCGGCCGGGTTGGTGCCGCCGTAGATGCCGGTGGCGCCTTCACCGATGGCCTGACCACCGGGGAGGTTCAGCGGCGCATTGCCGTTGATGACCAGGCCGCCCCAGTCGCCGCGGAAGCGGCGACCGACGGGCTGGTCCGACGTCATGACGATCGGCGCGGTGGCCGTGCCGTTGGCGATGATCTGCGCGCCGCGCTCGATGACCAGTGTGCCGCGTGTGGCCGTCTCGCCGATGACGCGGGTGCCCGCGGCGATCGTGAGGCGTGCCGGCGACGTGCCGTCGGCCGCGCCGATGAACACGGCGCCGCGCAGCACCCAGTAGGTGTCGGCCGTCAGTGTGACGTCCGAGGTGAACCGGCCGCGAACCACGCGCACCGGCTTGTCGATGCCCGGCACGTTCACCGGGCTGCCAATCTGGCCGGCAGCCTGCGTGAACACCGGCATCGGGCGCAGCAGCACGGCCGCGAGGGTGATCGCGCCGACTGACAGCAGGGACAGAATGCTCTTCTTCATTGCCATGGTCTCCGTAAGAATCAGAACGCCGAGAACCCGATCTGGAACATGTAGGTCTTGCCGAGCTTGAAGACCCGATGTTCGTTGCTGGAACCCTGCAGGAACCGGATTTCCGGATCCGTCAGGTTCTCCGCCGAGAAGCGCAGGCGCAGCCGGCCCACCGTCTTCGACAGCGCGACGTCGAGCGTGGCGCGGCCTTCTTCAACGATGTCGGGCAGGCCGAACGAGCCGACGTCCGCGATGCGATCACTGAACGTGTTGTAGAGCACGCGCGCGGTCACGATGGGCAGCCGCGCCTCGAACAGGCCGTTGAAGATGTGCTTGGACGTGCCGGCCAGCGGACGCTCGAGTGAGGTCAGCGTGTTGGTCTGCGACGTGTTGAGCTCGATGCTCGAGTCCACGAACGTATAGTTGGCGCCCACCAGCACGTACTCGGACAGCCGCTTGCGCGCTTCGAGTTCCAGGCCGACGTTACGCGCCGACTTCGCGTTGTCGAACGAGGTGCGCAGCTGCGATGTGGCTTCGACGACGCGCTCGATGGGCTGGTCGAACTGCTTCAGGAACGCGCTCGCCGAGATCACCTCTTCGGCATCACCAAACCACTCCCAGCGCAGGTCCACGTTGCGGATGAGCGAACGCTCGAGGTTCGGGTTGCCGACCACCGCGCGGCCACCGACGATATCGGTGAACTCGAACGGCGCCAGTTCGCGGAACTCGGGGCGGTTGACCGTCTGCGAGAAGCTCACGCGGATGTTCTGGTTGTCCTTCGCGGCGAACACGAAGTTCAGGGCCGGGAAGATGTCCGTTTCCTTGATTTCACCGCGGATGATCTCGGGGCTGCCGAACAGGTCGGTGCCGAAGAGGTCAAACGTGTCCACCGTCTGCTTGAAGTTCTCGATACGCGCGCCGGCCACCAGGCGGGCCTTGGGCGAGAACGACAGGTCGAGCATGCCGTAGCCCGCGACGACACGCTGCGCCGCGTCGTACGAGTCGGTCTCACGCGTCTCTTCACGCAGTTCGAAGCGTTCGCCGATGTTGGCCGCTGAATACAGAGCCTCGGGCGACTGCGTCAGGTCAAAACGCACCGTGTTGGTGGGGATGAAGCGGAAACGGCGCGAGTCGAAGTCGCGCTCGCGGTTCGAGTACGACGGACCGAACTTGAACGAGGCGGGCAGGCCGCGCGGACCGGCAAACACCACCGTCCAGTTCAAGGCGAGGTCGACCGTGTCTTCGGTCAGGTCGTTCCACATGCGGAGGCCGCTCTGTGATTCGTCGGCCAGCACGTACGTCGAGGCCGTCGGCTGCTTTTCGTAGAGCACTTCACGGATATCCGGTTCATCGCGGTTGGACCGGGCGACGGTCGCGCGCCAGTCGATGCGGCTGTTCGACAGCGTCGGGAAGAAGTGTTCGCCGGTCAGCTGGCCGGACTGCAGGTTCTCTTCCTGCCACAGCAGGCGCGAGTTGCGGAAATCACGCGCGGCATCGTCGTTGTAGCCTTCAAACGTGCGCGTTTCGCGCTTGCCCTTGTTGGTGGAGAAGCCTTGGAACGCCAGGCGGTGGTTGTTCGAAATCTGGTAGGCCAGGTTCGCCAGGCCCGCGAGGCTGCCGCGCGTCGTACCGACTCGGTAGTCGTAGGACGAAAACGGCGACAACGAGCTGCCACCTTCCGACGCGAAGTAGACCAGCGATTCTTCCTGGTAGTCGCTCTTGTAGCTCTGCGTCAGGCTGGCCGAAATGCCGAAGCGGCCGATGCGGTGACCGAGGGCCACGCTGAAGCCCTGATTGAGCTTGCCGTCGACTTCTTCCGGGGACCACACGTTGGGCAGCGATTCACCGAGCGCTTCGAGCGTGGCGCCGTCGACACCGACGTCCGGTGTGTAAATGCCGCCACGGATGACGCGGCGTGTCGGGAACGTCGACGGCAGTTCGCGCGAGCTGTTGGACAGGCCAAGCCAGTCGCGGTCGCCGCCCGCATGGTCGAGGACGGTCTTGTTGTACGTCTGCGAGTTCATGCCCAGCGAATAGCTGACGTCGAACGTCGGCCGGCTCGGCAGCTTCGCCATGTTGAGCTCGACCATGCCGCCGGCAAATTCGGCCGAACGGTCCGGCGTGAACGACTTGACGACCTGCACGTTGTCAAGCAGCGAGGCCGGGAACATGTCGAGCGCGACGACCTTGCGCTCCGGTTCGGTGGAGGGCAGCACCGCGCCGCCCAGCGAGGTGTTGCTGTAACGTTCGCCAAGGCCGCGCACGAACACGTACTGGTTGTCGACGACCGACAGACCCGTGACACGCTGCAGGGCCGAGGCCGCGCTGCTGTCCGCGTTCGCCTTCATTTCCTGCGAGCCCATGTTGTCGTTGATGGTGGTCGCCCGGCGTCGCTCGAGGAGCTGCGTGGCCGCCGAGGCCGATTCCGCTTCGACGGCCTGACCGGTGACCGTCACTTCCTCGGCAAACCCGGCCAGCGCCAGCGTGACATCGAGCGTTCTCGCCGCCGTGCTCAACTCGACGTCGATGACACGTTCGGCGAACCCCGACAGCGCCACGCGAATCTTGTGCTTGCCGGAGGGCAGCGTCAGGGTGTACTTGCCATCCAGGTCGGTGACCGTGGTGGTCGTGGTGCCCACAACCTCGACCGTGACGCCCGGCAACGGCGACGCATTGATGGCATCAAGCACCCGGCCCGAGACGGACAATTGCGGGGCCTGCGCGAAGGCGCTGAGGACACTCGTGGCCATCAGGGCCAGAACAAGTGCCGCGCGACTCAACATTCTCATGAGATGGTTCCTCCAATGGACGGCGGCGAATGCCACCGCATCGAACCGCAGCGTACGAACGGGCTGTGATCGGGTCGCAACGCGGGTGTTACGACACCGTTAAAGGTCGTCTCGGTCAGGCAGGGGAGTTTTCACGGACGTAACATGGCTGTTTCGGACGCGAAACATGTGTATCGCAAGGTTGTCGTCCATGTAACGCCTCGGTCGCGATGTGTGAGGCGGGAGGAGACAGGTCCATGAAGTTGTGTGTGAGCCGGTCGGCGCTGCTGACCACGATCGTCACCATTGCCGCGCCCGCCGCCGCGTACGCACAGACCCCGCCGGCCCCCCAGCCGTCCGTAAAGGTCGGCGTCACCATCTTCGCGGACTACACCGTGACGGAATCTCCAAAGACCACGGATGCGACAGGAGAGGCCGTCACGCCCAACGCGTTTACGGTGTCGCGCAGCTACATCAACGTCACCGGCACGGTCTCTCGACGCGTGTCCTTCCGTATCACCCCGGACATCGTCCGCGCCTCCGACAGCAGCCTGTCGGGCTCCCAGGTCTTCCGGCTCAAGTACGCCTACCTTGACGTCAATATCTCCGGTCCGACGACGGTGCGGTTCGGCATGCAGCAGACGCCGTACCTCGGTGTGGTGGATGACGTGTACCGGTACCGATTCCAAGGCACGACGTTCCCGGAACGGGATGGAGGGCTGGTGTCGGCGGACCTGGGCGTGACCGTGCGGAGTCGCATCGGGGGCTGGGGTGACGTGCACGCCGGCATCTATAACGGCGAGGGGTATCAGCGACCTGAGGTCAACGACCAGAAGGCGTTCATGGCGCGGGTCAGCGTTCGTCCCGCTGCGTCACACGCCATCGCCAAGGGCCTGCGCCTGACGGGGTTCATTCAGCAGGACAACTACGTGCAGGGCGCGCCGCGCGATCGCGCGGTGGTGTCAGCGTGGTTCGAGCATGCGCGACTGAACGCCGGCGCCGACTGGTCCCGCCGCACGGATCAACCCACACCGGGATCCGCCCGCACGACGGGTGAGGGATGGTCGATGTTCGTGACGCCGTTCTTCAAGGCCAAGGGTGACGGCCCGGAAGCGTTGCTCCGACTCGACCGCTTCACGCCGGACAGCTCGCGTGATGCGCGCTGGACCCGTGTCATCGCGGGTGCGGCCTACTGGTTTCCGCGCGAGGGAACGGCGACGGCCGCGCTCCTCGCCAACCTCGAGCAGGTCACCTACTCGGGTATCCCGAAACCGACCGAACGCCGGATCGGCCTCTACGCGCTGATCAACTTCTGAAGAGCATGTTCACCATTGAGACGTGAAGAACATGGAGTTCCTTTTGAAGAGGATTACTTCATGGTCTCCACGCCTTCATGGTGAGTTGTTCTACCGCAGTGACGGAGGACGGCGGTGGTGTGTGGCCTGTTCGTAGGCGTAGGACAGCCGGATGAGCGTGGCTTCGTCCCACGCGCGCCCGAAGAAGGTGATGCCGGCTGGCAACGTGTTGTCGCGCGTGTAGCCCATGGGCACCGAGATCGCGGGGAAGCCGGATGTGGGTGAATACACCTGACTGTTGTCGCCGTGTGGGGTATTCATGTCCCCGATCAGTCGAGGTGGGAACGACCACGTGGGATACACGTAGGCATCCAGTCGCAACTCATCCATGCGCGCGGTGACCGCCGCACCAAAGGCCTGACGGTACGCACGTTCCGCGGCGCAGGCCTCGGACTCGGGCCCGGCCGGCTTTGCGTCGGCAGCCGACTGAATGCGGCTCTGCACCGTCGGGTGATACCGCCGCGATCGCAGTACGGCCGCCAGAGAATCCACCGGCGTCTTGCCGGCGTGTTGCGCAAACCACTGCGCGATGTCCCACGAAAAACCCATGCAACTGCCCGCGCCTTGCGCGCGGCGTACCGTGCTCAGGTCGATCTCGGCGGCCTGGACGATCGTGGCCCCCGCACGTTCGAGGTCGCGCAGCGCTGCTGCAAACACCTGCTCGACCTCGGGATCAACGCCGCCGCCATTCGCGCGTTGGTACGCCTGTGTGAGCACACCAATTCGTGCCCCTTTGAGCCCGTCGGTCCTGAGCGCCTCGCGATACTCGGGAATCGCCCGGCCTTCGGCGGCCTTCGTTGCGGGATCGTCCGGGTCGACGCCGGCAATGACCTGGAAGACCGTGACGGCATCCTCAACTGTCCGGGCCATCGGGCCGGCGATATCCGCCAGCAGGTTGAGCGGCACCACACCACTCCGGCTCGTCAGGCCCATGGTCGAGCGGATACCAACCAGCGCCTGATGTGCTGACGGTCCGCGGATGGAGTTGCCGGTATCGCTGCCCAGGCCCACCGCGCCAAACGAGGCGGCCACGGCAGCCGCGGTGCCACCGGACGATCCGGCCGTAACTCTGCTCGTGTCGTAGGGATTCCGTGTGTAGCCCGGGTGGACCGAACTGACCGTTTCGTACGGACTGAACGCCCACTCGGCCATGTTGGACTTGGCGAGCACGATGGCGCCCGCGGCTTTGATGCGTGCCACCTGGAACGCGTCGCGGTCGGAGACAAACCCCTGCAGCGCCAATGATCCGGCGGCGCTCTGCAGGCCAATCGTCTCGAAGTTGTCCTTCACGATCGTCGGCACACAGTGCAGCGGTCCGACCGGTCCAGACGCACGCCACTGTTGGTCGAGCCGGTCGGCCTGCGCGCGTGCCTGCTCGTTGATCTGGACGATGGCGTTGAGTGTGGCGCCGCGCTGGTCATGTGTGTCAATGCGTGTCAGATAGGCGTCCACCAGCGCACGGCAGGTGAGCGTGCCTGCCCGCATGTGTTCGTGGATCTGACGAATGGAGAGTTCGACGACGTCAGGCGTCTGCGACTGCGCGCCCAGCCCCGGGAGCGCAAGGAATGCCACTGCCAAAGGCAGGAAGGCGCGTATGGTCATGTGCAGATTATGGCGTCCCCACGGGGAACCGGACGGGGTGCAAACTCCGATTGAACGATGGATTCCGCTGCGAAATGGCCGATTGACGCCAATCCTGCCCGGAATCGTAGTGCTTGGTGTCTCGCGGTAGATGCTTGGAGATGGCTGGGGCCCCAAGCGCGGCAAGAACCGTTCCGGTCACCCTCCGAGCGGGCGACGAAAGACTTCCCAACTCGCGGGCCCGTCACCTGGCAAAGCGGCCATCTTTTCTGCGAGGGTCGGAGTCTGCGAAAGCATGCGAGGGTCCTCGTGCCTGGCGAGCAGCTGCTGCAGCGCGAACTGTATCGGAAACGCAGGCTCGGCGATGCTGAAGTTTGTTGGGATTCGCACCACTCCCGTTACTGAGCCGTCCTTGTCAAAAATTTCAGCGAAATCCGTCAGCCCGCTGGACATCATTCCAATCACGTCCGGCCGGTTGTGAAGGAATATGGGCGAGCCACTCGAACCGCCCTGCTGCAAGATGTCGAGCATGAAGCCGTGGGGCTGGGCTGTGCCAGTAAACGGGAAAATGCTGCTGACAATCCCGCTTCGCACGGTGGGCATCGTCTGCGAGAGCTTCCGAAGAAAGGTCATGGGGATTTCGCCCAAGGGATATCCCGCCATGGCGACCGGAAGCCCAGGCCGGATCGCGAAATCCTCCGTGGCCATGCGTAGGAAAGGAACATCCTTGACTTTCGGGAAAACGAAGCCGATATCTGGAAGGTCAGCTCCAAACCATGGGCCGGAGCCAACGAACGAAGTCAGCGCCGCGCACGAATCAATATCGATCGCAATCGAGCGCTGTCCCTGCTGACCGTTGCGCGTTTCAGGAATGTTGAGCACTATGGAAAGTGCCTGCTCGTTGGTGACTGGGTGCCGGGGCGCATCTTGCAGCGCTTCTATAACGTGTCGATTGGTCGCGATGATCCCGCTTTCGTGAATAAAGAATCCCGTGCCATAGATGCGAGGAAAGATCGGTGCCGGCGAATTGGCGTCCTGCTGGACCCCTCTCGACACTAACGGTACCACCGCCCTCGTAACGACCTCGAAGGTGTCGGCTAAACAAGTGGTGTTGAGTGGTGTCGTCATCTCGGTCAGCGCTTGCGAAGCCTAATTCATATCCTGGTCGAACTTACCTTGCCGTATGACCGTAGACCGTTCGTGGTCGTTCGCAGTTGGTCATTCGGGCTCATCTTGCAAGAACTTGCACGCCGGGCGGCGATGCAAAGGTGCCACTTTAACCCTAGGTCAGGGTGCTCGCTTTTTACTTCAAAAGGGCCCTGAATCTGCCGTTGTTGCGCAGGCGGTTTAGTGTCTTGTCGAGCAGCCCTAGCTCGAATTCGGGCGCGACCTTTAGAATCTCGGTCCGAACTTCCGTCAGTGCTCGCTCCAAGCGCGATGGTGGCCGGAGGCTCTCTAGAGCGTCAACCGTCGCGGTGGCCAAGTCCACGTTCTGCGCCTTTGCCTGTTCGACGATCTCGTCATCAATCCAGCGAGCTTCGCCAAGGTGCTGATTGACCAAGGCACGGAATCGTGCTTCACCGCCGGTCGCGTCTTGCCAATCTGGTGTTGCAGGCCGTACGTAGAGGTTGCCAATGAGCCACCCAAGTTTGGCCTGAAAACTTTCCGTCAGTCGGCCAACCCTGGCCTCTCGAAGCGCATCGCAGTGTTCAGATCTAACCGCGACAGAGACTCTAAGGAAAGCGACTGCGGATTCGTCAATTCCGGCATCAAGGTCGGGATAGAGGAAAAAGAGCCCCAGAGCCTGTTCGTTTTGGTTAAACAGTCTTTCTAACAACCGACGTCCTTCGGTTTTCTCACTGGTCTTGAAGGTCGCTTCGCCGTCCACCGCTTTCAGCGAAAGTCCGAGGATCTTGTGGAGAACCTGCGTGAGCGGCCGAATAGCAACCAAGCTGATGTAATTGGCCTTGGAGTGCGTCGCCCGTCGTACCAAGTCGCATGACTGTGTAGCGACCATGAATCCAAGGTATTTGTCGTGTTGAAAATGAGGATGAACAGCGGCGAAAATTGCTTTTACCGCCGGCGACGGAGCGATGATGTCGCCCTGTTCCAAGTCATCTGTAGAGGCAAACGGCGCGTAGGTCCAGTGCGTGGGCATACGCTAAAATCGTCGTTACTCTGTAGATGTCCGCTCGTGCGTTTGCCGAGTCGTCACCCTGAGCTTTACGCTCGTGAGCGCGCGGGAAGTCGTCACAAGCCGCTCTAGGGTGGAGTGGACATTGGTTTCGCCGTGGCTGGCAGAACCCACGAATGTGCCATTTGGTCGGCGAAACTCCATCGAAGTGATCGAATTTGCAGTTGTCTTTGATTCAGGCATGGTCTTCTACTGCGGCCCCGGCCGCATCGGACAGTTGACGTGCAACATCGAAGAACTGATCCAACCTGCCCAGCCATTCTGATAGCTCCGCTGGAACGGTCGAATCTCGATTGAAATTTACATCGAGGGTCCCGGTCCCATCGAGCCTTGAGGACAGCCTCACGGTGACAAGACCCTGTTCGAGCTCTACGACCCGTACGATATCGGCGTTCCTCATCACAAAACCGCGGTCAGCGAGTGCATCGTCGAGAGGGGTCCGGATCATGTTGGCCGCAGACACGGGCAGTTCTTGAAACCGATATCGGATATTGACACCTGCGGCGGTAACGGGGGTCTCGGGTAATTTCTCAACCGCTCGCTGTCCGATGGCTGCTGCCTTCTTGAGTTCTTCGAGCACGCATGCTTCTGGAGCAATTTCGAGGCGATTCGATGCTGGAACCACGAGGATTCCGTCATGGGAGACCTTGAACCGGCCGGGCCGATCGAGGGCAACCTCCAGTTGAATCGGCGTCCCGCCCGGCAGATCAAATAGTCGCTTGGAGACGCCGTCGGGAGAGAGAATGGCCATGTTCCAGGCCCCGACGACGACAACGTTCCATGCATAGGGCTCAGCAGACATCGTCGGGTTGAATCGTATACCAGAAAGGTGCCTTACCTTTTCATTGACCTATCCGGCTGCGGTCGTCCTCCTTCCCCAACGGGAACGAACCGTGAGGCGTATTTCGCGCTTCGGGCCGGAAGCGCAAGGGGGCCAGCCCGGATTCCGCTTCACATCCACAGGCACGATCGCGAAATTGATCGAAGGCCACATTTCAGGCCAGTTTTCGAGTTTGCAAGGAGTGGCGTCCCCACGGGGATTCGAACCCCGGTCTCGGCCTTGAAAGGGCCGCGTCCTAGGCCTCTGGACGATGGGGACGTCCGGGAGGCAACCGAGCAAGTGTAGCAGATTGGTACCATGTCAGCCATGCTCGACCTGCATGCATCCGTATTGACCTGCCTTCAGCGCGATCACGTCAGCCTTCGCGCGGATTTTACCGTGCAGCAGGCACTCGATTCGTTACGCGGCACGTCCGGCAGCGGCACCATCGTCTACCTCTACGTGGTGGACGTGGATGACCGGCTCGTGGGCATCGTGCCGACGCGCGCATTGTTGACGGCCGACCCGGACGTGCCCGTGCGCGACCTGATGCTGTCCGATGTGGAGGCCATTCCCGAATGGGCGACGGTGCTGGTCGCGGCCGAATATTTCGTGAGCCGCAAGTTCCTGGCGTTCCCGGTGGTGTCCTCGGACGGGCGGCTGCTGGGACAGGTGGATGTGTCGGTGTTCACCGACGAGGTGATCTCCCACGCGCGCCGTTCGTTTGACGACATCTTCCAGATCATCGGCGTCCACGCCACGCAGGGGCGCACGGCGTGGTCCGGATTCCGCGACCGGTTCCCGTGGCTCCTCACCAACGTGGCGGGCGGATTGATGTGTGCGTGGCTGTCGAGCCAGTACGAAGGCCTGCTGGCAGCGGCGGTGGTGCTGGCGCTGTTCATCCCCGTGGTGCTGGCGCTGGCCGAGAGTGTGAGCATCCAGTCGGTGACGCTGACGTTGCAGGGCCTGCACAACACCGGTGTCTCGTGGGCGCTTCTGGGCCCCGCGCTGCGCCGAGAACTGGCCGTGGCGCTGATGCTGGGCCTGGGCTGTGGCGGCCTTGTGGGCGGGATTGCCGGCCTGTGGAAAGGGCAGTGGGCACTGGCCGTGGCCGTGGGCGGTGCGATTACGGCCTCCATGGCGACAGCCGCGCTGCTCGGGCTGCTGCTGCCGACGTTGCTCCACGCCGCCAGACGCGATCCACAAATTGCCGCCGGTCCGCTTGTGCTGGCGAGCGCAGACTTGTGTACGCTGCTGATCTACTTCAACCTCGCGGCAACTCTGGTATGAGCCGATGAAAATCGAACCCTTTTTGCTTGAACGCTGGATGACGCGTCATGAGACGCACGTCAAATACGACATTGCCGAGAGCGGAATCCTGCCGCTGTCGACGCAGGATCTGCTGAACTTCGAAGACGCGGAGGTCCGGCCGGCCACGCTCGACGCGCTGCTGCAACTGCCGCTCGGATACAGCGAGGCGCGAGGCACGGAACAGTTGCGCGGACTGCTGGCCGGGACGTATCGCAGCGTGTCGTCCGATCAGATTCTGGTCACCACCGGCGCCATCGAAGCCAACTTCCTCCTCTTCAACGATCTGCTCGATGCCGGCGATCACGTGATCGCACCGTATCCGGCGTATCAGCAGCTCTACAGCGTGCCGAAGGCGATTGGCTGCGAGGTGTCGTTGTGGCCGGTGGGACCCGAGACGAATTATCAGTACGACCTGAACCGGCTTGAGGCGCTCATCACGCCCAAAACCAAACTGATTGTCGTCAACACGCCGCACAATCCGACCGGAGCAATGTTGTCGCCCGAAGATGCGGCGCGGGTGTACGCGATGGCCGACCGCGTGGGGGCGTGGGTGCTGGGCGACGAGGCGTACCGCTGGCTCGCCGTGCCAGGCGGCGCGCCGTTTGCGCCGCCCATGGTCGATCTGGGACCCCGCGGGATCAGCGTCGGGACCCTGTCGAAGCCGTACGGCTTGCCGGGCCTCCGCATTGGATGGATTGCCGGCCCTGCGGAACTGGCGCAGCGGTGCTGGGGACTGCGCGACTACATCACACTGAGTCCCGGCAAACTGAACGATGCACTGGCCTGCCTCGCCTTGCGGCACCACGACCGGATTGTGGCGCGCAACACGGCCATCATTCAGGCCAACCTGCATGTGGCCGCGCAGTGGATCGAAGCGCGTCAGGATTTGTTGTCCTGGACGCCGCCCCGCGGCGGGCTGCTCGCACTCATCAAGTACGACCTGCCGATCCCCTCGCTTGAACTGGCGGATCGCCTCGCGCTCGACCACTCGGTGATGCTCGCGCCCGGATCCGCGTTTGGCTACGAACACCATCTGCGGCTGGGCATTGGACAACGGCCGGATATCTTTGCGGCCGGACTGGTCGAGGCGGGACGCTGTCTCGATGCGCTGCGGCCCGACGGCAGCGCTACTTCGAGCGGAGGAGCGACTGCGTGATCATGCCGATGGCGATGCCGGCGGCCAGAAAGTAGCCATCCAGGTCGATCAGGACTTCGGCGCGGTCGAAGACCGCCACCATCAGCAGGGCGGTCAGGCCGCCGACGGCACCGGCGACCACGAGGTCAATGGTGTCTTGATAGGGACCGCGCGGGGACTGGTGGCCGGTCGTAAGGTGCCCATGGCACTTGGGACAGGTCGCCATCGATGCTCCGGTAGAGTCTACGTCTCCGGCCCCTGATTGTGCGCGCGATTACGCGGGTGATTGCGTGTAGGATGAATGGGATAGGCGGGCCGCTAGCTCAGTGGTAGAGCACCTGGCTTTTAACCAGAGGGTCGCAGGTTCAATCCCTGCGCGGCCCACCACCTACAAAATGTTCATGCCCAACGCCGACAACGCGAGTTCCGTACCAAGGACGGCGGTCTGGTTCTGCACGTCCAGAATGGGATTGATCTCCACCAGATCGAGTGCCGTGAGTCGTCCCGAGTCGGCAATCATTTCCATCACCATGTGCGCCTCGCGGTAGTCGAGCCCGCCCTTGACCGGAGTGCCCACGCCCGGCGCGATGGTGGGATCGCAGACATCGAGGTCAAACGAGACGTGCAGCGATGTCGTGCCGGCAGTCGCGAGTGCCAGGGCGCGCTCCATGACCCGCGCGATGCCGTCGCGATCGATGTCTTTCATCGTGAACACATGGACGCCGGCGTCGCGGATGCGCGCTTTTTCTTCCTGGTCGAGGTTGCGAATACCGACGAGCACGGTGTGCTCAGCGCGAACCTTTGGTGCGCGCGCAGTGCCCAGCCGCGACAATTCCGACGGCTCTGTCCCGACCAGTGCGGCCAGCGGCATGCCATGGACGTTGCCGCTGGTGGTGGTCGCCGGCGTATTCATGTCGCCGTGTGCATCGATCCACAACACACCCACGGCGCCTCCGGCCTGTGCGGCGGCGTCGGCCGATGCGCCCACCGAGCCTGCCGCGATTGAGTGGTCGCCGCCCAGCACGACCGGCAGCGCGCCCTCGGCCAGCGATGACAGCGTGGAGTGATACACGCGCTGGCAGACCCGCGCGATTTCACGGATGTACCGCTTGCGCGGGTCGCGCGCCTCGCGGGTCTCGGGGATCGGCGCAGGGAGGTCACCACGGTCCACCACCTGGCATCCCATGGCGGTCAGCCGTTCGCCCAGGCCGGCAATACGCACCGCCGAGGGACCCATGTCGACACCGCGTCTGCCGCCGCCCAGATCGAGCGGCACTCCGAGAATATGCACGAGCCGGTTGGGAGTCATCGCTGTTTGTAGGTCAACGACATGCCTTCACCCGACGGCGCGATGATCGAGGACCACGCGAGCGGGTGAGTGGCGATGGCGTCGAGAAAGTCGCCCATGTCTTCGCGTTTGTTGATCACGTTGTGGGCGAGGAACACGCCACCGGCGTTCAGGCGCGGGAAGGTGAGTTCAAAGAACCGCTTGTAGTCCTGCTTCCACGCGTCGAGGAAGATCATGTCGAACGTACCGTCGAGTTTCGGGATCTCGGCAAAGGCATCGCCGGCAATGACCTGCACGACATCCGAGAGCCCCGCGCGTTGGATGTTGTCGGCGGCTTCACGGGCTCGGACCGGGTCGTACTCAATCGAGATCAGCCGGCCGCCGGTCTGCCGCAGGCCTTGGCCAATCCAGATGCCGGAGTAGCCGCTGGCTGCGCCAATCTCCAGGGCGCGTTTGGTGCCTCGTGTCGCCACCAGCACGCGCAGGAACTCGCCGTCCTCCGGGGAGATCGCCAGCATCCCCGTATCGCGGGCCCGAATCTCCTCGAGGATCGGTGTGACATCCACCGTCTGCGGCGGCTCGGGTGCAAAACGCCCGGACACGGCCACGGCCGCCACAGCGGCCACCATGACCGCCAGCACGACGCTGGCGGCGCTCTTGAATACCGGCATTCGGATGGTCCTTTCAGGTCGTCGCGCCCGTTCCGGGCGACAACAGCGATTGCGTCAATGCGGTGAGGTCGTCGATCCACAGCGGCTTGTAGCGCACTGTCGCTCCCAGGGCCCGCATCTCGGCCAGGATGGGTTCGTTCAGGAAGTAGTCGCCGGTGACGATGGCGACGGGAGTCTCGCGAAGCTGGCCATCCCGCCGCAACTGTCTGAGCAGATCCAGCCCCGTGACCACGGGCATCCGCATGTCCAGAATCAACGCGTCCGGCCGGTCCAGGTTGGCGGCCACCATCGCCGCTTCGGCGGTGAGCACGGTGGTCACCCGGTGGCCGTCGATCGACAACATCCGGGCAAACGTGTCTCCCACGACCTGGTCGTCATCGACGATGAGGATGTGGGCCATGTCTGGCGATTCTACAGGTTTTCGGGCTGAGGGAGCCCGGAGTAGTGCTACGATACAACGCCGTTATCTTGCTGCGCTGCCAGTAGTTGTGTCGTTCTGGTGCGCACCCTAAACGGTGTCGGAGGCCGCGTGTCGCCCATCTATGTCCGTCCCGCCAAGGAACAAATCGAGCACGATCGACTGATTCAGTTCCTCGAGGCGCAGAACAAGGCCACGTTTGAAGTCCTCATCAACAAGGGGGAGTCACGCGACTATGCCCTCAAGATTGGTGCGGGCACGTACTTTCCTGACCTGATTTTGCAGGACGGGAAGTCGCTGGCCGGCGTCATCGAAATCGAAACCGGCGAGTCCACCAACAACCTCGAAGCCCTCGCGCAGTGGGTGCACTTCGGCAAGGCGAAGGTGCCGTTCAGCCTGTATGTGCCGGTGCTGATGTACGACGCGGCGCGGCGGTTCTGTGAACTCAACCACGTCACCGTCACCGAAATCTGGACGTACCGGCCGACGTGGGAAGGTTTTGAACTGCTGCGGGTGTTTCACGACCCGGATGCCGTGGCCAAGTCCGGCAAGGGCCCGATGGCCAAGGTCGCGGTCATGCCGAAGACCGTGCAGGCGCCTCGGATCGAGCCGGTGGCTGAACTGATCGAGGAAGTCGTGCGCCTGGGCCAGAAGGCTGAAGCCGCACGCGCGGCGCGCCGTGAGGCCATGCGGCCGTCGCGGGTCGCCATCGTCAAGGCCGCGGCCGCCGCGGCGGCGAGCAAAAATGCTGCGGCGAAGGCTGCGGAGGCTGCCAAGGACAAGGACAAGGCGGCGGCCAAGCCGGCGGCGCCTGCTCCCGAGGCGAAGCCCCCGGCCAAGGCGGCGAAGGCCGCGGCCCCGGCGAAAGGGAAGGCCGCACCCGTGCCGGCGAAACCTGTGCCCGCGAAGGCGGCCGCGCCGAAACCCGCACCTGTAAAACCCGCTGCCAAGGCCGCGCCGAAGGTCACGGCCGGCCCGAAGGTGAAGCCGGCGGCCAAAGCCAAACCCGTCGCCAAGGCCAAGCCGGCCCCCAAACCGAAACCGGCCGCGAAGTCGGCCAAGGCCAAGCCGGTGAGCAAGGCCAAGCCTGCTTCCAAGGCGCGGCCTGCGGCGGCCAAGCCGAAGCCCAAGGCGGCGGCAAAGCCCAAGGCGGCCAAAAAGAAGCGATAGCCGATGCCTTTTATCCGTCACGCCCACGACAAACGCGGGTATGACAGCACGCTCGTGATGCACGCGTACCGCCCGGCGTCGGGCCCTGCGCGCACCAAAGTGCTCTATCTGTTCCGGTCGCCATCACACGTGCAGGTGGGCCGCAAGGCGTTGGACCCGGAAGTCCGCGAAGCGCTCGAGCACACCCATCCGGATCTCACCTTCGACTGGAACGGGCTGCTGCGTGATGCCCCGCCCATTCAGCGCCAGCCCCGTCCGGAACACGGCCAGGGCCGTGAACGTGGCGGCAAAGCCGCCCGCGCTGGCCGGCAGGCACGTCCCGAACGTCCGACCCCGCCGCCGCGTGAAGTGCCCGACGATGACTCGCCATTGGGGCAGGCGGTGGGCGCGACCGACGCCCAGCGACTGCGGCAACGCTACGCCGAACTGATGCAACGCATCACACGCCGCTCCCGGACGCCCGAGGAGCGCGACGTGCTGACCGCGCAGCTGCTGGCCCACAATCCCGACGATTGGCGGGGGGCCGACGCCATCCGGCAACAGGCTGCGGCGGTGGTGCCGGTCTGGGACGCCCTGGCCGCGCAGCTGCCGAAGCGGCGCCGTGGACGCCGAGGCGGCAAGGGGGACGAACCCGGCCAAGTCGCGGATTCGGATGTCATAATCGGGGAGCGAGACCAGACCGATGATGTTGAGACGTACGATCACGCCGATGCTGTGCGCCCTGGCGGCGACAGTGACCCTGAGCGGGCAGCAGAAGCCGCCGCAGAATCCGCCAGCGCAGACGACCCAGAATCCGACGTTCACCAGCCAGGTTGACCTGGTCAGCCTGGACGTCATTGTTCGCAAGAACGGGCAGTTCGTTCCCGACCTGACCAAGGACGACTTCACCATCCTGGAAGACGGGGTCGCGCAGACCTTGTCCGACTTCCGGCTGGTGTACGCCGGCCGCGAATTGTCGGTCGAGATGATCAACGCGCCGACGGCCGCACCCGAGGGCATGATTCTGCCGCCCACCCGGCCGGTGGCCGACGTTGCCGGACGGTTTTTTGTCCTGTTCATTGATGACCTGCACCTGCAGGCCGGGGATTCTCCTCGCGTGCGGCAGCTGCTCACGCAAATCACCAACACCCTGATTCACGATGGCGACATGTTCGCCATCGTCTCCACCGGACCGTCGTCGATTGAAGTGAATCCGACGTATGACCGCAGCCGGATCACCGAGTCGATCAAGAAGGTGATGGGCAACGGCATGTCGGTGGATGACATTCTGCTGGCGCCGGCGTCCACGTCAGGTCCGCAGGAATTGCGGCACCGCGTACATGTGGCGTTTTCCACGGCGTACGACCTCCTCGAGCAGCTCAAGAGCCTCAATACCCGTCGCAAGGCGTTCATCTATCTGAGCTCGGGCTACGACTTCAATCCGTTTGCCGACTCCCGGTGGAAGAACGAGCAGGACTTCTACTCGACGCCTGATCCGAACACGGGCGGCGTGACCAACACGCCGGCGTTGGACTCCACCAACAGCGGCAACACGATCAATCCCTTCGACAGCGGGAGTTTCGGGTTTGCGCAGGCCGACCTGGTGGGGCAGCTGGCGGAGTTGACGCGCGCGGCCAATCGCGCCAACGCGACGTTCTACACGATTGACCCGCGCGGTCTGATCGCCGGGCCCGACATCAACAACCTCACCCTGACGACCGCGGAGTGGCGCAAGTACGTGACGAGCACCGTGGACTCGCTCAAGATCATTGCGGACCTGACGGGCGGCTTCTGCATCTGCAACAACAACGACTTCAAGCGGGGCCTGGAGCGTATTGACGCGGAAACCAGCGACTATTACCTCCTGCGGTACTACTCCAACAACCCTGACCCGCTGCGGAAGATCCGCAAGCTGGAGGTCAAGGTCAGCCGCGAGGACGTCGACGTCTTCCACCGGACCCAGTGGGCGTTGCCCATTGCCCGACGCCGGTAGCCGGCCACCTGGTCGTTCCTGAACACATGGCCCCGGTTCCCGCACATGGCGGGGGCCGGGGCCTTTGTTATACTGGCGGGCGGTCCTGCCTCCGGTGAACGCCGGAATGGAGGTGGGCCATTTCCTTATCGTTAATTCACTTGGAGTAGAGGATGAAGCTGGTAAGCAAGGCAACGCTGTGTCTCAGCCTGGTGCTGGGGCTCGCGCTGGCCGGCGCGGTGCCTGCCGCAGGGCAGACCGTGACGACTGGTGTCATTTCGGGCGCGGTCGTGGATCCGCAGGGCGGTGTACTGCCCGGCGCCACGGTCGTGGCGGTGCACGTTCCGACGGGCACCACGTATGAGGGCGTGACGCAGGCCGATGGCCGGTACGCGCTGCTGAACGTGCGTGCGGGTGGCCCCTACACGGTCACGGTGACCATGTCAGGGTTTCGCAAGGACGAAAAGACCGGCATTCAGGTCAATCTCGGTGAGGAGCGGGCTGTCAGCTTCGAACTGAAGCTGGAGTCGGTGTCCGAGACCGTCACGGTCACGGCCGAGGCGGCCGCGATTGACACGATGCGGGCCGGCACGTCGGCCAACATTTCCAGCGAGATCAAGGAATCGCTGCCGACCATCACGCGTGGCCTGATCGATGTGGTGCGCGTCAATCCGTACTTCAACGCGATCACGACCAACAACACCGTAACCGCGGTGTCGGTGGCCGGGCGCAACGCGCGCTACAACAGCATCCAGATTGACGGCGCGGTCAACAACGACCTGTTCGGCCTGGCCGAGACCGGCACGCCTGGTGGGCAGACCGACACGCAGCCGGTGAGCTTTGACGCCATCGCGCAGATTCAGCTGGTCGTGTCGCCGTATGACGTGCGCCAGGGCGGTTTTTCGGGTGGCGGCATCAACGCCATCACCAAGAGCGGCACCAACCAGCTGAGCGGCACGGCGTTTTACTTTGGCCGTAACCAGGACTGGGTGGGCAAGGGCATCACCAACACGGCGATTGCGAACTTCAAGGATCAGCAGTGGGGCGGCACCGTTGGAGGCCGTCTGATTCAGAACCGCGCGTTTTTCTTCGGCAGCGCCGACTGGGGCCGCCGCGAGACGCCGACCGGCTTCTGCATCACCGGCTGCGCGCAGGAATTCCGCAGCGCAACGGCCAACGTCGACCGCTTCTTCTCGATCCTCGAGAGCAAGTACGGCTACACCGTGCCGAACGCGCGCGAGCAGTTCAGCCGCACCACCAACTCGGACAAGTTCCTCGGCAAGGTGGACGTCAATCTGAGCAATCAGCACCGCCTGACGCTGCGCCACAACTACGTGGACGGCCTCAACGACATCGGCAGCCCGTCGGCGACGTCCTACGTCACGCCGGACGGTCTGTACCGCATGCGGTCAAAGACCAACAGCTCCGTCGTCCAGCTGAACTCGACGTTCGGTTCCTCGGTCAACGAGTTCCGTGTGGCCTACACGCGCGTGCGTGACCGTCGTGGCGCGCAGCCGTTCGAGACCAAGCCGTTCCCCCGCGTCACGGTGCGCCTCGAGAGCGGTATCCAGATCACGGCCGGCCGCGAGAACTTCTCGACCGCGAACGAACTGGATCAGGACATCATCGAAGTGCACAACGACTTCACGATGGTGCGCGGCAAGCACACCATCACGGTCGGCACGCACAACGAGTTCTTCCAGTTCCGCAACCTCTTCATCCGCGACAACTTCGGCACCTACACGTTCAACTCGCTCGACTTCTTCGATCAGGGCCTGGCGCAGCAGTTCGACTACAGCTACGCGACCAACCCGGCGAAGCCGTCGGCCGAATTCGGCGTGCGCACCCTCGGCTTCTACGTGGGTGACCAGTGGCGTGTGCGTCCGAACGTGACCCTGACGATGGGTGCGCGTGTGGATGTGCCGCTCTTCCCTGACAAGCCCACGGCCAACCCGGTGGCGGTTGCCAACTTCAACTACGCGACCGACGTGACGCCGTCGGCGATCAACTACTCGCCGCGTATCGGCTTCAACTGGGATCTCAAGGGCGACGGCACGCAGCAGGTGCGCGGCGGTGTCGGCATGTTCTCGGGCCGCACGCCGTACGTGTGGCTGTCGAACCAGTACGGCAACACCGGCATCGAGTTCCAGCGCATCGGCGCGTCCAACAGCGGCAGCAACCGCATTCCGTTCGTGGCCAACGCCCTGGGGCAGCCGACGACGGTGACGGGCGCGAGCGGGTCGTCGTTCACCAACGAGATCGACCTGATCGATCCCGACTACAGCTACCCGGTGCTGCTCCGTGGCAACCTCGCGTACGAGCGGGAGCTGTTTGGCGGCCTGGTGGGCTCGGCCGAGTTCCTGTACACGAAGGACATTCAGGACATCAAGTACCAGAACCTGAACCGTGTGCCCTGCGGCACGGAAGGCACGGTCTGCACGTCGAGCACACTGACGCTCGACGGGCGCCCGATCTTCACCCGCAAGGTGAACAGCCTGTCCGACGTCATCTTCCTGACGAACTCGAACAAGGGCTACAGCTGGAGCGGCGTCGTTGAACTGCGTCGTCCCTTCCAGAACGGCTGGTACTTCGCGAGCTCGTGGCTGTATGGCCGCGCGAAGTCGATCATGGACGGCACGTCCAGCCAGGCGGCGTCCAACTGGGGCAACGCGCTGATTCGCACCAACCCGAATGATCCGGAGCTGTCGACATCGGTCTATGACCCGGGGCACCGCATCAACCTGTCGGCCTCGTACGAGTTCGGCCTGGTGGGCGGCGCGACCGCGACGGCCTCGCTCTACTACTCCGGCCAGTCGGGCCGACCGTACACGCTGCGGTTCTTCAACGACGTGAACGGCGATGGGCGCACGAGCGACCTGCTCTACATCCCGGCGAGCGCGAGCGAAGTGACGTTCACCGGCGGCACCTATCAGAACCTGGTGAACTTCCTCCAGGAAGAAGGCTGCCTTGACGACTACATCGGTCAGATCATTCCGCGCAACGTGTGCCGCGCGCCGTGGCAGAACCAGATGGACTTCCGGTTCAACGTGGCGCTGCCGTTTCAGCGTGTGAAGGCGGAAGTGACGCTCGACATCATCAACGTGCTGAACCTGCTCGAGAACCGCTGGGGCCAGCAGGAATACACGTCGTTCAACTCGATCGCTCCTGTCACCGCGACGCTGACCAGCGGCCAGATCACCGGCTACAACATCAGCTTCCTGACCGGCTCGTCGTTCCGCCGCTACTTCCGCGACGACCTCCGGTCGCGCTGGCAGATGCAGCTGGGCGGCCGGATCCGCTTCTAACACCGGCTCGGTACACACGAACGCCCCGACCAGCATGGCTGGTCGGGGCGTTTTCTTTTCGAGCGGTTCACCATGGAGCCACGGAGGGCGTGAAGAAAACCACGTGGGGTGGTTCTCTCCACGTCCCCATGGTGAGCTGAGCTCGAGCCAGCCGGGGCGTGACGCGATCCAGCGGTTCACCATGGAGCCACGGAGGGCGGGTAGTGTCCCGTCAAGT
>BTVE01000060.1:0-26992 GCA_045862915.1 Acidimicrobiia bacterium
GGCTCCAGCTGGCCACCCAGTTCCACAGCCATTCCCAGGCGCCATTGCCGCGGTCGTCGCGATCACGGCCACGGCGATCGTCGTCATCGCGGCCACCACGACGGTCGTTGTCATCACCCCGACGGTCGTCGTCATCACGGCCACCGCGCCCACGGTCATCATCGCGGTCGCGCCCCCAGCGGCCGTCGCGATCACCATCGCGATCGTGCCGGCCGTCACGGCAATCGTCATCATCGTGATCGTGATCCCACGGCTCGTCCGGCTGATTGACCGAGCACCGCGTGAACTCGAGCTTCGCCACCTTGAACGCGTCATCGGTCTGCGCAGTGTTGGCCGCAATCACGACGACATTGCCCGTGCGTTCCTGACCGTTGAAGGTCACCCAGCGCGAGCTGGAACCACCCGATGAGGACTCGGGGCTGCCGAGCGACGCGAGGACCGCGTCACTGAGCGATACCGACGAGTAGGCGTTGTTGATCGTGCCGACCCATACCATGGCGTCACTGTCGCCGTAGACGTAGCCGAGGAACGCCTTGGTCACGATGACCGGCTCGTCGAACGCAAACACCATGTAGTTGTTGCGTCCGTTGTTGTCGACCGTGTGGGTGGCCCCGTTGCCGCTCTCGCTGCTGTCGGTCACGCCCATGCCGTAGCTGCCGAAGGCGCCAAGATACGCCGTTGACCACTTGTTCTTGTTCTTGTCGCGGCTGAACGCCGAGACCTTCACGGACACGCCGTTGGCGGAGAAGGTCCGGATATTGCCGGCCGACCCGTTGCTGCTGGAGCTCTGGCTGAACGTCAGCGTCGAGACCTGGCAGACCGGCTCAGGCGCCGTGACGGTGATGGTCACCGTCGCGGTGTCTTCACAACCGGACTCGTTGCGCACGCGATACGTGAAGCTCGTCGTGCCCGTGAAGCCGGAATTGCTGGTGAACGTGAAGGTGTTGCCCGACAACGTCACCGAGCCATTGGCCGGCTGCGTGAATCCGCCCGGCACGATCGTCAGATCCTCGCCGTTCGGGTCGGTGTCATTGCTCAGCACTTGCATCATCAGCGGTGCGCCGGAGACCGCCGAGCGGCTGTCGTTGCCGGCCACGGGCGGCACACACGGCGGCGGGGGCGGCGTCGCGCAGGACGTCTCGAGCTTGGCAATCTTGAACTTGTCGTTCGACGACGACGTGGACGCCGCGATGACGATCACATTGCCTGCCTTCGCGCTGCCGTTGAACGTCATCCAGCGCGCGCTGGAGCCGCCATTCGACGATTCCGGCGAGCCAAAGCCGGACAACACGGCGTCGCTCAGGGTCACCCCCGAGTTGAAGGCACCGTTGACGGTCCCGATCCACACCTGCGCGTCGCTGTCGCCAGACACGTAGCCCAGATAGGCCTTGGTCGCGACCACCGGCTGGTCGAACACGAAGACCATGTAGTTGTCTCGACCGCTGTTGTCGATCGTGTGGGTGTCGCCGCTGCCGCTTTCGCTGCTGTCGGTGACGCCCATGCCGTAGGCGCCGAAGGCGCCGAGGAACGCGGGCGCCCATGAGCCGCTCGAGCGGTCACGGCTGAACGCCGACACCTTCACCGGGACGTTGTTGTTCGAGAACTGGCGGATGTTGCCGGCCGCTCCCGATCCCGACGAGCTCTGATTAAACACGAACTCCGCCGGAGCGCAGGGCCGCGAACCGTCGCCGCACCCGAGCAGGCCCTGGTTCGTGGTGCCCTCGTGGAAGTTGTTCACCACCGACTCGAGCAACCCGGCGAGGCCGGAGAGGCTCATGCCCGACGGCAGCGCCGACGTCTCACCGCCGAACACGCGGTTGGCCATCACCAGCACGGCCCGGAGCGTCTGCCCAGCCATCGGCCCGGAGACGAACACGAGGTCACCGAGGCCAGCCTTCAGGACGCCGGCGTCGGAGAAGTCCACGGCGAGCTGGACGGCGAGCAGTTGCGCCGACAGCGTGCCGCCCTTCGAGGACGTCGGATTCACGTACGACCAGGTCAACACCGACGGTGAGCCACCAGCCGGGAGGTAACGCTCGATGGCGTAGGCGCTCGTGAACTTCAGCGTCTTCTGGCCACCGATGGAGACGCCATTGGGATACACATCGCTGAAGTTGGCTGCCAGCAGTGCACCGGGATTGTTGCCGTTCGGCTTCGAGCCCCAGCCGCCCTGCGAATACGTGGTGTAGCCATTCACGTCGCACGCCGCGGACGTAATCGTCAACGTGCCAGGCACCAGCGTCAGGGTGTAGTTGCCGAGACGTCCGTTCGGGTCAACCGCAGCCGGCGTGATCGGGTACTGACCGACCGGACTCGTGGTCGTCGCCGTGGTCGCGTAAGCGGCCGTGATGACATCACCATTGACCACACCGGCAATCGTGCCGTCCAGGACGGGATTGGCCGCGCCCTGCAGCTTGGTCTTGTTGTTCGCCGTGATGGTCAGCGGCGCCTTCGTAATGGTGAAGGTGTTACCCAGGTAGCTGACGGTGTAGTTCGACAGCACGGCGCCGGTCGCCTGCACGGATGTGGCATACGTGCCGACCGTATTACCCGCGACACGCTGCTGCGCATACGTCAGGGTTGCCGCATCGCCGCCGACGAACCCAGCCGTCGTGGGCGCGGTCAATGCGGGATCGACAGTGCCGTAGACCTTGGAACCGCTTCCAGCCGTGACCGTCGCGGCCTTCGGCGTAATCACGACGGTGTTGGTGCCCGACGACCCTTCGTGGAGCGCATCGCCCGGGAATTCACACGACACGGTGTAGGTGCCGACATTGACCGGTGCGCCGGGTCCCGGCGTGTAGGACACCGTGTAACCCGTCAGCGAGACGCCGTTCTGGCCGGTCACCGTGCACGTCTGTGCCTTCGGCTGTCCGTCGAACACGAACGTGCCGCCAGTGACCGTCGTGACGGACGGCACCTTGGCAACGATGGACAACGTGCCGTTGACGATTTCCAGCGTGTAGTTGTCGAGCGCTGCATTGGGCAGCACCGGCTGCGGCACGATCGGATAGTCACCTGCCGGGCTGGTCGGCCCTGCCACCGTGGTGTACACCGCAGAGACGACGTCGCCGTTCCGGAAGCCGGTCCACACGCCGTCGAGCACCGGGTTGGGCTCGCCAACCGCACGGGTCTTGTCGTGCGCCTGCACCTGGAGCGGGGCCGGAGTCACCGCCAGGACACCCGGCTCGTAGGTGATCGAGTAGTTTTCGAGGCCAACGCCGACGGCAGTGTTCACCGTCACGGCGTAGGGGCCACCCGTCACTGTGGCGGTCGCGGGCGCGCCGGTCGGGCTCGCCAGCACTGCACCCGTCACGACGTCCTCGAACAGGAATCCGTCGGTCGTGAATTCGGTGCCGTTGAAGGAGAACACCGAGCCGTACACCTTGGTCTGGTTGTCGGCAATCACACGCGCCGGCTTGGGCGACACGTTGTGGCTGTCGGCGTCAAAGCTGCCTGGGCAGACGGTCGGCTGCTGGGACGAGCCGGTGTATTCGGCCATGATCACGTAGCTGCCCACCGGCAACGTCGACGGCAGCGTGGCCGTCGCAACGCCATTCACGACAGGCACGAACGCCGCCAGCACATTGGCGCCGAGGCGGAAGGTTACGAACCCGACCGACGGCGCCGTGGCGGCACCACAGGTCACCGTCGCGCTGACCGTGGCGGATGTGCCGTACACCGACGGGTCGGGCGTCGTCACCGTCACGGTCGACGAGGTCGGGGTGACCGTGATGATGCCATTGGCCCAGACCGTGCCGCCGAGGCCGTCCGGCACGATATAGCGGAACGAATCGATACCGACGAACCCGGTCTTCGGCGTGTAGTCAAAGGAGCCATCCGGGTAGACCGTCAATGTGCCTTCATAAGGCGTCAGGCCGGTGGCCGGGGAGCCATTGAGCCAGACCTCGCCGCCGCCCTTTTCCGTAAACGCCAGGACCTCAGCGGGATCGCCGGGATCGTTGGCGAGCAGCGTCTCCCAGGGGAAGGTCGGCACATGCAGCGGCGTGTTCTGCTGCGTCATGTAGTAGTCGTCCTGCGGAACGATTGGCTGGGCGCCGACCTCGGCAAACACCGTCGCCGTTGCCGTCGCAGGTTCGTCGGCCTCGGGCTCGTCGACGATTGAATACGTGAACGACAGCGGTCCGGAGAATCCGTTTGCCGCGGTGATCGTGATGGTGCCGTTGGCGTTCTCGAGCTTGACGGTGCCGTTGGCGATCGACACTGTCTGGCCGACTGCGACCGGCGCACCGTTGATGTGCGTGATGTGGAACGGATCACCCTCGGGATCGAAATCGTTGAGCAGCACGTTCTCGAGCTTGCTGCCGCCGTAAGCGATCGTGTACGTGCCGTCATTGACGGCCACCACCGAATTGACATCTTCGACGGTCAGCAGCACACGGGCGATGTTGGTTTCAGACACGCCGTCGTGCGCCTGATAGTCGAACCAGTCGGCGCCGAGGAAGTTCGCCGGCGGCACATAGGTGAACCGGCCGCTCGCGTAAACGGTCACCACACCGTTGAACAAGGTCGTGAACGTGATCGACGGGTTGGCCCCCAATGGCGACACGCCATTGCGGCCCGCGGCAATCACCGTCAGAGGCTGATTCGAGTCATTCACCAGGATGCCGGCCGGGTCCGCCTGCAGGCCGCTGATGTCGATGCTCAGGCCCTCGGGTACCTGGTACGCATCGTTGGTGGCAAACGGCTTGACCACGATCGTCACCGTCGCGACGTTACTGTTCGCCACACCGTCGTTGATCAGGTACACAAACGTGTCCGTACCGTGGAAGTCGGGCAGTGGGGTGTACACGAAGCTGCCGTCGGCCTCCAGCGTCACGCTGCCGCCGGCCGTAGTGCTCACCGCCTGTCCGGCCGCCGTTGCGGGCGTCCCGGAGGTGCCGACGAGCGCCACCACGAGTTCGTCGAAGCGCAGTGGGTTGTCCTCGTCCGCATTGTCCGGATCAGAGTCGTTCGACATGACCTGGTTGGACGCTTCAGGAGCGATGGTCAGCGTGGCGCCCTGATTGATGACATACGAGTCATCAGCCGCGACGGGCGGCAGTTCGAGGCCGCAGTCCGGGTCGTTGTTGTCGACAAACCCGTCACCGTCGTCGTCGCCGGGGCTGTCGACCGAGCAGGCTTCGATCGGACTGCAGCTTTCGTCGATCAGTCCGTCACCATCGTCATCAAGGCCGTTGCCGCAGATTTCCTGCACGGCCGTGTATTCCCACATGATGCAGACGGCTTCCATGCGGCGACCAGCGGGCACTTCGGGATCCACGTCGGGATCCAGATAGTCCACCACCTGCAGGCGCTTCAGTTCGCGGCCGCTGGCAATGTCGAACTGGTACATCCAGCCGGAGGTGAAGTTCGGGATGACCCAGAACGTGCGGCCACCCGGATCAATTTCCAGCGTGTAGAAGTTGAGCTGCAGCCCCGTGTCCGGATTCCCTTCGATGAACAGATCCGGATCGTCGGTGACCTGATATTCCTGGATGTAGTTGCCTTCGCTGTCGAACCGGAATACACCGTCACCGCCGACCACGAGGAGGCCACCTGAGCCGTCGCCGGGAGGCAACAGGCGGATACCGCCGAAGCGACGCACGCGATCCTCATTGCGCATCTGGAGCTTGCCCAGACCGAAGTCCGGCAACTGCACGCCGTTGATGGGATCGTAGCGGTGGATGTAGGTGTCTTCCGACGTGTAGTAGAGGACGTTGTCGATCGACAGGTCGATCGCGTCGGTGCCCTGCTGGCCGGTGAACGTCCAGAAGATGTCGCGCGCGGCCGTCGAGAACGCCGGAGCCCCGAGCGGATCGGCACTGACATTGTTATAGCGATGCAGGCGCTTGCCCAGCGGCCACAACCAGGGGATCCGCTGACCCGGCACGTCTTCCCGCTCGAGCCAGTCGCCGTCTTCGGCGTTCGCCAGGTACGCCTGCGGCAGGGTCAGCGGCGCAGCGAGTTCGCTGCCGGACACGGTGATGAATGGCGCGAGCGCGTTCCCGTCGTGCAGCAGCTGGCCCGACGTGAATCCATACCCGGGTTCCCAGAACTCCTCGTCAACGTCGATACGCTTGACGTTGAAGAGGGCTCCGGTTTCGTCGACGATCAACGAACCGCCGCCGTCACTCCAGGCAATCGGCACACCGTTGACACCCCACTCGTAGTACGCCGGGAAGAACTCACCATCGTCGTCGTAGTCCTGCAGCACGGCGAACGCCTCCCAGCCGGGGGCAGGCTCGAGAGTGCCGTTCACATCAACCGTCGGGGGCGGGCCGAAGTACCCGAACGAGTGCCCGACGTACATGTTCATGTTCGCGTCAAACAGCAGGGTCTCAGGCGCCTTGTCGATCGGGGAACCATCCACCGGCTCGCTCGCGCGTCGCGCGATGGTGGACACCTTGCGGGTGCTGTTGGCGTACGGACGGAGATAGCCCGTGTCGGAGAGCGAACCGGGGTGACGGCTGAAGATGTTCACCGCGGGCTGGTTGAAGTCGAAGTTCGTCGCGTAGAACTCGCCTGTTCGCCAGTTTGCCGCACAGCCGGTGGTGAACTCGTTCAGGACTTCGCCTTCGAACTCCAGGCCGTAGTCGGCGGAACCGAGGAAGCGCTTGAACTCGCCGTTCTTGTCCAGAATCTTGTAGGTCGCGTTGTTGACGCCGAGCATGATGTCGCCCTTGGCCCAGCGCCCGATGTCCCACGTGAAGTTGATGGTGTCGACACCGCCATTTGTTGTCAGCTGAACCGCGTGCACACCCACCGAGCCGTCAATGTCAGCGGCTTCGACGTCCTGCGGTGTCGGGTTCAGCGGACCCGCCCAGACCTCGCCCTCATCCAGAACCGGACGGGCTTCGCTGATGCTGTCCGGGCGGCTGACCTTCAGGCGCGCAAACACACGTCCGCCCTCGGCAAGCAGCGCCGGCAGCGGAGTACCGTTATTGTCGTTCGGCAGATCCGCAGGTTGCGGAATCGACGCATCAGCGAGATCGGTCGGCGTCAGCAATTCAAAGAGCGACACCGGCAATGAACCCGCATCGATCGTGTCGCTGGCCGCACGTGGCCGCAATTCGATGATGGCGCCTTCTGCGCTCCGCACTGTGAAGGGACCATCAACGGTCGGCGCCGCGATCATCACGCCCACCCAGATGCGCTCGTACTCGTCCCAGGTCATGACGCGAATTTGCGCGTCGTTGGGTCCGGCACTCGCAGCGCGAGTCTCCGAGAGCCACATCCCATGAACGGCAGCGGCGGACACGGCGAACACCGCTGCGATGCACAGTCGACGGAAGGCGTTTGTAGTCATAACGTCGGGTAAGGATACACCAATATTGTCGTTAGTGTCATATCAACAAGACACCGAGCGCGATTTTTGTAATTCAACTGAGGCAACCTGTTTGCGTATAGTTCAAACGGGATGCACTGTCGTTACAAGTCTGATCGCGACACGGGTCTCCACCCGTAATCGGCACGTTGGCAGGGTTTTTTGAGGCTCAGGCGGCCCGGCGGACGTCTTTTTCGACCTGGCCGTCGCGGATATGGATGGCCCGGTGCGCGTAGGCGGCCACGTCCGGCTCGTGGGTCACAAGCACAATCGTGTTGCCGGCCTCGTGCAGCTTGGCAAACAAGGCCATGATCTCGACCCCGGTCTTCGAATCGAGGTTACCGGTCGGTTCGTCAGCCAGCAGGATGGAGGGGTTGTTGACCAGGGCCCTGGCGATGGCGACACGCTGGCGTTGACCACCGGACAACTGATTCGGCCGGTGGGTCTTGCGCTCGCTCAGTTCCACTTTGTTGAGCGCCTCAGCAGCGCGTTGCCCACGCACCTTGGCGGGCACACCAGCATAAATGAGGGGCAGTTCCACGTTGTGCAGCGCGGTCGCGCGCGGGAGCAGATTAAACGTCTGAAACACGAACCCGATCTCTTCATTCCGGATTCGGGCCAGTTCGTCGTCGTTCATCTGGCTCACCTGCTTGTCGTTGAGCAGATAACTGCCCTTGGACGGGGTGTCGAGGCAGCCGATCAGGTTCATCAGGGTCGACTTGCCCGACCCGCTGGGGCCCATGATCGCGACGTATTCCCCGCGTTCGATCTGGATGGAGACCCCCTGCAGCGCGTGAATCTGCTCGGTGCCCATCTCGTAGGTCTTCCAGAGGTCGCGGGTCTCAATCAGTGCCATGACTTCACCTTATACGGTTTCGAACAGGGGGGCGTTCACGATCCCCGGCAATTTGCGGATGAGCCATTAGACGCAACCGTGGTCCCAACGGACGGGCGCGTTACGACTCGACCGACTCGTATTCCTCTTTCAGGCGCCGGACCACGTTCGGGTCTGCGAGCGTGGTCGTGTCTCCCAGAGCCTTGCCTTCCGCAATATCCCGAAGCAACCGGCGCATGATCTTGCCGGATCGGGTCTTGGGCAGATCCGCCGCGAACAGAATCTGATCCGGGCGGGCGATGGCGCCGATCTTCTTCACGACGTGGTCACGCAGTTCGTCAACCAGACCAGCGGTGCCCCTGGCCCCTTCCTTCACGGTGACAAACGCTGCAATCGACTGTCCCTTGATGTCGTGCGGTCGGCCGACGACCGCCGCCTCGGCCACAGCGGGGTGATCAACCAGCGCGCTTTCGACCTCCATCGTCCCGATCCGGTGGCCGGCGACGTTGAGCACGTCATCCACCCGGCCCAGCAGCCAGTAATCCCCCTGGGGATCACGTCGTGCCCCATCCCCCGTGAAGTACACGCCATCGTCCCAACGGGAGAAGTACTGCTGAACGAACCGCTCCGGATCACCGTAGATGCCGCGAAGCATGCCGGGCCACGGGCGCGTCAGCGCCAGCAGCCCACCACCCGACTCGACCGGCACACCCGCGCCGGTGCGAATCTCCGCCGTGATGCCGGGAAACGGCTTGGTGGCCGAGCCAGGCTTGAGCGGGGTGATACCCGGCAACGGGGCGATGAGGATGTGTCCCGTTTCCGTCTGCCACCACGTGTCGACCACGGGGCATCGAGAACCACCGATGTGCTCGTGGTACCACATCCACGCTTCGGGATTGATGGGCTCACCCACCGAACCCAGCAGCCGCAGGCTGGACAGGTTGTGCCGCGCGGGCCAATCGGTGCCCCACTTCATGAACGCACGAATGGCAGTTGGGGCGGTGTAGAAGATCGTCACGCCATACCGCTCGACGATCTCCCAGAAGCGGTCCTTCTCGGGCCAGTCGGGCGCGCCTTCGTACATGACCACCGTCGCGCCGTTCTGCAGCGGTCCGTACACGACGTAGGAATGCCCCGTCACCCACCCGATGTCGGCAGTGCACCAGTAGACGTCGGTGTCTTTCAGATCGAACACCCACTTGGTGGTGGCATACGTGCCAACGAGATAACCGCCGGTGGTGTGGACGATGCCCTTCGGTTTGCCGGTCGTGCCCGAGGTATAGAGGATGTAGAGCATGTCCTCGCTGTCCATCGGCTCCGGTGGACAGTCGTACGGGGCGTCCTGCATCAACCGGTGATACCAGTGGTCGCGGCCCTCCTTGACATGGACGGGGAACGGCTCGCCACTCTGCCGTTTGACGATCACCACGTTGCGGATCGACGGCGTGTCCTTCAGCGCCTCGTCGGCCATGTGCTTGAGGGGCACCAGCTGCCCTCGGCGGAATCCGCCGTCGGCCGTGACCAGCAGGCAACACTGCGAGTCGTTGATGCGATCACGCAGCGACTCGGAGCTGAACCCGCCAAACACCACCGAATGCACGGCCCCGATGCGCGCACACGCCAGCATCGCAATCGCGAGTTCCGGAATCAGCGGCAGGTAGAGCGCCACGCGGTCCCCCTTGCCGACCCCAAGCTGCTTGAGGACATTGGCAAACTGGCAGACCTGCCGATAAAGGTCGAAGTACGTCAGTGTACGCCTGTCACCAGGCTCGCCTTCCCAGACGATCGCCGCCGTATTACGTCTGGCGGTGCGGACGTGGCGGTCAAGGCAGTTCACGCTCGCGTTGAGCTGACCACCGACGAACCACTTGGCGTGTGGTGGCTGCCAGTCGAGGGCCTGCGTCCACGGGCGCATCCACTCCAGCTGGCGGGCCCAGTCTTCCCAGAAGGCGACAGGATCCTCGTCCGCGCGCGCATAGATGCCGGGATCGGAGACGTTGGCAGACGACTGCCACTGCTCGGACGGCTCGAAGACACGGCCTTCCTGGAGCAGTGCGTTGATCTCAGGCTTGGGCGCTGAGTCACTCACGGCGGACCTCCTGATTAACGCAGGGTGGGCGTCTGGGTCAGATCGGGTGCAGGCGCGGCCGGCGGCATCTTCTTGCGGAAGAAGGCCAGGCCCAGCAGGCCACCCAGCAAGCCAAACACCGCATACACCGGCACGGTGATCGCCCCGCCAAGGATGTGAATGAGGGGCCCGGAGGTCAGCCGTTCGAACATGGCTGCCGCCTCGGGCGGCATCTCGCCCATGGCCTCCATCATGTCCTGCATGGACTGCCGCTGGGCTTCACCACCCAGCGACATCATGACGACGCCCCCGAGGGATTGAATCAAGCCACCCAGGGCGCCGGCCAGCAACCCACCAAGCGCCGCCACCGACGTCTCGAGGGGCAGGGGATCGTTCTGCTGAAGCAGGTACGTCGTCAGCACGCCTCCGGTGATGACCCAGAGACAGCAACACACATTGAGCAGATTGATCCCCGGCAGCAGGGACAACACGCCAATGAACAGGCCTCCGAGCAGGGCGGGCTGATAACGCTTCATCAGTCGTAGTACTCGCGTCCGAGATGGGTAATCAGTTCCTCACCCCGCATGTAGCGCAACGTGTTCTTCAGCTTCATCAGCTGGATGAACAGGTCATGCTCCGGGTACACCTCGGGCGCGTGCATCGGGCTCTTGAAGTAGAACGAGAGCCACTCCTGGATGCCCGACATGCCGGCGCGCTTGGCCAGGTCGAGGAACAACGCCACGTCGTGGACGATCGGCGCAGCGAGAATCGAATCGCGGCAGAGGAAATTGATCTTCAGCTGCATCGGATATCCGAGCCAGCCGAAGATGTCGATGTTGTCCCAGCCTTCCTTGTTGTCGCCGCGCGGCGGGTAGTAGTTGATGCGCACGACGTGCGACAGGTCCTTGTAGAGATCCGGATAGAGGTGCGGCTGGAAGATGTAGTCGAGCGCGCCCTTCTTGCTCTCTTCCTTCGTCTTGAACGACTCGGGATCATCGAGCACTTCGCCGTCGCGGTTGCCGAGGATGTTGGTCGAGTACCACCCGTTGACACCGATCAGGCGCGCCTTGAGGCCGGGCGCGATGATCGTCTTGATCAACGTCTGGCCCGTCTTCATGTCGTTGCCGCAAATCGGCGAACCGGTCTGCGCGGCCAGCTCGCGCAGCGCCGGCACTTCGGCGCTCAGGTTCGGTGCCGCGTTGCCGTACGGCAGCCCTTCCTTCAGCGCCGCGTACGCGTAGATCTGGCTCGACGAAATCGCGGGGTCGTTGTTCTCGAGGCCCTGCTCGAACGCCGCCAGCGACTTGTGGCAGTCCGCTTCGCGAATGAAAATTTCCGTGGAGCCGGCCCAGATGAGGACGAGCCGCGCACAGTTGTTGTCGGCCTTGAACTTGCGGATGTCGGCGATCAGCTGATCGGCGAGGTCCTTCTTGTTCTTGCCCTTCTTGACGTTCGGACCGTCAAGCCGCTTGACGTACTGGCGATCGAACACCGCCGGCATCGGCTTGATGGCCGCCAGCTCGTCCTTGATCTGATCGAGCAGCCGCTCGTCGAGCACGCCCGCGTGTTTCGCCGACTCGTAACAGTTGTCTTCGAAGATGTCCCAGCCGCCAAAGACGATGTCGTCAAGGCCGGTCAGGGGCACAAACTCGCGGATGCTGGGTGAGCGCCCTTCGGTGCGCTTGCCCAGCCGCACCGTGCCCATCTCAACCAGAGACCCGATCGGTTTGGCCAATCCCTTGCGGATGGCGAAGACGCCCGCAATCGTCGTGGTGCTGACCGCACCCAATCCCACCAGTAATACGCCGAGTTTGCCCTCTGCCGGGGCAATGGAAAGACCCTTAGTCACAAGGGAGAACTATATCATTCAGGATGGAGGCCTTATGTGGACGGCTCTTGGGATCCTGAAACTGATCAAGCGAGGCTCGAACACGCCGTTTGAACCGGCCGTGGCCATGATCGGAGTCAAGCCGGGTGACAAAGCCATCGTGCTTGGCGCCGACAGCCCGGCGCTGGCTGCCGCCGTGGCCGCCGTCACGGGCCTGAATGGGCAGACCACTGTGGTTGATCCCAACCCGGACATCAAAGGCCGGGTCGACTCGGCCGCCGCCGAGGCAGGCACGCTGGTCGAGTTCTGCGCCTCCCCGCTGACGTCCGTGCCCATTGACCTGGGGTTGTTTGCCGTGGCGATTCTCCCCACCGGGCTGGCAGACCTCGCCACCGATGCACCGATGGTCCTGGCCGAGGCCATCCGGCTGGTGCGGCCCGGCGGGCGGGTCACGATCTGCGAACCTGTGGCCAGGCCTGGACTCTTCCGACTGGCTCAAAGCCGGACACTCACCGATCCGGCGCACGTCGTTCAGCGGTTGACCGCAGCCGGCCTGCGCGCCGCGCGCCACGTCGGGACACTCGACGGCGTCGCGTTCATCGAAGCCGCCAAGCCCCGGCAGTGACGCGCCGCAGCTTCGCACTTCGCACTTCGCACCTCGCACTACCTCAGACAGGTCAAATGCCGGCCTCCGTCGATGGAGATGGTCTCGCCGGTGATCCAGCCGGCCGCAGGTGATGCCAGGAACACGATGAGTTCAGCCACTTCGTCCGCGGTGCCGGGACGGCCGAGCGGATGGGTGGCGTTCGAGTGCTCGAGGAATGCGGCATACCGCGCCTCGTCCATCCCGCCCCGCCGATGAAGATTGGTCACCACCACTCCAGGATTGACGGCGTTCACGCGGACGCCATGCGGAGCCAGATCCAACGCGGCACATCGTGTGAGCTGATCCACGGCCGCCTTGCTGACGCAGTAGGCCAGCAGGTTGGGGAATGCTCGGGTCCCGGCGACACTCGACAGATTGACCACGGCGCCTTTGGTCGCAATCAACGCGTCGGTGGCCTCGCGCATCAGGCGGAACGACGCGCGCAGGTTGATGTCGAGCATCGTGTCAAACGCTGCGTCCGTGGTCTCGCGGATTCCCGCTGACGCGATGATGCCGGCCGCGTTCACCACAATATCGATGCGCTGATGCGCCGCGATCGTGCCGCGCACAATGTCCGACGCGGCGGTCTCACTGGTCACGTCGGCGGCCATCACAGCGGCAGCGCCTCCCCCGTTGACGATCTGCATCCGGGTCGTCTCGAGCGCCGCCACATCCCTGCCCACCGCCACCACCGAGGCCCCGGCCCTCCCCAGGGCAACGGCCGCTGCCCGGCCGATCCCCGACGATGCCCCTGTCACGATTGCTACACGTCCCACTGCCCACGTCGCGTCAGTCATGCGGGGGAGTCTATCGCGAGGCCTGTAGGGGCGCGCGTCCCGCGCCGAAACGACACTGGTGAACGAGGTGTACTCGATCCGGGAGATTGCCGCCGCCGCGCGGTGCCCGGAAGAACTCGTTCGACAGGTGGCCGATTTCGAGCAGGTGCTCGTGGTTGACGACCTGCTGACCGAAGCCGACGCGGTGCGGCTCGTCCGCTCGATCCGGCGCACGCCGGGTGGCCGGCCACCGCTGTCGTTCCTTCCGCCATCCGAACGGCGCACGACAGGCTCATTGGCCATCTCCGGCTCACTGCATGCGGCGTTTGTGGTGCTCCTGCTGGTCGCATCGTCGCTGGAATGGCTCGAGGCGCGGCCCGAGGAGCGTGTTCCTCCGACGCCTCCGCCAAAACTTGTGTTTCTGGTCTCGCCCGGCCCCGGTGGGGGTGGTGGCGGAGGCGGTCTCGCGATGCCCGCCCCTCCACCACGTGCTGAACGGAAGGCCCCGGCACCACGCAAAGTGTCCAGTCCGGTACCGCCACCTCGGCGCTACGTGGCGCCGCCGCGTCCGCAAAGCCAGCAGATACCGAAGCCTCCGGTTCGACCGACGTTGCGGGACACCCCGACGCCGACACCTCCGCCGGCTCCTCCTGCGCAGGCGCCGGTCGCCGCCCTCGAAGCCGACACACGCGACGTGGTGGGTGTCGTCGACGCGCCGCCCGCGCCACCATTCGCACCGCCCAGCCAAGGACCGGGTACGGGTGGAGGAGTCGGCACCGGTCAGGGTGAAGGCATCGGCGAAGGCAGTGGAGGCGGCATCGGCCCCGGCAGCGGCGGCGGCACCGGCGGCGGGCCGTATCGACCGGGCTCGGGCATCGAACCTCCTCAACTGCTGAAGGAAGTGCGACCGCTGTACACCGATGACGCGCGGCGACGCGCCGTCCAGGGTGATGTTGTCCTGGAAATTGTCGTCAGGCGCGACGGCTCGGTGGGAGATGTCAGAGTCACACGCCCGCTCGGCAGCGGACTCGATCAACGCGCCGTTGCCGCCGTGCGTCAGTGGCGGTTTTCGCCGGCGAAACGACAAGGTGCTCCGGTGGACGTGATTGTGGAAGTCGCCGTTGGTTTCACGCTGAGGTAGTCATGGATTCCGTGTTGTTGCTCGTGTTGATTGGCGCGCTCACGCTGGCGGTGGTGTTGAGCGCGTTTGCGTGGCGTGCGCTTCGACGTGAGCGCGATCGCTCGTCGGCCCGTGTCGCGCGACTGCAGGGACTCTCGTCGGACGAGCCCGTACTGCCGGCGTGGGAACCACCTGCGGCGCCGGCGCGCGGCGGCTCAACAGTGCTCGTGGTCGTCGTTTTCATGGCGATCGGCGCAGGGACGGTGTACGGCTTGTACGGTCCGGGATGGACGGCACAGGGCAACAGCGGCGATGCCGCAACGGCGTCCCCGCTCGAGCTCGTCTCGCTGGCGCATCGTCGCGACGCTGGGGACTTCGTCGTCACCGGTCTCGTGCAGAACGGAGACACACGCGCGCAGACGCCGCCCCTCTCGGCCGTGGTCTACCTCTTTGACGCCGATGGTCAGTACCTGACATCTGCCACGAGACCTCTGGACACCGGACGAGTCCACGCCGCCGACGTCTCGCCCTTCACCGTACGTGTGCCTGCGGCCGGCGCCGTCGCACGGTATCGCGTCGGCTTCCGCCGTGACGATGGCGCCACGTTCCCGCACGTCGATCGCCGGGCCGAAGGTATTTCCGGCACGACCATGGCCACCGTTGAGGCTCACCGATGAGCAGGCGAGGCCCGGCCGTCCGCATTGTGCTGGCCGCGTTGCTGGCGGGTGTGCTGCCGCTCGCCGCGCAGGACCGTCCCGCCGGTCAGGGCTTTTCGTTCCGATCGGGCGTCAGCCTCATCAACGTCACCGTGACGGTCACTGATGCGAACGGGCACTTTGTCGAAGGCCTGCGCGAGTCCGACTTTGAAGTGCTCGAGGACGGCGCGCCTCAACCCGTTGCACACTTCGACTCGGCGCGCGTGCCCGTCAGCCTCGGCATCGCGGTCGACACGAGTGGATCGATGGTCGGCGAAAAGTGGGCGGCGGCGCGAGCGGCACTTGGACGATTCGCCAATGATCTGTTGAGTGAACAGGACGAGGTCTTCCTCTATCGTTTTGATTCGCAGGCGCAGCTGGTCCACTCATGGACGACCGATCGCCGTCGGGTGGGCCGTGCGCTCGAATCGCTGACGCCGCGGGGCGGCACGGCCATGTATGACGCCGTCGCGGACGCCATCCCGCTGGCACAACAGGGATCACAGCGCAAGAAGGCGCTCGTGGTCATCTCGGACGGCAACGACACCAGCAGCAGTACGCAGGTGTCGGATGTGACGCAGGCGATCCGCAAGAGCGAGGTGCTGGTGTACGCGATCGGCATCGATGCATCGGGTGATCGCGCCGGCACATCCGCGCGGTCATCGGCCGCGCCCAGCCGGCCGCCGGCACCGTCGCCGTTTCCCGGCCGCGCGGCTCCCAGGAACTCGACGCCGACGCCGGCCGCACGGCCGAGTGGCCCGGTCACGTCGGACCGTGTGAACGTGGACGCCCTTCGCGCGATTACCGACGACAGCGGCGGCCGCACGGAGATGATCTTTTCGCACCGAGATCTGGAGCCCGCCACCGCCGGCATTGCGAGTGAGCTGAGTCGCCAGTACTTCCTCACGTATCACTCGTCGGCGCCCAAGGATGGCCGCTGGCACACCATCGAGGTGCGTGTGAAAAAGGGTGGGGGCGCCTATCGTGTGCGCGCCCGCCGCGGCTTCATCGCCTCGTGATCCTCGTGGCACCCAACCCGATCTCGGGGTAGTCTGATTGGTCTGTGTCTGACTCCGCGTTCGCGTGGTTTGCGGCGCTCGGCCTGTCTGTGGTGGGCAGTGTCGGCGGCCTGTTCGTCGCTGGTCTGCTCCTGCTGTTTGGTCCGTCGGTCCGTAACAAGGTGGTGCCCTGGCTCGTGTCCTACGCGGTCGGCACCCTGCTCGGCGCCGCAGGCCTGGTCCTGATGCCGGAAGCCCTCGAGGTGCTGCCGCCGGCCAGCGCCTTCGCCATGATGCTGGGCGGCATCCTCATCTTTTTTGTCCTCGAGAAGCTCGTGCTGCTGCACCACTGCCACGAAGAAGGCGAATGTGAGGCCCATCGCAGCACGGCCACACTCGTGATCATCGGTGATGCGGTCCACACCTTCGTGGACGGTATTGCCATTGCCGCCGCAACCCTCGTCTCGGTTCCGACCGGCGTCACGATGGCCGTCGGCGCCATCGCCCATGAAATCCCGCAGGAGGCCGGTGACTTCGCCATCCTGCTGTCGGCGGGACACTCGCGCAAGAAGGCCCTTCTCCTCAATCTCGCCTCTGCGGCCGGGGGCTTGCTCGGCGCGGCAGCGATGCTGCTGTTTGGAGCCCGGGTGCCGATGGCACAGCCCTGGGTGCTGGCGTTTGCCGCCGGCACGTTCCTGTACGTCGCCATGGCCGACCTGATCCCGCACCTGCACCGCGGCGAAGTCAGCCCGTCGGCGGTGCGCCAGGTCTCGCTGATTGCGCTGGGACTGGCCACCATCTTCCTGCTCAACGACGCACTCGGCCACTGAGTCCGGCTGGCGCGGGGTCCGGAGCGTCGAATTCAAGGTGTTCCGCGCTCCACGCCATCTGAAGCACGCGAGCTGCCTGTTCCTGATGCTGGCCGCCCTGACGGCCTCCCCATCGGCGCAGGCCCGCCGGATCCTGCCGGGCGCGGTCCTGATGGGAGAAGTTGTGGATGGAGACACCGGCCGCGGCCTGGCCAGAGCCATCGTCACCATCGAGCAGGAGGGGCGTGTCCTGAACGTCGTGACCGACGATCGGGGCCGCTATCTGTTTTCACGGCTGCCCGAAGGCCGATATCGCGTCTCCGCCGTTCGCGATCGATACCTGCCGGGCACGTACGGCCAGGAGCATCCAGGCGCCAGCGGTCTGCACGTGACGCTGACCTCGGGTCTCTGGCTGTCGGACGTCAACATTCGACTCTGGGTGCCGGCGGTGATCTCCGGTGACGTGCGCACGCGCCTGGGTGATCCCGTGCCTGCGGTGACGGTCACGGCCTATCGCCGAATGGCCACGCCAGGCGCCACACGATTGATCCCGGCGGCCTCGGCCGAGACCGACGACCTCGGTCGGTATCGCATCCACGGACTGGTGCCGGGACCATATGTCGTCGGCACCTCACCTGCACTGGTGGACCTGGACGCGCTGAACGGTGTTTTCGCGCCGCAGTATTTCCCTGGCGCCGACGCTGCGGCCTGGACGGTCCCGGTGGATGCACAGTCGGGCTTTGACTTCGGCGCGGTCAATTTTGTGATCTCCATCGTCGATGGCGTTCCGGTCACCGGCACAATCACGGCCCTGCCCTCCTCTGACGCCGGCACGACGACGGCACGCGTCACCATCAGCGCGCCCCAGGTGCCGCTCTCACAGGAACCACTCGTGCACCGTCAGATCGCCCAGGTCGAGACGGATGACGACGGCCGTTTTGTTTTTCCGGCGGTGCCGCCCGGCACGTGGGAGATCACGGCGCATGGCGGAACGGGAACCTGGGCGCAACACATCATTCAGGTGACCGACACTGAGCCGGAGCCGGTGACCATGGCGCTGCAGCCGCCGGTAGGCCTGGAAGGACGCCTGGTGCTGCAGCAACGCACGACTCGGCCGGTGGATCTCTCGCGGCCACTCCGCATCAGGCTCGACCCGCTGTTCGAGGTTCCAGCCAACATCTCGACTTCGAGCACCGTGCCTGTCGGTGAATCGTTCTCCATCGGCAACCTGCTCCCTGGTGCGTATCAGATTCACGTCGAGGATCTTCCGAATGGCGTGACGCTCGATGCGATCACCGCCAACGGCATGAGCGTCCTCGACCAACCCCTGATGGTTGGGGAGCAGGCCACGGTCGTGGACGTGCAGATCACGCTTGTCGACACGATGACGCAGTTGCTGGGTACCATCGCGCGCCGGGACATCAGGGAGTCGGTGTCGGCGAGTGTGGTGGTGTTTCCGGCCGATGCGACACTGACCGGCCCCCATCGCCGGCGGGTGGTGCGGGTGGGTCCAGACGGCGTGTTTGTGGTGTTCAACCTTCCGCCGGGCGACTACGTGCTCGCGGCGGTCTCGGGAGGGGACGAGGTGGGCTGGGAGGCCCCGGAGCGGCTGGACCAGTTGCGACGGACCGGGCTGGTGGTGCCCCTCCGGAATGGGGAGATCCGGGTCGTCCAGGTGCCGCAGGGGGAAACACCCTCGGGGCGACAGCCGTAACCCACACGAGGTCCTGTCATGACAATGCGCCGACGCTCCCTTTCCTCCTCCGTCTTCCCGGCACTCGTCGCTGCCACCGTGTGGATCGCCGTGCCGGCCGCGCAGGGAGGTCAGGCTGGACAGGGGGGGCAGGCCGGGCAGGGTGAGCAAACCCGCGGGGGCCGTGGTGGTGGTGGCGGTCAGGCGCGTGACGCTGGTCAGGTGACGGCGCCACAGGGCACCGCGATGATTCTCGGCTCGGTGGTCAACGGCGACACCGGCACACCGGTCCGTCGAGCGCGCGTGACAATTTCGGGCACCGAGGTGCGCGGCAATCGCGCCACGGTGACCGACGACGAGGGCAACTTCGTGTTCACGCAGTTGCCGGCCGGTCGATATTCCATGACCGCGTCGAAAGCCGGCTACGTCAACATCGCCTACGGCGCAAAGGCGCCGGGCCGCGCCGGCACACCAATCCAGGTGGAGGACGGCCAACGCGTCCAGGCCAAACCCATCAACCTGCCCAGGGGCGGCGTGATCACCGGCGTCGTGCATGACGAATACGGCGAACCCTCACCCGGGACACCCGTCCGTGCGCTGCGTTCGGTCATGCGCACGGGAGAGCGACGCCTGGAGTCGGCCGGCACCGGCACAACAGACGACCGCGGAATCTATCGCATCTATGGCCTGCAGCCCGGGCAATACGTCGTCACCGCACAGCCGCGAAACACGGGCCTGCCGTTCCTGCAGACATCCATCGCCAGCGAGATCGAAAACGCCGTGCAGCAGATGCAGGAAGCGCTTGGTCGTGGCGCAGGTGCCGGACAAGCCGGACGAGGTGGCGGGCGCGGGGGTCAGCTGGGCGACCTGCTGGCGACCGTGGGTGGCGGACGAGGACAGGAGATGCTGCAGCAACTCCAGCAGCAGCTCGACCCAAACGGGCAGCCGTCGATGGGATATGCGCCCGTCTTTTTTCCCGGAACCACGTCACCCTCATCGGCGGCATTTGTTGACGTCACTGTCGGCCAGGAACGTTTTGGTGTCGACTTCCAGCTGCGGCTTGTCCAGACGGCGCAGGTCAGCGGTGTCCTGACGGGCACTGACACCGCGGTGCCGGCAGGCGCGCAGGTCACCTTGACGGCCATCGACACCATTCCCGGGCTTCCGGGCGCATCACAGTCGGTGCGGGCCAATCAGTCGGGCGCCTTCACATTCCGCAACGTGACACCGGGACAGTACCGCGTCACGTCGCGCGCGCAGGTGCGCGAAGCGGCGGCACAGACGGAAATGGTGGTGGATGCGTCAGGCCGCGGAGGACGTGCGCAGGGCGGACGCGGACGCGGCATGTTGGGCCCGGTGGTCGAAGTGCTGTGGGCACAGGCCGACATCAGCGTCGACGGCCGCGACCTCGAGGGGGTCTCACTCACTCTGCAACGCGGCATGGTGGTATCGGGTCAACTGGCGTTTGACGGCACCACGTTGACGCCGCCCACAGACCTGACACGTGTGCGCGTCACGCTGAATCCGGTTGGCACGCAGGACGCCGAATTTGGCGGCGCCATGAACACGACGGTTGACGCCAACGGTCGCTTCACAATCAACGGTGTGCCGCCCGGACGTTACACCCTGCGGAGTTCGGCGCCGGCCGGGACGGGTGGTCCGGGGGTAGGTCGCGGCGGCGCGACCGCGCCGGGAGGATCCGGCAACTGGGTCCTGAAGTCTGCTGTCGCCGGCGGCCGCGACACACTGGACTTCCCTCTGCAGATCGAACCGAACATGAACGTGACCGACGCGGTCATCACGTTCAGCGACAAGACCACGGAATTGAGCGGCCTGCTGCAGGACTCGCAGGGACAGGTCACCGCCGATTACACGATCGTCGTGTTTGCGACCGATCAGCAGTACTGGACGCCGCAGGCGCGGCGCATCCAGTCCGTGCGTCCCGGGACGGACGGACGGTACACCGTCCGCAATCTTCCGCCCGGTGACTACAGCATTGCCGCGGTCACCGATGTCGAGCCGGGAGAGTGGTTCAATCCGGCGTTCCTGCAGGAGCTCGCCGGCGCTTCGCTGCGAGTATCGCTGTCACCCGGCGATCGGAAAACGCAGGACATCCGGCTCGCGGGCGGGGGTTCGTAATCGGCCGGACGCGCTCAGCGCTGTAGTTCCTTCAGGCGGGCACGCCCCCGCCGGATCACGAACCAGATGATCGTGATCAACACGACGACGGCTGCGGCAAACGCGCCGGCAAACAGGAACATCGTCTGGTAGAGGATGGACTGCGGCTCGGTGACGACACGCATGTCGATCGGCCGACCTGCAAAACGGTCCGTCAGCCGCTGTTCCCACGACAGGATGTTGCCGCGTTCGAGGGTGCCTGGCTGGTTGTCGCTGAGCCGACGGACGTTGTGATCGAGCACCTTGCTCGGCAGGTGCAGCTTGAACACCGTCAATTCGTCACCGCGCCAGTTGACGGTTGCAGGCGGAGTGCCTGCGGGCGCGCCCACGACCTGGTGGTAGACGATCTGCTCGTCGGTACGTGTGAAGGAATACGACGACCACGCCAACGGGCCACACCGCGCCGCCTGGTTGAGGTCGTCAACAGCCAGCCGGACCTGGACGAAGCGTCGGCCGGCGCGCCGCCAGGGCCGCGTCACGTTTTCCACCGTGCAGCCCGCCGCTTCAAACGCATCCCGCACAATCGCGGAATCGATGCGTGAATTTGGCGCGGGGTCAAGAGCGATCCCGCGCAGCCCGACAAGCGCGGGCACCGACGCGGCAATCACCACCGTCGCCGAACCGTCGATGTCGAGATAAGTCTGTTCGTCGTACTCGTACTGACGGGCCAGCGGGTTGGAACACGCCGCCAACGCCAGGACAAGTATCAGGAACCATCCGCCACGAAGACGCACCTACGAATGATATACATTCCGGGTGCCCCGCCTCTTCCTGATTGACGGCAATTCGCAGATGTACCGCGCGTACCACGCCATTCGCGGCCTCACCGGGCCCGATGGCCGCTCGACCAACGCGGTGTACGGCTTCGTCTCGATGCTGCGCAAGCTGATTGCCGATCATCAGCCCGACTACCTGGTCGCGTCGTTCGACCTGCCGGGCCGCACATTCCGTGACGACCTGTTTGCGGACTACAAGGCCAACCGCACCCCCATGCCGGACGACCTGGCCGAACAGGTGCCGCTTGTCCACCAGGCGTGTGAAGCGCTCGGCGTCCCGAACATCACGTCCGACGGCTTTGAGGCCGACGATGTGATTGGGACACTGGCGGTCAAAGCGCGTGATGCGGGCTTTGACGTGGCGATCGTCACCGGTGACAAGGACTTCTTCCAACTCGTCGGTGAACGCCTGCGTGTCTACAACCCGAAGGATGACGGCACCTGGTACGACGCGGACGGCGTGGTCGAGCGGTGGGGCGTCAGACCCGACCAGGTCGTGGATGTGCTCGCGCTGATGGGTGATTCGGTCGACAACATCAAAGGTGTGCCAGGCATCGGCGAAAAGGGCGCGCGTGACCTGATCTCCACACACGGATCGCTGGACGCGCTGCTCGCGGCAGCACCGACGCTGACGTCCAAACGCCATCGGGAGGCACTGACGCAGTACGCGGATGATGCGAAGGCCAGCCGTGTACTCGCCACGATCCGTACCGATGTCCCGGTGGAGTTCGACGCGGAGCGGTTCGTGTACAAGGGTCCGGATGCCGCGCGGTGTTATGCCCTGTTCACACAACTGGGATTCCGCACGTTCACGGCGGACTACGCGCCGACAGCTGCCACTGCCGCACACGATTTTGCCCTTATCGCGACACCAGACGAATTGACCGCGTTGGTGGCCACGTGCAGAGACGCCGGCCGCCTCTCAATTGCCGCGATCACCGATGCCACGGGCGCCACACGAAGCCAGCTGGTTGGGATTGCCGTGTCCGCGGCGCCGGGGCAGGCGCGGTACGTGCCCATCGGACACTCCGGTCTGACCGAGACGCCGAATCTGTCGCTCACCAATGTGCGCCAGATCCTGGGCCCGTTGCTGGCAGACGCCTCCATCACCAAGAACGGCCACGACCTCAAGACCACCTGCATCGTGCTCGAGCGCCACGGCCTGCCGGTCGCGGGCATCGACATCGACACGATGATTGCCAGTTACCTGGTCAACGCCACCGGCTCCAGCCACTCGATTGAATCGCTGGCCATTGAGCGTGGCGGCTACAAGGCTTTGACGAGAGAGGATGTCACCGGCCGAGGTGCAAAGGCGGCCGGCATCGATGTCGTGCCGGCGACCGCCGTATTGAACTTCGCCTGCGAGCGTGCCGAAATTCCCGGTCGCCTGCGCGACCAGTTGCGTGAAGACCTTGAGGCGCATGGCGTCGCCGGGATCTACGACCGGCTGGAACGCCCCCTGATTCCCATCCTTGCGGACATCGAACGCGCAGGAGTGCGAGTGGACGTCGCCGCGTTGTCACACCTTGCGGCCTCGATGCAGCACGAGCTGGATGGATTGTCGGCGCGTGTGTATGCACTGGCGGGCGGCGAGTTCAACATCAACTCGCCGAAGCAGCTCAGCGAGGTGCTGTTCGACAAGCTGGCGTTACCGGCAGCCAAAAAGACCGGCAAAACCAAGGCCACGTCCACCGCGCAGGACGTGCTCGAAGAGCTGGCGCTGGTGCACGAGCTGCCCAAGCTGGTGCTGCAGTGGCGCAGCATCCAGAAACTCAAGGGCACCTATGTGGACGCGCTGCCGACGCTGGTGCACCCGCAGACCGGCCGCGTGCACACCACGTTCAACCAGGCCGTTGCGGCGACGGGGCGGCTCAGCAGCAGCGATCCGAATCTGCAGAACATCCCGGTGCGCACCGCGACGGGGCGAGAAATCCGCGCCGCGTTTGTCGCCGAACCGGGCTGTGTGCTCATCTCGGCGGATTATTCGCAGATCGAATTACGCGTGCTCGCCCACCTCTCCGGCGACGCGGCTCTCATCGAGGCGTTTGCGCGCGGCGAGGATATCCACGACCGCACGGCCGAACGGGTGTTCGGCACCAACAGCGGACTGGACGCCCATGAACTGCGGCGACGGGCGAAGATCATCAACTACGCCCTGCTCTACGGCAAAACCGCGTTCACACTCGCGAAGGACATCGGCGTGCCCCAGGCAGCCGCACAGGCGTTCATCGACGCCTACTTTGCCGGGTTCCCGGGCGTGCGGCGTTACATCGATCAGACGCTGACCGACGCACGCGACAGCGGTATCGTGCGCACGTTGTCAGGCAGGCGCCGCCTCGTTCCGGAGCTCACCAGCAAAAACGGCCAGGTGCGCGCCGCCGCAGAGCGCGAAACCGTAAACATGCCCATCCAGGGCACCGCGGCAGACATCCTCAAACACGCGATGATCAATGTGGCGGCTGCCCTGCAGCGACACAACACCACGGCCGTCGCGCCGGCGCGGATGATTCTCACGGTCCACGACGAACTGCTGTTTGAAGCACCGGAAGCCGACTCGGCAACGGTGGCCGCGCTGGTCCAGGACGAAATGCAGAGGGCATTCGCCCTTGACGTGCCGCTGACCGTGGACGTGGGGATTGGGGTCAACTGGAAGCTGGCCAAACAGTGACACCCGAAGAAATAAGGTGATAAATCGCCTGTTTTCAGTGCTTTACAACAATAATCCTCGATAATTTCCGGCTCCGGCTGCCCCGGCGGCCACTATAATCGTGTTTCGTGACCGAGCCCGTCATCATTCCGCGCGCCGAGCACACGATCTCGCGCCGAGATATTGATGCCGACGCGCTCAAGGTCCTGTACCGGCTGCAGCAGGCCAACCATACGGCCTATCTGGTCGGCGGCGGCGTGCGGGACCTCCTCCTGGGCCGTCCACCAAAAGACTTCGACATCGGCACCAGCGCGCATCCGTACGAGGTCAAGAAACTCTTCCGCAACTGCTGGATCATCGGTCGACGCTTCCGTCTCGCACATGTGAAGTTCGGTCAGAAGACGATTGAAGTGGCGACCTTCCGTCGCAACGTGCCGGATCCGCCGCCCGACGCCCAGGCCGACGATGCGGAGGTGGTGGCCACGTCGCCTGCCACGTTGTCGCCCGAAGGCATCATCCGGCGTGACAACACGTTCGGCACGCCCGAAGAAGATGCATTCAGGCGCGACTTCACGGTCAATGCGCTCTTCTACGACATCGCCACGTTTTCGATCATCGACTACGTCGGCGGACTCCAGGATCTGGAGAAACGTGTCATTCGTTCGATTGGTGACCCGCTCGTGCGTTTCGTGGAAGACCCCGTGCGCATGCTGCGCGCAGCGGTCTTCGCGGCCCGCCTGGGTTTTTCGATGGACCCGCTCGTCGTTGAAGCCATCCGCGAGCTGCGCCCGCTGATCGCGAAAGCGTCTCCGGCTCGACTGCTCGAGGAGTACTACAAGATCCTCCGCTCAGGGTATGCGGAGGCCAGTTTCCGCAATCTCAGCGAACTCGGCCTGCTGGAGTTGATGACGCCCGAGCTGCGCGATCCCTCTGAGGCTGTCTGGAACGCGCTGGCGCAGCTGGACGCGTATCGCCGCCGCTTCGAGTCGGTACCGCCGAGCCTCAACAACACCATTCTGGTGAGTGCGCTGCTCGTGCCGGCCGGGCTCATCACCCGTCGTCAGCCTGGCGCGCCGGACGTGCGCGTCCAGCTGGGGCAACTGCCGGTGGCCCGACGAGATCTGGACCGACTCAGCCAGGTGCTGACCATTGCGCCGCGTCTGATGGAGCCGGACCTCCCCGCGCGCCTTCAGCGCAGTCTGCCGATGCGTCCGGCGTTTGGCGACACACTGAACTGGCTGGACGTGTTCGGGGACGCGCCTGATGCCGTCATGCGCTGGCGCGAACAGACGCCGCCGCCGGCTGCCGATGTGGGCGCGGATGGTGGACGCAAACGACGTCGTCGGCGTGGCCGGCGCCGCGGACGCGGCCGCAAGTCACCGGCCGGCGTCGCCGAGTGACCACCGGGCGCCCAGGCGCCACGCGCGACCTGGCGCGACACTGACCAGCGGCGTTCGCCCGGTCTCAATCCGCGCATCAAACACGTTTTCCCCGGCGACAAACACGCGCACCTGCCCCACCTGCACGCTCACGCTGGCGTCCACCTGCGTGGCCGGCGCCAACTCAAATACATTCCGGTCATCGTCAAACTGGCGGCCCGTGGTGCGGACGATGACGTAGCCGGTGAGAGGACCGCGAGTAAGCCAGCCGGATGCGGTCAAGCTGACACGCGGCACCTGAGGAAGCCGGCGCCCATCGATGGCCGGCTCGGAGGAGCGCTGGAACGTTGCGTCGGCAATCGTCGCGGCGGTGGTGAGTCGCAGCAGCCGCCGCAGGCGCCATTCCACCGACGCCTCCACGCCCTGCGAGACGGCATCGCCTGCGTTCTCCCGGCGACGGACGATCGTGGATCCCGATGACTGCGTCACGTTGGCGATCGCGTCCCGCACGACGGTGCGAAACACCGTCACGGTCGTGCGCCAGATACGGTTGTCCCACGTCACGCCGAGATCCACCGCACGCGCGCGTTCCGGCTTGAGGTCGGCGTTGGCCAGCGTCTGGGTGTTGCCGACGCGGAATCCACGTGTCAGTTCATTAAGCGTCGGCCAGCGATGGCTGGTGGCGGCGGACGCGCGCACATGCAGATGGGTTGCGGGCGTCCAGTCGACGGCGGCCCGCCCGACGGTCGCGCGGTCGCGGGTGCTGCCGGCCGTTGGTGCTGCGCGCCACTCGATGCGCGATCCGGCAGAAATCGTCAGCGCGGATGTTGCCGACCAGCCGGCCTGCGCCGACACCTGCTCGCCGGCGTCGGTCAGCGACTGCACCGTGGTCACGCCGGCTCGTGTTTCGGCAAAGTCCGCCGACGCTCTGGACATCCCGAGACGCGCAACTGCGAAACCGCGCCTGTCTGACCGCGAGACTTCGACTGTGGCGCGTGTGGTGTCCGACTCGATCTGCTGGGTGGACGTCAGGGTTTCCGAGGCGCGGCCTGCGGCGACCGCGCTGAACGTCTGATCAAACGTGTTGACGCTGTGTGACAGCCGCGCGGCCACCGTGGTGGGCGCACCGGCGTGTGTCCATACCAGGCCTGCCGTGCCGCCCCACATTCGGTTGCGCTGCAGCGCCCTGCCGGTTACGCGATCGTCCGTGCCGCCAA
>BTVE01000061.1:0-26781 GCA_045862915.1 Acidimicrobiia bacterium
CACACATGGCGGCCCGCGCGTTTCGCCGATGGCTGGACGAGGACACCCTCTGGAGCCACGGATGCCTTCGCCCCGCCGGAGCGTTGTGGATCAGCGCCGGGGACCCGCCGTTCGCACGCGCCTCCGAGGCCGCGTTGGCCGACGAGGGGGTCCCGTTTGAACGTCTATCTCGCTCGGAGGCCTCGACCCGCTGGCCGCAGGTCAACTTCGACGGCATTGACACCATCCTGCATGAGCCGTCCGCGGGTTTCCTGCTGGCGAGCCGTGCCTGCGAGGCCGTCGCGGCAAGGTTTCTGGCCGAGGGCGGGACGATGGACCGCGCCGAACTGGCGGTGTGCGACGACCCGACGCGACTGCAATTGACCTCAGGAGAGCAGCTGGAGGCCGACGCTGTGGTGGTGGCGGCCGGTCCCTGGCTCGGGCGCCTGTTTCCGGATCTGCTCGGCGCCTGGATCGTCCCGACACGCCAGGTCTCGCACTACTTCGCCACACCCGCTGGTGACCGTCAGTGGTTATCCCCCGCGCTGCCCATCTGGCTCGAGGTCGGTGAACACGTCATGTATGGCATCCCCGGTGACGATGGGCGAGGCTTCAAGATCGGCAACGACACAGCGGGACCGGCGCTCGACATGAGCACTGCTGACCGAACGATCGCCAACGCCGAGGTTGAGGCGATACGCGAGTACCTGCGGCTCCGGTTTCCGGGCCTCGCTGCAGCGCCGTCGGTGGGCGGTGAGGTGTGCCAGTACGAAGCCACCCCTGACGGACACTTCGTGATCGATACCCATCCGGGCAACCGCCAACTGTGGATCGTCGGCGGAGGGTCGGGCCATGGCTTCAAGATGGGCCCGGTCGTGGGCGACATGGTGGCCGATGCCGTGCTTGGTCGCACGGCCCCGGACCCGGCCTTCTGCCTCGCACGGTTTGCCGCACTGCACGGCAACGTCGACAAGTGGTCACGGTAGTGCTACTGCTGCCGCAGTGACGTCAGCGGGTCGACCGCCGCGCAGCGTCTGGACGGCACCCAGCACGCCCACGCCGCGACGACCAGCAGCAGCACGGGGACTCCCACAAACGACCAGACGTCGCGTGTGGCCTCAGCGAAAAATGCGGTCGTGCCGATGAACATCACGACCCAGCCGAGCATGGCGCCGGCGATAACCACACGCATCGCAGACCCGACCGATTCCCAGATCAAGCGACGGGGAGTGGCGCCCAGGGCGAGACGTACGCCAATTTCCTGGGTGCGCAATGTGGTCACGTACGAGACGACGGCGTAGATGCCGGCCGCCACAAGAATCAGCAGGAGCGGACCAAGCACGACAAACAGGCGTGCGGGCACACGACGAAACACCAGGTTGCTCTCGACGTGCTGTCGCAACGTCCGGACGTTGAAGACCGGCACTTCAGAATCGATGGCGTTGATGGCGGCGCGCACGTCCGTCGTGCGCGTCAGTTCGGCGCCGGCCCTCGTGCGTACGTGCACCTCTCCCATCGGGGGCGCGCCATCGCGGTACGAAAAGTAGATCACCGGCGTCGGTGGTTCACCAAATGCGTTCGCGACCGTGGTGTCGACAACGCCCACGATCCGTTGTGACCGTCCACGCGCCTCGATGGAACGGCCAAGCGCACTCTCGAGCGGGCCGTCAGGTGTGATGTATGTCCGAACGAACGCCTCATTGACGATCGCCTGTGGCGCCTGGTCGAGGTCCGTGAGCGGTGCAAAGTCCGTCCCGGCCAGTCGCGCGATCCCCATCAGATCGAAGTACCCGGGAGTCACCGTGTTCGACAGCGCCTGATCAAACTCGCCATCGGCGCGTTGCCGACCGTCGATTGTGAATACGCGACCCGGCAGGCCATGAATGTCCAGCGGCACTGAGGTCGAGAGCGCGGCCGCGTCGACGCCGGGTCGTCCGGCCAATTGCTCGAGCAGGCGAAGGGCCAGCACGCGGCCACCCTCACGGGCGACCGGCCGGCCGCCCACATCAAACGCGGTCAGTAAAATCCCGTCCTGGTCAAATCCGGGGTCGATCGTCTTCGTGTCGAGGAAGCTCCGCAGGAACAAACCCGCGGCCATCACCACTATCGTGGCGAGGACCACCTGCGCACCCATCAGCGCGTTTCGCAGTCCGCCACGGCCTGCGCTGCGTGTGGCCGAGTGGAGCACGGCCTGCGGCTCGAGGCGCGACAGGTGCCACGCCGGTACGGTCCCGACAATCAGGCCGGAGAGCACGCCAAGGGCGATCGAAAATCCCAGGCCCCACCCGTCGAGTTCCGTCTGGAAGCGCACCGGCAACCCGGTCATCGGCAACACGATCAGGACGCGCGTGCCCCACACAGCCAGCACCGCGCCAATGCTGCCCGCCACCAGACCCAGTGCAACTGTTTCCGTCAGCATGAAACGACGGATACGAGCCGGCGTTGCGCCCAGCGCCAGATGGACACTGACCTCCCGCGCGCGGCGAGACGCTCGTGCAAGCACCAGGTTCGCGGCGTTGCCACACACCGCCAGCCAGACGACCAGCATGAGGAGCTGGAGAACCACCAGAGCCGCCGCCATCATCCGTTGTGGCCCCCGGGGGGATTGCCAGAATGGCAGCACCTGCGCCGTGATTCCCCTGTTGGTGTCCGGATACTGTCGGGTCAGCTCCGCCATCACCGCCGACACCTGCCGGGTGGCTTCTGCCTCGGAGATTCCGTCGGCCAGGTGCCCCATCACCATGTATCCGCGCACGTCTCGCGCACGGAGTTCGGTGTAGCCGTCATTGAGCAGCGGCGCGATTGTCGCCGGCAGATAGACGTCGAGCTGGAGCCCAAGCACCGTCCCCTGAAACTCGTCAGCCATGACGCCCACGACGGTCAACACCTGACCGTTCACACGCAGCGTCCGCCCGACCGCAGAGGAGGCGTCACCAAAGCGCGACTGCGCAAGACGCCAGGAGAGGATGGCCAGCGGCTCCCGACCGTCCACCGAGACATCCGCTGCCGTGAAGACGCGCCCCGCGGCAGGTGTGACCCGCAAGGCGGAGAAGTAGTTGTCCGACACCAGCATGCCGAACACTCGTTCGACGCTGCCTGAGTCACCCACGTACGTTGGCATCATGCGCCCGGCGATCAGGGCGGGAAACGCCGTCACCCGTTCACGCAGGTCCAGATAGTCGCGCCAGGACGTCCCGACGAACAGCCCGTTGTCGTTGACGGGCTCCACGAGGCGAAGACTGGCAGACCGCGCCACGCCCGGCAGCGGCGCAAACAGTCGCGCCTGCACCCAGGAAAAGACAGACGCATTGACGCTGATGCCGACGGCCAAGGACGCCACCACGACGATGGCGACGACCGGTGCCTGGCGGATCTGACGCCAAGTCTGGTCCATCAGGTGCATCAGGTCCATCGGGTCCTTCAGGTCCTGGATGGTGCGCCGTGAAGCTCACGCAGCCAGTCCACGAACCCGTTGTCCGGACCCGACAGCCACAGCCACGCGCCAACAGCGACGGCGGCGAGCACCATCACGAACCACACCAGGGACCGCGTTTTCATGCCGCCACCGTACCGGAATGGCCCTGAACCACCCGTGAACGCGCCGTTCAGCCGGCGTTCAGGTCCGGCTGGGCTATAACACTGCGTATGCGTGTCCTCGTCGTGGAAGACGAACCCGCGATCGCCCGGCAACTGCGGCACGCGCTCGAAGGCGCCGGCTACGCGGTCGACGAGGCTGCCGATGGCGGTCGCGCAGACTTCCTGGTGCAGACCACCAGCTACGATGCGCTGGTGCTTGATCTGGGTTTGCCTCAGGTGGATGGCATGACGTTGCTGCAACGCTGGAGGCAGGCGGGCATCGCGACACCGGTCCTGGTGCTGACGGCCCGAACCAGTTGGCACGAGAAGGTGCAGGGCATCGATGCGGGCGCAGACGATTACGTGTCGAAGCCGTTTGAAACCGAAGAAGTGCTGGCCCGGATACGCGCGCTCATCCGTCGCGCGGCCGGGCAACTGACCACCGAACTCCGGCACGGCGCCGTCAGGCTTGACCCACGGACCGCACGCGTCACGCTCCACGGGGCGCCCGTCAAGCTGACCAGTCACGAGTACCGCGTGCTTGCCTACCTCATGCACCACCGCGACCGGGTGGTTTCGCAAGCTGAACTGACCGAACACATCTACGCGCAGGATTTCGATCGCGATTCAAACACGGTGGAGGTGTTCGTGGCCCGCCTGCGCCGCAAGCTCGGTGCGGCCGTCATCGAGACGGCTCGCGGCCTCGGGTACCGGATGGGCACACTGTGAGCCGGCCACCGTCGCTCCGCTCCCGAGTGGCCGTCGGAGCCATCCTCTGGACGCTAGGACTGTTCACGCTCACATCGCTGTTCGTGATGTTCCTCCTCACACGGCATCCACACTCGGTCGTCGTCATTCACCGGACGCTTGGCCACATCGGAATTCTCGGAGTGCTCGCGATCGCGTTGCTGCTGATGGGCCTGTCGCAGATCTCCAAAGGCCTGTCGCCGCTGGCGCGGCTGCGACTCCGCCTGGCGGCGGTCCATCGAGGCGATCAGTCGCGCATCGAGGGCGCGTTTCCGTCGGAAGTGCAGCCGCTCGTCGACGACCTCAATGCGCTGCTCCAGCAGCACGAGGATGCGATAGCGCGCGCACAGTACAAGGCCGGCGACCTCGCGCACGGTTTGCGAACACCGCTCGCGGTGCTGAACGAAGAAGCCCGGTCAGCAGAGGCCGCGGGACACACGGCCATCGCGGCCGCCATACGGCTTCAGGTGGACCGCATGCGCCGCCAAATGGAATGGCACCTGGCGCACGCCCGAGCCGCGGCGTCGGCAGCATCCCCGGGAGCTCGCTGCGACGTCGATGCCGTACGTGAGGGTCTCGTGCGGACAGTCAGGCGCATTTACACCGAACGTGGTCTCGACATCCGCATGACAGGTACCACAGGCCTTGTCGTACGTGCCCAGCAACAGGACGTTGAAGAGATCCTCGGCAACCTGCTCGACAACGCGTGCAAGTGGGCGAGATCCCTGGTCGTACTCGAGGCTCGTGTCGACGCCTCTCACGTCGTGCTCACCGTTGATGACGATGGACCCGGGGTGCCGGAGGACCAGCAACAGGAGGTGCTCAGACGCGGCGTGCGTGCCGACGTGACGATGCCCGGCTCCGGTTTCGGGCTGGCGATCGCCGCCGATCTCGCCCGGGTGTACGGAGGCGCCGTGTCGATCGCGCGGTCACCCCAGGGCGGCACCCGCGCCACGGTCTCACTGCCGCGCGCGGACGCCTGAACGGTCTCGCTCAGCGCAGTGGGTCCGCCGGAACGCCGTCGTGGGTAATCACCACCGGTGCAATGCCGCCATCGTCGGTGAATTCCATGCGGTCGATACAGACCACCCGGTGGTTGCGGTCGGTCCGGTCGAGTGGCCGGCGGTGGTACACGATGTAGTGACGGCCCGAGGCTGGCGAGCGCAGTACGGAATGATGCCCCGCGCCCGTGGCAACTTTGGGATCCTGCTGGAGGATCCGGCCCGCGCGTGTGAACGGCCCGAGCGGTGAATCGGCCACCGCGTACGCCACCGCGTAGTTGGGGCCGGTCCATCCGCCTTCCGACCACATGAAGTAGTACCGGCTGTCCCGCACGAACATCCAGGACCCTTCGACGTACCCCTGCGGCGTGATCTCCTTGAATGTCGTGCCGTCCTCAAACGGCACGAAGCCGGTCAGCGTGTCATTGAGCCGTGCGATGTTGCAGTGCCGCCATCCGCCGTAGATCAGATACACGGCACCGGAGGGATCCTCGAAGACAAACGGATCAATCGGCTGAGCACCGTTGTGAAACTTGTCGATGAGAGGACGGCCGAGGACGTCCTGAAACGGGCCCTGCGGACGCTGCGCACGTGCGATGCCGATGCCACCGATCTGCTCATCGTTCTGGATGTCGTTCGCACTGAAGAACAGGTAGTACCACTCACCTTTTCGCAGGATCGTCGGCGCCCAGATCGCACGGCGGGCCCAGCTGATGTGTGCCGCGTCGAGGATCTTCGGATGTTTGGTCCACGTCACGAGATCGGGCGACGAAAACGCATCAAAAAAGAGCTGATCGTTGTAGGGCGCCGAAAACGTCGGATAGATCCAGTACGTCGGTGTCGCGCTGCCGTCGGGCGCCATCGGGAAGACACGCGCCTCCGGATCCGCATACCACCCGTCGAGAATCGGGTTGCCGGACTGCCCTGCCGCCTGTGGCCCTGGCCACGCGAGCAGCGGATCGAGACTGGAGCCGGCAGTGGCTGCAACGACGGCTGTCATGCCCTGAACAAACTGACGCCTGTTGAACGACATGCGGCACAGCGTAGTCAGGCTCGCGGCTCAGCGCAAGAGCTGTTTGTCTCGGAACCAGCTCATGAGCGCCGTGTGCAACGCGTCCTGCTGCGCGGCTCTCGGGATGTCGGCAGTGCAGTCCCCCAGTTGCCGGCCGTAATACGCGAACTGTGCGTGATTGGCGCCTTCGATGATCGACCACCGCGTCGTCGTCGGAAGGTTCCGTGCGTTTGCACGGGCATCGTCGAGCGGCGCGACACAGTCGCGCGTGCCCGCGACTTTCAAGACCGGGAACGAGGCGGCCGACAGATCATGATCGCGTGGATGTGTCGTTGCGATCAGGACCAGACCTGCAAGCCTGGTGTCGCCGCGGGTGGCATATTGCGCCGAGAGCGCGGCGCCGCGTGAATGCCCCCCGAGCACGAATGGTCCGCCGTGCCATCGATTGGCAACTGCGTCGATCCGCTGCCACACCACCTCTCTCGAGGATTCACTGAAGGCCATGCGCCACGGCAGGTACACGATCGCTGTGCGAATCCCGTCTTCGGCGAGACGGCGCACGATGGGCACGTAGGCGTCTGGATCGACGCCGCCGCCGGGAAGGAACACCAGCGACGCGCTCGGCCCGGACGCCGGCGTCATGACGAGGTAGTCGTCATGACGTTCCACCTGCACCGTCGGCGACGACTGCAGCAGGGCATCATCGACACCATGCGCCGCGGCGTTCCAGACCAGCCAGCCCATGAAGGAGATGCCGGCGGTCGCCCAGATACGGCGAATCCATACCCTCATGACTCCTGCTCCAATTGCCGCAGCCGTTGCTGCAGCGTGGCGCGATGCCGTCGCGCCCGGACGAAGATGACCACAGCGATGGCCAGCCAGACCAGCCCGGAGGCCGAGGCCAGCCACGCAGCCTCGGCGGCGGTGCTCCACCACACCAGCACCGCGCCCACGCAGAACAGCGCGGCGCTCACGACCGCGATACCGGCTGCGCGCACGCGATGCGGGATCAACAGGATCACGCGTCGTCTGAGCACCCACACAGCATGGGTGGCCCAGGCCGCGCACACGAGTGTCAAGGCCAGGAACGCGAGGTGTGTCCGCGTCGGTAGTGCCGGCTCGGTGGACCACACCGACACAACAACGATGAGTCCGGAGAGCGCCGCCAGCAGCAGCACCAGATGACCAAAGCGGGAACGACGTGTCAGCTCCCGCTGCAGCGCCTCGACGGCGCGATCGACGTTCATGACGCCTCACCCTCCAGCAATTCCCGAAGCTGACGCCGGGCGCGGTGCAGTCGCGACTTGACCGTGCCCTCGGGCACATCGAGCACACCGGCGACGTCCGTCAGGGACATTTCGTCGAGATAAAACAGCACGACCACTTCCCGTTCCGCCTCGCCGAGCCGATCCACGGCGCGCTCGAGATCCGCCCACCGCATCGGCTCCTCCGCCGTTGTGTCTTCGACGTCGAGGTCATCGGTGACAACGGGTGCGCTGTAACGACGACGCAGGTGTGACATCACGGTGGCTCTGGCGATCCGGAAGATCCATGGCGCGATGGCCGCCGGTGTCCGCAGGGCCGGCAGGCCGCGCAGGATGCCTACCCAGGTTGTCTGCAGGACGTCATCAACGACGGAGTCGTCGCGAAGCCAGGCCCGGACATACCGGTGCAGCGGCGGGTGCCACCGGCGCACGAGGTCCTCGAGGGCGCCGGGTTCGCCAAGCTGGCATCGAATGGCGAGGCGTTCATCCGCATGGGCGGGCATTACTGGATCAGTCGCGGCAGCTGGCCGCCAGGTTCACGGACGGTAGCGATCGATGGTGCGGTACGGCACGTCGCGGTACGGGGGGAGGCCCGCCACACGGATGATCTCGTCCAATCCGGTGCGATCGTGGAATTCCTTGCCGTCCCGGTCGATCAGGACAGTGCCCGGATACGCCGGCGCCAGGCGGCGGAACTCGGCGTCAATCAGGCGAAAACGCTCGACCATCTGCTCGGCCGTTTCGTGAGGCCTGGCACGCAGCCGGATATGTTTCTCAATCGTGTCGGAGCTGGAGGTCAGGACAATCGTCCGGTCAGGCCGCCAATGATCGCCAACCGAGAGCACCTCACGCAGTGCGTCGTGTGTCTCTGGCGGGTATTCGGCAATGTGCGCTTCCAGCGTGATCCGCGCACCTTCGAAGAAGATCACCTTATTCGCATGATCGTGTGTGGCGGCGTCCCGATAGTTCGCGTCGTACAGCTCCGCGAAATACAGAGTGACCCCCACCGGATTCCGGCCGGCCTCGATGTCGGCAAGCACCCGGGGATCCCAGACACCTTTTTCACCCTCGCCGTAAGACCCGTGGTGATACAGGTCAGCCAGCTGGCGCACGAGCGTACTCTTGCCGACGCCGGGGCCACCGACGATTGCGACCTTCATTCGTGGGAATCGTATACGAAACGTCGATTCCGCACCGGCGCGTCAGCGGCGGACGTGCGGCAACGCGAGCGCGACCAGGCCCAGCGCGGGCAACCACGCACACCAGCGGAACACGGTGACAATGCCGACGGCATCGGCTGCCCACCCCAGGACGGCGGCACCGGTGCCGGCCACGCCGAACGCAAATCCGAAGAACAAACCGGACACCAACCCTACGCGCGACGGCACCAGTTCCTGTGCGTAGACCAGAATCGCGGAGAACGCGGACGACAGGATCAGGCCAATCAACACACTCAGCACCGTCGTCCAGAACAGCGGAAGGTATGGCAACGCGACAGATAACGGCAGGATGCCGACGATGGACGCGAGGATCACCGGCTTGCGCCCGAATCGATCGCCGACGGGACCACCAATGAACGTGCCGGCCGCCACGGCACCGAGAAATGCGAACAGGTGGTATTGCGCCTGCGCCTGCGAGATGCCAAAGCGCTCGATCAGGAAGAACATGAAGTAGCTGACGAAGCTCGAGACATAGACGTACTTCGAGAACACCAGCGTCAGCAGAATACCGAGCAGGATCGTGACCCGACGCCGTGGAAGACCGGGCTGTGTCGAGACACTCGTGTTGGCGCGCTGAAGCACCCGTCCCTTGTGCCAGTACCACCGGCTCACCCGCCACAACAGGGCAATGCCGGCCAGTGCCACGAGCGAGAACCAGCCGACGGCGCCCTGGCCGGCCGGAAGAATGATCAGCGCGGCCATGAGCGGACCCAGTGACGTGCCGAAGTTGCCGCCGGTCTGAAACAGCGACTGCGCAAAGCCATGGCGGCCGCCGGAGGCCAGGCGCGCAATGCGCGACGACTCCGGATGAAAGATCGACGAGCCGACGCCGACCAGCGCGGCCGCCACAAGCAAGGCTGGATAGGCGCCCGCCGTCGCGAGCAGGATCAGTCCTGCCAGCGTGAACGTCATGCCAATCGGCAACGAATACGGATGCGGGCGTTTGTCGGTGTACAGCCCGACAAACGGCTGCAGCAGCGACGATGTGACCTGGTTGGTGAAGGTGATCATGCCGATCTGCCAGAAGTCGAGGCCGAAGTTCGACTTCAACATCGGATACAGCGCGGGCAGGATCGACTGGAGCAGATCGTTGATCAGGTGCCCCGTCGACAGGGCAAGCAGCACCGGCAGCGCGGCCCGGCGCACTGACCCGTCTGGAGTACTCACGTGCGTGCGCGGGCTCGCCCGAGCTTGACGACGATGTCGTATTCGGCTTTGGTGACTGGCTGCACCGACAGGCGGCTGCCCTTCTGCACAACCTTCATGTCTTCCAGCCCCGGCGTGGCCTTGAGCGTCTCGAGGGACACGGTCCTGCCGAAGTTCTCGACGAACTCGATGTCGACCATGAACCACACCGGCTTGTCGGGTGTGCTCGCAGCGTCGAAGTACGTGTGGCCCTTCTTCCAGGCCAGGTGATCGGGATAACCGGCGCGGCTGATGCGCGCGAGGCCGGTGACACCGGAGGGGTCGGCATTGGAGGCGTAGAAGAGCACGGGGTCGCCTACCTGCATCTGGTCGCGCATGAAGTTGCGCGCCTGATAGTTGCGCACACCTTCCCAGCTGGTTGTGCCGTCGCGCTCAAGGTCCTCAATCGTGTACGCGTCGGGTTCACACTTCATCAACCAGTAACGCTTGGCCATGACAAGAGGATAGCAGCGTAATACCATCGACTTCGTGAGTCTTTCGACGACACGTGTCGGCGATCCGCAGGCGCCTCACGCGCTGGTCATGCTGCACGGCATCTACGGGCGCGGCCGCAACTGGCAGGCCATCGCCAAGGCGGTGACGACGGCCCGTCGTGATTACTCGTGCGTCCTGGTGGACCTTCCGTACCATGGCGATTCTCCGGCCGGACGCCACGGCGACACCGTGCGCGGGCTGGCCGAAGACCTCGATGACTGGCTCACGGAGGCAGCCCTGCGGCCTCGGGTCGTGCTTGGACACTCCTTCGGCGGCAAGGTGGCGCTGGCGCTGGCCGAGCGGCGTCCCGACTGGACACTTCAGACCTGGGTCATTGATTCGACCCCGGCGCCGCGTGAGGCCGGCGGCTCCGCCTACGACATGCTGCAGCTCATCGCACGGCTGCCCGACACCTTCCCGTCACGGGAGGCGGCGGCAGAGGCACTCGTGGACGGCGGGTACACCCGTGGCGTTGCGGTGTGGATGGCCACAAACCTCTCTCGTGAAGGGGACGCCTTTGTCTGGCGCCTGGACTTCGCGGCCATGCGACGCCTGCTCGACAACTTCTTCGACACGGATCTGTGGCCCATCGTCGACAACCGGTCACGCACCCACGATCTGCATTTTCTGAAAGCCTCGACCTCGAGTGCGATGTCGGAGTCCGCGGCGGCCCACGTGGAGGCGCTCAACGATGCCCACGTTCATCTGCACCGCCGTGACGGCACACACTGGATACACGCGGAATCGCCGCAGACGGTCATCGACCTGCTGGTCACACACCTGCCGTAGACTGGACCAATGACGGCGCCCGCCGTACCCGTCTTTGCCGCCACAGCCCTGACCAAGGTCTATCCGATGGGCGAGATGACGGTGCAGGCGCTGCGTGGGGTGGACTTCGACCTGTACGCCGGCGAATTCGTCGTGCTCCTCGGGCCCTCGGGCAGCGGCAAGTCCACGCTGCTCAACATCCTCGGCGGCCTGGACGTCCCCTCCTCCGGTCACGTGGTCTACCACGATCACGATCTGACCGAAGCCGGTGAAGCGGCCCTCACCGAGTATCGGCGGGATCACGTCGGCTTCGTGTTCCAGTTCTACAACCTGATTCCCAGTCTCACGGCGCGCGAGAACGTCTCGCTGGTCACCGAAATTTCGACTGACCCGATGTCGCCCGACCGCGCGCTGGAGCTTGTCGGTCTCGGTCATCGCAAGGATCACTTTCCATCCCAGCTGTCGGGCGGTGAGCAGCAACGTGTCGCCATTGCCCGCGCGATCGCCAAGCAGCCCGACGTCCTCCTGTGTGACGAACCCACGGGCGCGCTCGACATCACCACCGGCGTCGTCGTGCTGGAAGCCATCGCGCGCGTGAACGCGGAACTGGGCACAGCCACCGTGGTCATCACCCACAACGCCGCGATCGCCGCGATGGCCGACAGGGTCGTGCGGCTCGCCGACGGACGCATCGTCGGCACTGAACACAACGCCACCAGGAAGTCCGCGGCTGATCTGACGTGGTGATCCCATGACCGCCCTCAACAGGAAGTTGCTGCGGGATGTGTGGGAGATGCGGAGCCAGGCCCTGGCCATTGCGCTTGTGATGGCGGCCGGCGTCGCAATGTATGTCGCGTACCTCTCGAACTTCGATTCGCTGCGATCGACCGTCGACTCCTACTACGCCCGTCAACGTTTTGCGGACGTCTTTGCGTCGCTCACGCGGGCGCCGCAGCGCCTGAGGGCGCAGCTCGCGGACATTCCGGGCGTGGACGTCGTGGAGACTCGTGTGGTGGTGGGCGTCACGCTCGACATTCCCGGCATGCTTGAGCCCGCCGCCGGATTACTGGTCTCGATCCCCGGCGACCGTCGTCCACTACTCAATGATGTCTTCTTGCGACGCGGCCAATGGCCTGACCCGACGCGACCCGACGAAGTCCTGGCCAGCGAGGCCTTCTGCACGGCGCATGGTTTTGAACCTGGCGCGACGTTCGCAGCCATCATCAACGGTCGCCGCCGCACGCTGACAATTTCCGGCATCGCGCTCTCGCCGGAGTACGTCTATTCCATTCCTCCAGGGGAAATGATTCCCGACGACCGCCGCTACGGCGTGTTCTGGATGGAGCATCGGGCCCTGGCGGCGGCGTACAACATGGAGGGCGGGTTTAATCAGGTCTCGCTTGGCCTGTCGCCGGACGCCTCTGTGCCCGAAGTGCTTGCCGACGTCGATCGAATGCTTGATCCGTATGGAGGCCGCGGCGCCGTCGCCCGCAACCGGCAGTTCTCTGCCTGGATGCTCGAGAACGAACTGAACCAGCTGCAGTCGTTCGGCTTCATGATTCCGCTCATCTTCCTTGGCGTCGCGGCGTTCATCCTCAACATCGCGATGAGCCGGGCGCTGGCATTGCAGCGACCGCAGATCGCGGCGCTCAAGGCGCTGGGCTATTCCAACCTGGAACTCGGCTGGCATTACCTGAAGTGGGCGATGCTCATCGCGCTGGTGGGTGCCATCCTGGGCATCGCCGCGGGCGGATGGCTGGGCTCGGCAATGATCGGGCTCTACAACCAGTACTTCCGCTTCCCCTCGCTGGACTACCAACTCTCCGGCCACGTGATCGTCGGCGCACTGCTCATCACACTGGTCTCGGCGGCGCTGGGCGCGCGGTCCGCAGTGGTGCGGTCGGTGCGTGTGCCACCGGCTGAGGCCATGCGGCCGGAATCGCCGGCGAGGTATCGACGCAGCATCATTGAACGCATCGGCCTGAGCCGGTATCTGCGCCCCACCGTGCGCATGGTCCTCCGTACGCTCGAGCGGCAGCCCCTGCGAGCGGCCGCATCGATCCTCGGGATCGCGCTGGCGGGAGCTGTGTTGTTCGTCGGCTTCGTCTTCATCGACGCGATCACCGTACTGGTCGAAACCGAATTCGCCGTGCGCATGCGGCAGGACGTCACGCTGACATTTGTCGAGCCGCGGTCGGGTTCGGCGACCTATGCGCTCGAACGTATGCCCGGTGTCATGCGCGTGGAAACCCACCGCACGATTGCCGCGCGACTGCGCTCAGGGCAGCACTCACGCACACTGTCGATCACCGGCGTCAGTCCGTCTGCCACACTGAGCAGGGTCGTCGACCAATACGGCGAACCCCATGACCTGCCAGCCGGGGGACTCCTGATGTCCGAGGTGCTCGCCGCAACGCTGCATGTGGAGCCGGGCGACGAAGTGGAGGTCGAGGTGCTCGAAGGCCGCCGTCCCACCACACGGATGGTTGTCGCCTCAGTGGTCGACGACAACATGGGCCTGCAGGCGTACCTGCCAATCGATCAGGTGCGCGATCTGATGGGTGAGGGTGACACCATCTCCGGTGCCTACCTGCTGGTCGACGACGCCGCGTTGTCGCGATTGCAGTCACGCCTGCGCCTGGTGCCCGCGGTGGCCGGTGTCGCCTTGACGGAAGCGATGCGGCGGAGCTTCAGGGAGACCATGGCGGAGAACCTGTCGGTGCAGATCGGCATCAACGTCATCTTTGCCGGGATCATTGCGTTCGGCGTGGTCTACAACGCCGCGCGCATCTCGCTCTCTGAGCGCAGCCGCGAACTGGCCAGCCTGCGGGTGCTGGGCTTCACGCGACAGGAAATCTCCCTGATCCTGCTGGGAGAGCTCGGCGTGGTCACGATGCTGGCGCTGCCCATCGGATCACTCATCGGGTACGGTCTGGCCATGCTCGTCGTCGCGAGTGTGACCAGCGAGGTTTTTCGAATTCCACTGGTGGTACGTACCGGCATGGTGGCCTGGACGTGGCTGGTGATTGGTGCGGCAGCGGTGTTGTCGAGTCTGGTCGTCCGCCGGCGACTCGACCACCTGGACTTGGTCGCCGTCCTCAAGACACGGGAGTAGCAGATGCGACGATGGACGCGGTACGGATGGTGGATCGCGGGCGCCGGCCTGGTGGGACTGCTGCTCTTTGTGGCGTTGCGACCCACACCAACACAGGTGGATACCGCCCAGGTCACTCGTGGGCCAATGCTCGTGACCATCGACGAGGAAGGCGAGACGCGGATCCGGCAGCGATACGTGGTGTCCGCACCGGTCAGCGGGCGTGTCGAACGCATCGACCTTGAACCTGGTGACCCGGTCACCGCCGGCAAGACCGTCGTGGCGCGCGTGCGGGCCGAGGCGCCGCCGCTGCTCGACAGTCGTGCCCGGGCTGAGCTGGATGCTGCACGTGTGGCCGCGACTGCTGCGCTTGGCCAGGCCAGGGCCGAAGCGCAACGCGCGCGAGCGGCGCTTGATCTCGCGGAGAAGGAACTCGCCCGCGAGCGCGATCTCGACAGGTCCGGTCTGACCACGCGCCAGGCGGTGGAGACGCGCGAGGCGGCGGTGCGCACCGCCACCGAGGCCCATCGCGCAGCTACATTCGCGGTGGAGACCGCGCAGGCGGAATTGCAGCGGATCGATGCGCGACTGCGGCCCGATCGCATCGAGCCGGGTGGCCGTGTGCACGCGGTGTACGCACCGGTGTCCGGTGTCATCCTGCGACGCGTGCAGGAAAGCGAGACCACCGTGCTCGCAGGGGCGCCGCTGGTGGAGATCGGCGATCCCGAGAATCTGGAGGTGGTCGCCGACCTGCTCTCGACCGACGCCGTCCAGGTCACCCAAGGTGCGCCGGTGCGACTCGAGCGCTGGGGTGGCCCGGACGTGCTGCATGGACGGGTGCGGCGGGTTGAGCCGTCCGGCTTCACCAAAATTTCCGCGTTGGGCGTCGAGGAACAACGCGTGAACGTCGTCATCGCGTTTGAGGATCCCGCGTCTGCAGCGCAGCGCCTGGGAGACGGGTTTCGCACCGAGGTGCGCATCGTCACATGGGAAGGCACCGATGTGCTGCAGATTCCCATCGGCGCCCTGTTCCGTCGTGGCGACCAGTGGACCGTGTACGTCGTCGACGGGGATGTCGTACGTGCGCAACCGGTGACGGTAGGACATCGCAACGACGAGGTCGCGGAGATCACCGACGGGCTGGCGGTGGACGCCACGGTCGTGCTCCATCCGCCGGACACACTCAGCGAGGGCGCGCAGATCGAGCGGCGCCAGGGCTAACGAGTACAATTCACCTCGCGTATGAAGCGGGTTCTGCAGGCGGTCGGCCTGCTCGTCATCGGTGGAGTCGTGGCTGGTTACTTCACAGGCACCGGGCGTCACCGCGTGACGCGTGAGCCTGTGACAGTGGGTGCAGCAGGCGCAGCCGAGTTTGCATACGTCGCGGCCGTGCCGGCGCACACCAGCGAGTATGTCTGGCCGGTCGTCGATGCCTTCCTGACAGACGTGCCGCGAGGCGCGCAGGTGCTGGACATGGGGGCAGGCAACGGTGCCCTGCTGGCGTCATTTGAAGAGAGAGGCTGGACTCGCGTCGGCCTCGACATCTCAAAGACGGGCATCGTGCTGGCGCGGCAGTCCCATCCGGAGATCGAGTTCATCGAGGCGGATGCCACGTCGGACCTGCGGCCGCTGATCGGGGAAAACCGGTTCGACGTGGTCGTATCCACCGAGACGCTGGAGCATGTGCATCTGCCTCGGCACTTCCTGGCCAATGCGTACGCGGCGCTCAAGCCGGGGGGACGTCTCGTCGTCAGCGTGCCATATAACGGATACCTGAAACATCTGGCCATCGCGATCCTCGGCCGGAGCGACCAGTATCTTGATCCCCTCTGGGACTGGGGCCACATCAAGTTTTATTCGGTCGACACGTTGTCCTCCCTGCTGGGTGAAGCGGGCTTTGACACCATCGAATGGGAAGGCGCCGGTCGCGCACCGTACCTGTGGAAGAGCCTGGTGATGTCCGGCCGTAAACCCGTGACGACGCTGAAACCATGACGACCCGCAATCACCCCACACTCGGCATCATTGGCGGCGGACAGCTCGCCAAGATGACCGCACAGGCGGCCATCTCGATGGGCTGCCAGGTGGTCATCCTCGATCGACAGCCGTACGGGCCTGCTGCGGCCGTCGCGCGTGAGTACCTCACCGGCGACTGGAACGATCCCACCGCGCTGCTGACGCTGGCCGGCAAGTGTGATGTCGTGACACTCGAGAATGAATTTGTGGACGCGCGAGCGCTGGCAGCGCTCGAAGCGTCCGGTGCGGCCCTGTTCCCGTCGGCGACCACGATGGACGTCGTGCAGGACAAGTTCCGCCAGAAGACCTGTCTGCAACAGGCCGGCGTGCCGGTGCCCCGGTTCGTCGACACCGCGACGCGGGCGGAAGTGGCCGCGGCCGGTGAGCGGTTTGGCTGGCCGGTCGTGCTCAAGGCGCGGCGCGATGGCTATGACGGCAAAGGCAACGCCACCGTTCGCGGCCTCGAGGACATCGACGCGGCCTGGCGCGCGCTTGGCGGCGATCACGAACGCGCGTTGTACGTCGAAGGCTTCTGTCCGTTTGAACGTGAACTCGCGGTCATCGTGACACGCGGCCGGGATGGCCGCTCCGTCGTGTATCCCGTTGTTGAAACGGTGCAGCGCAACCACATCTGCCACATCGTTCGCGCGCCCGCGCCTGTGGATGATGACGTCGCGTCACGTGTGCGAGCGATCGCCCAGCAAGCCTTGGACGCAGTGGGGGCCGTTGGCACGTTTGGCGTGGAATGCTTCCAGACGGGTGAGGGCGATGTGTTGATCAACGAGCTCGCACCCCGTGTGCACAACTCCGGGCACTACACCATCGAAGCGTGCGCCTCGTCGCAGTTCGACAATCATGTGCGCGCCGTCCTTGGCTGGCCCCTCGGCTCGCCCGCCATGCGCACGCCTGCAGCCGTGATGGTCAATCTGCTTGGCGACGCGGCAGGCTCGGGCTGGCCGGCCGGCGTCCCGACCGCGCTGGCGGTGCCAGGCGCCGCGCTGCATGTCTACGGCAAGTTGACCAGCAGCAAAGGCAGGAAGATGGGCCACGTGACTGCGCTCGGTCAGACGGTTGCAGAAGCCGAAGCCTCGGCGTTGGCGGCTGCCAACGTCCTCACGTTTGGAGATCCCGCATGAGCAAAACCAAGGTGCCCGCCCAGGTGGCCGTGATCATGGGCAGTGATTCCGACTGGCCCACGCTGGAACCGGCGGTCAAGGCGTGTGAAGAATTCGGAATCTCCGTGACGGCCAAGGTGGTGTCTGCCCATCGCACGCCGCTCGACATGATGCGGTTCGCCAGGACGGCACACACCCGCGGCATCAAGGTCATCATTGCGGGCGCGGGTGGGGCGGCGCATCTGCCGGGCATGGTTGCCAGCCTCACCCCCCTGCCCGTCATCGGTGTGCCGGTTGAAAGCAAGGCGCTCAAGGGCCTCGATTCGTTGCTCTCGATTGTGCAGATGCCGGCCGGCATCCCCGTCGCGACGGTGGCAATTGGCAACGGCCGCAACGCCGGCCTGCTCGCCGTGCAGATCCTTGGCGTGGCCGACACGCGGTTGCGCGAACGGGTCCGCGCCTTCCGCGATCGCATCGCAAAAGAATCCCGCGCCAAACGGCTGCCACGCTCCCGCTGAGCCCGTACGTACACGTACGGTCGTCCCGGCCGATTACGGATCTGGAGGCAGGTCATGGAGGCCAGTCAGCAGATCACGGGCGCAGTGCGCCAGCCGGTATTTGATCCACAACGGGGACTGCTCGGCTACGAGGTGCGCAGCGAAGCCACGCCCGAGGCGGAACGCGTCGACCAACTGGCGGGGTGCCACACCGCGTTCGTGCGGGTCACGCGAGACTCGCTGCTCGACGCTACGTGTGAAGCACTGCCTTCGGCCACCACCGTCGTGCAACTGCCGGGGACGATTGACAGCGCACCTGAGGTCCGCGACCGTTGCGCCGACCTTCGTCGCCGTGGCTTTCGCGTCGCCCTCGAGGACGCCGACCCGCAGGATGCACACGCGGCTCTGGTTCCCTATCTCGATTTCCTGTCCGCCCCGGCCACCCGGGCACTCACGGTCGTGAACCGGCCGGCCGCCACCATCCGACCGCGGCACGTGGTGCCGGTGTTCGCGTCGGGAGTGGATTCGCCAGAAGTCTTCGACCAGGCGGCAGCGGCAGGCTGCGAAGGATTTCAGGGAGAGTTCATCACACGTCCGAAGCTCAGCGCGACGAGCAACATTCCTGCGGCCCGACTCACCTGGCTGCGGTTAGTGCAGGCGCTGCAGGACCCGGACCTGTCGGTGATCAAACTCGAGGAACTGATGAAACCCGACGCCGCGTTGTGCCTGCGGGTCATGCGCGCGGTCAACGGCGCGGCCTACGCACAGACCACACGCATCACTTCGCTGCGCCAGGCGCTGATGCTCGTCGGCACCACGACCATTCGCGAGTGGGCCACGATGTGGACGATGGCGCAGTTCAGCCAGACGTCGCCGTCCGAGCTGGTCGTGATGGCGTCGGTGCGAGGACGGTTCTGCGAACTGATGACGCGCGGATCGATCGCCAGCACCGGCGGCGACGGGTTCCTGCTCGGGATGTGCTCGCTGCTCGACGCCATCCTTCAGACGCCAATCGAGGCCATCCTGGACAAGTTGCCGCTGTGCGCGTCAAACGACGCGGCGCTGCGCGGCGAGCCCAACGGGCAACGCGCCCTGCTTGACGCCGTCATCGCCTACGAACACGGGCAGTGGGAACAGAGCCGCAAACTCGCCGCCGGGGCCGGTCTTGACGCCACGTTGCTGCCAGCGGCGTATCAAGGCGCCATCTCCTGGATGGCCCGGTTTCAGGAGTTGTCGGCCGCCGCCTGAGAGAACCGCGTTACCCGTACTTCTTGCACGGTAGGCCGTGGTCGGCTATCGCGAGATCCACGCCTCTGCCGGCGATGTCTGGCAAGTTATTACAGGTCAACCAGTTACAGAGATCGCCATCTCCGTCACGGATCTTGCAACACCCGTGGACGAGAGGTGACCTATGACCCAGACAGCACGTCGTTCTTTGATTACTCTCGGGATACTCGGCGCGTTCACGCTTGGCGTGTGGGCAGCGCCCCATCTGCGTGACACCACTGATGAGGTGAATGAACCCGTCATGACACGCGCCGCGGCCGAGCCAGACGCTCCCGCTCCCGTCTCCGCTCCGCGAGCCCGGATGGACTCGACAGAGGCCGAGACGCCTCGCACGATGAGGACGGAATCCGTGGCGGCTGACGCCGAACCCGTCCGCAAACATGCACGTTCGTTGCTCTCGTCGGGTGCGGATCCGGCAAAGGCCGCGGAAGGATTCAACTCGGCCGAACAGTTCCTGAGCGTCGCCTATGCCGCGCACGCCACGGAAGTACCGTTTGTCCTGTTGAAACATCGCGTATTGAACGAGAACAAGTCGCTCGAAGATGCGATCGCCACGTCCAAGCCCGATCTGGACGCCTCACTTGAGGCGGAACGTGCACGCCTGAACGCCCGCGCGGAACTGCAGCGCCTGACGGCGGGCGTGAATTGACGCCCCGGACACATCACACGGCCGCGGGCGGTGTACTCTGACGTCGTGACGTCCGGGTACACCGCCCGCCGGTATCGCGCCGGTGATTCTGTTGAGGATCTCTGCCGCGCCTGCAAACTCGATCGCATCCACACGGTAATGGTGGTCGACCAGGATGGTCGTCCGCTCCGTGTCGTGTGTGACTACTGCCGCAGCGAACACAACTTTCGCGGTGTCCGGCCGGCTCCCGCCCTCCCCCCCGTCACACCCCGCGAAAGGACGGCCCCTGTCATGACCGTTGAAGGTGATTCCGATCTCGAAATCCTCATTCGTCGCATCATTCGCGAAGAAGCCGGATTAACACCGGTCGCGCCGGCCGAAAAATGGCGCGGTGGGCAGCTGGTCCTGCGCCCCGGCCGCGAGGGCCTGCAGGAAAAGGCCATCCCGATCGAAACGTTCTTCAACAAGGTCGTGATGATCCGCAACCGCCTGCGCACACTCGAACAGCAGGTCAATGCCTCAGACCTGCCTGACGATGTGAAGGTGAAGCTGCAGGGGTACGTCACCGGTTGTTACGGATCGTTGACCAGCTTCAACGTCCTCTTCGCGGACCAGGACGATCACTTCAAGGGCAGCGGTGAATAGCGACCCGTTCGGCCGCTATTGACAGAGGTCCGTTACAGGCACAGACTGCCGGGCAGCACGACCTCGAAAGGAGGCCCCATGCTCCGCACGTTCATGGTGGCGCTCTGCGGCGTGACGTTTGTTGCCTCGCTTGCCGCGCGCCAGCCCACCCTCCCGAACGACACCACGCCGTTCCCGCAAGTCTCGGCCGAAGACTATGTCGGAGCGGACCAATGCAAGGAATGCCACGGCGACATCTACAAGTCGTGGTCGGACACCAAACACGCGAAGGCGCTGAACAAGCTGATGCCAAAGGACCGCGAAGGCGGTACGTGCATCCGCTGTCACGTCACGGGTTCGTCCGCGATGATCGACGCGGAGGGCAGCAAGCCGAGTTTCCCGCACGTGCAGTGTGAAGCCTGCCACGGCCCCGGCCGTCGTCATGTCGACGCAGCGCGAATTGGATCACCCGGCGACGGACCGACGACCAAGGTGGAAGAAGCGACGTGCCTGCGGTGCCACAACGACGGCAGCCCGCACTACAAGCCGTTTTTCTTCAATGCGATGAAGGGGCTGGTGCACCGGTAGTCATCTGGCGGTCGCCAGCGCATTGGTGACAAACGCCTCGATTTGCGCGGCCGGCATCGCGCCGGCCGTGCGTCCGGCGACCAGGCCACGATGAAACACGGCCATGGTGGGGATCGACTGAATCTGCAGGCGCCCAGCGAGATCGGGGAGGGCCTCGGTGTCCACTTTGGCCACGATCCACTCGCCGGCGTGTGCGGCCGCAACGCGCGCAATCTCCGGTGCCACCATCCGGCACGGGCCGCACCATGCCGCCCAGAAGTCCACCAGCACGGGCAGCGGTGACTGACGGACCAGCGCGTCAAAGTCAGCGGCGCTCTGAATATCAACCGGAGCCGTGGGCGCAGAGAGATCGGCGCGGCACTTTCCGCACCGCGTATGCTGACCGAGCCGCTCGAAGGAATGCCGGTTGGCCTGCCCACATGCCGGACAGGTCGCTACGATGCCTCTGGAATCCGTGTGTAGTGTCGCCATGATCGTCACGTGGTGAGATGCCGGCAGTCGGCCAGAAGTAACCGCCGCTTTGGCGTGATGGTTTCGGGGATGGTCTGGGTCCAGACCTGCGCGCCGGCAGCGGCCAGCCGCTGCGCACGCATGACGTCGACCGCGGTCGGCAGATCGAGCCACCCACGAAGCGGCCCCGCGTCACACGTCTCTTCGTCGTGGCAACACGGCAGGACGGCCACTCGCGCGCTCGCCGTCATGGCGGCATCGAGCACACGATCCGTCAACGCGCCGCAGGCGTGACATGCGACGAGCAGATCCCCAGGGGCCACCATCTCGCCGGCCAGCTCCCTATCGTGATGGGTCACGCGTCCCGACAATCGCGGCCACTCAGCTTCCAGTGCCGCGGACAGGACCGGCGCCGACGGGGGTCTCATCGGATCAATGACGAGCGCCTCGGAGGACGAGTCGTCGAGCAGCAACAGAAGGTACGCCAGCAGACCGTGGCCTCCGGCGACATCAAGCACGCGTCCCCCGCGAAAACGCCGGCGCACCCGCCGCGCCACTTCCCAGGCTTCGAAGAGCTCCTTGCGCGGCAGGCATTCCACCTCACACACCACACGGCCGACGCGATCGAACAAGCCGTCGCCGGCAAAGCGGCCCAGGTCGTGCCTGGTCAGACGATTGCGAGACGATGGAGCGAAGCCGGTGGCGGCCATCGACACGATTACAATCGAAATCGTGCCGGCGCGCCAACAACTCAAGACCCTTGAACGCGTGATCTCGAAGGCCGGACTCGGTTCGCGTGTTGAAGCCCGCCGCTGGATTCACGCGGGGCGCGTCAAGGTCAACGGCCGGGTGATCGAAAATCCCGACCACTGGATTGACATGGCGCGCGACAAGGTCCGGTTTGACGACAAGCCGCTGGCGCCAAAGGCCAAGGTGTACCTGCTGCTCTACAAACCGACGGGGTACATCACGACGTATCGCGATCCTGAAGGCCGCCCGACGGTCTACGACCTCCTGAAGGACGTCGGAACCTTCGTCTCTCCGGTGGGCCGCCTCGACCAGGACACCTCAGGCCTCCTGCTGATGACCAACGACAACCAGCTGGCGGAGCGTGTCACGAACCCGGAGTCCCACGTACCCAAAACGTACTTGGTGAAGTCGTCCAAGCGGCTCTCGGACGAGCAGCTCGATCTGTTGCGCCACGGCATCGAGCTGTCCGACGGCATGACACGTCCTGCGGTGGTGGAACGCATTCGCGAGTCGGAGAAGTACACACACTTCGAGATCACGCTCACTGAAGGCCGCAACCGGCAGGTGCGCCGGATGGTGGAGGCGCTCGATGCCAAGGTGCTGAAACTCGTGCGCGTACGCATCGGCATGTTGACCATCGGCACACTGCAGATTGGCAAGTGGCGCACATTGACCGACGCCGAGGTCGAGCGCCTCAGTCCAGGTCTGCGAGGTCGTCGTCCAACTGCGCCATCAAGCGGGAGTCGGCCGGCGGAACGGTCTCGGCCACGTCGCGCCTGACCGACGCCAGCCTCGACAGCAACCACACGATCCCGAGCCCGACGATGAACGGGACCGTGCGGAGCAGCAGTCCGACGCCTTCCGCAGGCGGCGCGCCGAGCACCACCGTCCCGTACTTGGCTTCAAGGTCCTTCATGATCTGCTCGCGAGTGTCACCGGCTTTCAGCCGTGTCGCGATTTCAGCCTGCAGATCGTCTGCCGCAAGGGAGGGACACGTCGCGAGTGTGCGTCCAGGGCAGAACGGACTCATGATGTCCTTGGCCATCTGCTCGGAAGTGGGTGGCGCCTCGGCGCACCCGGCGCCCAGGATTGCCACCAGGAACAACACGCGAGTCATCGAGCGACCGGTCGCCATGTCTTGATTCTCCCGCCGCGCGCGTCGGACGATCTGCGGCAAATCGACGCAGGCGGTCGCCATCGCCCGTCTTCGGATTCGGCGTATCCTTGCCGATCATGGACCTTCGTCGATTCCGTCACGTCTTGCTGATCGCCATCTGCGCCCTTGGCGCGGCCTCGCTCCCACAGATGCACGTCGGCGCCGTTTCGTCACAAGCGGCCGGGCAGGCGATTTCGGAGGCCGCGATTCTGGGCCATCTGGAATTCCTGGCCTCGGATGCGTTGCAAGGTCGCGGCAGCGGCACACGTGATGAAGAAATCGCAGCCACGTACGTCGGCGCTTTTTTCCGGCGGATCGGACTCGAGTCGATGCTGGACGCCGGAGGATACGTGGAACGGATCGAGGTCATCCGGGATGCCGCGTCGGCGCCGCCGACGATGCGTGTCGGCGATCGCCAGTGGACACACGGCACCGGCGTGCTGATCTCGTCTCTGGGCGGGGCGCGCACCTCAGGTCCGTTGCATCACTTCAAGGCGGGCGGCACGGTGCCGGCCGGCGCGGTCGTGGTCATGCCGCCGCCGGAACCGGATGCGTCGACGGGCAGCCGAGCGGGGGCGCGCCCTGTTCCTGCTCCAGCGGGCGCAGGAGCCATCCTCTCTCTGGCGTCGGCTCAAGCGATGAACTCCTGGGCCGCCGCTGCGGCCCGACCGGTCTCGGCCGGCACACGTCTCGGCGGTGTCACCACGACGGCGACGCGCGCGGCGCGCGTGACACTTGATGCCGACACCTACGCGGCCATCAGCGCCATGCCCGACGGCACGCCGGTTGTGATTGAAGCGACGCTGGCGAGCACCTCCACCTACACCTGGAACGTGATGGGCAAGCTGACGGGCAGTGACCCCGCCCAGCGCGACGAGGTGCTCGTGCTCGGTGCACACATCGATCACCTCGGCCGCCAGGAGCGGGCGGCGGGTGACGACAAAATCTTCAATGGTGCCGACGACGATGCCTCCGGCGTGGTGGCGGTGATGGAACTGGCCGCAGCGCTGGCACAGGGACCACGCCCGAAGCGCACCATCGTCTTCGCCGGTTTCGGCAGTGAGGAAGCGGGCGGGTTTGGCGCGGGCTACTTCGTTGACAAGCCGGTCGTGCCGCACGACGCGATGATCGCCCAGCTGCAGTTCGAGATGCTGGGACGTCCTGATCCCATGGTGCCGGCCGAACACCTGTGGCTGACCGGCTTCGAACGCTCGAATCTCGGTGCCGAGCTTGCGAGACGCGGCGCAAAACTGGTCAACGATCCACGGCCCGAGCAGAGCTTCTTCACGCGGTCAGACAACATCCGCTTCGCCCGCCAGGGCATCGTGGCGCACACCGTCTCGAGCTTCAACCTGCACAGCGACTACCACAAGGTGTCAGACGAGGTGTCCACGGTGAACATCGCGCACATGACGCGCTCGATTCAGTCGATGCTCGAGCCGATCCGCTGGCTGGCCAACAGCACGTTCACGCCGGCGTGGGCGCCGGGCGGGCGGCCGCAATAGGTCAGCGAGGCGTGTGCGCCGGCTCGATGTGAATCAGCACGTCGGCGATCCAGGGCAGCCGTTGGCGAAGAGTTGATCGCACCAGGCCCGCCAACTGATGTGCGGCGTCCACGGTCATCTCCGGATCCACTTCGAGATGCAGATCGATGTGGTACTGCAGGCCGGTCTTGCGCGCCAGCACCTTGTCGATGCCGCGCACCCCATCAATCGCCAACGCGACATCCTGCAGGTCGGACGTCATCTCGGGAGGCGGCATCGTGTCCGCGAGTTCGTACGACGCATCGCGCACTACACGGAGCCCCATCACCACCACAACCAGTCCTACGATCGCGCCGCCGTAGTGATCGGCAGCGAGAAAACGTTCGGGATTCCATGTCGCGAGGCCGACTGCCAGAAGCGCGACCGCCGCGGACACGATGTCCACCGCATCGTTCCAGGCATCGGCGACGAGTGCCGAGGACCGCAGTCGCCGGCCGACGCGGAACTTGATCACGGACATCGTGCCGCGCAGGACAATGGCCGCAGCCAGCGCGACGACGGCCATCAGGCCCGGCGGCGCGTGACGCTCCCCTACCAGCTGCAGTGATTGATAACTGATGCCGGCACCGCCCATGGTCAGGATCAAGCCGACCAGGAACGCGGACAACGTCTCGAACCGCCCGTGGCCGTAAGGATGGTTTTCATCGGCCGGTCGCGAGGCCACGCGCATGCCGATGAGCACGATGGCCGACGCGAGCACGTCACCGGCGAACTCGACACCGGTCGCCACCACCGAGGTCGATCCGGCCATCGAACCGACATAAATGTTGGACGCGGCAAGGACACCGCTGACGGCCATTCCAGCGCCGGTGATGCGTCGCGCCAGCTGGTAAGACGTCTCGAAGGCCATCCGTCGTCAGATTATCCTGAAGCGTGTCTTTCGCGATTCCCGTGTTGCACGTGAGCAAGCACGAGCTGGTGGTCTGGAAGCCGCCGGCACTGCCGTCGGAACTGCCGCGGGATCCTGCCGCCGACTCACTGGTGACGCGGCTGCACGACGAAGGGATGACGGATCTCCGGCTGGTCCATCGCCTCGATGCTGCGGCCTCCGGCGTGATGCTGATTGCCAGAACGGCTGAGGCCGCGGCGTATTACTCCGCGGAGATTGCCGGTCGCCGGTGGCACAAGATCTACATCGCTGAAATTGCCTGCGCGCCTGACCGCGCGCGGGAACTGGTCGCGGACCATCGGGCCTACCTGGATACCGACGGACGCCGGGCTCGCGTCGTGCGGTCGGGCGGCAAGCCGTCGTTTCTGTCAATCGTGCATGCGGCACCCGTCGAGGGACGCCCGGGACGCACACATGTGCTCATCCGCCTGTTGACCGGTCGCTTCCATCAGATTCGCGTGATGCTCGCGCACCTGGGGGCTCCCCTGGCAGGCGACCCGCTGTATGGCGGTCCGCCCGGGGCCTTCTATCTTGAACACGTCGTCCTGGGAGCGCAGCCAATGGGTTCGTTGACCACCATGGTCTGGCGCGCCCCGGCTGACGCCGATCGACCGCGGTGGTCAACGTCGATGGCCGCCGCGGTTGACGATGAGGCGTCGCGTATCAGCGAGGGGTGAACAACACCGCAGCGACCCTGTCGTGTTCGCGCAGGTCAGGAGGCCATGGTGGGAGGGGCACGAAGCGGGCGTGTGGCACCGCATCGCGTATCAGCTGCCGGAATGTAGAGCCGGCTGCAAGCGGCCGCGCGTTGGTGGCGGCGAAGATGGCGCCATCGGGCGTCAGCACCTGCACGGCCGCAGCCAGCAGGGCGGGATAGTCCTCTTCGGCCTTCCAT
>BTVE01000062.1:0-26707 GCA_045862915.1 Acidimicrobiia bacterium
GCCAGGCCTCGCGGGCGAGCAGGTCTGCCGACAGTTCCTCGAACAGAAACCACTCCGCCCACCCGAACTGACACCGCGGATGCAGCAGCGGCGGCACATCGGGGGAGGCCACCAGGCCCACGAGGTGGTTGGTGTTGCTGCTGTTCATGCTGTGCGTCGTGTGGGTGGTGTGGGGGGCCTCGGTGGTGTGGGTGGTGTGCGTCGTGTGGGTGGCGGGAGTCGTGTCCGCAGCGTGGGTGTCGTAGGGCGGGGGCTTCAGCCCCGCCTCGCCGGCCGCGTCGAGCAGTCCGGCCGCGCTGGGGCAGTAGTGCGACAACGTGACCGAATAGTCAGCGCCATGCTGCACGACCACGCGGGGGAACTGGCGGCAGGCCAGCGGCAGCGCATCGTGACCAAGCGCGCGATGAATGCGGCATCCGCCGCCGGTCTGGCCGTCGTGAAAGACACACCGTCCGTCGTGCCTGGCGAGGAGCACATCGGCGTCGACCGTCTCGAAGGCCGGTGCCGCCGGCGAGTGTGTCTGCAGCGTCCCTTCCGCCACGGCGCCGGCCACAGCCGCATGTGTGTCGTGTTCAACAGGAATCGGCCAGTTGGACGAGCAGCATCGTCCACTGTGGCGACACTGCCAGTCGGCGTGAAACGTGAGGGTGCGGATCACGCCAGCAGCGGGAGCAGTTGCGTCCGCAGTTGTTCAAGCCGCCAGGTGCCGACCTCCGGGTTGTGGTACCCCTGGGCGCGTTCTGCGGCAGTCAGGCCCTGTCGCGGGCGCGCGGGCTCAAACGCCGTGCCTTCATGCCACTCGTTGAACGTGTTGACGTACACGAGAAAAAATCCCTGGCGCTCGTTGGTGCCGTCACGATCGGTCTGTACGTTGATGGTGGCCTGCATTGACTCCGCGATTCGCGCGCGAGAGGCCGCTTCCGCCGTCAGGCGGGACGCATCGTCCGACCAGGTGACCGGTCCAATCGGCGGCTCGAAGGGCAGGGGGATGTCGCAGACGCCGCGAGGCACCACAGGCAGATAGCCGTCAAAGCCGCAGTTGATCGCGAATGACGACACGAGATCGCGGCTGGAGAATGTGCGCGCGGCCTGCGCCCACGTCGAGGGACGCACGTAGCTGTCGTAGATGGCGATGCCGTCAAAGCCGGCGTCGTGTGTGCGGTCCCGATCCAGCGAGTCCGCGAGGAAGGTGAAGCGCGGGAAGGTCGGGCGCAACACGTCACGCAGCGTGTCCAACTGCGCGCGCCAGACGTGGTCGGGGACGTAGTCGGCCACCGGGACCGTGATGCCCTGGCAATCGACGACCGTGGGCGGCAGAATCGTGCGGAAGCCCTTGAGCACCGGTGCCGACGTGCCGTCCGCGAATTCGTGGAGGAGGAAGTTGTCCCACCGCCGTTTTTCGCCATATTCCCGCAGCAGATACAACACGTCGTCAGCCAGGTTGTAGGCGCGGTCGTTCCGGTAGGGTTCGAGGTGAAACGTGACGTGAATGTCGTGCGCGCGCATGACGTCCATGATTCGATGGGTCAACAGATCATCGGGTGACCCCTGGCCCCACCAGCTCAGCGCAATGGCGCCGACGCCCGACTGCGCGATCCACTCGGCATGTTGTTCGATGACGGACATGTCGCCGGAGTCGTAGGGACCAAGCGCCGGCATGGTCGATGCCGCAATGCTGGTCGGCGGCGTATGGCCGGCTTCGTCCCAGTGTGACCAGGGGTTGGTCCGGTACCACGCGTAGTACTCAAAGACGAAGTGGCGCTTCAGGTGCGGATACTGTCGACGGAGCCGCTCGACCGGATTCGCGATGAGCCTGGGCGGGACACCCTTGCCCAGTCCGGGTTCGAGAAAGTCCTGATCAAACGGCGGCCGAGGCACGGCCGATCCACTCAGCGAGGAGGCACGCACGAGATCGAGCAGCGGAGTGCTGGCGCTCGTCGTGGAACGCAGGGCGGCGCCGATGGAGGACTCGCGGGGAAGCCAGGGGGACGGGACGGCCGGGCGGCCCTGGGTGAGCCCAAGAGCCGGCACCGCAAGGGCAGCGGCGCGAACAAAATCTCGGCGGCTGACGCGCATACCTCAGATACTAGCGGGAATCCGGTAAGCGCTGGAGGGGGCTCAGGCGGTAGACACAGCAGTGAACGCTCCCCTGGCTCTGTGCGCGCTGCTCAGTGGCGCGCTGTTTTTGCTCCCAACCGCTCGTCCGCAGGACACGCGGACATTCCCGACCGGCCGTCTGCTCGAACGTGTGCAGTCGGCATCCAATCCGTCGCAGCACTTTGCCCTGTACCTGCCCGCAGGTTTCGAGGCCACACGCCCGACACCGATTCTGTTCCTGATGGATCCCCGCGGTCGCGCGCGTGTCCCGGCGCGTGTGTTTCAGTCCGCCGCGGATCGCTTCGGCTACATCCTGATCAGCAGCTACAACACGTCGAGCGACAGCGACACCGATCCCAACTTTGTGGCGATGCAGGCGATGTGGGCCGACGCCAATCGCTGGTTCACCCTCGCGCCCGGCCGGATCTATGTCGCCGGATTTTCGGGTACCGCCCGCACGGCCTCGGTACTGGGCAATACACGTCCGGTGATCACGGGTGTCATTGGCGCCGGCGCCGGGTTTCACACGGACGTGCGTGTGAAGCGCGACCTGCCGTTTCTCTACTACGGGACGGTCGGTACGAGCGACTACAACTATCACGAGGTCGATCTGCTCTCGCACGAACTGGCCGCCCTGGACGTCTCGTACCGGATCGATCGGATTTCAGGGGCGCACAGCTGGATGCCGGCCGACGCGGCCATGCGCGCAATCGAGTGGTTCGAACTGCGGGCGATGCGGGAGGGGACCCGCCCCGTCGATCAGGCGCTCATCGCGCAGTGGTGGCGTCGGGACGCCTCCACGGCGTCCGCACGGATGACGCGGGGCGCCTGGCTGGAGGCATCGCGGCAGTACGCGGCAATGGCGCGTGACTACGCGGGCATTCGTGATGTCAGCTACGCGCGCGCGGCCGCTCAGCGCCTGACGGCCATGTCCCAGACACGCGCGGAGCTGAAGCGCCGCCGGTCTGCGTCCCGCGACGCCATCAACTGGGTCGAAGCGCGCCTTCGGGTCGTCGCAGAGGCGTTTCCCGTGGGTGAGCGCACGCCGACGATGCCGGCCGAGGAACTGGTCAGGCAACTGACCATTGCCCAACTCAAGCAGCAGGCCGAGAGTGATCTGGTGGACGAGTCGCTGGAAGCGGGCCGCCGCCTCAACCAGCTGGGCGTGCAATTGGGGTTTTATCTGCCCCAGCAGGCGATCAGCCAGTCCGAGTGGCTGCGCGCCAGGTACTACCTCACGGCCTCGCTGGCCATTGACGACGCGTCACCGGTCAGCTGGTATCTCATGGCGTCGGTCGATGCGCGACTGCAGGGCGGGGAGCAGGCGATCGTCGCTTTGCGTCGTGCCGTCGACGCGGGATTCCGGGACGTGGCCCTGCTGCAGAACGACCCGGCCTTTGCGCGCCTCCGCAACGAACCCGCCATGCGCGCGCTCATCGATGAACTTCAGCTGCAGGGTGACGCACTGGATGTCCTCACGGTGGATCGCCCGCCCGTGATGTTCAGGCGGTGAGCTGGTGAGCTCAGGGGTTGGTGGGCTGATGGGTTTGGTGCCGGAGGTCGGAATCGAACCGACACTCGCCGTTAAGCGAACAAGATTTTGAGTCTCGCGCGTCTGCCAGTTTCGCCACTCCGGCCGAGTGAGATTCGCAGTATAACATCCGTGGAGTAATGATGGCCGGACTCGTCTTGCGATGGATTGCCCACTCGGCAGCCATCTACCTGGTAGCGCCCCTGTTCAGCGGGATGCGTGTCGACTCCGTCCGGGATGCCATCGTCGCCGGCGCCGTGCTGGGAATCATCAACACCATCGTGCGGCCCGTCCTCGTCATCCTGACCCTGCCGGTCACCGTGCTGACGCTGGGCCTGTTCTACTTCGTCATTTCCGCGTTCTGCCTGTGGTTGACCTCGTGGCTGCTTGAAGGGTTTGAACTGCGTGGGATGTTCACGACGTTCATGGCCGCCCTGCTCGTCAGCTTTCTCAGCACCATCATCACCAGCATCCTGCATGGCGCCGCGGGGACGCGGCGCAAGGAGTCTCGATCATGACCCGGTCCCTGCTGCGTATCGGCGCGCTTGCCGCCACCTTGTTGATTGCCGGCCCGTGGATGGCCGCCACCGAAGCGCAGCGTGGCCGCCGCACCACCATTGCCGAGTCCGACTTGCGCACGTGGCTGACGTACCTGTCGTCAGATGAGTTGCAGGGGCGCCGGATTTTCACGGAAGGGTACGGCCTGGCTGCCCAGTACGTCGCCGAGCGGCTCAAGGAGATGGGCGTCAAGCCGGGCGGTGACAACGGGACCTATTTCCAGACGGTCAAGCAGCGTGAATACCGCATCACCAACAATTCGACCCTGACGATCGAAGCGCCGGGACGGGCGCCGGTCGTGTTCAAACACGGCGAGGGCATCACATTCCCGACCAACGCGGGTGGCCGCCAGACCCTGACGTTTGACGGTGTCGAGTTTGTGGGCTACGGACTGCAGGTCTCAGACCCGGCCATCGACGACTACGCGGGGCGCGCGGCCAAGGGCGGGCTCGTGGTCTGGATGGGGAACGGGCCTCAGACGAGCACGAACATCCAGCGCCTGCTCGGCGCGCGCAGCCGATACGCCATTGAAACCATGGGGGCGCGGGCGGCGATCGGCTTCACGCCGCAGCCGGCACCACTCTCGCCGGCGGAATTGGCGCTCGTGCAGGCACAACAGGCGCTCCAGCAGGCGAACCTGGCGGTGGTCCAGGCGCAGGCTGCACTGGCACAGGCGCGCACCGGCCGCGGCGGCCGGGGCGGTGCGCCGGCTGGTGCGCGTGGTGGCCGCGGCGGCACCGCCGCAGCACCGGCGGACCTGGTGAGTGTCCAGCGCGTGGACCTGCCCATCGCGCCTCAGCTGACCGCCGATGAGCGCGTCTACGAGGCCCTGCTGGCAGGCGCACCGACGTCGTTTGCCGATCTCCGCGCCAAGGCGGACGCACGCGAGCCGTTGCCGACGTTCTCGCTCAAAGGGGTGAAGGTCACGATTGACGTCAATAACACCTACGAGGTGATCGCGACCCAGCTCACGAAGAACGTGGTGGGCATCGTCGAAGGCCGTGACCCGCAGCTGAAGTCCACGTACGTGATGCTTGGCGCACACCTGGATCACACCGGTTATCTGCCGGCGCCGGTCTCGGTCGGCGGCCGCGGTGCCAGTCCGGTTGGACCTGATGGGGAGCCGGACCTGATCAACAACGGCGCCGACGATGACGGATCGGGTTCGACGGGGTTGCTCGGTATTGCCAAGGCCATAGCGACCGGCCCGAAGCCGCGCCGTTCCGTGTTGTTCGTCTGGCATACCGGCGAGGAGGGAGGCCTCCAGGGCTCGCGCTACATGGCCGACCATCCGGTCGTCCCGCTTGACTCGGTCGTCGCGCAACTCAACATCGACATGATCGGGCGCAACCGTGATGATGACCCGTCACAAGCGAGTACGGTGTTCGTCATTGGCGCAGACAGGATCTCGACCGACCTGCACAACATGGTGGTGGACGCCAACCTGGCCACGGCCGAGCCGATGGTGCTCGACTACGAATACAACGACCCACGCGATCCGAACAGCTTCTACACGCGGAGCGATCACTACAGCTACGCGGCGAAGGGAATTCCGATCGCGTTCTTCTTTACGGGCACCCATCCTGACTATCACCGGCCGACCGACTCGGTGGAGAAGATCATCTTCCCGAAGCTCCAGCGGGTCGCGCAGATGGTGTACGAGGCGGCGTTTGCGGTGGCTGAACGGGAGACGGCGCCGGTCCGCGATAACCTCGGGCCACGCACCGGAAAGGGCTTCAGCGGGAAGATCGGACGCTAAGTATCGTATTTTCAATCGCTTGGCGAGAAATGCGTTGCCGGTTACGGAACTGTCCGGTATAATCAAGGGACAGTTTTACGTAACCGGGGGGCACGTGGCATTCGACATCGGCGACAAGGTCATCTACCCAAATCACGGGCTCGGCATCGTCGAGCGAATTGAAAGCAAGACCATCATGGGCACGACGTGTGGTTTTTATCAGCTGCGTATGGCCAATGAGACCACCGTGTTCGTACCGGTGGACAACGTTGATGGTGTTGGTCTCCGTCGCGCTATCACGGACGAAGAAGTGCAGCGCCTCTTCGACTTGCTCGGCGATGGCCGGATTGAAAGCCATCAGAACTGGAAAGGCCGTTTCAAGGACAATTCGGACCGCATGCGGACCGGCTCGATCTACGACGTGGTCGAGGTGCTGAAGAGCTTGAGCCATCTGGCGAAACAGAAGAGCCTGTCCTTCCGTGAGAAGCGCATGCTCGACCGCGCCAAGTTCCTGGTGGTGTCCGAGATCTCGGAGGTCATGGGCGAAAAGGCGCTGGTGATCGACGAATTGGTCGATCGGTCGCTGGAGCAGTGCTTCAGTGTGCAGGCCCGCAATGAAGCCGGTGCCAAGGCCAAACCCAGTCGGGCGGCCAAGGTCGAAGCGGCGCCTGAAGAACCTGCCCGGGCCGCCGCCGGCCGTCGGGCTGCGCGCGCGTCCTAGGCGCCCGCTTCGGGCTGCGTGATCGCGACAAGCATCGCCACTGTCAGGACCCTGGCCACACTGGTCGGGGTCCTTTTTTATGTACTCGTGTGCGCGCCGGCCGGGCTGATCTGGACGGCGATGGTGGGCAACCCGCGCCTGCTGTACGCCATCGGTGAGCGAGGGGTGCGGCTGGGGTTCGGGCTGGCGGGCATTCGAATTGTGGTGGAGGGGGCGGAGCACATCCGTCGGGATGGTCCCGCGGTATACGCCGCCAATCACGCCAGCAACATCGAGCCGCCGGCAGTCTTCCTCGCCCTGCGGGACCTGTTTCCGAGGCTGGCGGTGCTCTACAAGGCGGAACTCCGCAAGCTGCCGCTCCTGGTGCGGGTGTTTGACGCGGCCGGATTTGTCCCGCTGGAGCGGGCCAATCCCGGTCAGAGCCTTCCGGCGGTCAACCGCGCGGCTGACGCGTTGCGGTCCGGTACGTCATTTGTCATCTTCCCGGAAGGCACCAGAAGCAAAACCGGAGCGTTGTTGCCCTTCAAGAAAGGTGGGTTCGTCATGGCGATCTCCGCCGGGACGCCCATTGTGCCTGTGGCCATCTCTGGCGCCCGCCGGGCGATGCGCAAAGGCAGCGTGCTGATCTGGCCGGCCACGGTGACCGTGGCATTTGCGCCTGCTGTGCCGACGGCAGGGAAGGACTTCGCCGATCGCGACGGCGTCATCCGCCAGGTGCGCGCGGCCATCGAGGCGCGGCTCCCCTCAGAAACCTGACGTGGTGAATCGCAGCGTGGCTCCGGCGAACGGTCCGCCGTCGGCGGCGGTGATGCCCGACCCCAGCGTCACCTCGACCACGGTGCCCGCCGCCAGCGGGTACTCGAATCGCAGTTCCACAGCCATCGGCGCAGCCCGATAGACGGTCGCAAACGGGGGCGGCTGGAGCGCATCCGTCGAGGGGTAACGCACGCGCACCTGACCATCAAACGATCCGGCGTTCATCGGGCGGGAAAACTGTACGCGCACGGTGACGTCCGGCGGCACGGCGACTTCGTTCTGCGTCGGGGCAGAGAACACAATCTCGGGCGCCGGCAGCGGTGCCGGGGGAGGCTCAGGCACTTCGACCTCGTCGTCGTCGGCCGTGGCGGTGGCCAGGCGATCGGCCACCAGCACGGGCAGTGACTCGCGAATTCCGATACGGCCGGTCGCCTCCAGCCAGCGTCCCGTGTGAGCCCTCGACGACGTGTTCAGGTCAAAGCCGTCACCGCGAGGTCGACGCCCGAGGACCCAGATGGCGGCATCGGCGGCCTGCAGGACAAAATCCCACTGACTCTCGCGCGGCCACGCCGGGAGGTCTCCCAGCAGGTTACGGCCACGGAAGCGGCCGCGCACGGTGACGGTGCGGCCGTCATACACGGCCGGGGTCAATGCAATGGCGCGCAGCGAGACGTCGGTGCTGGACGGCGGCTCCGCCCACGTGGCGCCGGTCATGACAAACAGGCGTTCTCGCGCGGGCCAGCGATCGGGTGACAGGGTGTCGATGATGGACCGCAGGCCGAGTGGGCCGAGCCTCGAGTCGTCAGACAGGAAGCGGCCGATGTCGAAGAGGCGCCCTCGGAGTTCGACCGCGCGGTGAGGCAGGTCACCCGAACGTGGCTGGAGCACGAACTGCGCAGGATCGGGCATGGGCAGTCCGGTGACGCCGCTCGGCAGTGGAGCGGGCGCTCCGACCAGGGTGACGGCCTTGTCGTGGTAGAAGGCTGGATACGCAGCAATCGCCTCGAGGGTCGTGGCCAGACGTGTCATCACCTGCGCGCCAACCGGAATGGCGACGGCGCAGGCCCCGACGACCATGGTGACGAGGGTCCTGACCAGGCGATGGTCCATACCCGATGGTAGCGGACTTGCGGGGCCGGCGCGCGCGGCGCTGCTAGAATCCTCGCTTGTGCCGATGAGGAACAAGGAAGGGCGCGGCGGTGAGCAGGTCTCGGAACTGACGGCGACACGCCTGTCGGTGTACCTGCGCTGCCTCAATACACTCGACGCCGCCGGCGTGAAGACCGTGTCGTCGCGGACGCTTGCCGAGCAGTTCCACCTCAACGCGGCGCAGATCCGAAAGGATCTGGCGTACTTCGGCGAGTTTGGCGTCCGCGGCGTGGGCTATTACGTCCGGGAACTCAAGCGGCATCTGCGCGTGATCCTCGGCCTGGACAAAGTGGTCCGGGTGGCCATCCTCGGCGCCGGCAATCTCGGGCTGGCGCTCGGGGATTATCCAGGCTTCCGTCAGGAGGGGTTTGAGATCGTCGCGTTGTTTGACGCCGACCGGGGCAAGGTGGGGCGAAAGACGCGTGGCGGTATTCGTGTGCTTGATCTCGCGGACTTCCGGAAAGTGATCAAGCGCGAAGGTATCGACATCGCCGTGCTGGCCGTACCGGCCGGCGCCGCGCAGGATGTCACCGACCTGGTGGTCGCATCAGGCATTCGCGCGATTCTGAACTTCTCGCCCGGCACGCTCAAGGTGCCGCCGGGCGTGAAGCTGAAAAACGTCGACCTGACGGTCTCACTGGAGAGCCTGTCGTTTTTTCTCGCGCGGGGAGAGTCAGGGGATGAAGAAGAAGACTGAGCCCCGGCTCACGCACGTGGATGCGGCCGGGCGGGTCTCGATGGTGAACGTCGGAGCAAAGCCCGCCAGCGATCGCGAAGCCTCGGCGTCTGCCGACATCCACATGTCGCCGGCCGCACTCAAAGCCATCCGCACCGGGGCCGTGAAAAAGGGCGACCCGCTCCAGGCGGCGCGACTGGCCGGCATCATGGCTGCGAAGCAGACCTCCGCGCTGATCCCGCTTTGTCATCCGTTACCACTCACACACGTCGAGGTGGCCTTGCGCCCACGCCGATGGGGTTACACGGTGACCGCCACGGTGCGGACACATGCGGCGACTGGGGTCGAGATGGAGGCACTGGCCGCGGCCTCGGTCGCGGCCCTGACGATCTACGACATGCTCAAGGCCGTCGATCGCACCATGGTCATCACGGACCTGATGGTGCTCCACAAGCGTGGAGGCCGCTCGGGCGACTATCGTAGACTTCCCGCCAATGGCCGCACATCTCGCCGCTGAGATTCCGCCGACTCTGGCGGGCCTGCCCGCCTTTGTGGCGGCGCGGTACACACGTCCCGACCTGTTGGGCCGCTGCGGACCGGACGGCGTCGCGTGGATCGACGCGGCGACACTCGCGCGTCAGGTGCGGTGCCGACATCATGCGCTGGTCTCGCTCGGTCTCATGCCCGGCGACCGCGTCGTGATGATGTCCGAGAGCCGGCCCGAGTGGGTCGTCACGGATCTCGCCGTGTTGTCGGCGGGTGGCGTGACCGCGCCGATTTATCCCACGCTCACAGCCGAACAGGCGGCGTACATCGTGCGCGATTGCGGCGCGAGGATCGCGGTGGTCTCCACCGCGCAACAGCTCGACAAGATCCTCGCGGCTGCCGCGCAGGCGCCGACGTTGCGCACCGTGCTGGTGATGGATCCCGCGCCGACGCCAGCGCCTCAGTCGGGCGTGACCGTGATTGCACTGACAGAGGCCGACGCGTCAGGTGCGGCGGTGGCAGACGCTGCTGAGGGGCAGGTCGCGTATGACGCACGTGTGGCTGCCGTGTTGCCGGAGTCTCTGGCCACACTCATCTACACCTCGGGGACGACGGGTGAGCCGAAGGGCGTGATGCTCACACACGCCAATCTGGTTGCCAACCTCGTGGACATCTGCCACGTGTTGCCCGTCAGCCGTCACGACACGGCGCTGTCCTTCCTGCCGTTGTCGCATGCCTTTGAACGGATGGTGGCGTGGGTGTATCTGGCGCATGGCATCGCCACGGCGTTTGCGGAATCGAATGAATCCATCGGGCGCGATCTCCAGCGCCTGCGCCCCACGGTGATGACGGGGGTGCCTCGCGTGTTCGAGAAGTTGCGGGCGCGCATTCTCGAAAAAGGCACCGAGCTGACGGGCCTCAAGGCCCATCTCTTCCGGTGGGGCATGGAGGTCGCTCGCGCGCGCGGGCGCTACGTGCCTGAGGGGCGCGTGATGCCCGCGAGTCTGGCGGTGCAGTCCGCGTTGGCCGAACGGCTCGTGTTCAGGAAGGTTCGCGAAGGACTCGGCGGCCGATTCCGCTTCGTGGTCTCCGGAAGTGCGGCGCTCAACGTGGAGGTCGCGCGGTTCTTTTTCGGGATCGGATTGCCGATCATCGAAGGGTACGGCCTCACCGAGACCGCCCCCGTCTTGACGGTCACGCCCAATGACGCCGTCAGACTTGGCGCCGTGGGTGTGGCGTTACCACGTGTACGACTGGCCATTGCCGACGACGGTGAGATCCTGTGCGCGGGACCCAACATCATGCAGGGCTATTTCGGGCGGCCTGCCGACACGGCGGCGGTGTTGCGCGACGGGTGGTTCCATACCGGCGACATCGGCACACTTGATGCCGACGGGTACTTGCGCATCACCGATCGCAAGAAGGAACTCATCGTGACCTCCGGCGGGAAGAAGATCGCGCCGCAGCCGATCGAAGCGCTGTTCAAGGCCCACCGGCTCGTCTCGGAAGCCGTCGTGATCGGGGAACACCGGCACTATCCGGCGGTCCTGCTGGTTCCCGACTTCGCGCAGCTGGCGACCCATCTGGGAGAGCGCCCGCCCACGCAGCCCGACGACGTGGAGCGGTGGTTGAATACCGCGGAGGTGCACCGGCTGTATGCCGGCATCGTGGATGAGGTGAATGCGGGGCTGGCGCAGTACGAACGGCTGAAGCAGTTCCGGTTGTTGCCGCGCGAGTTCAGCCAGGCGACGGGGGAACTCACGCCCACGTTCAAAGTGAAGCGCCGCGTCATCGAAACGATGTACGCGGCGCAGATTGCCTCGATTTACGGCGACGTGCCTGCCGCGGCGGGCTGACTCAGAACACCCGCGCGTGGCTGAATGGCCACCAGCGCAGTTGCACCCGCCCCAGGATGTACTTCTTGGGCACCATGCCCCAATGGCGGCTGTCCGAGCTGTTGTTCCGATGGTCGCCCATCACGAAGTAATACCCTTCCGGTACCAACTCGGGCGCCATCGTGTCGTTGGACTGGAACTCGGCAGGAATGAAGTCGTCGGGCACGAGTTCTTCGTTGACGTAGACGCGGCCATCAGACATGCGCACGGTGTCGAGTGGTTCAGCGATGACGCGCTTGACGAACGACTTGTCCGGATCGCGCGGGTAGTAGAGCATCACGATGTCGCCGGGTTTCGGATCATCGAACTGATAGGCCAGCTTGTTGACGATGAGACGATCCTGGTCTTCCAGCGTGGGCGCCATGCTCTGGCCTTCGACGCGGGCGACCTGAAATCCGAACGTCACGATCAACGTGGCGTAGACGGCCGCCGACGCGAGTGTCTTCACCCAGGCCACGACCTCTTCACCGATACGCGCCAGGATCGCGCCCTTGCGGTCCATTCGAATGCGGGCCGGCGGCGTGGCCGACACGGGTGTCTGCGACTGTGCCGGCGGGGGAGGCGTGAATCCGAGCGCGACCCAGGCCTCGTCCGACTCGGGCTCCACCATCCGCGGCCACTCCGGAGATGAGGAGGAGGGCGAGGACGAAGAATCGGGACGGGACGGGAAGCGGGATGTATCCACCTGTGGGGGCTCCTTCAGCCAGGTTAGACGTAGACTCCGCCAATTTTGTCACCTCATCCAGGCCACGTCCAGCCGGCTTTGGTATCATCAAGGGCATGATTGGGCCGTTTATCACGGGGTTTGCCAACACCTTCAAGCACATGTTCCGGAAGCCGATCACGGTGAACTATCCGGACCAGAAAGTGCCCGTGTTTCCGCGGTATCGCGGCAAGCAGGTGCTGATGCGTGACGAAAACGGCCTCGAAAAGTGCGTCGCCTGCGGCCTCTGCTCGGTGGCGTGCCCGGCGGATGCGATTTACCTGGAGCCTGCGGAAAACGACGGCTCGGTGATGGCCGGCCCCCGTTACGCCGAGCTGTACCAGATTCACAAGACGCGCTGCATCTTCTGTGGGTATTGCGAAGAAGCCTGTCCGGTGTCGGCCATCTTCATGGGCAAGGACTACGAACTGGCGGTCTACAGCAACACCGACTTCGTGTGGGACAAGACCGAGCTGCTGGTCCCGCCCGCGTCCACGCAGACCCCGGCACCTCAGGCACGCTGACCGTGGCGTCTGGCGCGGCCCGGGACGTTCTCGCCGCGCTGCGAGCGCGGCCACTCGTCTGCGACGGGGCCATGGGCACCCTCCTCTATGCGCGGGGGGTCTTTCTCAATCGTTGTTTTGATGAACTGAACCTGACCGACCCGGGTCTGGTGTCCGACGTACACGACGACTACCTGCGCGCCGGCGCGGAGGTCCTCGAGACCAATACGTTCGGCGCGAACCGGATCAAACTGTCGTCGTTTGGCCTTGGTGACGGCGTGCAGGCGATCAACAAAGCCGGCGCCGAACTTGCGCGCCGGGCGGCGGGTGAGTCGGCCTTCGTGGCCGGAGCGATTGGTCCACTCGGCATCCGGATCGAACCCTGGGGACGCACGGCCATTGCCGAAGCCGAGGAGGCATTTCGTGAGCAGGCCGCTGCGCTTGCTGACGGCGGCGTCGACCTGTTCATCCTCGAGACATTCCGCGACGTGAACGAACTGCTCGCGGCGTTGCGCGCGGTGCGTGCCGTCTCACGTCTGCCGATCGTGGCGCAGATGACGACGGAGGATGACGGCAATACGCTGGACGGCATTCCGCCCGAGACGTTTGCGCCTGATCTGGAGCGGGCGGGCGCCGATGTCATCGGCGTCAACTGCAGTGTGGGGCCAGCGGCGATGCTCGAGACGCTCGAGCGGCTCGCGAGTGTGACGACGGTCCCTCTGTCTGCGCAGCCCAACGCCGGTCGGCCGCGTGACGTGGATGGCCGCAATCTCTATCTCGGTTCTCCCGAATATCTGGCCTCCTACGCGAGACGATTTGTTGCCGCCGGCGTGCGCATGGTGGGCGGATGTTGCGGCACGACGCCTGAGCACATCCGCCAGATGGCCCGCGCCGTCCGGGAGGCTGCGCCGGCGGCGCGGCCGGAACGGCACCACGTGGCCGGGGTGCACGCGGAAGCCCGGTCGGCGATGCCGATCGCGCAACGGTCGTCGCTGGGCCGGGCGCTGGCGGGTCCCGCGTGCCTCGCGATCGGCGAGGCGTCGGCCCCGCGCGGACTCGATTTGTCGGAAGCCGCGGCGCAGGCCCGGGCGTTACGCGACGCGGGCGCCGTCGCGATCTCCGTACCCGACTATCCCCGGAACGGTGCGCGTGTGAGCGCCCTCGCGCTGGCCCTTCACCTCGAGCGGCATTCCGGTCTCGAGGCCATCCTGCACGTTGCCTGTCGTGATCGGGGGCTGATGGGGCTGCAATCGGACTTGCTGGGCGCACACGCACTCGGCATCCGCAATGTGTTGCTGACCACCGGCGACCCCGCGCCGCAGGGGGCCTACACTGACACCACCGCCGTGTTCGACGTGGATGCGGTCGGCCTGCTCAACATGGCCACACGTCTCAACCAGGGGCTCGACATCGGTGGACAAGCGCTGGGCCAGCAGACGAGTCTGGTGATTGGCGCGGCGGTGAATCCGTTTGCGCCCAACCTCGATGCCGAATGGCGTCGGCTGGACTTCAAAATCGAGGCGGGAGCCGAATATTTGCTGACGCCGCCGGTGTTCGATCTGGACGCGTTTGATGTGGTGCTGCCCCGGCTCGAGCGGACCGGCGTGCCCGTCATTGCCGCAGTGGTGGCGGTCGAGAGTGTGCGGCAGGTCGAGTTCCATGCGAGTGAAGTGACCGGCGTCCGCGTCCCGGAGTCGCTGCTTGCGCGGTTCCGGACGGCCACCGATGAGGCGTCTGAGGGAGCCGCCTGGGCGCTCGAGACGGCGCGCGCCTTGCGGGATCGGGTGCGAGGGGTGCGCGTGAGCAGCCTGCACGGCCACTCGTCACGGGCCGAGCAACTGGTGCGCGGATTCATGCAGGAAAACGGGGTATAGTCGCCACTTCATGAACGAACACCTTGCCATGTTAGGGCGGTTCGTCCGCAGTCCCCGCACGGTCGGCGCGGTGACGCCCAGTTCCCGCGCCCTCATTCTGGAAATGCTCGAAGGCCTCGACCTTACCGGGGATGCCAGCATCGTGGAACTGGGACCTGGCACCGGCGTGGTCACCCGCGAAATCGCCGCACGGCTCGGGCATGATGCGCGTTGCCTGGCCATCGAACTGGATGCCGGTTTTGCGAGGGCATTGGCCGGACGTCTGCGTGGCATTGATGTGGTGTGTGGTTCCGCCGCCGAGTTGCCGAACATCGCGCGTGAGCACGGATACAGCCGCATCGATCACATCGTCTCTGGCCTGCCGTTTGCATCGTTACCGGCAGCTGTGACTGCACAAGTGCTTGACGGCATTGCCGAAGTCCTGCCACCTGGGGGCACCTTCACCACGTTCCAGTACGTGCACGGATTCCCCATGCCGCTGGCCACGACCTTCCGGCGCGAATTGTCAGCCCGCCTTGGCACCGGGCCCGAGCGGCGTCTGGTCATGCGGAACCTGCCGCCGGCCTACGTGCTCTCCTGGAGCCGCGGATGAGTCTCAGTGACGCCCGCGGCAGCCGGACGCCGGCTGGCGCCGATGCGTCCTTCGTCGAGCGCGTCTACGAAAAGCTCTCCGGCGTGTATGACATTGCGTTTGGTCCCGTGCTGCAGCCGGGCCGCCGGCGCGCCGTGGCAATGATGCAGGCGGGCCCCGGCACCCGCATTCTCGAGATCGGCGTCGGCACCGGCCTCAACCTTGACTTGTATCCAACGGGCAGCCTTGTCACGGGCGTCGATCTCTCCGAGCCGATGCTGGAGCGTGCACGCGAACGCGCGGCGCGACTCGGCATCGACGCCAGGCTTCTCCAGATGGACGCGACCGACCTCCGGTTTGGGGATGCCTCGTTCGACGTGGTCTACGCGCCGTACGTGCTGTCGGTGGTGCCTGATCCCGTCGGCGTGTTTCGCGAGATGTGGCGCGTCTGCCGTCCGGGTGGACGAGTCATCGTCCTGAATCACTTCCGCAGCCTGCGACCGCAGCTGGCGCGCCTGGAGCGCTGGCTGACTCCAAAGACGCTGCACATCGGCTTCCGGGCAGACCTCAATCGTGCGGCGTTGTTGCGCGCGGTCGGCCTGCAGCCGGTGGCAATGGAGATGGTGAACTGGCCGCGAATCTGGACGTTGCTGACCTTCAGGAAATGAACGAGGCGATCCGGCCGGCAGCCACGGCTGCGCCATTGGTCGCCCAGGTTTCCGGCGGCGCCGGTTGCGCCATCAGCGCATCAAGCGATTCCTGCCAGTGGCCCGCAAACAGCGTGTCCTGATCGAGAAAGCGGCATCGCAGCACCCGCGGCATCTGTTCCACCATCAGGTCGTACTCACGAAACCGTCCGCGCGAGGTGTAGAGCAGTGCCGCACCGTTGGCGACACTTTCTGCAAGAATGCCGTAACCCGGTTTGGTGACGACCACGTCCGAGGCGCCCACCAGGTCTTCGTACCGGAACTCCGTTCGCAGTCGTTCCTCCGCCACGAACACGACTGATGGATGGGCCTCCGCGGGTGTGGCCGTGCGATCCGTCATGACCACCGTCCAGGCATCGAGGCAGTCCAGGCTGGTGACATCGAGTCGCTGCAGCCCATAGCCCCCGAATGACAGCAGCGCCACGCGTCTGTCCAGGGGGATGCCGAGCCGTGTGCGTATCTCGTGACGCGGGGTGACCGCGTGTCGGGCCACCAGGGGAATCGGCTCGACCCTGCGGAACATGTCGAACACATGTGAAAACGGCAACTGCAGCGCGCAGGTGGCCAGGCCGTAGGCGCGGCGGATCTGCGCCAGCAGATCGGGGCGCTCCGCCAGTCCCGGTTGCCACTCGTAGATCCAGTCCCACGTGAAGTTGGCGATGGCGATCGACGGACACGAAAGCGCGTTGGCCACCGCGAAGGCTAGCGGCGGGATGTCGCCGACGATCGCGGCCAGCGGATAGGGTTGCAGCCGCGTGACCTCAGCGGTGACGCGGGCATCGAATGTCGCGTAGAAGGCGAGGGTCTCCCGCGCCGTCGCGGCATCGTCGTGGGTGACCGAATCGCGCTGCTGAAGTCCGCTGTCGCAGGGCCCTTCCAACAGGGTGTACGGCACGCGCAGCGAGCGCGCAAGCATGGCCGGGTTGACCGAGGTCCGGACGAGGATCGCGACATCCGGGCGCAGCGCCGCGAACGCGTGAATGACCTCGAGTTGTCGGGATGCGTGTCCGAATCCGTGTCCCGAGATGTAGAAAACGACGGCGCGCACAACTCGTCAGAGAAAGATCATCGATTGGTGCGAGGGGATTTCGAATCGCCGCCGGCAGCGGGTGCAGTTCACGAAATCGTCCACGCGGTAGAGATGGTCGCGCACCTTCTCGAAGATGGCGCGGTCCCGCGAGTCGGCACCGTTGGGGATCCGGTCCTTCTTGGTACGTCGCAGCCAGGTGATCTGGTAGTCGTCCCGGTGCCGGCACTGCGGGCATGAAAGGGACATGGGTTTGCGCTCGGATTTTTCGGTGAAGAAGTCCCGCTCGTTCAGGGCCATGGGACCATTGTATGCTTCGAGTATCGACTCATGACTGCTTCACCACGACGCGTGATTCTGCTGGTGGCGCTTGTCACGTTGTCGCTGGTGTCCACGCCTGCGGCCACGTGGCAGCAGCCGTCGGATTTGCCGCTGGGACCGGACACGCTCGTGCGGCACGTGCGCCAGGCGCTGGGCCGCGGGGCGGTCGCGCGGGCGCGTGCGCTGGCCACGGAGACCGCCGCTCCGGCGGGCACACAGGCGGTGGCTCGCGCGCTGGTGGACCTGTTTGAAGGCCGCCGGCAGGAGGCAAGAGCCGCACTGACACCACAGGCTGATGCGGGCGATCCGGACGCGCTGCTGGAACTCGGTGTGCTGGAGCTCTACGAAGGACACCGCACCGAAGGGCGCCGGCGCCTCGACGCGCTCCTGCAGCAGAACGCCGACATGACGCCGAGGCACACCTTCCGCCTCGCCCGCGCCGCGTGGGCCATCGGGGACATTCGGCTCGCCAATTCCTTGTTCCAGCGTGTCGGCACGGTCCCGATGCAGCAGGCCGACATGGAGACGACCTGGGGCGACATGTTGCTCGAGAAACATCAGGCCGGTGAGGCCGTGCGCAGTTACCGCGCGGCGATCGAGGCGGATGCCACCTGGGTCCGGGCCCATCTCGGGCTGGCACGCGCGCTGGCCGCAGAGGATGGGCAGGCGGCCGACGCGGCGTATGAGAAGGCCGCATCGCTGGCGCCCCAACATCCGGATGTTTGGTTATGGGCAGCCGAGCAGAAACTCCAGGCGGAAGACAAGGACGGGGCCACCGAGGCACTGGACGAAGTCGCGAAGCGCCGATCGCAGTCGTACGAGGAACTCGCGTTGCGCGCGGCCGTCGCGTATGCGCGTGGCGAGTTCGATGCCGCGGTTGCGATGGTCGATCGCGCGGTCCAGGGCAATCCCTTCTTCACGGAAGGCTACCTCGCGCTTGGGCGTCAGGCTGCTCGTGCGTATCGCTTCGCGGATGCCGCGGCCCAGGCACGGAAGGCCGTCGCGCTGGATGCCGAGACCCCCGGGCCACACGCGGATCTCGGCATGTATCTGATGCGCGTCGGCGATGAAGCCGGCGCGCGGGCGGAACTCGAACGCGCGTTTCGCCTCGATCCGTACGACACGGTGGCCTACAACCAGCTGACGTTGCTGGACAAGATCGACTCGTTCGTCGAGATCGAATCAGGCCCGTTCATCTTCAAGTTCCCGCCGGAGGAGGCGGAGGTGCTCCGGCCGTATGCCCTGCCGCTGGCGAACGAGGCCTATGACACGTTCGTGAAGCGTTACGGCTTCACGCCCGAAGGCCCGATCATCGTGGAAGTGTTCACGCGCCACGACGATTTTGCCGTGCGCACCATGGGCCTGCCCGGGCTGGTCGGCGCATTGGGTGTGTGTTTTGGCCGCGTCATCGCGATGGATTCGCCGATGACGATGCGCGAGACGGCATCGGCGCCGAAGTTCAGCTGGCAGGCCACGTTGTGGCACGAAATCGCGCACGTGTTTTCGCTGCAGGCCTCGGACTACAAGGTGCCGCGCTGGTTGACCGAAGGGATCTCGGTGTTCGAAGAACACTTGAAGAACCCGGCCTGGGGCCGCGAATTGGCGCTGGAGTACGCTCGCGCGCTCTCGCAGAAACGGAACTTCGGCGTGAAGGGGTTGCCCAAGGCGTTTGAGCGTCCGCAGGATCTCGCCCTGGCGTACTTCGAGGCGTCGCTCCTGACCGAGCATCTGGTGTCGATCAACGGCGATGCCGGCGTGCGTGCGCTCCTGGCCGCGTATGCCGGCGGCGCGAAAGACGAAGCCGCGTTCGGTCAGGCGTTTGGCAAGACGGTGGACGACATCGATGCGTCATTCAACGCCTTTGTGCAGGAGCGCTACGGCGCGCTGGCCCAGGCGATGGGTGACCGGGCCGTGGCCGGAGGACCAGGGGCGCGGCCCACCGTGGATAGCCTCAAGGCGGCGGTGGCAACCAACCCGGGCAGCTACATGGCGCAGTGGTCGCTGGGCGCGGCTCTGCTGAGTGAAGGCGACCTGGCCGGCGCGCGTGCCGCACTGGAAAAGGCCGCCTCGCTGGCGCCGATGGCGCAGGGTGAAGACAGTCCTCGCGCCTTGCTTGCCCGCATCGCCGAGCAGGAGGGCGATCTCGCCCGGGCCCGCGCGGAACTGCGCCAGTTGTTGACCTGGGATCACGACAACGTCGACGCCGCACGCAAACTCGTGACACTGGCGAAGGACGTCGACCTCGCCCATGAGAACTTCGCGCTGCGCGTCATCGCCGACATCGACCCGTTCGACGCCTCCGCGCACGCCCTGCTCGGGCGTCGCGCGCTGGAGCGCAAGGACTTCGCCACGGCGCTGGTCGAGTCACTGGCCGCGCTGGCGCTGGGCCCGCCGAACATCGCCGAAGCGCATGCCGATGTCGCCGAGGCGTATCTGGGACTCGGACGTCGCGAGGATGCCCGCAAGTCCGCGCTCAAGGCGCTTGAACAGGCACCGACATATGCACGCGCCCAGGATCTCCTGCTGGCTGCGATTGGAGGCAGGTAATGCGGCGATGGTCCACTGCACTCGTGGCCGTGCTCGCCACCGTGGGTGTTGCGCTCCCGGCGCACGCACAGGCCCAGGCGGCTCCGGCACGGTACGCCATTCTTGTGCAGGGCGCGTCCGGTGAGCCGCAGTTTGCGACCCAGCATCGCGGATGGATTGACCAGATCACCGCCGCGCTGACCGGCCAGTACAAGATGGCGCCCGATCACGTCGTCCGTCTGACCGAGCAGCCTGCCGCCGGCGAGCGCCGCGCGACTGCGGCCGAGGTCAAAGCGGTGTTCGGGGATTTGGCCGGACGGATGACGGCCGCGGATGTGGTCCTTGTCGTGCTGGTCGGCCACGGCACCGGTGACGGTGACGCCGCAAAGTTCAACCTCATCGGGCCCGACCTGACCGTCGCGGAATGGAGCGACCTGCTGACGCCGCTCAAGGGACGGGTCGTCTTCGTGAACACCGCGAGCGGAAGCTCGGCGTTCCTCAAGGGCGCTACCGGCGATCGTCGGATCGTGATCACCGGCACCGCCATACCCTCGCAGCGGTACGCCACCGTCTTTGCGGGCAACTTTGCCGAAGCACTCACGGCTGCAGCGGCCGACCTCGACAAGAATGGCCGCACCTCGATCTGGGAGGCGTTTTCCTACGCGGCGCGCCTGCAGAAGGACTACTTCGAGCAGAAGGGCCAGCTGGCATCCGAGCGCGCGGCCCTCGAGGACAACGGTGACGGCGTTGGCCGGGAAGGCGCGGCGACGTCGGGGGAAGACGGCATGCTCGCCACCATGACGTATCTCGATGCGGTCGTTGACGCGCGTCCGACGGACCCGCAGCTGCAGATGTTGCTGCAGCGCCAGGACGTCCTCACCCAGGAGTTGGATGCGTTGCGCCGGAAGAAGGCCTCGATGCCGCAGGCCGAGTACGACGCAGCCTTCGAAAAACTGATGGTCGACCTGGCCACCCTCGGCGCCGAAATCCGCAAACGTGGGGGCGGCGGGAGCAACTAGCGCAACGTGTCGAGATAGTCCCACGAGCGCCGCGACGCCGGGATCCCCCAGCGCGCGGCCGCGGCGCCCACCACAACGGCCGCGAGTGTGCCGGCCAGCGGCACGCCCTCACGGCCGGGCGCAAGCGTCAACACGACAATCACCAGCCAACTGCCGATCAGGACAAAGGCCGGTACTTCCAGCAATGCGAACCGAACGGAGATCGCGACGCGCGAGAGTGGAAACCGGCTCACGTGTGCGCCCAGCACTCCAGCGACGGGATACAGGAACCAGGTGACCGCGCCAGCTGCGGGCCGGTCGACCCAGGCGCCGGCGATGATGGCGGCGACGAGCAGTGACGCGTAGCGCGCGCGGCCGAACTGATCCTCCATCGTCTCGCCCAGCACGATGAGGGGCAGCAGCTGCGCGGCGAGGAGGGCCACACCCAGCATCGTCGTATCGAGTCGCACCTGACCGGCCAGCAATACCAGCGCGACCAGCCCGGTCAGCACGGGGCGCGATCGGGTCGGGACGATGTCCCGGATCGGAAAACGGAGCACGCGCCATTAAGCTAATCACATGCAGTGTCGGTCGTGCGGCGCCACTATCGCCGCCAAGGCAATCGTCTGTTACAAGTGCGGTACTCCCACCGAAGATCATGTGCCGGTCTCTCGAACGGCCGGCGGGCCGTCCAGAAGCGCTGTCATCGCGATACGGCTCGCGATCGTTCTGGTGGTGACCCTGCTGGCTGTCTGGCTGATTCCACAGACGCCGGACGGCACGTGGATGCGCCACGCCGCGTGGGCGGCGGTGCCGGTGACGGTTTTTGTCCTCATCAGGCTGACCCCGGCGCAGCGTTCAAGTAGACTGCGACGACGATGAACCTGGATCCCCTTCGGCTTGAAGTGCTCGATGCGCTGGGCACGCGGTCTGTGTTCGTGGAGCGCACGCCGTTTGCCATCGGTCGTCGCGACACGAATGATCTGCGGCTCTCCGGCAGCGAGGTGTCGCGCGAACATGCGCGGATTGACGCGGAAGACGGCGCGTATGTGCTGCACGACCTGCAGTCGCGCTACGGCACGTTTGTGAACGACACGCAGGTGACCCGACACGTGTTGCGGGCCGGGGATCGGATTCGCCTGGGGCGTGGCGGCGGGGCCGACCTCGTGGCGCACATCGGTGCCGAGACCATCGCGTTCGCGCGGTCGCAGACCGGCGCGCGGGACGACCTTCGACAGATCACCGCGCTGATGGACGGGTTCCGGTCGCTCGGGTCCGGACGCGTGCTCCAGGAGGTCCTCGCGTTGGTGTTGGACGCCGCGGTGGAACTGTCAGGCGCCGAGCGCGCGTTCATCATGCTGGCCGGGACGGACGACCGCCTGGAGTTCAAGCTCGCGCGTGGACGCGACAAGACCACGCTGACCGACAGCACGTTTGCGGTCAGCCAGAAAATTCCTGAAGAGGTGTACCGCCTCGGGCAGATTCGTGTGGTGACCGACCTGCTCGACGACGCGCTGGCCGACGTACATCAGGGCACCGTGGCGCTCGGAATCCGCAACGTGGTCTGTGTGCCGCTCAACCTGGTGCAGTATGTCGATGCGGCGGAAGCCCAGGCGGAGGACCGCCGGATCGGCGTGTTGTATCTCGACAGCCGCGAGAAGGGGAGCCTGCTGTCGGACGCCACGCAACGCGCACTTGAGACGCTGGCGGCTGAAGCCTCGGTCGCGATCGAAAGCGCGCAGCTGTACCGCGAGAAGCTCGAGAAGTCGAAGATGGAGCACGAAATGCGCATCGCCGCGGACATCCAGCAGGCGCTGATGCCCAAGCCGTTTGCGGCCCTGCGGTTTGTCGAAGCGGCGGCGGCTTCGTTGCCGTGCCGGTCGATCGGCGGCGACTTCTTCGACTACCTGGATTTTGACGGCCGCGCGTTTGGTTTCACGCTGGGTGATGTCGCTGGCAAGGGACCACCCGCAGCGCTGCTGAGCGCGCTCATGCAGGGAATGTTCGCGGCGCAGGTCCACGGAATGGACAGTCCGTCGGCGTTTGTCACGGTGGCGAATCAGGTATTGTGCCGCCGAGGCATCGAGTCACGCTTCGTGACGCTGATGCTCGGCATCGTCGCCGCCGACGGCACGTTGACGTATACCAACGCCGGACACAACCCGCCGTTTGTCATCGGGCCTCGTGGTGTGCAGCGGCTCGAAACGGGTGGACCGGTCGTGGGCCTGCTGGAGTTCGCGCCGTACGCGCAGGCCTCGGTGGCCCTGCAGCCTGGCGACACCGTCGTCGTGTTCTCGGACGGGGTGTCCGAGGCGATGAATGCGGCGGGTGAAGACTTCGGCGACGACCGTGTGCTGGCGGCGCTCGAGGGTACGGCGGGACTGGGTGCGCAGGCGATGGTCGCGCGCGTCTTCGATGCCGTGCGGGAGTTCACAGCCGGTACTGCCCAGGGTGATGACATCACGGCGATGGTCATCCGCTACCTCGGCCCCGGGGGGACGCCGGCGCAATGACGCCGCGCGTCCTGCGCCTCATCTGGGTCATCCTCGGCCTGGTGGTCGGCAGCGCCATCTTCGACGCGTGGATGTATCGCGAGACGCAGAGTTATCTGCTGCTGGCCCAGCAGTTCGATGTCGGGCGGGCAGAGGAGCCGGAACTGGCCGTGATGATGGCCAATGCGCGGGCCGACGGATTCCTCAGGGCCGTCGTCTGGTTCGTACTGATTGCGGGCAGCGGCTGGAGCACGATTCATCTGCTGACCAGGAGAGACACGTAGCGTGACCTTGCATCCCCTCATCTATGACTGGAACACCGTTGACCCGGCGCCGGCGCGGCCCGCGGTGCAACTCGACGACGAGACGTTGCGAGATGGACTGCAGTCGCCGTCGGTACGGACGCCCTCGATCGAGGAGAAGCTGCGCATCCTGCATCTGATCGACGGGCTGGGCATCGACACGGCGGACATCGGTCTGCCTGGCGCCGGTCCACACGTGGTCGCGCATGTCGAACGTCTGGCCAGGGAGATCGGGGATGCCAGGCTGCGGGTACGCGCCAACTGTGCAGCGCGTACCGTCGTGGCTGACATCGAGCCCATCGCCCGCATCTCGCAGAAGGTCGGCATGGCCATCGAATGCTGCTGTTTCATCGGGTCGAGCCCGATTCGGCAGTATGCGGAAGACTGGACGCTTGACCGGCTGGTGGCGTTGACCGAGCAGGCGATTACCTTTGCGGTCAGTGAGGGGCTGCCGGTGATGTACGTCACCGAAGACACGACACGCGCCGATCCGGACTCACTGCGCCGGCTGTATTCGGCGGCCATCCGTGCCGGCGCCTCGCGCCTGTGTATTGCCGATACGGTCGGGCATGCCACGCCGGCCGGGGCCGCGGCGGTCACCCGGTTCATCCGTTCCGTGGTTAATGAGTGCGGCAGTACCGCGGAGATTGACTGGCACGGTCACCGCGACCGCGACCTCGCCATCGAGAACTCACTGGCGGCCTGGGCTGTCGGGGCCACCCGGCTGCACGGCGCCGCGCTGGGGATTGGTGAACGCGTGGGCAACACGCCGATGGACACCCTGCTGGTGAACCTTGTTCTGATGGGGGCACGCCAGGCGGACCTCCGGTCCCTGGGCGAATACGTGTCGGTGGTGTCGGAGGCGTGCGGGGTTCCTGTGCCGCCCAACTATCCCGTGGTCGGGCGCGACGCCTTCCGCACGGCGACCGGCGTCCATGCGGCGGCGGTGATCAAGGCGTACCGCAAGCAGGATCCCGCTCTGGTGGACGCCGTCTACTCGGGGGTGCCGGCCTCACTCGTGGGCCGCGAGCAGGAGATCGAGATCGGGCCCATGTCGGGCAAATCGAATGTCGTGTACTGGCTCGAGCGTCGTGGGCTGACCGCCGACGACGAGCGCGTCGAGCGGATCTTCGCGGCGGCCAAGGGCGCCGGCGGGGTCCTCACAGAGGGAGAAGTCCGGCGTCTGCTCTGAGTTTTCCCTCTGAAAAACTTGTTTTTCATGCGAGACTATCCCGACGCGTAACGCGTCTTCCAAGGAGACGAGATGGCGAAGAAAGCTGCGAAGAAGGCTGCGAAGAAAGCCACGAAGAAGGTCGCGAAGAAGGTCGTGAAGAAGGCTGCCAAGAAGGCGGCGCCGAAGAAGAAGGCGGCACGTAAGCCGAACGCCGCGTTCATGCGGCCGGTCACGCCGAGCGCGACGCTCGCGGCGATCACGGGTGAGAAGCCGCTTCCGCGCACCGAAGTGACCAAGCGTCTGTGGGCCTACATCAAGAAGAACGGCCTCCAGGACAAGGTCAACAAGCGGATGATCAAGGCCGACGACAAGCTGAAGGCTGTGTTCGGCGGCAAGAGCCAGGTCAACATGTTCGAGATGACCAAGCTCGTCGGCAAGCACCTCAAGTAAGTCGTCGCATCGTGCGACTCGCGGCGGCTGCCCACGCAGCCGCCGCTTGTTTTTTGTACGGGTGGTGCGCGGCCGCTACCGCGCCAGGTACTTGACGATTTCCGGCAGGGAGGCGAGCACCACATCGCCGACGATCTGCAGCGACTGGGCCGACACCGCGTCGAGATTGTCCCCTGCCGTGTGCCAGTGTCCGCGATCGATGAAGTGATTGAGGTCGATGATGTCCACCGAGGGAATCCCCGCGCGGACAAAGTGCAGATGATCGTCCTCGACTGTGGTGACGGTATTGACGAAGATCTGGCCGTGCCCGAGCCGGCGCGCGGCCTGCCAGATGATGTCGGTGAGCCACGGAGCGGAGTGGCTGTCGCGCTCGATCCGCAGGTCCTTGTGGCCGATCATGTCGACCAGGATCATCGCCTTGATGCTGGAGAGGGCATTGGCCTCTCGCGCCGCCTGCACGTAGTAGCGGCTGCCGTAGGTCGAATCGCGATCGATGTCCCATTCGACCATCGCTTCTTCGCCGTCAAACCACACGAACTCCAGCGTGTACTCCCGCGGCTGGTCCTTGAGGGCGCGGACCAGTTCCACCAGGACCGCTGCACTCGAGGCGCCGTCGCTGGCGCCGAGGAACGTGAAGTCCTTGAAGAGTTTCGTGTCGTAGTGGCCGGTGAACAGAATGCGGTCGGCGCGACGGCCGGGGAGCGAGACGATGAGGTTGGTCATCTCGACGTTGCCCAGCGGTGTGGTCGCCGTGAAAGGCTGTTCACGCATCGTCAGGCCCATCGCGGCGATCTGCCGTGTGAGATACGCACGCGTCTGACGCAGCGCGGCGGAGCCCGCAGGACGGGGACCAATCGCGACCTGGGCCTTGAGGTGCTCGAAGGCCCGGGCGGCGTCAAAGGACGGTTGTGGCGGGTTCTGGCGGGCTGAGACGGTGCTGGCCGAGGCCAGCGCAGCCAGGACCAGCAGGGCACGCACGGATCGTCGTCGCATTCGTCCTCTCCTTCGTGGTGGCCGGGGGACGCCCCCGGAGACGCCCTACGAACGGGCGTCTCTGGGCACGTAGTCGCGCCGGGGCGCGCCGACGTAGATCTGGCGCGGTCTGGCGATCTTCTGATCGGAATCGCGGAGCATCTCGTCCCACTGCGCCAGCCAGCCTGCGGTGCGGGGAATGGCAAACAGCACCGGGAACATGTCGAGCGGGAAGCCCATGGCCTGGTAGATGAGGCCCGAGTAGAAGTCGACGTTCGGGTACAGCTTGCGGCTGACGAAGTAGTCGTCTTCCAGGGCAATCCGTTCGAGTTCCAGCGCGATGTCGGTCAGCGGATTGCGACCGGTAACCTCGAAGACCTCGTCGGCCGTGCGCTTGATGATGCGCGCGCGCGGGTCATAGGACTTGTACACGCGGTGGCCGAAGCCCATGAGCCGGCCTTCGCCGCCCTTGACCCGCTT
>BTVE01000063.1:0-25722 GCA_045862915.1 Acidimicrobiia bacterium
GCACGTCGGCCACGTCAGTGATCGCGTTGAGCGCGCCCGGCGTGCCGGCGCCGGGCGCGATGCCCAGGTCGCGGGCGCGCGGGCGCGCCTGCGACGCCAGCGTTGCGGCGGTCGCGAAGGTCAGTGCGGCCACTGCGAGGAGGCGTGGGGTGAATGTCATCACTGGTTCTCCTTCTGCGTCATTGCGAAATCACGCTCCATGCCCTCCACGTTCCCATGCTGAGCCCGAATCCCTCCGGTGGCCATGACGCTGCGGCACCACGAGTCCGGCGGCCAGCACCATGAAGGCCGGATCCACTGCCGTGCGCAGGCGAGTGGTCGGATAGTACGCCGCCGCCGTGAGTGCAAACGTCGCAATCGACACCCAGAGCAACACGGTGTCGCGACGAGGCCCGCGACCCCAGGACCGCCACGCCCCCGCCACCGCCGCGGTCATCAGGACGGCCGCAAAGAGCTGTTGTGCCACGACCGCGAGCCGGGGCCGCACGCGCGGATGACGCGTTTCGATGCGCCCGTCGCCATGCACGAGCAGCTCGCTGTGGTCGTCCACGGGGTACCGAGGAATCAGTTGCGGCGAGAAGAAGTAGACAAAGTTGCGCGCCTTCGTCCAGAAAAAATGGCCCGGCTGCGTGCGGATGTACTGCCACGCCTGCGCCATGGTGTCCTCATAGGACTCGTAGGGGGTCACCTTCAGGCTGAACAGATCCATGTCGTGGTCGGGCACCATCGCGGCCGTGAGCGGGTTGTTGCCGTTGAAGAAGATCTGCGCCTGTCGTGTCGGCCACGGCACTCCCGTCTCCACGGTGTTGCGAACGGCCCAGGGACCGATCAGCGCTGCGCACAGCGCAGCCGCAACGAGGCCGTCCCGCCGGTTGTGCCTCCACGCAAGTCCCACGGCTATCACCACCACCGGCAACGTGATGGCGCGCGTCAGTGCGGCCAATGACAACCAGCCTACCGACTGGAGCCGCCGGTCTCGCGCCCAGCCGTACCATCCTGCCACCAGCAGCGCATTCAGCAGCGTCACCTCGAGCCAGCCGGCGGACTGGCGCACGAGGTACGGCGACAGGATGTAGGCACCGGCCGCCACGAGCCCGGCCGTTGGTGTGCCCATGACGTGTGTGGCCAGCCGATCCAGCAGGACGGTGGTGACCGCGGCGACACAGAATTGCACCGCCAGCACGGCCCATATCCGGTCTCCCGTCAACCATCGAGCCATCGCGAGGAAGATCGGGTGCAGCGGCTCGTAGTCTGTCGCCGGCAGCGCATCGATCAGGGACCCCTCCGGTTGCAGCAGGAGGGAGGCCAATTCCCACGTGTACACGGTGGTCGGCGCGGTTTCCACGAAGACCGCATAGGCCGTCCGTACCGCCACACAGGCTGCGGCGAGCAGGATCCAGCGGCGGTGGGTGCGCATCGTGGCAACAGAGTAGCTGGACTCCCGGGCTCCGGGTCCGGATAATAGGCCGACGTTTTCCCTGGAGTTCCACCTATGAGAGTGAAGTTGACCCGTTCCGCGTTGTGCGCCGGCGTGGTTGTGCTGGGCTGGATGCTGGCGATGCCCGTGGCATCGCTCGAGGCGCAGGCACCGCAGAAGCGTGCAATTGGCTACGACACCATGGACTATTGGCGCTCGATCGGCGGCACCCGTGTCTCCGATGATGGCCAGTGGCTCGCGTACGCCACCTCCTCGCAGGCTGAGGATGGCGAATTGATCGTGCGCAACCTGGCCAGTGGCAAGGAGTTCCGGCATCCTCGCGGCTCGGCGCCGAACTTCACGCCCGACGCGAAGTTTGTGGTCTTCACGATCCTGCCGCCCAAATCCAACGGCGACGACGATGACGCTCCGGAGGGCGGGGCCTCTCAGGGCGGTGAATCGGCCGGTGGCAACAACAATGCGGCCAACAGGAATGCGGCCGGCATCATGAGCCTGGAAAACGGCCAGGTGACGACCATCGAGCAGGTGTCGACCATTCGCCTGGCGCCGGAATCGTCCACCTGGGTCGCGTTCCACAAGGCCCGTGCCGGTGCTGCCGGCGGGCGTGGAGGCCGTGGCGGAGCAGGTGGTGGAGCCGGACGCGGCGGCGGGGCTGCGGCGGCAGAAGCCGGACAGGCCGCGAGCGGCGGCAACGCGCAGGGGCGCGGCAACACACCCCCGGCGAAACGCAAGGACGTGGGCGCAGAACTCATCGTGCGCAACCTCGCCACCGGTCAGGATGTGACCATTGCCGAGGTCAGCGAATTTGCGTGGGGCAAAGGCGGCGCCTGGCTGGCGTATGGCGTGTCGTCAAACGACGCCGCCAAGGACGGTGCCTTCGCGCGCCAGATGAGTGACGGCGCGACCCGCACCCTGCACACCGGCAAAGGCAACTACAAGCAGTTTGCGTTTGACGAGGCGGGCGCCCAGCTGGCGTTCCTCAGCGACCAGGCCGAATACGAGAAGCCAGTGTCGCCCTACCGCCTCTACTTCTGGAAGGCCGGCGAGCAGGCCGCCGCAGAACTCGTGTCGGGCGCGACGCGTGGCATGCCGGCAGGCATGGTGGTGCACGACAGTGCATTGCGATTCTCTGAGGACGGGTCGCAGCTGTACCTGAATACGGCGCCGCCGCCACCGCCCCCGGCCGATCCCAACGCGAAGCGTCCGATCAACGTGGACGTCTGGAACTACCTCGACGGGCAACTGCAGCCGATGCAGCGCGTGCGTGCCACGCAGGAACGCAACCGCAGCTACCGCGCCGTGTGGCACGTCGGCGACAAGCGGTTCGTCCAGCTCGCCACGCCCGACATGCCGAGCGTGAATCCGGGCACGAACACGGCACGGGCGATTGGCAGCTCCGACCTGCCGTATCAGCAGTTCGTCTCCTGGGACCAGGGCTACAACGATGTGTTCCTCGTCGACCTGAAGAACGGGCAGCGCAGGAAGGTGCTCGAGCGGACCTCGCAGGTGCCGAGCCTTTCACCGGGCGGCGGCTACCTGACCTGGTTTGATGAGTTTGCGGGCCACTGGTTCAGCTACCGCATCTCGGACGGCCTCAAGGTCAACCTGACCGAGCGGCTGCCGGTGAAGTTCTCGCAGGAGGACCACGACACGCCCGACCAGCCGGGCTCCTACGGCCTGGCCGGCTGGACCGACAACGACCGCACGATTTGGCTCTACGACCAGTTCGACATCTGGGAAGTACGTCCTGATGGCACGAACGCCCGCATGATCACCGGCGGCGAGGGACGCACCCAGCAGGTCGTGTTCCGATACCGCAACCTCGATTCGGAACAGCGGACCATTCCGACCAGCGGCCCGGTCCTGCTGTCGGCCACCGACGACCGCACGAAGGCCACCGGGTTCTACCGTGTCACCAGCGGCAGCGCGCCTCAGAAGGTCGTGATGCTCGACAAGGCGTTCGGCGCGGTCACCAAGGCGAAAAACGCCGATCGCCTGGTGTTCACGCTGTCGCGCTTCGAGGAGTTCCCGAACCTGTGGGTGAGTGACGGCAACTTCGGCAACATGCAGAAGGTGTCGGACGCGAACCCGCAGCAGGCGGAATACAACTGGGGCACGTCCGAGATCGTCGAGTACATCAACGCCGACGGCATCAAGCTGCGCGCCATTCTGACCAAGCCGGAGAACTTCGACCCGACGAAGAAGTATCCGATGATGGTCTACATCTACGAGCAGCTCTCGCAGGGGCTCCACGGCTACAGCGCGCCCAACGTCGGCACGTCGGTCAACGTGACGCGGTACGTCAGCAACGGCTATGTCGTGCTGCGGCCCGACATCATCTACTCGACCGGGTTCCCCGGCGAGGCGGCGGAGAAGTGTGTCATCCCGGCGGTCAACACCATCGTCGCCGAAGGCTACATCGATCCGAAGCGCATCGGTATCCAGGGCCACTCGTGGGGCGGCTACCAGATCACGCACCTGATCACACGCACCAACATGTTTGCCGCCGTCCAGGCAGGCGCATCCGTCTCCAACATGGTCAGCGCCTACGGCGGCATCCGTTGGGGCACCGGCATGGTCCGGCAGTTCCAGTACGAAAAGACGCAGAGCCGCATCGGAGCGCCACCCTGGGACAAGACGCTGGAGTTCATCGAAAACTCGCCCATCTTCTGGGTGGAGAAGGTCCAGACGCCGTACCTCAGCATCCACAATGATGCCGACGACGCGGTGCCGTGGTACCAGGGCATCGAGTTCTTCGTGGCGATGCGCCGGCTGGGCAAGGAAGCCTACATGTTCAACTACAACGGTGAACTGCATGGCCTGCGCAACCGCGACAACATGAAGCACTGGACCGTGCACCAGGACGAGTTCTTCGACCATTACCTGCTCGGCAAACCCAAGCCGGACTGGATGGCGAAGGGTGTGCCGTACCTCGAGCGCGGCACTCGCGACGTGTCGAGCCTGTTCAAGCGCGCGACGCCGCCACCGGCCGGCGGCAAATAACGCGTGCGCATTCATCGTCTTGATCCCGACCTGCCCCTGCCGTCGTACCAGACGGCAGGGGCAGCGGGGTTTGATCTGGCGGCCAGTGCCGACGTCACCGTTGCCCCTGGCGCCATCGTCCTCATCCCTACGGGCCTGGTCGTTGAGGTGCCCGAGGGACACTTCCTCGGCATCTTTGCCAGGTCGTCCACTCCGCTCAAACGTGGCCTCGTGGTGGCCAACGGCGTTGGTGTGCTCGACAGCGACTACTGCGGCCCGACCGACGAACTGAAGATCCAGGTCATGAACGTGACCAGCGAACCTGTGGTTGTTCGCCGTGGGGATCGCATCGCACAGGGGATCGTGATGCCCTTTGTGCGCGTCACGATCGAGGCCGGGTCGGGTGCGGCGTCTCCTTCGCGAGGCGGGTTTGGATCGACCGGCTAGGTTCCTCCCTCTCATCCTTGCCGCCTGCGCAGTGCTGTTCTACTGGCAGGTGCTCAGCTACGGCCTGTGGTTCGACGACTACATGGACCTGCGCCCGTGGGGAAAGGCTGACGCCTGGCGCGCGCTCACGGGTGCGTGGAGTGTGCAGGGCTGGCAGGACCCGTATCACCGACCACTGTCATCGCTGCTCACGTTCCTGCTGTTCGAACTGTTCGGCCTGAACACGCGTGCCCTCCACGCGACGTCATTGGCGGGACTCGCGCTCATTGTCATCGTGTTGTTCGAGGCGGTGCGTCGCCTGGTTGATCGACGATGGGCGACCGTGGTGGTCGTGGCGTATCTGCTGCATCCGGTATTGCCTAATTCGACGATTGCGTGGGTCGGCAATCTGAAACATGTGGCCGCCGTCGTGACTGTCGTGAGCGCGTTCTGGTGGTGGGCGGCACGTGGCGCGTCGGTCACATGGCGTGCCTGGTGGCCCATCGCCGCATGCGCAGTCGTCGGCTTCTACGTCAAGGAAGACACCGTGATGGTGTTGCCCGCGCTGCTGGTGACGCAATGGATCGTCGCTCGCTCGTCGGGTGCGAGGCCGGCACCCACGGCTGCGCTATGGGTGGGGTCGGCCGGACTGCTGGCGGTGCTTGCGCTCGTACGTATGGTGGTGCTGCCGGAAGCCGCCGGATCGACAGACCTGTTCTTCGAGCGCCCCCTGCGCGAGGCGTTGCTCAACGCGGCATACACGCCCGCGCGCGCGTTGTTCGTGATCCGATATCAGGGCGAGATCATGTGGTGGGCTACGGCGTTCGTGACACTGCTTGTCGTCGCCGGAGGCGTCGCCGCCGCTCGGCAGCCGTCGAGCATCGCCGGCCGGCTGTGGATCCCCGGCGCGTGTCTCGGCGCGGCGTTTTCGGTGCCGCTGCTGTTCGCGATCGACATGACGACCATGCGTGCGCATCTGGTGACGCTCGCGGCATCGCTGGTCTGGTCGGGAGGCGTCGCGGCGTTGTGGCAGTGGGTCACACCACGGCACGTGCGTGCGCTGGTGGGCGCCGTGGTGGTCCTTGGCGCCCTGCGGCTGGGGTTCATCGTTCAGCGCCAGCTGGACGAACGGTTTGGCCCGTGCGGGTGGGAGACGGGGAATTTCGACCGTGACGTCTCCGCCTGGCCGGACTATGTCATCCCAGCCGACACCAAAGCGTGGCTCGCCCGAAAGACCGCTGTGTGCGAAGACGAACGTACGCCGTATCTGTGGGATGAAATCGACGCGATTCGGTGGCGAACCGAGGACGGCATCGTCGCGTTGGTATCGACGCGCCTGACGAGAGCGCGTCTTGAGATTTCCCCGGGCAGTGGCGACGCCTGGCTCATGGGTCCAGACGGTGTCATTACACATCTGCCGGATGGTACCGGGGGGAGTATCACGATCGACTTGCCGCCATCGTGGCGGTCGTGGCTCCGCGACGCACATCGGCTGATGCTTCGAACGACATCACCGCGAGACCTCACGATCACACCCATCCGGTAGTGCTACAGTCAATGCGCCAGTGCGCGCGTGACGAGAGGAGAGTCTGTGAATCGACGCCAATTCTTGATGGGAACAGCTGTGGGGGCCGTTGGTGGTGCCGCCGCCACGGCAGGTCTGCTGCCTCGCGCCACGACGCTGGTGTCACCAGGCCAGCGGTCCTATGCCGCGATGGGCGAAGACCTCATCCTGGGCGCGCTCCTCAAGAACGTCCTGAAGATCTCCTCGCCGACGTATCTCGACATCGGCGCGGCGGATCCTGTCGCCGCCAGCAACACCTACCTGCTTTACACCGAAGGCAGCCGGGGCGTGCTGGTGGAACCCAATCCGACATACGTTGAGAAACTGCGCAAGGTCAGGCCCGGTGACACCGTGCTTGGCGTTGGCATCGGCGCCGGCGATGCGCGCGAGGCCGACTACTACGTCATCAAAGACCAGCCCATGCTGAACACGTTTTCGGCTGAGGTGCTGGAAATGCGGCAGAAGAACGGGTCCGTGCTCGACCGCGTGGTGAAGATGCCGCTGGTGCCGGTGATGACCGTCATCGCGGAACATCTGAAGGCCACCCCGGACCTGCTGTCGATCGACGCCGAGGGATTCGACCTCCAGATTGTCCAGTCGCTGGACTTCAACCAGTACCGTCCGCCGGTCATCTGCGCAGAAACAAAAGGCCCCAGCGTTACGCACGAGTCCACGCCGCTGGCGCAGTACCTCGTCGGACTCGGCTACATCGTCACTGCCGGTACGATTTACAACACAATTCTGGTCGACCGAGCCCGGTTGTCCTGACGACGGGCGTCGGCCCTCGCGCGTGTGTTACCAGCGCACCACGAGACCGGCGCTGGTCGGTGTCGCCACCGGCGTGATGGACCAGGTGTGCTGGTCATGGCCCCGCGTGACCGTCCACGCGGCCGTCAGGCCGAGCGCTGCGCCAAACACCGTGTCACTGACCCAGTGCGCGCGGTCGCGCACACGCGTCGCCGCGATGAAACCGGCGGCCGCGTAGGCGGGCACCCCTGCTTTCCACCCGAAATGGCGATGCAACACACCGGCTGTCGTGAAGCTGGCGGATGTGTGTCCTGAGGGAAACGCGTGTCCGCCGCCGGAAGGCCGCTGCCGGTCGACGGCGATCTTGAGCACTCGGGTCGTCACCATGTTCAGCGTCTGTGCGCGGATGAGATCGCTGCCGACATGAGTGGTGAGCGGCGCGTCGGTGAGTCGGCCCACACCCCAGGTGGCCACCGCCAGACCGCCCTGCACCCATCCGTCGCCCGTCATGCGGCCGATGTCGGTCCAGGCGCCAGCCGGTTGACTCGCGCCCCAGGCGTAGCCGCGGTCATCACCCTGCTGCGCCAGGATGGCCGCGATGCCGCCCACTCCAACAATCAGCAGCGTGTCACGATGGCCGAGACCTTTCAGGTCGCGGCCCAGGTTGGGGACGATCCGGGTGAGCGGCCGTTCGACCGGCGGCGCCACCTGCACCGCCGGTTCCGGCGATGGCGTGGTGGACACCGGTGCCTGGACACCGGCGCCAAGCGCACCACACAGCACGGGAATCCAGAGACTCGGGACCACGCGCGAGAGGATATCAGCGCGACAGGCCGAAGGCGAACCCGACGGCCACGTGATGCGACAACGTCGTGGTCTGCCCGGTCCCGTTGTGTGCCGTCGTGATCTTCGGCTTCGCGTAGGTGAGTTTGTACTCGGTCACCATCGACAGCCGTCCTTTGAGGCGAATGTCGAAGCCCAGCGCCGCGTGTACACCAGGGCCGGCGTATTCGTATTGTTCGCGCTCCACGCCGCGCACTGTGGTTTCCGCGTGGGGCAGCGTGACGCCGGCTCCCAGCCTGGAGATGAAGGCCACCGGCGCTTCGCCCGTTGCTGACTTGCCGATCGGCATCCGGCTCATGAAGTTGGCCACGAGGTAGTTCAGGCCGTGCGTCATCTGGTACCGGGTCACATCCGGCCCGAGGTCTTCGGGATGCGCAATCGTCTTGAGGTGGATGAACTCAATCTCGATTCCAGTGCGGCGGGACTCGCTCAGGAAGCGGCCGATGCGCCAGCCGTAATATTGCGGTGAGGTAAACGACTTCGCTTCAAAATCGACGTCCGGATAGGTGATGTCATAGCCGTCCCCGACGACATGGACGTTGGCGGAGGCGGTAGTGTTGGCCCCGAGATACAGCCCGGCATACCACTGTGCCCGCGCCTCGGTCGCGGGCAGCAGCAGGGCAGTGATGGCGAAGAATGGGAGAAAAATCCGGCGAGACATGCCCACATTGTCGTTCAACTGGGCTCTACCCGTTCGGAGTATCGTTAGATTGTGACGTCCACCAAGGCACTCCTCTCGAAGCTGCAGATTGAAGACATCAACGCCGGCGCCTGCATCGGACCCGACGGCTGGATGCGTGACGACGATGCGGGGCGTATCGTGTCGATTGACTCCTCCACCGGTGAACCCATCGCATCAGTGACCCTGGCCTCCGCGGCCACGGCTGACCAGGTGGTGGCGGCGTCGCAGGCGGCCTTCATGCGCTGGCGCGAGATTCCGGCACCCAAGCGCGGTGAGGTGGTGCGGGACCTCGGCAACGCGCTGCGGGAGCTCAAGGAGCCGCTGGGCGATCTCGTCAGCCTCGAGATGGGCAAGATTCGCGCGGAAGGGCATGGCGAAGTGCAGGAGATGATCGACATCTGCGACTTCGCTGTCGGTTTGTCCCGGCAGCTCTATGGCTTGACGATGGCATCCGAGCGCCCCGGGCACCGGATGATGGAGCAGTGGCATCCGCTTGGGCCCGTCGCGGTGATCTCCGCCTTCAATTTTCCGGTCGCGGTCTGGTCGTGGAACTCCGCGCTGGCGGCGGTCTGCGGTGATACCACCATCTGGAAGCCGGCCGAACCGGCGCCGCTCTGCGGCGTGGCGGTGCAGCATGTGTGCAATCGCGTGATGGCCGATCACGGACTGACCGGCATCTTCACGCTGCTCGTGGGCAAGGGCAGTGAGGTTGGCGAACAACTCATTCGCGACCGTCGCATTCCACTGGTGTCGTTTACCGGGTCAACGGCGGTGGGCCGCCACGTGTCGGAAGTGGTCTCTGCACGATTCGGACGGACAATTCTTGAACTGGGCGGCAACAACGCCATCGTCGTCTGCGAAGACGCGCGGCTGGATCTGGCGGTGCGCGCGATTCTGTTCGGCGCCGTCGGCACCGCGGGCCAGCGCTGCACAACCACGCGCCGAATCCTGGTGCAGCGCCAGATTGCCGGCGAACTGGTCGCCAGGCTGAAGGCGGCCTACGGGCAGGTGCCGATCGGCAACGCCATCGACCCTGGAACGTTGATGGGGCCGCTCGTGAACATGCAGGCCGTCGACAAGATGTTCGAAGCCATCGAGCGGGCAAAGGCCGAAGGCGGCGAGGTAGTGTGCGGCGCGCGCCGGCGTCCCGACATCGGACCGTTCTTCGTGGAGCCGACGATCATTCGCATGCCCGGCCAGACCGGCGTCGTGAAGGAAGAGACGTTTGCGCCCATCCTCTACGTGATGGAGTACGACACGTTCGACCAGGCCCTCGAGATGCACAACGACGTGCCGCAGGGACTCTCGAGCGCGATCTTCACCGAGAGCATGCGGTACGCGGAGGAGTTCCTGTCGGCACGTGGGTCTGACTGCGGCATCGCCAACGTCAACATCGGCACCTCCGGCGCCGAGATCGGCGGCGCCTTCGGCGGCGAAAAGGAAACCGGTGGCGGTCGCGAATCCGGCTCCGACTCGTGGAAGGCCTACATGCGTCGTCAGACCAACACGGTCAACTGGTCAGACAAGCTGCCGCTGGCGCAGGGCATTCAGTTCGGCTGAGTCTTCAGCGCCTCCACCCGCGCCACCGCTTCCGCCACCGCGGCTTCCGTCGCGGCCGTCGGGCGCATGTCTGCGCCCTGCAACTGCGTGAACAGACCCGGCAACGGTTGATACGCCTGCTGAATGGCGGCAAGGCGATCGCCGGTCGCGCCCTCGCGCATGGCCTGCAGGTCGTCGAGCGCCCGCATCACGCGGCGCGACAGGTCGAACTGCAACTGCAGGTCCGCCGTCGAGGTTTTTACTCGTGGATCCATCCGGATGAGGATCGGCTGGCGGTACGCCTCTCCTCCCACCGTGAGCCGCACCTGATACGCGCCAGGCATGACGAACATGCCCTGCGGCGTGCGCGGCGTGTTCTGGTGAATGGCGGCAATCGGATAACTGAACGACGTCACCGCCGGCGGCGCATACCGCACATCCCAGACAAATCGATGCAGCCCGGGTGTCGCCGCAAGGCGTGACGACGGGCGAATCCAGTAGTCGGGAAGATTGGGTGCAGGCACGGGTGGTGGCTCCGGGTCATCACTCGAATACCGTCTGATGACCTCGCCCCCAGGCGCCAGGATCTCGAGCGTCACCGGACCCGCAGTGTTGGGCCCAAGAACGTAGCTGATGGTGACGCCGTCGGGCGGGTTCGGCATCGCGGGTTCGTCGGGCGGCAGCGGTGTGTCGGTGTTCTTGTTCCAGCGGAATCGCCATCCTGAGGGAGGGCGGAACAGGTAAGCCGGAGCTTCGAGCACTGATGCGGTGATCTGCCGAAGCGGCGTGATGTCGTCGAGGATCCAGAATCCGCGGCCATGCGTGCCCACGACGAGGTCATCGTCCTTGATCACGACGTCGCGGATGGACGTGGCGGGCATGTTGAGACGCAGCGACTGCCACGAATCGCCATCGTCAAACGAGACGGAGACGTGGCGTTCACTGGCGGCAAACAGCAGACCGCGGCGCTGCGGGTCTTCGCGGACGGCATTGATCGTCGCGCCGTCGGGCAGGCCGGTGACAATCTCGCGCCAGGTTTTGCCGCCATCACGCGTGCGATAGATGTGCGGCCTGAGATCGTCGAGGCGCAAAGTGTTCACCGCGATGTAGGCCGTGTTGACGTCGAAGTGGGAGGCTTCCACGAGCGAGATTTTTTCCCACGGCTTCAGGACCGCCGGCGTCACGTCGGTCCAGGTCGTGCCCCCGTTGCGCGTGACATGCACGAGGCCGTCGTCGGTGCCGACCCAGATCATGTCGCGATCGAGATACGACGGACCAATGGTGTAGATCACGCCGCGCTGGGAAGGTTGTGCGTTCGGTCGGTCTCGATAGTCGCCGACCGACGCAGGCACCTCCCACGTGGCGCGGGTGAGGTCCGGGCTGATCTGTTCCCAGGTGCGTCCGCCGGTCGTCGTCTTCCAGAGCGTGTTGGAGGCGAAGTACAGCGTGCGCGGGTCGAGCGGCGAGAACAGGATCGGCTGCGTGCGAACGGTGCGATACCCGGGCACGCGCGGCGGAGAGACGTTCTGCACCTGACCTGTCCGGCGATCAAACCGTGTCACCTTGCCGCCATAGACGATGTCGGGATCAAGCGGATCGGGCGCAACGTAGCCGTATTCCTCCACGCCGACCGGGGTCCACTCACGCACGGTGATTTGCCCGTGATCGCCGCGACTCTGCACGCAGGCCGAGCCGGACTCCTGCTGGCCACCGCAGACGCGGTAGGGGAACGCGTTGTCCGTGTTCACATGGTAGAACTGCGCGGTGGGCTGGTTGTACCAGGAACTCCACGTGCGGCCGCCGTTGAGTGTGACGATCGCGCCCTGGTCGGCCGTCAGCAGCATCACGTCCGGCGTCTGCGGGTTGATCCAGATCTTCTGATAGTCGTCGCCGCCCGGCGCTCCGCGCAGCGCGGTGAACGTGTTGCCGCCATCGGTGGACTTCCACGTGACGATGGTGGGCACAAACACGATGTCCGGGTTGGTGGGGTGGACGCGGATGTCGGCCGCGTCGTTGGGCCGCGCCACCACGCGCGTGTCCGCGTTGGCCCGCCGCCACGTCTCGCCCGCATCATCGGAGCGGAAGATGCCGCCGTTGCGGCCGGCGTCCACCGCCGCGTAGAGGCGGTGTCGATCGCTGGGCGCGACGGTCACGCCGATGCGGCCCAGCCCTTCCGCAAACGTGGGCAACCCCTTCGTCAACGGTCGCCACGTCGTGCCGCCATCCTCCGATTTGAACAGGCCGCTGTTCGGGCCTGTCCACACCGCGTTTTCCCAGGGACCCTGGCGCTGTTCCCACAACACGGCATAGAGGGTGTTGGGGTCGGCCGGATCCATCGCGAGATCGATGCCGCCGGTGTTCGGGTCCTTGTAGAGCACCTTTTCGAACGTGCGGCCGCCATCGAGGGAGCGGAAGATGCCGCGTTCTTCGCTGGGGCCGTACGGGTGTCCCAGCACGGCGACAAACAGGCGATCGGGGTTGTGCGGGTCCACCACGATTTCGGGGATCTGCTGGGCGTCGCGCAGGCCGAGATGAGTCCAGGTGCGTCCGGCGTCGATGGACTTGAACAGGCCGTCGCCGGTCGACAGGTCGGGTCGCGGCATCCCTTCGCCGCTGCCGACGTAGATGATGTCCGGATTCGACTCAGCGACGGCAATGGCGCCGATCGAGCCGGTTGGTTGATCGTCAAAGATCGGATTCCACGTCCGGCCGGCATCGTCGGTCTTCCAGACGCCGCCGTTCACGACGCCAACATAGAAGGTGAACGGCCGGGACGGTACGCCCGCTGCCGCCTTTGTGCGGCTGGCCCGGAGCGGCCCGATGGGGCGCCACCGCATCTCCTGGAACAGGTCCGGGTCAAACGTCGCCTGCGGGACACCGGCCCCGGACAACGTCGTGGAGAGCAGCAGGGCCGCGAGCATCCGGAATCGCATGCTGCCGATTGTAGAATCTTCATCCGTGCGTGCGACGCCCCTTCGCGTGGGGGTGGTAGGCTGCGGCCACTGGGGCCCCAACCACCTCCGCGTCTTCTCCCAATTGCCCGGATCGGTCGTGACCGCCGCGGCTGACGTTGATCCCCGACGCCGGGCGGCTGTGTCCGGCCAGTATCCCGGCCTCGTCGTCCTCGACGACTACCGCGCGCTCGTCGGCCGCGACGATGTGGATGCGGTTGTCGCCTGCGTGCCGACGCGCCGGCATGGCGAGGTGGTGCAAGCGGCGCTCGAAGCGGGCAAACACGTGTTGTGTGAAAAGCCGCTCACGCCAACCGTTGCGGAAGCGCAGGAGCTGGTCGACCTGGCCGCGCGGCGGGGCCTCGTCCTGATGACCGGCCACGTGTTCCTGTTCAACCCGGGCATCCTCAAGCTGAAGGCGCTGCTCGACGAGCAGGTGCACGGGCGGTTGCACTACCTGCGCGCGCTGCGGACCAACCTTGGGCCCATCCGGAAGGATGTGAACAGCGTGTACGACCTGGCCTCACACGACATCTCGATCTTCAACTACCTGCTCAATGCGACCCCGGTGTCGGTGTCCGCGGTCGGCGCTTCCTTCCTGCAGCCCGGTATCGAGGACGTCGCGTTCATGACGCTCACGTATCCCGACGGGATCATTGGCGCCATCCAGGTGAGCTGGCTCGACCCCAAGAAGTTGCGGGAAATCGTGGTGGTCGGAGACCGCAAGATGATCGTGTGGGACGAACTGGCGCCGGCCGGACCGGTCAGCATCTACGACAAAAGTGTGGTGCGAGAGCAGTACTACGACGACTTCGGGCAGTTTCATCTGCTCGCACGCGAGGGTGACCTGACCATTCCGCGCGTGCCGCCGCAAGAACCGCTCAAGGTCCAGAACCAGTTCTTCCTCGACGCGGTGGCGCGGGGCGCACTGGAACGATGTGACGGCGTGTTCTCGACCGATGTGGTGCGAGTGCTGGAGGCGACGGCCGTGTCATTGCAGCGGGGCGGCGCCCCGGTGGAGGTCCGCGCATGAGGGACGTGTTTGTCCATCCGCAGGCGCTCGTGGAAACCACTCGCGTTGGCGCAGGCACACGAATCTGGGCGTTTGCGCATGTGATGCGCGGCGCATCGATTGGGCGCGACTGCAACGTCGGTGATCACGCGTTCATCGAGGCGGGCGCGAAGATTGGCAACGGCGTCACCATCAAGAACGGCGTCACGGTGTGGGAAGGGGTCACGGTGCGTGACGAGGCCTTCCTTGGCCCGTGTGTCGTGTTCACCAACGATCTCCGTCCACGGTCCCCGCGCGCCGCTGCGGCTCGTCGCCGTTATGGCCAGAAGGACTGGCTGGTGAAAACGACCGTCGGCCGCGGTGCGAGCCTCGGCGCCAACAGCACGATCGTGTGCGGCGTCACGATTGGCGAGTACGCCATGGTGGGCGCCGGCGCAGTCGTGACGCGTAATGTGCCGCCGCACGCGCTCTGGCTGGGGGTGCCCGGTGCCCAGGCCGGATGGGTCTGTGCCTGTGGTGAGTCCCTGGAACTCACCGACGGTCGGGCGCGCTGTGCGGCGTGTGACGCGCGGTATCACCTGCAGCGTGGACGCCTCAGATCGACCGCCACTCCGTCAGCGAAGCGATGAGCCTTCGTGTGCTCGCGTGCGCCGTTGCCTTTAATGAAAAGGCCAAGATCGAGCGCGTCGTGGCCCGGGCGCTGGAGTCCCCGCTGCCGGGTGTCACCGAGTTCATGGTGTGTGACGACGGGTCGACCGATGGCACGGCGGAGGCCGTTGAGCGCCATGGTGTGGGCGTCATCCGGCAGCCCCAACGGCAGGGTGTGGGCGCGGCGATTCGCCGTGTGATTGAGTACGCCCGCGCACACCACTTCGACATCGTTGTCATCATGGCCGGCAATGACAAAGACCGGCCGTCCGAGATTCCGAAGCTGCTGGCGCCCATCCTTGCTGGACGCGCCGACTTCGTCCAGGGGTCGCGGTACCTCAAGGGCGGCAACTACGGCAACATGCCGTTCTACCGGCGCATCGCGACACAGTGGCTGCACCCGCTGCTGTTTTCGCTGGTGACCCGGCATCACATTACCGACAGTACGAACGGGTTTCGCGCGTTCCGGACGACCCTCTGCCAAGACCCGCGCATCAATCTCGCGCAGGCGTGGCTCGACGCGTACGAACTCGAGCCGTATCTGTTCTACAAAGCCCTGACGTTGGGGTACCGGGTGGTGGAAGTGCCGGTGACGAAGATCTACCCGCCGCGTGAGCTCGGTTACACCAAGATGGCGCCGGTCACGGGATGGTGGAGCATTCTGCGTCCCATCTTCCTGCTGGCGTTTCGATTGAAACGATAGGACATCACATGGATCCGATTGCCTTTGTCGACCTGGCCGCGCAGTACCGCGCGATTCGCACCGATGTGGACGCGGCCATCGCCGCAGTGCTTCAACGAGGCGACTTCATCCTGGGCCAGGACGTGCGGTTGTTCGAGCAGGAGTTTGCCGCCTACTGCGGCGCCAGCCACTGCCTTGGTGTGGCATCCGGCACCGATGCGCTGCGCCTCGCGCTGCAGGCATGCGGCGTCGGCCGTGGTGATGAAGTGATCACGACGGCGCACACCTTCATCGCGACGGTGCTGGCGATTGCCGAGACCGGCGCGACGCCCGTCCTCGTGGATTGTGATCCTGTCTACGGACTGATGGACGTGTCGAAGGTGGACGCGGCGGTGACGCCTCGCACGAAGGCCATCCTGCCGGTCCACCTGTACGGCCAGACCGTTGACATGGACCCGGTGCTCGACATCGCCCGGCGGCACGGCCTCGTCGTGATTGAGGACGCCTGTCAGGCACATGGCGCGACGTACAAGGGCCGACGATGTGGCTCACTGGGTGACATGGCCGCGTTCAGTTTTTATCCGGGTAAGAACCTCGGCGCCTACGGGGACGGGGGAGCGGTGACGACCAACCGCGCCGACCTGGCCGATCGCGTGATGCTGCTGCGCAACTACGGCCAGCGTGTGAAATACGAACATCTTGAGAAGGGCGGCAACAGCCGGCTCGACACTGTGCAGGCGGCCGTGCTGCGCGTCAAACTGCGCCACCTGGACGACTGGAACGCGGGTCGACAGCGCGCTGCGGCTGCGTACGGTGAGGCCCTTCGCGATCGTGACCTGACGTTGCCCGAAGTTGCGCCGTGGGGCACGCACGTGTTTCATCTGTACGTCGTGCAGGTACACGATCGCGCCGCCGCGCAACGCGCCCTCGACAGCGCCAAGGTGTCGCACGGCATCCACTATCCGATCCCCGTGCACCTGCAGCCGGCCATGGCGGACCTCGGCTACACGGCAGGCGCGTTCCCGGTGGCCGAGTCGCTTGCGCCGCACATCCTGTCGTTGCCCATGTTCCCGGAGCTCAGTGACGCGCAGATTGCGCGTGTCGCGGCGGCGCTCGTGCCGTGAAAATGAGGAAATGGGGAAATGGGGAAATGGATGAGGTGAGGTGACGAGATGAGCGACAGACGGGTCATTGTCATCGTGATGGATTCGGTCGGGTGTGGCGAACTGCCCGACGCGGCTCGGTATGGCGACGAGGGCTCTGACACGCTTGGTCACATTGCCGATGGAGTGCCGCTGCGTGTGCCGACGCTCCGTTCGTTGGGGCTGGACCGGATTGCACGCATCAATGACGGGGCCAGTGCGAACATCACGCGGCACGACGGAACGGTGCGCGGCGCGTTCGGACGGATGGCGGAGACGTCACCGGGGAAGGACTCCGTCACGGGCCACTGGGAGATCGCCGGGCTGATCCTCGATCGGCCGTTTCCCACCTTTCCCGACGGGTTCGACCAGCACGTCATCGACCTGTTCGAGTCGCGTATCGGTCGCGGCACGCTGGGTAACGTGGTCGCGTCGGGCACGCAGATCATCGACGCGCTCGGACCGGAACACATCGCGACCGGCAAACCCATCGTCTACACCTCTGCCGATTCGGTCTTCCAGATTGCGGCGCACGAAGGGGTCGTGCCCATCGACGAGTTGTATCGGTACTGCGACGAGGCCTTTGATCTGGTCGGGCGAGGTCTGGGTGTGGGCCGCGTCATTGCGCGACCCTTTGTGGGCGCACCGGGCGCCTTCACTCGAACGTCCAATCGCCGCGACTACGCGCTCGATCCATTCGGCGAGACACTGCTCGATCACGTCAAGGCTGCGGGATTGCCCAGCGTCGGCATCGGCAAGATTGAGGACCTGTTTGCGGGCCGCGGCCTGACCCGGGCCATCCACACGACATCGGATGACCACGGCATGGACGTGTTGACCGCCGAGCTCGAGTCGACGAAGGCGGGACTGATCTTCGTCAACCTCGTCGACTTCGACACGCAGTTCGGTCATCGCAATGACGTGTCCGGCTATGCCGCCAACCTCGAACGGTTTGATGCGCGGCTGGCGGCCCTGCTGCCGTCCCTGCGGTCGGACGATGTCCTGGTTGTGACGGCCGACCACGGCAACGATCCCGCCACGCCGTCGACCGATCATTCGCGGGAGTATGTGCCGGTGATGGTGACCGGCGCCCACGTCACGCCCGGCGCCGACCTGGGCACGCGCGCCACGTTTGCCGACCTGGGCCAGACGGTCGCCGACATTTTGGGGGTTGCGCCGCTGGCGAATGGGACCTCCTTCGCGCGGGACCTTGGGCTCTGACCTCGTCTGTCAGCATCGCCGGATTAAGATCGCGTCATGATTCGTGAAGAGCTCGAAGCGCGCGAGGACCAGGTGCTGGCGCCGCAGGCCACGCGCAGCCGGAACAGTCAGGGGCGTCTGCGTCCTGAACCCGCCGACCCCATCCGGCCGATCTTCCAGCGCGACCGGGATCGGGTGATTCACTCGAAGGCGTTCCGCCGCCTCAAGCACAAGACCCAGGTGTTTTTTGCGCCGGCCGGCGATCACTACCGCACGCGGTTGACCCACACGCTCGAGGTCTCGCAGATTGCCCGCAGCATTGCCAAGGTGCTCCGCCTGCACGAAGAGTTGACCGAGGCCATCGCGCTTGGACACGACCTCGGCCATCCGCCGTTTGGCCACGCCGGCGAACGGGTCATCGACCGGCTGATGCCGGGCGGCTTCAGCCATCACGAGCAGAGCCTCCGCATCGTGGATGTGCTTGAGCACGGCCGCCAGGGGCTCAACCTGTCCTGGGAAGTGCGCAACGGCATCGCCAAACACTCCAAGGGTAAACATGGCCTGCCGGTCGGCGCGCCACCCGAACACCGGGCCGCCACGATCGAAGGCCAGATTGCCCGCGTGGCCGACATCATCGCCTACGTGAACCATGACATCGACGATGCGGTGAGGGCCGAGGTGCTCGATCCGGCGGCCCTGCCGGCCGGGGCCATTTCGCGGCTGGGGGCCACCTCCTCACAGCGCATCAACACGATGGTGACCGACGTGGTGACCCAGACGCTGGCGGGGGGGCTGACCGAAATCCGCATGAGCGACGAGGTGCTCTCGGCCACGCTTGAACTCCGGACATTCCTCTTCCAGGCCGTGTACGAGAACCCGCGCGCCACCGCGGAGTTTGAAAAGGCCGCGGGGATCCTGGGCGGATTGTGGGAGAAACTCCTGGCCAGGCCCGAGCGGTATCTGGATCCGGTCACACTCGAGACCGAGGGGCCGGAGGCGGCCGTGCGGGATTTCGTGGCCGGCATGACCGACCGCTACGCGGTGGCCCTGTTTGAAGACCTGTTTGTGCCCAGGTCCTGGAGCGTCTGAGGCAAGGCCCGGGCGACCGTGGTAAAATCCCGGTTTGCACTTCCGGCTCCGGCCGGCAGAGTACGCCATGAAGCTCGACATCAGCCGCCTGCGCTCGGGAACTGAGCCTGTTGATCGGACGTTTCCGCAGGAGGCCTTCGCCGACCTGAAGGAAGACTTTTCGGTCGCCGCGCCGACCCGCCTGACCGGCTCGGTCAAACGGGACAAGACGGCGGTCACGCTGACGGGGCGGGTCACCTCCGAGCTCAGTGTGCCGTGCAGCCGGTGCCTGGAACCGTTCACCGTGCCGGTGGACGCGACGTTCGAGACACGGTTCGTGCCGCCGGCGGAGTTTGCCGCGGCAACAGCCGACACGGCGGACTCGGGGGAGATCGAAGGGGCCGGCGACGGCCCGGTGATGGGATTGGCGGCATACCGCGACGAGACGATTGACCTCGACGAGGTGGTCCGCGAACAGTTCTTCCTGGCGCTGCCGATGAAGCCGCTGTGCCGCGAAGAGTGTCTGGGCCTGTGCCCGGTGTGTGGAACCAATCGCAACCGCGAACAGTGCGGCTGCAAACAGGAATGGGTTGATCCGCGGCTCGCCGCGTTGGCCAACTTGAAGAAGCAATAGCCCGGGACTACGACGATGCCGAATCCGAAACGACGACACTCGAAAGCTCGCACCGCCAAGCGCCGCACGCATGACGCGTTGACCAAGCCCAACGCGACCAACTGCCCGCAGTGCCAGGAACCGAAGCTGCCGCACGTGGTCTGCCGCAACTGCGGCTACTACAACGGCCGCCAGGTGCGCGCGGTCAAGGAAGACTGAGTCTCTGCCGACGCCCATCGTCGCCGTGGACGCACTCGGGGGTGATCAGGCCCCCGGGGCGGTCATTGCCGGCGCCATCCTGGCCGCTCGCGACCTCGACGTTTCCATTCGTCTGGTCGGCCCCTCCTCCCTTCTCGCCCAAGAACTGAGCCGTGCGACGGGTCCTGAGGGGACCCGTGTGTCGATTGTTGATGCGCCAGAGGGCATCGGGATGGAGGAGGCGCCGCTGCAGGCGCTGCGGCGCAAGCCACGCGCTTCGGTGAAGGTGGCTGCTGAACTGGTCGCCCAGGGCGGCGCCGACGCCGTCTACAGCGCGGGGCACACCGGGGCGACGCTGATGGCGTCGCACGCCGCGTTCGGGCTGCTGCCTGGGGCGGAACGCCCGGCTCTGGCGGTGCTCGTGCCGACGCTGGCGGGGGACGCGGTGCTGCTCGACACAGGCGCCACACTCGATTGCCGGCCGGAGCACCTGGTGGCATTTGCGAGGATGGGCGTGGCGTGGTCGCGCATCGCCCTCGGCGTCGAGCAACCGCGCGTCGGACTGCTGTCGGTAGGTGAAGAAGAGGGCAAGGGCAACGACCTGGTGCGAGCGGCGGCGGGTCTGCTGCGCGCGGCGCAGGACCTGCACTATGTCGGGAATCTGGAAGCCCGGGATTTGTTCAGCGGATCAACCGACGTCGTCGTGTGTGACGGGTTCACCGGGAATGTGGCGCTCAAGGTCGGGGAGGGACTCGTCGACACGCTGGAGCGGATGCTCAAGCGGGAGATCGGGGACTCCTGGGCCGCACATCTGGCCAATCGGCTGGTGGGCGGCGGTTTTAAGCGTCTGCGTCGCCGGGTGGACGCCGCCGAGCGCGGCGGGGCACCGTTGCTGGGTGTCAACGGCCTGGTGGTCGTCGGACACGGGCGATCGACCGAACAGGTGGTCCGGAACGGAATCGCCACGGCGGCGCAGCTTGTGAGGGGCGATGCGCTGGCGCGGTTTCGCGAGGCGTTGAGAATCGCCTGCTGAGTGTGCTGAAGTAGGAAGGCTGTCATGTTCATGTTGACGGGCCGTGTGGCCCTGGTCACTGGGGCTTCACGAGGCATCGGACGCGCGATTGCGGCTTCGCTCGCGGCGGGTGGCGCGCACGTCATTGCTGCGGCCCGCGGCGACAACGCGTCGGGTACGGTTGACGCGATCACGGCCGCCGGCGGGTCCACCGAGCGGGCCTCGCTCGACATCACCGACGCGGCCAGCGTTGACGCGGTGGTCAAGCAGGCGCTCGAAACACACGGACGGATCGACATCCTGGTCAACAACGCCGGCATTACACGCGACCAGTTGATGCTGCGCATGAAACGCGAGGACTGGGACGCGGTCATTGCCGCCAATCTCACCGGCGCGTTCACCTGCGTGCAGGCCGTCCTCAAGAGCATGGTGCGGGCGCGGGGTGGGCGCATCATCAACATCACGTCGGTGGTGGGCGAGGCGGGTAATGCCGGCCAGGCCAACTACGCGGCGTCCAAGGCCGGGCTGATCGGTTTCACCAAAGCCCTGGCGCTCGAGGTGGCCTCGCGCGGGATTACGGTCAACGCCGTGGCCCCCGGGCTCATCGATACGGACATGACGCGCGCCCTCTCGGAGGGTGCGCACGAAGAGTGGGCGAAGAAAATTCCGCTGCAGCGTCTCGGCACGCCCGACGACATTGCCGGCGCCGTGCGTTTCCTGGCGTCGGACGAGGCAGCGTATATTACGGGACACGTGCTTGCCGTAAACGGCGGCATGCACACGTAGACCAGCACAAGGAGCATCGAATGGCCGTTGCAGATCAGGTGAAGAAGATCATCGTGGAACAGTTGGGCGTGGATGAGGACGAAGTGACGCCGGATGCGTCGTTCGTGGACGACCTCGGCGCCGACTCGCTCGACACTGTCGAACTGGTGATGGCCTTCGAAGAGGAATTCAGCATCGAGATTCCCGACGAAGACGCCGAGAAGATCACGCGCGTCAAGGACGCCGTCGAGTACATCGAAAAGCACGCGAAGAAGAAGTGAGCAGACGAGTTGTCATCACCGGCGTAGGCCTGGTGTCGTCGGTCGGACTGGGGACCGCCGCCACCTGGGAAGGCGTGTGTGCCGGGCGCAGTGGAATCGGGCCGATCACCCGGTTCGATGCGTCCCAGCATGCGTCGCGTATTGCGGGCGAGGTCAAAGGTTTCGACCCGCTCGATTTCGTCGAGAAGAAGGAGGTCAAGAAGATCGACCTCTTCATTCAGTTCGCGATTGCGGCCTCGCAGTTCGCGGTCGACGATGCGCGACTGGTGGTGGCGCCGGAATCCGCCGACCGCACGGGGGTGTTCATCGCCTCGGGCATCGGCGGCTTCCTCACGATTGAAAACGAGCACAAGGAACTGCTCAACGGCGGTCCCCGCCGGATTTCCCCGTTTTTTATCCCGGCCTCCATCATCAATCTGGCGGCCGGTCACGTCTCAATTCGGTTTGGCGCCAAGGGGCCGAACCTGGCCACGTGCACCGCATGCACGGCATCAGCCCATGCCATTGGCGAGTCGTTCGAGATCATCCGCCGCGGTGACGCGGACGTCATGATTGCGGGCGGGTCGGAGATGGCCATTACGCCGCTCGGGGTTGGCGGTTTCGCCTCCATGCGCGCCCTGTCCACGCGCAACGACGAGCCGACACGCGCCAGCCGTCCCTTCGACAAGGACCGTGATGGTTTTGTCATCGGCGAGGGCGCAGGCATCGTCATCCTTGAAGAACTCGAGACCGCCAAGGCCCGCGGTGCGCAGATCTACGCCGAAGTTGTCGGGTATGGCCTGTCGTCGGACGCCTACCATCTGACCGGTCAGCCGCCGGACGCCAACGGCGCCGTGCGGTCGATGGAGATGGCCCTGCGCAAGGCTGGTGTCACACCAGACCAGGTCAACTACATCAATGCGCACGGCACGTCGACGCCGATCAACGACCCGACGGAAACGATGGCGGTCAAGCGTGTGTTCGGCGATCACGCCTACAAACTCGTGATGTCATCGACCAAGTCGATGACGGGACACCTGCTGGGCGCGGCAGGCGGCCTTGAAGCCGGCATCACGGCGCTGGCGATCAAACATCAGATCGCGCCGCCGACCGCCAACCTCGACGCTCCGGATCCGGCGTGTGATCTCGATTACGCCCCGCATACCGCGCGTCCAATGACGATCGACTACGCGTTGTCGAACTCCTTCGGCTTCGGTGGCACCAACGGCACGTTGCTGTTGAAGCGCTACGACGCCTGAGCCCGGGCCGGCACGTCCGGCCCCGTCTGGAAAATCGCGATGAAGATTGCAGTCTGTATCAAGCAGGTCGTGTCACGTGAGTGGCAGGTGCGCGTCAACGACGCCCGCACCTGGGTGCGTGACGACGATGCCGCGTGGGAACTGAATGAACCCGATGCCTACGCCCTCGAAGAAGCGTTGCGGCTGAAGGAAAAACACGGCGGCGAGGTGATCGTCGTTTCCGCCGGGCCGGCCCGCGCCGTGCAGGTGATTCGTGAGGCGCTGGCACGTGGTGCCGACCGCGCGATTCACGTCGAAGGGGATGCGTTCGCCACGGCTGACGCGTTTGTGGTGGCCGATGCGCTGGCCGCGGCGCTCAAGGACGAGGCGTGTGACGTGATTCTCACGGGCCTGCAGTCCGATGACCAGGGCTTCGCCCAGGTCGGCGTCATTCTGGCCGAGCGGCTGGGTCTGCCGCACTCCACGATCATCATGGAAGTGCAGGTGGACGGCAGTCAGCTGCGCGTGAAGCGTGAACTCGAAGGCGGATGGTTCCAGTGGATCTCGATGCCGCTGCCCGCCGTGCTGACGATTCAGAGCGGCATCAACCAGCTGCGCTACGCGACCCTCAAGGGCATCATGGCCGCCAAGAAAAAGACCATCACCACGGTGCCCGCGCCGGCGGCCGCAGCCGCGCGGCAGCGCATTCTCTCCATCTACGTGCCGGAGAAGACCAAGGCCACGCGCCTGCTCGAGGGCACACCGGCCGAGGCGGCCGCCGAACTGGTGCGCGTACTGCGCGAAGACGCGAGGGTGTTTTAGTCATGATTCTCGTCGTTGCTGAACAGAAGGACGGCACACTCAACCGCGCATCGTGGGAGGCCGTCGCGGCCGCCCAGCAGATGGGTGACGCCGTGACCATCGTGTTGCCCGGCGCGTCGGTGAGCGGACCGGCAGGAGAACTGGCCGCGGCCGACGTGGCTGGTGTGGTGGCGCTCGAACACGACGCGCTCGGCGTGTACACGCCGGATGGTTTTGTCGCGGCGCTCGCGGCGTTCATCACCGCCGAAGCCCCCAGTCATGTGGTGCTCCCGCACACCTATCAGACACGCGACTTCGCGCCCAAACTGGCCGCGCGGCTCAACGCGCCCCTGGCAGCCGATTGTGTCGCGCTCAAGTCGGTGGACGGCCAGACGGTCTACGTGCGCCTCATGTTCCAGGGCAAGGTCAACGCCGACGTCGTCCTCGAAGGCGCCGGTCCTCACATCGTGACGTTCCAGATTGGCGCGTTCCGCGGTGACGCCTCCCGCAAGGGCAGCGCGGCTGCCGTCGTGCGTCAGGTCGCGGCGGACGTGGATCCGGCGTCCATTCGGCAGAAGCCTGAAGCCCCGTTCCGTGAAGCGAAGCAGGCGGTGGATCTCTCCCAGGCAGAACGCATCGTGTCGGTGGGCCGCGGCATCAAGGGCCCCGAACACATCGAACTCGCCAAACAGCTGGCCGAGGCCCTTGGCGCCGAACTCGCCGCGTCGCGTCCGATCTGTGACGCCGGCTGGTTGCCGATGGAGCGCCAGGTCGGCAGCTCAGGCCAGACCGTGGCGCCAAAGTTGTACCTCGCGCTCGGGATCTCCGGCGCGATTCAGCACGTGGTCGGCATGAAGGGCACGCGCACGATCGTGGCGATCAACAAGGACGCCGAAGCGCCGATCTTCGAGATCGCCGACTACGGCATCGTCGGAGACCTCTTCGAGGTCGTGCCGGCCATGGTTGCCGCGCTCAAGGCGTAGCGGCCGCTCAGCGAATCACCAGCAGGCGATGGTTGGCGGGGTGCAGGAACTGCACCCCGTGTTCCATCAGGATCGCGTTGTCCTCGATGGGCACGCGCAGCTTCTTTCCGCCCCATTCCTCGATGGGGCTGTAGGCGAAGTACTCGAACGAAAACATGTGCTGCCGGTGCAGCGTGAACGTCTGCTGCAGGGGCTGCCAGGTGGTCATGGACGGTCCCACGTCATGACCGGCGTTGCCGACCGGATGGAAGCCGTACACGACGTCCGTGCGGGCATCGGTGTTCGGCCGGTTAAAGGCGATGACCCCGTAGCCGGCGGCCGCCAGCGCCTGATCCATCGCCTGCATCGTCTCGGCTGCCGTCCGCCCCGGCTGTAATGCCGGCTTGAGCACGGCTCGCACGGCGAGTGCCTTGTCGAACGCCGACTGAATGCTGGCCGGCGGCCGGGTTTCACCTGGCTTGAGCACGTAGGCGACTCGTTTGACGTCGGTCGCCATGTTCATCAGCACCACGCCCCAGTCAATCATCACCACATCGCCCCGCTGCAGGACGTACTGGTTTGAGGTCGCCACGATCCCGTCGGGGCCGGTGACGTAGACCGATGGCATGTCAAATGCCGAGCCGAGCCCGCGCGCCAGCAACTGATCCTGCAGCCACCATGCGGCGTCCTCGAGTGTGGTCGTGCCCGGCGTCATGACCTCGTTGGACAAGGCCCGTTCGGCCAGCTGTGCGGCGATGCCTGCGGCTTCTCCGAACGCGACGATTTCCGCAGCGACCCGCGTCGACCGGAAGTCACTGACGACCCGTTCTGCGCTCACCAGACGCTCGGCGAATGGGGCGCCCAGCGTCTCGCGCACGTGCTGGAACATCGTGTACGACAGCCCGTCCGCAGTGCCCATCTGCTCGGACATGTTGACCCCGATCCGCTT
>BTVE01000064.1:0-25668 GCA_045862915.1 Acidimicrobiia bacterium
GTCACCGATGCGAGCATTCGCAGCCTCGGCACTGGCCTGGTCCTGCATTCTCGTCACGTTCACGACCTCAGTGGTCACACAACCTTAAACGAGCAGGGCCGGCCTTCTGTTGGTGGCTATGTGGGCAGACCTATGAGAATCATACGAACCGCTGTGACCCCTCCCTGGCCGGCACCCGTAAGGCCGTCCTCACCGAACTGACCACAGTCCCCCTACTGATCATCGACGACCTGGACATGCGGCAGCTGCCACATCCGAGGACAGGGAAACGGACGACGACCTGCGCCTCCTGCTCGCGCCTGGATCATCACTCGGCGTCGTAGACGACGAGGTGGCTGGCTACTTTGAGATGAGCGATGCGGAGGCGGCGCGCACGATCAAGGACGTCGGCGCGGCTGTTGGACGATGGAGGCCGACAGCGGTGCGCTACGGCGTCTCAAAGACAGAAATCGACCGCATGTCATCCGCGTTCGAGCACGAGGACCTGCAGCGCGCTACCCGCTGAACCGAGCACCCAGCACCAGGCACGCAGCACCAAGCCCCGAATTGTCATGCCGGGGGTGGGGATCGAACCCACACGTCCCTTGCGGGACTCGGGATTTTAAGTCCCGTGCGTCTGCCAGTTTCGCCACCCCGGCCCAACCAATGTCACGGTAGCACGTCGCACCCAGCCCTTTGCACTTCGCACTACCGCCCCGGTTCCCGGATATGATCCCCTCCACTATGGAGATCCTCTGGTGGCATTGGCTCGTGCTTGGCCTGCTGCTGGTTCTGGCGGAACTGGCCACAGCCGGCGGGTTCTACGTCATCTTTTTCGGCGTCGCGGCCCTGGTCGTCGGCGTGTTGTCCGGCTTCGACCTGGCCGGCCCCCTCTGGGTGCAACTGCTGCTGTTCTCCGCGCTGTCGATTGCGTCGCTAGTGCTCTTCCGGGCGCGCCTGCTCGAATGGGTGCAGCACGATCCACAGCGGCCTGAAATCGACACGCTCGTGGGCGAAATCGGCATCGCGAGCGATGAATTGGCGCCAGGCACGGTCGGCAAAGTGGAAGTGCGGGGCGCCGCGTGGTCAGCCCGCAACACGACAGGTGCGCCGCTCGGCCGCGGCGTGCGTGTGCGAGTCGTGCGCGTCAACGGACTGACGCTTGATGTCGAGCCGGAAGGAGCCCGTTCGTGAGTCCCGAAGTCATTGTCTTCATCGTCCTTGCCCTGCTCATCATCATCATCATCGCCAAGACGGCGGTGGTGGTGCCGCAGCAGAGCGCGTATGTCGTCGAACGCCTCGGCCGGTACAGCGGCACGTTGTCGGCAGGCTTTCACATCCTGATCCCGTTCCTGGACGTCATCCGCTACAAACACTCGCTGAAAGAGGCGGCGCTCGACATTCCCGCGCAGGTCTGCATCACACGCGACAACGTGCAGGTCGGTGTGGACGGCATCCTGTATCTGAAGGTGCTGAATCCGGAGCGCGCGTCGTACGGCATCTCCGACTTCGTATTCGCCATCAGCCAACTGGCCCAGACGACGCTGCGTTCGGAAGTCGGCAAGATCGACCTCGACCGCACGTTCGAAGAACGCATGAACATCAACGCGTCGATCGTCTCGGAACTCGACAAGGCGAGTGAAGCCTGGGGCGTGAAGGTGCTGCGCTACGAGATCAAGAACATCACGCCGCCGCACGACGTGCTCGCGGCAATGGAAAAACAGATGCGCGCCGAGCGAGAGAAGCGCGCCGTCATCCTGACATCGGAAGGCGCTCGCGACGCGGCCATCAACACGGCCGAAGGCGAAAAGCAGCAGGTCATCAAGGCATCGGAAGCCAACAAACAGCAGCAGATCAACGAGGCTGAAGGGCAGGCGGCCGCGATTCTCGCCGTGGCGACCGCCACGGCCGAAGGCATTCGCAAAGTGGCTGAGGCCATCCGTCAGCCTGGTGGCATGGAAGCGACGCAACTGCGCGTGGCCGAACAATACGTCGACCAGTTCGGCAATATCGCAAAAGCAGGCACGACGATGATCCTGCCGGCCAATGCGGCCGATATCGCCTCGATGGTCGGCATGGCCACGAAGGTGTTCAAGGAAACGCAGTAACGGCTACAGGGCGGAGGCGCGCAGCAACAAGCCTCCGCCCAGTGCCACTGCCATCGCGACAAGCCCCGCGGTCGCCAATCCCCGGTACCGTCCACGTCCCAGCGTCAGCGCCAGCGACGCCTTGAAGACCGTGTTCGACAACACGCCGACCAGCAGCGCGGTGGCCGTCAGCGCCGCATCCGTGCCTGCGGTGGTCTGTTGCGCCATCGACACGGTCAACGCATCGACGTCAGTCAAGCCGAGGACGGTGGCGGAACCCAGCAGCCCGGCCGCGCCAAACCAGGCATCCGCAAACGAGACGACAAACAGGACCACCTGAAACGCGACGGCCATCTGCAGCGCCGCGCCGAGTGCGAGCGGGTTCTCGTTGGTGTCCTGTGGAGCCGCAGCCGGCGCATCGTCGTGAATGCCTCGCGCGAGCAGGAGGATGCCCACCGCCACCGGGCCGAGCACCAGCGGCCAGATCTGTTCGGCCAGTGGAGGCGCCAGCACCGCAGACGCCAGCACAATCCGCGGAAACAACATGACGTTGGCGCCCATGACACCAGCCGCCAGCGCGCGGCCCTGGCCATCCTGCTCCGGCTCGCGGCTCAGGCGCGAGAACGTCAGCGTGACGGACGTGGACGACACAAGTCCACCGAGCGCGCCGGCAATGGCGTAGCCGCTTTGTGGTCCGAACCCGCGGCGCGCGAGATAGCCGAGAAACGAGATGCCCGAAAAGAACAAGACGAGCATCCACAACTCGCGGATGCGGATGCCTTCGAATGGGCCAAAGGCCAGCAGCGGCTCCGATGGCAGGAGCGGGAGCACAACCGTTGCCATCGCCGCGAACCGCGCGGCCGCGATGAGTTCGGTTTCGCCGATGCGTGAGACCAGCGCGTGCAGTTGTGACTTCTGCGCGAGCAGCAACACCGTGATCGCGGTGATGGCCGCTGCGGGCACGCGATGGCCCATCCCGGCAAGCACACCGGCAACGATGACGACGAGCCCGGCGACTTCAGTGGTGGCGTCGATATCCGAGCGACTGGAAGTGGTGTAGGCGATGGCGATGATCGCGACGAGGCCCGCCAGCAGCACCGTCGCGGGTCCCTGAAGGCCGGCGGTCAGCCACCAGCCGGCGATGCCCGAGACGAGCCCGATCAGCGTGAATGTGCGGAGACCTCCGAAACGCGCATGGGGGCCGGAGGCGTGGCCGCTCCATTGCCGTTCGACACCAACAGCCAGCCCGGCCAGGGTGGCAGTCAGTAACGCGTCGACGGGAGGCACGATGTCACCAGCCGGTCAGCGCGTGCCGACCCAGTCGTCAAACCGCTGTACCGCCACCACCATCGTCTGCACGACGCGGTAGTAGAAGTCGTGCGTCATGGTTTCGTATTTGTCAGTGGCCTTGTGGTGGTTTTCGAAGTCCTCGACACCGAAGTAGAGGCACGGGATCTTCGCGTCGCAAAACGGCGCGTGGTCAGAGGAGCGCGTCCAGTCTTCGACGTCTTTCTGCGTCGGGTCATCGTGGCCCATCCGCAAGGTGATGTTGGCGTCGGCGGCCACACGTTCAATCACCGGCTTGAGAAACGGCTGCGTGTAGGTGCCCACGACGTAAAGCAGGTCGTTGGCATCGCGGCCAATCATGTCCATGTTCAGGTTGAGCGCGAGTTGCTCCACCGGCACAGGCGGTGACGCGACGAATGCACGCGCGCCCTGTAAGCTCGCTTCCTCAGCATCGAGCGCCGCAAAGATCAGCGTGTGCTTCGGCGGATTGGCCTTGAAGTAGGCCCCAATCGCAAACAGTGCGGCGGTCCCCGACGCATTGTCGTCCGCGCCGTTGAAGATCGCGCCATTGCGCACCCCGATGTGGTCGTAGTGGGCGGTGATGACGATGGCCCGTTGTGGCGTGGTGGTGCCGCGAATCTGCCCCAGCACGTTGATGCCTGTGACGGGCGAGCCGCCGCCACGTCGCGGCGTGAACGTGAACTCGTGTTCGTACGAGGTGCCGATGGGCTCGATTCCCACGGCCTTGAATCGTTCAATCACGTAGGCCCGTGCCTTTGCACCGCCCGGTGTGGCAACCAGACGGCCTTCCATGTCATCGGCCGACAGGATCTGCAGGTCCTTGAGCAACTGCGTACGGTCAACCGGGATCTTCGCGGCAGGAGACTGGGCGCTGAGGACGCTGGTGAAGAGCAGGACGAGAACGGACAACGATCGGGCCATGCCCGATTATGGCGCGACTGCGGCCCGAAGTGTGGCGAGCAGCCGAGCCACGTCCGCATCCACCGCGGGAAGGATCGCTGCCAACTCGTCGACGCGTCCGTTTCGAGCCAGTTCTTCCATCTGCTCCAGACGCGAGACGTTTGCATCGCGGAAGTGCGCCATGGCGCCCCGGAGCGAATGGGCCGTGGTGCCGACCAGCGGGCCGTCGTGTGCCGTCACGGCCGCGCGGAGGCGGTCCATCTGTGCCGGCGCCGTGTCGAGAAAGAGACGGGCGATGTGCCGGCTGGTCTCCGGATCGCTGATCAGCGGAGTGAGTGAGGGATGGGCATCAGTGTCTGGGCGTTCCATGAGCGTGCGGCCGATGCCATCGAGGACATCGAAGAGTTCCTGCTGGTCAATGGGTTTGGAGACGAAGCCGTCCATGCCGGCGTCGAGGCACTGCTGACGATCCTCGGGCATGGCCCGCGCCGTCATCGCGATGATCGGGAGCCTGGGCGCGCCGGTGGTGAGTTCGCGTGCGCGAATGCGGCGTGTCGCCTGCAGACCGTCCACGCCCGGCATCTGGATGTCCATGAGGATGACGTCAAACGACTCTCGCGCGGTCTTGTCAATGGCGTCCTGGCCGTCCATGGCGGCGCCGACGGCATGGCCCCACTTGCGCAACATCGCGGACACCACCGCCTGGTTCACCACGTGGTCATCCGCCACGAGCACACGCAGCACCCGTTGTGCCTGTCTGGACGCCGGAGTCCCGGCGGGAGCGGTGTGGCCGGTCGTGACCACGGCCAGCGCGTCTGTCAGCGTGGGCCACACGATCGGCACGGTGAGATAACGCGCGCCGACAGCGGTGGCGCGTTCGGCGCCGGTCGCCAGCTGTGTCGTGGGCACCAGGATGATCACGCCGCCGCACAGGCCTGGCGTCGCCTTGATGCGCGCGGCGAGTTCAAATCCATCGAGTCCGGGCAGTGCGGCGTCCGCCAGGATGACATCCACCGGAGCGTTTGCCTTCGCGACGTCGAGCGCCGTCATCGCCGCGCGTCCCCCGGCCGCTTCTGTCACACGCACCGACGGCCAGCGCGCCAGCAACTCGACCACCGATCGGCGCATCGCCGCATCGGCATGGGCAATGACGACGTGCCGGACGTCCGGGAGCCATGCGGGAGGAAGCGCGTGGCCGGGCGCGATGCCAAAACGTGCGACAAATCGGAACGTGGAGCCTGCGCCTTCTTCGCTCTCCACCCAGATCCGTCCGCCCATCAGCGAGACCAGCTGCGCCGCGATGGTGAGTCCCAACCCCGTGCCGCCAAAGCGGCGTGTGTCCGAACCGTCTGCCTGCGTGAAGGCTTCGAAGATGGCCTGACGGCGTGCGGCGGGCACACCGATGCCGGTGTCTTCCACCGAAAAGCGCAGCGTGACGTGTGTCTCGTTCTGCACGTCGAGATCGACCAGCACGCCGACCCGTCCCTCGCTGGTGAACTTGACGGCGTTGTTCACGACGTTGGTGAGCACCTGGCGGAGGCGATGGGGATCACCCAGCACGGTGTCGGGCACGTCGCGATTGACGATACACGTCAACATCAAGCCCTTCTGATGGGCGCGCGCGGCAAACATCCGCACGGTCTGGCCGACGACATCACGCACACGGACGGGAATGGACTCGAGCGGCAGCCGCTGCGCCTCCATCTTCGACAGGTCGAGAATGTCGTCGACAATACGCGTGAGCGACTCCGCAGAGTCGCGCATGACACCCAGCATTTCGCGCTGCTCGGTGGAGAGCGGCGTGTCCAGCAGCAGGTCGGCGTTGCCGATGACGCTGTTGAGCGGGGTGCGCACCTCGTGGCTCACGTTGGCCAGGAACTCTGTCTTGGTGCGATTGGCGGCTTCCAGCCGGCCGAGCGCGTGTTCGAGATCCCGACGCCGATCGGCGGCGTCACGCACGGCCTGTTCGGCTACGCGGCGTGCCGTGTCGAACTTGCGGCGACGGTCCGCAACCGCCTTGGCCGACATCGTGATGTACAGGCAGAGGATGTACAGGAAAACAAACTTCGCGATTTCAATCGGCCAGTCGACCACTCGGCCTTCGCCGAAGGCCACCCACATGATGAGCGCGATGTAGGCCGACGTGGAGAGGTGTGAGAACACCAGCGCATGCCGGAAGGAGATCGCGACCTGGTCGGCCGCGCGCGCGGCAAACACGAACCACATCAGGCTCTGGTCCGCGCCGGTGACGTACACGACGTACGCCATGGGGATCAGGTCCAGGCCAAAAAAGATGTCGCCGAGGTTGATGCGGCGGACGCGCTCCCACGCCAGGGCCAGCACGGCCCACGAGATCGCGGCATATCCCAGCAGGACGATGGCGTGCTGGGCCGCCGCGGGCCAATCAACGTGGCCCGAGACCAGCCAGTTGTGGAGGACGATGTCGACGGTGTTGAGGGCAAATCCCAGGACGCGAAGGCGCGGCACGTCTTCGGTGTGGAAACGCTGGCGCCGCGCGCGGCGTGCCTGTGCGGCCTCCGCGGGGTCGAGGTAGACCGTCGGGTCGCTCACCCCAGCGCCTCGGTCAGCCGTTTCAGGCCTTCGGCCAGCGGCGCGGTCGCGCCGGCGAGGCTGATGCGGAAGTGTTGCGGCGCGTCAAAGTACCGGCCGGCTGCCAGCGCGACCCCGTACCGCTCCGCGACGTCTCGAACGAAAGCGTCGGTATCATCCACACCCAGCAGGCGCGGGAACATGACGGTCGCTGATGGTGGCGCCGCGAGCGCGAGGCGCGGCTGCGCGGCTGCAAAGCCCCGCGCCAGTTCCAGGTTGGCAGACACGATGCAGTGCGTGCGTTCGCGCAGGCGGTCCATCTGTGAAAACGCGAAGGCGCCGAGCCGGTCGGACACGGCGCTGCCGACGGCCTCTACCAGATCACGCACACGCCAGAGCCGATGCACGAGTGTCGGCGGCGCGATGGCCCAGCCGCAGCGCAGCCCGTTGAGGCCGTACGACTTGGTGAGGCTGCTGGTCACGATGACCGGCCCGCCCAGCCGCGTGGCCGACGGCACCTGTCCGGACGGCGGCGCCGCCAGATTCACGGCATCGAGATACACCTCGTCCACGAGCAGGTACGCGCCTGCGGATTCCGCCAGCGACGCCAGTTCGTGCAGCGTCTCCTGATCAAGACACACGCCCGACGGGTTGTGCGGCGTGGTGACGATGATGAGGCGTGTGCGCAAGGAGAGTTTGCGTCGCACATCGTCGAGATCGATACCGAAGCGACGCGAGAAAGGGCGACCGAAGCGGATGACTCTGGCGCCGAGCAGGGTGCAGGCGCCGGCCAGCGGGTCGTAGCCCGGTTGTTCGATGAGCACTTCGTCACCCGGCCCGACCAGAGCCGCGATGGTGAGGAAGTTGGCGCCCGAACATCCGGTGGCGGTGACCACACGGTCGGCCGGCACACCGGCGTGTGCGGCAATGGCGTCCCGCAGTGGCGCGTAGCCGTTGTCATTGGGCGCGGTGAGCTGGAGGGCGTCGCTGGCGCCGGGCAGGTCGTCGAGTGTGCAGGAAAGCAGGTTGCTGCCGGCGAGGTCGATGGCGGCCGGCGTCCGGGTCTTGGCCCAGAGCATGTAGGGGGCCAGTGTTTCAGTCAGCATGGGGAGCCGTCACGAGCACGAACCGATTCTACAGGTGATAGGGTTGTGGTGTGGCGCGCGGGTGGGAGAGCAAGTCGGTGGAGGCGCAGCAGGACGAACGGGCGACGGCCTCCACGTTCCGTCGCGCGTTGACGCCGGACGAACAGCAGCACGAGCAGGCGCGGCAACGCGTAATGCTGGAGCTGCAGGGCGCCGTGGCCGCGCTGGCGGCTGCCACCCATCCGGCGCGTCGGCAGGCCCTGGAAGCGGCGGTACACGCACTGCGTGGCCAGCTGGCCTCACTCCAGGAGTCCGCAGGAGGCAAATCGACGGCATGACTCGCATGGGCTTGATGCGCAAGTGGATGTCGCCGCTGCTGCTGGTGGTGGTCGCCGGCTGCTCGGTGCGTGACGCGGCCTGCGGCCGGCAACCAGAGCAACCGGTGGTGTTGTCCGAACAACAGGAGGCGACGCTGCGGGGGGAAGAAGCCCCGCTCGTGCAGATCGCCATCCTCGGCGACAGCATCACGGCTGGATACGGCCTGCTGCAGAGCGAGGCGTTCCCGGCGCTGCTGGCGAAGGAATTTGAAACCGACGGATACACGCAGGTCGAAATCGTCAATGCCGGTGTCAGCGGGGATACCACCGCCGGCGGACTCTCGCGCCTTGACTGGGTGCTCGAGCCCCGCGTGGGAATCCTGGTGGTCGCGCTTGGGGGCAACGACGCGCTGCGTGGCACTCCGCCCAGCGCGACACGCGCCAACCTGAGCCGGATTGTGTCGACCGCCAAGGAGCGCGGCGTGATGGTGCTGCTGGTCGGCATGGAAGCGCCGCCCAACCTCGGTGATGACTACCGGTCGGCGTTCCGCGCAGTCTTCCCACAAGTGGCGGAGGAGTTCGGCGTGCCGCTCGTGCCGTTCCTGCTGGAAGGGGTCGCCGGATTGCCGCAGCTGAATCAACCCGACGGCATCCATCCGACCGCGGAAGGGCAGCAGATCATCGCGGCGATGTTGTATCCGCGGCTGCAGCCGCTGGTGGACGACTTACTCAGCCGGTAACGCTGCCGTGATTCGTCTCGACCACGTCTCCCGCACGGTGACGAGCGGCGCCGGCCCGCTCACCATCCTGCATCCGACTTCACTCACGATTGACGCCGGCCGTACCGTGGCGATTACCGGTCCGTCGGGCAGCGGCAAGTCAACGTTGCTCGGCCTGCTCGCCGGGCTGGACGCGCCCACCTCCGGCAGTGTGTTCATCGACGGTGTGAACATCTCCGCGCTCGGAGAAGAAGCACTGGCGCGCCTGCGCGGCGAGAAGATCGGCATCGTCTTTCAGTTCTTCCACCTGATCCCGTCACTGACCGCGGTCGAGAACGTGCTCGTGCCGCTCGAATTGGCCGGTGTGGCCGACGCGCGTGCGCGTGCCACGGCGCTGCTCGACGAAGTCGGATTGTCGCAACGTGGACATCACTATCCGTCGCAGCTGTCGGGTGGAGAACAACAACGCGTCGCCATTGCCCGCGCACTTGCCAACGATCCCGCCATCCTGCTGGCCGACGAGCCCACCGGCAATCTCGACTCGACCACCGGACGGCACGTCATCGACCTGCTCCTCTCGGTCAACCGGCGTCAGGGCCGGACACTCGTGCTGGTCACGCACGACCGTGAACTGGCCGCGATGGCGGATGAGGTGATTGCGATGAGGGATGGGCGAGTAGCGGCAAGAGGCGGACAGGAGCGGCACGGGTGAGCTTCGTCCTGAAGATGGCGTGGCGGGAGATTCGCTCCTCCTGGACGCGGCTGGTCTTCTTCTTCCTGTGTGTCGCCGTTGGTGTCGCTGCGATTGTTGCCGTGCGCAGCGTGATTCAGCAGGTGCGCACGACACTCACCGGAGAAGCGCGCGCGCTGGTGGGGGCGGACCTCGTGTTGCAGTCAGGGCGTGCATGGCCGGACGACCTCGATGCGCGCATTGGGGCGGCGCTCGATACCGAAGGCGTCACGGTGCGCCTCGACGTCATCGAGACAGCGACGATGGCCGCCGTCCCGCAGGGGCGGGCCACACTCGTGGAGTTGCGCGCCATCCCGGATCGTTTTCCCCTCTACGGCACGTTTGAATTGGGCAGTGGACGCGTGTATGACCACACACTGCTGGAGGACAAAGGACTGATCGTTCAGCCGGAATTCCTGCTGCAGCTGGGCATCAACGTCGGCGACACCGTGCTGCTTGCCGGGCAACCATTCGTCGTCAGAGACACGGTTACCAAGGATCGGGTGCAGGGGCGCGGCGGGTTTGCGTTTGGTCCCCGCGTGTATCTCGACATCGCCGACCTGCGCGCGACCACAATTCTGCAGTTCGGCAGCCGCGCCACGTATCAGCGCTACGTGCAGGTGCCTGATGAGGATCCGGAACCCGCCAGTCAACGTCTGCGCCGCGAGTTCCGGCGCGACATGGTGTCGGTGCGATCGTGGCGTTCCCTCGAAGATCGGCTTGGCCGCAATCTGACGCTGGCCGAAAACTACCTGAGCCTGGTGGGCTTTGCGATGGTCGTGCTGGGAGGCATCGGCGTGTGGAGTGTCACCCGTGTCTTCATCCAGCAGAAGATCCGCAGTGTCGCCGTGCTCAAGTGTGTGGGCGCCTCGTCGCGCACGATCCTGTCGACGTACGTCCTGCAGACGGTGGTGCTTGCGTTGGCGGGCGGCGTTGGCGGTGTGGCGCTCGCCGCGGCTGCGATTGCCGCGGTGCCCGCCGACGTGACGGCCCTGGCCGGCGTCACGGATCTGTCCGTCACCTGGTCGGCAGCGCTGCAGGGCATGGCAGTGGGCGCGCTCGTGTCGATGTTGTTTGCCCTGATGCCGCTGCTGGAGGTGCGCGACGTCAAACCGCTGCTCCTGCTGCGCGCCGACACCGCCACGACCGCACGCCGACGGGGATGGCGGAGCGCCGCCACGGCCGCAGCCATCGGCGTGGCGCTGATTGGGGTCGCGGTGTGGCAGGCCGACGCGCTTGAGCCCGGTCTCTACGTCTCGCTGGGGCTCGCCGTCGTCGCTGGCGCGTTGACGCTGGCGTCCAGCGTGCTGCTGCGACTGGTGGCGCCGCTGGCGGCTTCGCGGCGTTTTCCGTTGCGCCACGCCGTCGTGAGTCTCCGGCGGCCTGGCAACCAGACACGCGTGATTCTCACGGCGGTGGGTATCGGATGTTTTTTCATCCTCGGCATCAGGTCGTTGCAGACGAACCTCCTGACGGAGTTCGCGATTGTCCTTGGGGAAAGCACCCCCGATGTCGTGTTGATCGACATCCAGCGTGAGCAGGTGGACGGCGTACGACAGGTCGTCGCGCCGTACCAGAAGGGCGAGCCGCCGCTGTTGCCGCTGATGCGAGGCCGGGTCGTGGGCGTCGATGGCGCGCGGCTGCAACTGGACGGTCCTGAGGACGTGCGCCGGGAAGGCGAACTGGCACGTGAATACGGCCTGACGTATCGCGACGCCCTCGCCGACAACGAACAGCTTGTGGACGGCACGTTCTGGAGCGGTCCGTCCTCGCCAGACGCCCCGCTGGAGGTTTCGATTGAATCCCGCATCCGCGAGGAACACGGCATCGGGCTGGGCGATCGCATGCGCTTCGACATTGCGGGCCGCGTCGTCGAAGCGACGGTCACCAGCGTGCGCGAAGTGGAGTGGGACCAGACGCAGAACGGGGGATTCATTTTTGTCTTCCGGCCCGGCGGCATCATCGAACGCGCGCCGCACGCCTATGTGGGATTTGTGCAGCTGGCCGATGCCGACCGCGATCGGCCCAACCTGCAGCGTGATCTGGTCGCGGCCTTTCCGAACGTCTCGGTCATCGACGTGAGCGCCGTGCTCGATTCGGTGCGTGAGGTCGTCAACGCGGTCACCATGGCGATCACCATCGTGGGCGTTGTCACCATCGGCGCCGGGTTGTTGATTCTTGTCGGCGCGGTGGCCATGACCAAATTCCAGCGGCTGTATGACGCCGCGATCTACCGCACGCTGGGTGCCAGCACCCGGCGGTTGCTGACGATGGCCGCGATTGAATACGGGTTGCTGGGGGCGCTGGCCGGCATGCTCGGCGCCGCGGGAGCGCTTGGCCTCTCCTGGGCCGTGGCAACACGCCTGTTCGACATCGACTGGCGGCCCGATTGGCTGGGCCTGTCTGTGGGCGTATGCGCGACGGCTGCCGTCGTGGCGCTGGTCGGTGTGCTGGCGAGTGCCGATGTGATGACGCGCAAACCACTGGGGACCCTGCGGGGCGCCTGAGAGGCCGGCGTGTACAATAGGGAATTCCTGTTCGGCCGGATGGCCGGGTGAGGGAGGCCATGGCACACGACGCGCTCGACGACACTCGGCTCTCGCAGTTGAAGGAAACCCTGCTCAAGCGGCGGGCCGACATTCTTTCAGCATCCACGGGGACACGGCCGCTGCCCGAATCGGCCGACGTCAACAGCCGTCAGGGCGACCTCGCCGACCAGGCGTCCGGCAACAACGAGGTGCATATCGCCCTCAAACTCAAGCAGACCGACGCCAAGATCCTGCAGGCCACCGAAGAGGCCCTGCACCGCATCGAAAAGGGCGTCTACGGCATCTGCCGCGACTGCGGCGAACCCATTGCTCCGGCGCGTCTTGAAGCGATTCCCTGGACGCGTGTATGCATCGACTGCAAGCAGAAACAGAGTGCGTGATGGCTCAATCCCAGGCTGAACTGCTCTCCACCCTCGAAGCCCTGCACCGCGACAAGCTCACCATCCGTGAGCGGCACGTCGCCGTGGCCCGCTACGTGGATCACTACGACTTCAACAACACCTACCAGTACGTGATCAACCGCGAGGACACGCACCTGGCGTGGCTCGAGACGGCGATTCGCGATTTCGGGGGCACGCCGGTCGAGCTCCCGGAGCCGTCCATCACGTCACCGGGCAAGAAGGGCAGCTTCACGCCGCTCGTGGCGCAGGACGCCAAGGAAGCCGGCGCGCTCGTCTCGAACTGGCGCGCGAAGGTCGACACCATCACCAACGTCCGTCATCGCAAGATGGTCAACGTCATCCTCGGCGAGACCCTCGAACACGAGCGGTTCTTCGCGCAGATCGCCGCCGGCAACGAGCTCGTGCTCGGACGCCGGTTGCCCGGCGCCGGCACAGGACACGGCGTCCTGCCGGAACGCTGGATGGAGTAGCCGGTGACGGCACCCGTCCGGGTCGCCATCGCCCTCGGCAGCAACCTCGGCGACCGCGACGCGCACCTGCACTACGCCATCGATCGGTTGCGCTCCGCGCTGTCCGACGTTCGGGTCTCGCACTTCTACAACACGCCCGCTGAGGGTGTGGACGATCCACAGCCCGACTATCTGAACGCGGTGGTCTCTGGTGCCACCACCCTCGGGCCGCATGCGCTGCTCGATCTCATGCTGACCATCGAGCGGGAACGGGGCCGGACACGGCCGTCGTTTCGTGCCTCTCGCACGCTGGATCTGGACCTGATTTTTTACGGGGACCAGGTCATCAACGACCCGGATCTGACGGTGCCTCATCCGCGATGGGCGGAGCGTGAGTTTGTGAGGAAGCCGCTCAGCGAGGTGTGGCCAGGGGCGGCGAGTAGTGCGGAGTGCGGAGTGTAGGGCGTGGCCTTCAGGCCCGCCGGGCAAGAAAAAAGCGCCGACGCCCTGTGGGCACCGGCGCTCGAAGTCTCGCGCTGAGGCGAACTACATCGCCTTCTTGTAGTAGGTCTTGACGACGTTGCCCTGGCCGCCCGTGCGCTCGTTCACGAGGTGGTCACCTTCCATGTACCACGACTGCGTGTTCTCGCCATTGGCCGTCGTCGTCGTGATGACGAGCTTGTTGCCGTCGAACTTGGCCTTGGAGACCTGCTCGGTCTGGCCACCGCGGCCCATCATCATGTTCTTCGACTCGGAGCCGTCGAGGTTGTAGGTCGTCTTCATCTCGCCGTTCGGCGTCGTCCGCGTGATGACCAGCTGCTTGGCGTCCTGCGTGATGGTCATGTCGCCACCCATGCCGCCGCCTCGGCCGCCGCCACGTCCACCACCACCGCCCATCGCCGTGTTCTTCTCGGCGTCGGGGGTCCACTTGCCCGCGAAGTTCGGGGTCTGCGCGAACACGCTGGTCGCCATCAGGACGACCGCTGCCACACTCATTGCTGCCATTGCCACACGTCGCATAACAGATACTCCTGCCGTATACGGGCGCGGCGATCTGCCGCGACCGAGCTTGTCACTCAAACCGGAGCGCTTCGATCGGGTCGAGGCCGGCCGCCTTGCGCGCCGGGTAGAACCCGAAGAAGACCCCGACAAAACCTGCGAAGCCGAAGGCCACAAGAATGGAATCCATGGGCACAACGGCAGGCCAGTTGTTGGCCCACTTCGCCAACTCTGCAAGACCGAAGCCAAGCGCGATGCCCAGCCCTCCGCCGACCAGCGAGATGACGATGGCTTCCACGAGGAACTGGAGGAGCACATCACGACCGCGCGCGCCAATGGCCATGCGGAGGCCAATCTCGCGGGTGCGCTCAGTGACCGACACCAGCATGATGTTCATGATGCCGATGCCGCCGACCATCAGCGAGACGGCCGCAATACCGGCCAGCAGGGAGGTCATCGTGCTGGTCGTCTGCGTGCGGAAGGCCACCATGTCTTCCAGCGTCTGCACGCGGAAGGTATCTTCTTCGCCGGCCGCGAGGTTCTGCGTGACACGCATGGAGGCCTTGACGGCCTCGGAGGTCGCGGCGATGTTGTCGGCCGAGTACGCCGACAGCGTGATGTTGTTGATGTGCTGGATACCCTGCAGCTTCTTCTGCACGGTCGTGTAGGGCACAAACACCTGGTCGTCCTGGTTCTGGCCGCCCGAGGAGGCGCCCTTCGAGCTGAACACGCCGATGGTACGGAACACGTGGTTGCGCAGGCGGACGTTCTGGCCGGTGGGGTCGACGCCTTCACCAAAAAGCAGATCGGAGACGTTCTTGCCGAGCACCACAACCTTGGCGGCCGCCTGCACGTCCTGTTCGGTGAAGAACTGGCCGTAGAGCATTGGCCATGCCTTGATGTTCGGCCAGTCGACGTTGGTGCCCTGCACCGTGGTGTTCCAGTTCTGGTTGCCGGCGATGACCTGCTGGCGTGTGGTCACACCTTCGGCGACCCACTGAATCTGTGGCAGCTGCCGCAGCGCGTTCGCGTCGGCCACCATGAGGCGGCTCGAGTTGCCGTCACCCATGCGGGCACCGCCCTGGGTGAAGTTGCCCGACATGACGGTGATCATGTTGGTGCCGGTCGACTTGACCTGCTCCTCGATCATCACCTGCGCGCCGGTGCCCAGCGCCACCATCGTGATGACGGCGCCGACGCCGATGATCATGCCCAGCATCGTGAGCGCGGTGCGCAGTTTGTTGCGCCCGAGCGCCTTTAATGCGATTCGAAAGACCATGAAGACTGACATTGCTGTGACCTCTCCTAGTGCGCGTCCGCGGATTCCGGATGTGCGATCTGATCCGGCTCGGGTGGCGGCAGTGCGGCCAATTCATCCTCCGCGTTGCGGCGGTGCGTGATCTTCTGGTCGGCGACCACGCGACCGTCACGGAAGCGGATGAGGCGTGTGCCGTACTCCGCGATGTCCATTTCGTGGGTGATGAGCATGACCGTGATCCCGCGCTCCACGTTGAGGCGCTGGAAGATGCCCATCACTTCAATGCTCGTGCGGGTGTCGAGGTTGCCCGTCGGCTCGTCAGCCAGAATGATTGACGGCTCGTTGATGAGCGAGCGCGCAATGGCCACACGCTGCTGCTGACCACCCGAGAGCTGGTTCGGCGTGTGGTGAAAGCGCTGGCCGAGACCCACGATCTCGAGCGCCGCCATCGCCTTTTTGTGCCGCTCGGCTGCCTTCAGCTTCTGCGTGCCGTTGTAGAGCAGGGGGAGTTCGACGTTATCGAGCGCGGTGGTTCGCGTCAGGAGGTTGAATCCCTGGAACACGAAGCCGATCTTGGTGTTGCGCACCCCCGCCAGGTCGTCCTTCGACAGCTGCGAGACGTCGCGGCCGTCGAGGATGTACTGACCACTCGACGGCTTGTCGAGGCAGCCAATGATGTGCATGAAGGTCGACTTGCCGGAACCCGAGGGGCCCGTCACACAGACGAACTCCCCGGGCTCGACGTCGAGCGACACACCACGCAGCGCGCGCACTTCATGGTCACCCATGTGATAAACGCGCATCAGATCACGAACCGAAATCACCGGCACAACAGTTCTCCCCTTCGACTCGCCCCGAGACTCGCTTCGCTCGTTCGGGGCTCGCTCAGGGCAGGCCCTTCGACCTGCCTCCTGCCCGCCTTCGCCTTGCTCCGGCGCGGCAGGCCGCTTCTTGCTTACCGCCCGCCGCCGCGACCGCCGCCACCGCCGCCGCCGGGCATCCCGCCGGGCATTCCGCCGCGGCCCTGCTGGCCGGAGAACGGATTACCCTGCGTCGATCCGGTGGTCGTCGTGGCCTGAAGCCACGGCATGAGGATGTTGGTCACCACTTCCGTGCCCGCCGTGAGTTCCGCGGGACCCGACACGAGCTCCGTGAACGTGCCGTCGGTGATGCCGACCATCACGTCAAGGCGCTCCAGCGTGCCGAACGGATGCTGGGCGTCCGCAGGGCGCAGCACATACAGCTGGCCACGGGAAGGACGCCGCTCGAGGGGCGGGAAGAGTTCGTCGATGCTCTGCGCACCACGCTGCGCCAACGGCTGTGTCGGCGCGCTCTGGCCGTTGTTGCCGCCTCGGCCGCCACGGCCGCCTCCGCCGTTACCGCCACGGCCACCGCCGAAGTTGGGCATCTGGATGCCTGCGCGACGCATGGCTTCCGCGCGCTGGTCGGCGGGGAGCTGCCGGATGGCTTCCATCTGCTTCTGCTGCTCGGGCGTGAGGTTCATGCCCATGCCGCCGCCGGTACGGCCGCCCTGACGGTCGCCCCCCTGCGGCTGGTTCTGCGCCGTCGTCGCCTGCGGCTGCGGTGCCGCCGGAGCCGGGGCGGCGTTGGCCGCTGCCGGAGCTGCCGCCGGCGTTGCGCCCGGCGTCGCCGCGCCGTTGCCGCCGCGTGCACCCGGACCACCACCGCGCTGCGGTGTCGGCGGTTCCTGCTTGAGTGTCGTCCACATGTCGTTGGTCGGCCGGAAGCGGAGCGCCGCATTCGGGATGCGCACGACGTTGTCGGCGCGCGAGACTTCAATGCGCATCTGCGCGGTCATGCCCGGCTTGAGGCGCAGGTCGTTGTTTCGCACTTCGACGACCGTCGTGTAGGTGACGACGTTGCTCTGCACGGTGGGGTTGAGACGCACACGCGTCACCGTGCCCGTGAACTCGGCGTTTGGATACGCATCAACACCAAAGCGCACCGTCATGCCCGTGCGGACCTTGCCGATTTCCGACTCGTCCACGCCGCCTTCCAGGCGGAGCTTGGAGAGGTCCGTCGCGATGTCGAAGAACGGGGTCGCCGACTGCGAACCGACGATCGTCTGGCCGCGGTCGACGCGGCGGTTGATGATGACGCCGTCGATGGGGGAGATGATCGTCGCTTCCTTGACGTTCAACTCGGCCTGCGCCAGGTTGGCCTCGGACTGGACCTTCGACTTGAGCGCGGACTGAATCTGCGCTTCGCGGCTCGACACCTGCAGCTTGGCCGCCTCGAGCGCCTGCTCGGTGGCCAGCTTGGCGTCAAACAGCCGCTGCTGCCGTTCGAGGTTGGCCTTGGAGTCGGCCAGCTGCACCTTCTGGCTTTCGATGTCGACTTCCTGCCGCGCGATGTTGGCGCGCTGGATTTCGACCTGCGTCTGCAGCTGGTCGGTGTTGATCTGGGCGAGCACCTGGCCGACGCGCACGATGTCGTTGAAATCGGCGTTCAACTGCTCGATCACACCGGACACCTTCGAGCCGACGACCATGGTGCGGTCCGCCTGCAGCGTGCCCGTCGCCTGGACGATCTCCACGACGTTCCCCTGCGACAGGGTCGCCTTCATGAACTCGGGCACCTGGGGCGCCTGCTGGCTCTGGTAGTAGTAATACCCGCCGCCAGCGATGACGAGGACAACAACGAGATAAATCAGCTTCTTCATGTCAGCTATGCCTGTTCAGGAGTCGAATGCGCCGCCCCTCGGCGCAGTCCAGCCCAACCTTCTTCGAACAACGTGTAGACCGTCGGCACCAGCACCAGCGTCACCAGTGTGGATGCCGTGAGGCCCCCAATCACCACCCGAGCCAGCGGCGCCTGCAGTTCCGCGCCCTCGCCGATTCCCAGCGCCATGGGCAACAGGCCCAGGATCGTCGTCAGGGTGGTCATCAGGATTGGTCGCAGACGGGTGCGTCCCGCCTCCTCGACCGCCTCCCGCAGCGGCTTGCCGTCACGCCGCCGGAGGGTATTCGTGTAATCCACCAGCAGGATTGCGTTGCTCACCACAATGCCCGCCAGCATGATTACGCCGATATACGCCTGAAGACTGAACGCCGTTGACGTCAATTTCAATGCGGCGACAACTCCGATGACCGACACCGGCACGGCAAACATGACGATGAAGGGGTCGCGCAGCGATTCGTACTGGGACGCCATGACGGCGTAGACCAGCAGGACGGCCAGCAGGAGCAGGACCTGGAGCTGGCTGAACGCCTGTCCCTGGGCTTCGACCTCGGCGCCAAAACCGACGGTGAAATCGGGCGGAATGTCGAGTTCGGTGAGGCGGGACTGCACGGCGCGCACGGCCTCGCCAAGCGGCACGTTCGCGTCCAGTTCCGCGTTGACCCGCGCCAGGCGTTCCTGGTTCTTCCGGTCGATCTGCGTCGGACCACGCTGCGTGTCGATGGTCAGCAGGTTCTTGGCCGGCAGCACCTGGCCCGACGGCGTGCTGATGAGCACGTCACTGACCGACTCGGTTTGCGCGCGGTCTTCTTCACGCAGCCGGACGATGATCGGGAACTCCTTGCCGCGTTCGCGGAACACGGCAGCCTGCGTGCCTGCCATGTTCGTGCGAATGGCATTGGCGACGTTGCTGACCGACAGGCCGAGCAATGCGGCCTTGGGCCGGTCCACGCGAATGGCGAGTTCGGGACGGCCTTCCTGCTGGGCAATCTGCGGATTGGCCACGCCGGGCGTCGTCTGCAGGAGCGCCAGCACGTCCTGCTGCAGCCGCTGAGAGTCGCGCAGTTCGAAGCCACGGACTTCCACGGACAGGCGGCTGTCGGAATTGAGGTTGCCCAGGACGCGGTTGAGCGACTGGTTGCCACCGGAGGCGCGCGTGGAAATGGTCACGCCGGGGATGCCGACCAGCACGCGGCGCAGGTCGGTGGCAATCTGCTCACTGCTGCGCGTGCGCTGTTCCTTCGCCGTCAACTTCAACGTCAGCGAGACTGACCCGGCGCCACCACCCATGAATCCGCCGCCGCCACCAGCCGACGTGACCACCGTCACCGCCTCAGGCACGTGTTCGTTGATCATCTGCTCGAGCTGGAGGGCGATGGACTGGCTGCGTTCGATGCGGCTGCCGACCGCCATGCGGGCGTTGACCGACACTTCACCTTCGTCGGTGGTCGGCATCAGTTCGGCGGGAATCGTCGGCAGGATCATGAGCGCGAGCGCCGTGAGCGCGGTTGCACTCATCAGGATCGTCGGGCGATGGCTCAGGCCGGTGTGCAGCACGCGGCGGTAGGCGTTGTCGAGCGCCACGAGCGCGCGCTCGCTGGCCGTGAACAACGTGCCGGTGATGCCGGTGCGCTCACTCTCAGGCGGCGGCAGCACCAGCAGGCGCGAACACAACACCGGGACGATGGTGACCGCGACGAAGAGCGACATCGACAGCGAGAAGATGACCACCACCGCCAGCTGCGTGAAGATGATGCTCGACACGCCTGACAGGAAGAGCAACGGCACGAACACGGCCACGTGTGTCAGTGTGGACGCGAGGATGGCCGACCAGACTTCTTCGGCGCCGTCGATGGCTGCCTGCATCCGGTGCTTGCCCATTTCCATGTGCCGGAACGTGTTCTCGAGCACGACGATCGACGCGTCGACAATCATCCCGACGCCCAGCGCGAGGCCGCCAAACGTCATCGTGTTGAGCGTGTAGCCCGCGAAGTAGAGCAGGGCAAACGTGCCGATGATCGAAATCGGAATCGACGTGCAGATGATGAATGTCGAGCGCAGGTTGCGCAGGAACGAGAAGATGACGATGACGACGAGCACGGCGCCAAAGAGCGCGGCTTCCTGCACCGAGGCGATGGACTGTTCGATGAACCGCGCCTGGTCATCGAGCACGGTCAGGCGCAGGCCCTGCACGTCGCGGTTGATACGCTCGACCTCGGCCTTCACGTCTTCTGCGATGGCGACCGTGTTTTTGCCCGACTGCTTGGTGACGCGCATGCGCACGCCGGCCTTGCCGTTGATGCGCGTGAACGAGCGGAAGTCCTCGGTCGTGTCGCGCACGTCGGCGACATCGCGCAGGTAGATGGGCACGCCGCCGCGGGTGAAGACAATCAGGTTCTTGATGGCATCGATTGAATCGAACTGGCTCGACGAGCGGAGCAGGAAGGTCGTGTCACCTTCGTTCACTTCACCGAGCGGCACGTTCTGGTTTTCCGTGCGGATGGTCTGGATGATGCGGTCGACGGGCAGATCAAGCGCGGTGATCTTCTCGCGCGAGAGTTCCACACGAATCTGGCGGCGCAGGCCGCCGTCGACGGTAACTGACGCCACACCTTCGACGCGTTCAAGACGGGGGACCAGGTCGACTTCCGCCATCTCGCGCAGGGTCACGCGATCGAAGTCACCTTCGACGCCGATGCCGACGATCGGCTGCGAGTTGGCGTCGAACTTGAAGATGGTGGGCGGGTCGGCGTCTTCGGGCAGACGGCCGCGGATGCGGTCCACGCGGGTGCGCACTTCGTCAGCCGCTTCGTTGAGGTCCGTGCCCCACACGAAGTTCAGGCGCACGGTGCCCGAGCCTTCTGACGCCGTGGAGTTCACCTGCTCGAGGCCCGGCACGGCCGCCAGCGACTGCTCCAGCGGACGGACGATGAGTTCTTCAATCTCGACCGGACCGACGCCGGCGTACCCCACGCGCACGGTCAGCGAGGGATAGGTGACGTCGGGCATCAGGTCCACCGGCAGGCGGGTGACCGAGAGCCCGCCGAGCAGGATCACGATCGCCGACAACATGAACATCGTCACCGGACGGTGGATGGCAAGACGCGGAATACTCATCGTTCGGGCTCCGGAAGAAACCAGCGCAGGTGTTATTGACCGCCTCGGCGTCCGCCGCCAGGCATGTTCATCGGGGTGATGCGATCGCCATCGCGCAGCGCGAGGACGCCTGTCGTGACGACACGCTGGCCTTCGGTCAGGCCCTCGAGGATTTCCACGCGTTCGGCGTCCTGCAGCCCCTGCGTGACGGGCTGGAACTTGGCGGTCTGGCCGTCGGGCAGGAACACACCGCGCCGGCCTTCGACGTCGACCACTGCGCCGCGCGGCACCGTCAACACACCGGTGCGGCGTTCCGCGGTCAGGCGGACACGCGCGTACATACCGGGCTTGAGACGGAAGCCGGGGTTGGCAACTTCAATTTCCATCGACGCTGTGCGGGTCGCTGCGTCGAAGATGGGCGCGACACGGCTGACCGTGCCCGAGAACTTCTCGCCAGGGAAGGCATCGACTTCGACTTCAGCCTGGACACCCTGCGTGATGCGCTTGAAGTCCTTTTCGACCAGATTGGCGACCATGCGCACCGTCGAGATGTCGACGACCTGCATGATGACCGTATTGGCGCCGGCAAAGGCGCCCGGGTCGAGGTTTCGACGCCCGACGAAGCCATCCACCGGCGACACGATCGTGGTATTGCCGAGTGTGATTTTCAGCTCTTCGATGCGCGCCTGTGTCTGCGCCAACTGCGCGCTCGCAAGTTCGACCGCCGCGACGGCAGAGTTGAACGCCGCCTCGGCGTCTTCCACGACCTGTCGCGTCTGGAGCTTGGCTTCCAACAACTGCTGCTGGCGGGCGAGCGTCGTCTTGCGCAGGTTCAGGTCGCTCTCACGCTGACGGACCGTCGCGCGGTTGACCTCGAGGCTCTGCTCGGCCTGTTTGACCTGCTGCTGCAGTTCGCGGTCTTCGATTTTGGCAATCTGCTGGCCGCGGCTGACGCGGTCGCCCAGCTTGGCCGAGATGCTCTCGATGCGACCCGCGACACGCGGCACCACATCAATGGTGGCCTGGCCGATCAGATTGCCAACGACGGTGATGTATTCGGTGACCTCGCCACGTTCGACCGGCGCGGTGTCGACCGTGAGGGCCGGACGCCCCGACCCGCGACCACCAGCGCCGCCGCGGCCGCCGGCGCCGCCTCCCGGCGCGCCGGGCGCACCCGACGCCGAGGTCGAGGACGTCGCCTCGGCCCCGGTGCGGGTCATGTACCAGTAACCGGCCGCCGCGCTGCCAATCAGCGCGACGGCGATGAGGACCTTCTTCATGACGATGCCGCCTGACTACTGAATCTTCTGGACGCGTTCGAACTCGGCCAGCGCGTTGATGTAGCGAATGGTCGCCGACAGTTCGCTGTTGCGCGCGCTCGTCAGGCTGTTCTGCAACTGGATGACTTCGAAGTTGGTGATCATGCCCACCGAGAAGCGTGTCAGGCCGGCCTCCAGCGTGCGCTCGGCCGCTTCACGCGATTTCTGTGCGGCGAGCAGCTGCTTGTAGGTACTCTGCACATCCAGGCCCGCCGTGGTCACCGCGGTGGCAATCGTGAGCTCGGTGTTCTTGAGCTGCGTCTTCTGCTGCTCGAGCGACAGCTGCGAACGCATGTGGTTCGCCTTGGCGGCCGACAGGCCCAGCGGCTTGCTGAAGTTCAGTGACAACTGCCACGTCGGCGTGTCGAGACCGGCGATCGAGCGCAGCGCGTCGAGGTAGCCGCTCTCGTTGACCAGGACCGGTGCACCGCCCAAGCCGGAGCGGCTGAATTCGTTGCCGCCGACACCGGCCAGTTGGTACGACGCCGTGAACCCGAGGCTCGGCTTGATGTTGTTCTGCGACAGTTCCAGGTTGAGCTCCGAAATCCGAATCTGCTGGCGCGCCTGCACGATGTCGGTGCGCTCCTCGATGGCCTTGGTGATGGCCTCCGGAATGTTCACCTCGGTCACCGCAAACGACACCTGGTCGACCGGGACGACGGTGGCCTGGAAGAACTCGTCCGCCGTGCTGTCGACCAGCAGGCGCTTGAACGCGATTTCCGCATTGCGCCACGCGACTTCGGCCGCCAGCAGGGCCTGCTCGCCGTTGGCAATCTGCGATTCCTGCTGCACGAGGTCAATCTCGGCCATCGTGCCCACTTCGACCTTCACGCGGCTGTCGGCCAGCTGGCGGTTCGACAGCTCGAGCGACCGGCGCTGAATTTCAATGGCCTCAATCGACTGGCGGAGCGCCCAGTAACGCACGCGCACCTGGTTCTTGATGTTCTCGATCTGCGCCTGCAGCTGGCTGTCGACGATGTTCTTCTGGATCTCGCCGGTGCGCAGCGAGTTCCGCTGGCTGTCAATCGTGCGGCCCGCCAGCAGCGGCTGCGTGTACTGGAAGCTCAGGTTCGAGCTGTAGCTGGGGTTGCGCGTTGAGAACGCACTGTCGGTGGCCGTGCGGTTGTTGTTGAAGTTGAACGACACCTGGCCGCCCTGCCAGGGCAGGCGCTGCGTCATTGACGTGCCGAGCGTGTTGGTCTGGTTCGTGACGCGGGCGCCGCCGTCCAGCTGCGACGTCGACTGCGACGACTGGTTGCGGTAGCTGTAGTTCGCGTTGAGCGTCGGCCGGAAGTTCGCGCGCGCCGCCTGCAGCGTGTAGTCCTGCATCTGCGGCTCGAGGCGCAGGCGCTGGATGTCGAGGTTCTTCTCGAGGGCGCGCTCGATCGCCTGGTCGAGCGTCACATCGATGCGCTGGGTCCCCGGCACCTGCGGTGGTTGCGCGCGGCCCACGACGTATCGGTCTTCCTGCGCCACCTGGATGCCGCCCGATCCGCTGGCGGCCTGCGCCCGCGCCAGCACCGGCGCGGCCAGCGCCAGCGCCGCCATCATTGCCACTGTGTAAGGGGCCACTGCGTTGTTCCTCTGCTTCATCATCTGCCTGCTCCGTTGGGCAGCCGCCTGCACGACGCGCTGCGCTGCTTGCTGTGTGTCTGTGTCCGGTGTGGTCGTGACGGCCTACTGGCGAGAGCCGCCCCGGCCCGTGCGTATCTGTTCCCAATACGCGATCAACTTGGCGTACTGTTCCGCCGAGAGCACCTGATACATCTGATAGAGCATCAGCGTGCGGGTCTTGTTGAGCGTCGTGCGCTGGGCTTCCACGCGATCGAGCTGCACCGAGATGACGTCCACGCCGACGCGCCGTTCACGCAACAGGCGGTCGAGCTCCCGTTCGTGTTTCTTCAGTTCGGTATCCTGCGCGCGGGCCTCAGGAAAGCGCGCGTGGAACAGGTCGTCGATCTGCTTCGACTGATCGGCCGTGATGCCGATGGCCTGCATGGTCTTGGCGTCTTTCCACCAGACCCAGCTGCCCCGTGGCGGGGACGGCAGGCCCTGACTCGTGTCGCGATTGCCGGGTTGCCCCTGGCGATTCTGGTCGCCGGACCGGGTTTGCGGCTGACGCGGTGCCGACTGTGTTTGCGGGGCCTGCGGGTCTGCGGCCTGGGGCCCAGCCGCCCGCGGCGCGGGCGACAGCACCGTGGCGGCCAGCAGCAGCGCCCCGAGCGTCAGGAATCGTGTCTTCACACAGGGAGTTACGCCCACCCAAAAACCCCCGTTTACGGGAACGGACGGCCCGGCCTCACGCCGTCAACGTTTCCAGCCGGGTCACGACCCGGCCGACGATGTTGTTGGGGGTCGAGGCCCCGGCGGTTAATCCCACGGTGAGCAGTCCGGCGGGCAGCCAATCCTGGCTGACCATCTCGGCCACGGCTGCAGTGGAGGGCAGGCCAATCGGCCTGTGTCGGATTTCCGACGACGAGACCAGGCACTCCGTGTCGGCAATGTGAAAGGTCGGCACCCGTTCCGCGCAAATCTTGGCCAGATTGCAGGTGTTGCTCGAGTTGTAGCCGCCGATCACGATCATCAGGTCCAGCGGCTGTTCGTCCAGCAGCGCCAGCACTGCGTCCTGCCGTTCCTGTGTCGCCGAACAAATGGTGTCGAATGCCCGAAATACGTCCGGCAAGGCCTCCTGGCCATACCGCGCAAGCATGGCAGCCTTGAACATCTCGCCGATTTCGAGCGATTCGCTCATCAGCATGGTGGTCTGGTTGGCGCACCCGATCCGGGCCAGGTGCCTATCCGGGTCAAAACCGGGCGAGGTGGCCTTCGCGAACCGGGTCAGGAACGCCTCGCGATCCCCTCCGCGGACGATGTAGTCGCAGACCAGGGCGGCTTCATCGCGATCGAGCACGATCAGGAAGTGCCCGTCCGGGTACTGGGTCGCCTGGGAGGCGGTGGCCTGCGTTTCCTCGTGCGACACCTTGCCATGGATGATCGACGTGAAGCCGTCCTGGGCGTACCGTTTGACGTTTTTCCAGACCGTGAGCACCGAGCCGCAGGTGGTATCGACCAGTGTGCAGCCGAGTCTGTCCAGCCGCGCCATCTCGCCGACCGAGACGCCAAACGCCGGCAGAATCACCACATCGTCGGGACCGATGGTGTCGGACGATTCTCCAGGGTCGGTGAGGAATCGGATGCCCTGCGCGCGCAGGCGGTCGTTGA
>BTVE01000065.1:0-25385 GCA_045862915.1 Acidimicrobiia bacterium
AGCCGCGCGGCCACCGTGGTGGCCGCACCGGCGTGTGTCCATCCCAGGCCTGCCGTGCCGCCCGACATGCGGTTGCGCTGCAGCGCCGTGCCGTTTCCGCGATCGTCCGTGCCGCCAAACGCGAGCACCTCAAATCGCGACATGCCAACGGCGTGTTCTGCCCGGCCGTACCCGTTCCAGTAGTCGAGGTCGGCGCGGCGATCGACGGCACCGGCGGACGCAGGTTCGATCGGCACGTAGCCATCCGAGATCACGGCGCTTCCGGCGGCAAACACAGACGCGCGCCCACGCGCCACGCCGGCGGCCCCGTCAAGTGCGCGGGTGTCTGCGCTGCCGAACTCCGCAGCAATCGACGTGCCTGGTCTGGACACTGATGCACCCTGCAGCCGAATCACGCCGCCAAGCGCATCGGAGCCAAACACGTCGCCCGAGGCGCCCGTCACGACATCCGCACGTTCGAGTGCCATCGCCGGAACCCGGGTCCACGTGACCCAGGCGCCGAAGCCGTCGTTCAAGGGCACGCCGTCGAGGAGCACCAGCCCGCGACTCGCGCCGGAGGCCGACAAGCCCCGCATGGTGACGCCGTGGGTCGTGGGGTTGGCCTGCCGAGCTGAGGATCGACGAAACAGCGAGAGACCGGGCACGACGCGAAGACGTTCGTCGAGTGTTAACGCCGGTGCTGCAGCAAGTTCCTGCTGCCCGAGTGACACGGCCCCGACCGGCGCAGCCCCTGCAACCACCAGCACCGATACATCGGCCGCGCGCGGTGCAAGCACCACGGTGACCACATCAGCCGTCACACGCACGCGCCTCTGTGAAAACCCTGGAGCGTCGACGAGCAGATCAACAGGGAGTGCAATGCCGGGCAGTGCGAATGTCCCATCGCCTGCAGTCGTCACTGCGACCGCTCCGGGCACATCGGCCACCACCGTCGCTCCGGCGATGGGTGAGCCATCCGGCGCCGTCACCGTGCCGGTCAGCACCACAATCAACGCCACCAGCATCATCACCGTACCTCTCGCCGTTCCTTACCGCTGCGTGCCGCCTTTCGCACTACCCGTTCTTCCGCTCGAACTCCCGCATGAAGTCGACGAGCGCATTGACCCCGGCTTCGGGGAAGGCGTTGTAGATCGACGCGCGCAGGCCGCCGACGCTGCGATGGCCCTTGAGTCCGTCGAAGCCCGCGGCTGCGGCGTCCTTGGCAAAGCGGTTCTCAAGGTCTTCGCTCGGCAGCCGGAAGGTGATATTCATGCGCGAACGGGAGTCCGGCTTCGCATGCGGCCGCCAGAACTCGGAACGGTCGAGTTCCGCATACAGCGTCGCGGCCTTGCGCACGTTCACGGTTTCGATCGCCGCAAGACCGCCTTCCGCCTTGAGCCACTTCATGACCAGACCGAGGATGTAGATGCCGAAGGCGGGTGGCGTGTTGTACCGCGAGCCGTTTTCTGCCTGCACCCGGTAATTCATCATCGTCGGCAACGTGTCCGCCGAACGGGCGAGGAGGTCTTCGCGGATGATGACCACGGTCACACCAGAGGGACCGAGGTTCTTCTGCGCGCCGGCGTAGATGAGTCCGTACTTCGCGACGTCGATCGGTCTGGAGAAAATGTCCGACGAGGCGTCACAGACCAGCGGCGTATCACCAACCTCGGGCAGGTGATGCCACTCGGTGCCATGAATCGTGTTGTTCGACGTCATGTGCACGTAGGCAGCGCCCGGCGTCAACGACAACGCCTCCTGTGTGGGGATGTGGTCGTAGTTGGTGGCCTCGGTCGACGCGGCGACGGCGGTGGTCCCGACCTTCTTCGCTTCTTTCAGCGCCTTCTTGCCCCAGTCGCCGGTCACGATGTAGTCGGCGGTGAGTCCGGTCGTCAGCAGGTTCATCGGCACCATCGAAAACTGCGTGCTCGCGCCGCCCTGCAGGAACAACACCTTGTAGTTCGCCGGTATGCCGCCGATCTCGCGCATGTCCGCTTCGGCCGCCGCGAGGATCGCATCAAACGGCTTGGACCGATGACTGATCTCCATCACCGACATGCCGACGCCGGGAAGGGCGACGAGGTCGCGCTGCGCCTCTTCGAGCACCGGCAGCGGCAGAACGGCAGGACCGGACGAGAAGTTATAGATGCGATGGACCGACGACATGAGCGGGGCCTTCCTTGCTGGAGGGATCAAATGCGATGGATCAGCAGGCCATCGCGAAGTTTGGGTTCGAACCAGGTCGACTTGGGCGGCATGATGTCGCCGGCATCGGAGACCTCGAGCAGGTCGTGCACCGACACCGGGAACATCGAGAAGGCAACGGCGGCGCGGCCGCTGTTCACGGCCGCTTCAAGCGCGCCGGTGCCGCGCGCACCGCCGACGAAGTCGATGCGTTTGTCCGTGCGAATGTCCTCGATGCCCAGCAGCGGCGTCAGCACCTCGCGCTGCAACACCGCCACGGCTAGACTGTCGGCGTGTGACGTGCCTGCCGGGGATGCCGGCAGCGTGATCGCGTACCAGCGACCATCCACGTACATGCTCACTTCGTCTGGCGACGCGGGGATCGGTCCCGAGTCGCGCACGGGGACGCGTTTGGAAAGCAACGCAAGAAACGCCTCCGCCGACAATCCGTTCAGGTCCTTGACGATGCGGTGGTAGGGAAGGATTTGGAGCTGCCGGTCTGGAAACGCGACACAGATGAACACGTCGGCTTCGGCGGACGGCTGGTCCCTCTCGCGCAGTGCGGCGCGCGCGCGGGCCGCGCTGGCAGCACGGTGGTGACCGTCGGCGATGTAGAGCGCGGGAATATCCGCGAACAGCGTGACCAGTGTTTTCACGTCCGCCGGCGGCACCGTCCACACGGTGTGACGGATGCCGTCGGGCGCTGCAAAGTCGTACAACGGCTCGGCGGCACAGACCCGAGCCGCGACCGCATCGACGGCGTCCACGGCCCGGTACGTCAGGAACACGACACCGGTCTGCGCACGCGTCTCAATGATGTGGCGCGTGCGATCGTCTTCCTTGTCGGGGCGCGTCTTCTCGTGTTTCTTGATCAGGTCGCGTTCGTATTCATCAACGCTGAAGCACCCCGCCAGGCCGGTCTGAACGTGGTCGCCCATCTGCTGCCGGTAGAAATACAGCGTGGGCGCCTCGTCTTCGACCAGTGGCGCCCCGGCTTCCAGCGCCTGCAGGTTGTGCGCCGCCTGGGCGTACACCGCGTCGGCGTAGATGTCGGTGTCGTCGGGCAGATCGATCTCGGATCGCGTGACGCGCAGGAAGCTGAGGGGATTGTCGGCTGCCAGCGCGCGGGCTTCGTCAGTCGACACGACGTCGTACGGGACGGACGCCACACGGGAAGCGGCGGACGCCGCCGGGCGCAGGGCCCGGAAGGGAACGAGCAGAGCCATGACGGTCTATTGTCTCGAACTTGCGGGCGTTGCGGCAGAGGTCGTTGCCGGGGCGACGGGCGCTGCAGCGGCAGCGAGCGTCCTCAACATCGTGCCGAGGACCTCGTCGCGGGCCGCCTGGAACGCCGGCATCTGATCGGCAGAAATCGGCACTCCCGGCGGCATGTTGCGATGCGCGGTCACCGGATTGATGTGCTGTCCGTTCTTTTTGAGCTCGTAGTGCAGGTGTGTGCCCGTGACTGTGCCGCTGTTGCCGACACGGCCGATCTGCGTGCCCTGCTCGACCTTGTCGCCCACCGACAGGCCGGGCGCAAACGCCGAGAGATGGAAGTAGGCGCTTTCGTAGCCGCTGGCGTGACGAATCACCACGCGACGCCCCGCGCCTCCGGCCCAGCCCGCCGCGATGACGGTGCCGGGCGCAACCGCGCGAACGGGCGTGCCGTAGGCCGCGCGGTAGTCCACGCCACGGTGCGCGCGGACGTAGCCAAGCACCGGGTGCAGGCGATTCATGTTGAAGCGGGATGTCACCGTCGGTTCAAAGCCGAGGGGCGACTTCAGAAACTGACGTCGCAGCGAGCGACCTTCCGCGTCGTACCAGGACATCTTGCCGTCCGCGCCCTGATAACGGATGGCGGTCAGCACGCGACCGTCGTTGTGCAGCACCGCGGCGCGCACGGAGTCATACCCGGAGAACTGGCCGTCGCGCAGCACACGATCAAACGACACCTGAAAGGAATCGCCGTCCTGCAAATCGGAATTGAAGTCGACATCGCCGGCAAACACTTCCGACAACATCATCGCGAGCTGGACGTTTTCGCCCTTCTCCTCCAGCGCGGCCCACAGCGACGGACGCTCCGACGTGATCCCGACCTCAACGACGTCCGAGACAATTTCCTTCGGCACCGGCACGAGCTCGACATCAAACGCCGGCGCATCGGCCGGGCTGTCGTCCCGCAGCGCCACGCGGAGGAAACGATCGGCATCAAGTGTGTAACGGAACTCGCGGAACAGACCGTCAAGGCTTGTGGTCACGCGATACGGCTGATTGGCACGGAGCAGCCGCGGATTAAAGACGTCGCTGACGGCAGTGACAATCGAATCGGCAAACTGTGAAGAGGCGGGATGACTGCGCAGCAGTCCTTCAAGCGTGGCGTTCCTGGGAACCTTGGCTTCTGTGATCTCGGTGTCTCGCGGGAGCACCACATCCTGGCGCTCGGCTTCACGTGATCGATCACCGCTGCAGCCGGCCGCAATGACGGCCGCCATCAGCAGGCTTCCCAGACGCGCTTTATTCATCCGTGCCACACTCCATGTTGTTGTCCGTCAATACCTTAGCAAGTGGGGCACGATGCGGCAAGGGGCGGCAAGGGGCGGCTAGAAGATGCCCACCCGTCCGGAAACGTTCGCAATGAGCCTGGCGGAGTCAAATCCGATGCCCTGTTTGAAGACGGTCTGCACCGTTCGCACGGCCGCCACGTCGTCGATCGGGTTGCCGGCAAGCACCACGAGGTCGGCCTGTTTGCCCACGGCCAGCGAGCCGATGTCCCTGGCACGGCCCAGGTATTCAGCGCCGTTGAGCGTCACGATCCGAATCGCCTCCGGTACCGTGAATCCGGCCTCGACGAGAATCTCAATCGTGCGCTGGTTCGAGAATCCCGGAATCACGCCCCCACTGCCGGTCGGATCCGTGCCTGCCACCAGGCGGCCGCCGGCGCGCACAAACGCGCGGTCCAGCGCGAGTCCCTTCGGGAAGAGCGTGCTGTAGACGGAGTTGGTGCTCTTCGCGGTGCGCGCCCAGTTCTGTTCGAACGACTCGCGCAGCGGCGCGACGAGCACTTCCAGCCCAGGCGGCATCGGGCGTCCCGGCGTGAACGTCTCGAACACGGCCGGGGTTGTCGTTAATGTCACCCCTGCGTCGACCAGCGTCTTCACCAGCGTCAGAAACTTCGGATCTTCGGGTGACAACGCCGCAATCGTCCGCTGGCCCACTCCCTGTCCGGGGCAGACGTCCGGCTTCTTGTCAGCCACAAAGTCGGTCGAAGCCATGAAGCTGTGTTCGAGGTTGTCGATGCCCAGCGCGGCGGCCTCGGCGTACGTCACCGAACAAAGATGCCCGGTCACTTTCAGTCCGCGCTTGTGCGCCTCGTTAATCGCGGCGCCCAGTTCAGCGCGTGTGATCGCCATGTACGCCTTGAAGGAGGTTGCACCTTCATCGGCCCAATAGTTCACCTGCTTGCGCGCATCATCTGGTCCCTGGAGCGTGCGCATCTGCTGGAAGGAGTTGGGTCCGTTGAGATACGGAGCGGTTGCGTCGATCCACGGTCCGGCCTTGCTGCCGTTCTCGATGAGCCGCTTCATGTTGATGTCCATTACGCCGTGCACGTTGCCGCCCGTGCGCATGGAGGTCACGCCACCGGCCAGGTACAACTGCACAAAACTCTCGCCGAGCTGACCGTAGACGCCCGGCCCGGTCGGATAGTAGAGATGCTCGTGCACCATCACCATCCCGGGCATGACGGTCTTGCCGGTGAGGTCGACGACCGTCGCGCCTTCCGGTGCGGGTGTTGACGCCGACGGTCCGAGCGCCGTGATGCGGCCGTCGGTGAGAATCAGTGTCTGGTCCAGTCTGGCCGGCGCACCCGTGCCATCAATGACCCGCGCATGTGTGAGTGCCACGACCGGAGCGTCCACGGTGACGAAGCGCCGTATGGCGTTGCCAATGGTCGGCCGTTGCGCCGAGAGCACCGCAGAGGCCACCACCACCGCCACACCACATCCCGCCAGCAGTCTTGTCATGGCGCGGATTCTAACAGGAGGCGGCTAAACCGGACGTCAATCGTCTTCGTATACTGACGACATGGTTTTGCACCGACTGATTCATGCCCTCTCCGCCACGGCCCTCATCAGCACCGCGACCCCGGCCGTCGCACAGACAACGGGCACCAACACACAAGCTCCACCAGCCACCGAACGCATCACGCTGCCGGAAGTGACCGTCACCGCACAGAAGGAACCGGCCAAGGCGCAGGACCTCCCAGTGAGCCTGACGGCGATCACCAGCGACGTCATCACGCGCGCAGGCATCTCGTTCATCAGTGATGCGGCCCTCATGGCGCCGAACACGGTGTTCACGGAGTTCACCGCCCGCAAGCTCAGCAACGCGCGTTTTCGCGGCATCGGATCCAGCCCGGCCAACCCGGCAATCACGACCTACATGGACGGCGTGCCTGTGCTGCACGCCAACGCGTCGAGCTTTGAACTGCTCGATGTGGATCAAATCGAATTTGTGCGTGGACCACAGAGCGCCCTGTTCGGCCGCAACACGCTCGGTGGGCTGGTCAACATCTCGTCCACTCGCCCGAACCTGACGCGGTGGACGGGACGTCTGCAGGCGCCGCTTGGTGACAACGGCACACGCGAAGTCCGCGGCACGATCTCGGGCCCGTTGTCGCAGACGGTTGCGCTGTCGCTGGCTGCCGGCCGCGCGGAACGCGACGGCTTCACGACAAACGCGCTCACCGGCAACCTCCTTGACTCCCGCGAGGGCACCTTCGGCAAGGCACAACTGATGTGGACGCCCAACGGCCAGTGGGAATCGCGGCTCATCGTCTCCGGCGAGCGCTCCCGCGACGGTGACTACGCGCTGTCGGACCTGGCCGGCCTCCGCCAGAATCCGTTCACGACGATGCGTGATTCCGAGGGATATCAGAATCGCGATATCCGTTCGGCCACGTTCATCACGCGATTTGAAGGCGACAAGGCCAGCGTGACGTCCACCACCGGGTACCTGCGCTGGGAAACCGTGGACGCCACCGACCTCGACTACACGCCGCTGGATCTCGTCCGTCGCAAGAACGATGAAGAGGCCACCCAGTTCACGCAGGAAGTGCGTGTCGCCTCGACACCTGGCTCGAACCTGACGCTGTCTCCCTCGGCGACGCTCTCGTGGCAGATCGGCGCCGTGATGTTCAGCCAGAACTACGACACCGACGCCGTCAACACGTTTGCGCCGTTCCTGCTGTCGCCGTTCCTCGGCTTCCCCATCACCCAGCACTCGCCGCAGGGCAGCATCGACGACCGCGGCTTTGGCGGATTTGCGCAGGCGACGATCGACTTCTCGAACCGCGTGCAGTTCGCCGTCGGTGCCCGCGCTGACCGCGAAACGAAGGAAGCGATGCTGGGCACGTTCTACGAGCCGGCCATCACCTCGCCGGCAGCGGTCAACCAGAAGGTCACGTACACCAACGTGTCCCCGAACGCGTCGGTGACGGTGATGGCCACGGCCGACTCGATCCTCTACGCGACTGCGGGCCGCGGCTACAAGGCCGGCGGCTTCAACCCGACTGCGCCTCCAGGCAGTGAAGCGTACGGCGAGGAACTGACGTGGACGTTCGAGGCCGGCTCGAAGAACACGTTCGCCGGCGGGCGCCTGCAACTCAACGCCGCCCTGTTCTACATCGACTGGTCCGACCTGCAGCTCAATCTTCCGATTCCACAGGCCCCCGGCGCGTTCTACATCGCCAACGTTGGCGGGGCCACACGCCGCGGCGCCGAACTGGAACTGCTGGCGCGCGCCGCTCCCGGCGTGGACGTCTTCGGATCGCTCGGCCTGACGCGCGCCCGTTTTGGCGCCGGGTCGATGTCCAACGGCGCTGATGTCGAGGACAAGGACCTGCCGTTCACGCCTGACGTCACGGCGTCAGCGGGCGTCCAGTTCAGGCGCGCGATCAACTCCACCGTGGCGGCCTTTGGACGCGCGGAAGTGGTCCGTCACGGCACGTTCTTTTATGACGATGCCAACTCGGCGAGCCAGGAGGCGTACACGCTGGCAAACTTCCGCGCCGGTGTGGATGTGAAGGGCGTGACCATCGAAGGCTGGATTCGCAACGCGTTTGACACGCGGTACATCCCGGTCGCGTTTGCCTATGGCAACTTCGCGCCGTCAGGATTTGTCGGCGAGATGGGCCGCCCGCGCACGCTGGGCGTCACGCTGGGCATCGGCTTCTAGCTGGGATCAGCAATCACCATGGAGACGTGGAGGACATGAACTCCACGTCTACATGGTGAGCTCGACTTACCGCCGCGGATAACGCCGTTCGACGAGGCGGCGCAGTTCCTTGATGGGTTCGGTGTGATCGTCCACCTGCAGCCGCAACACGACGTCGTTGTTGAGCCACACGCCGCCGTCTTCCTTCACGATCAGCATCGCGGCTGACTGCATGCCGCGTTTGTCGCCGCCAGCGGCCTGCCCGGCTTCCAGAGCAGCCAGGAGGCGGAACGCCAGCGGGCCTTGCGTGGATTCAAACGCGGCAATCATCTGCTCGACGACTTCAGGTCCTGCCAGGATGTTGCCCTGCGCGGTGGCGTACTTGCCCTGCTTGTGACCGGCCCAGGCGGTCGCTTCGGGTCCGGTGAAAACAGCCGTTTCACCTTTCGGGTTGATCACCGCGAACTGGCGCCCGGCCTTTGGCCACCGGTTGCCGCGAAGACCCGGATCAGGATCGCGCTCCCACACCTGCTTGATGATGTCGGCCGGCGCCACCCCCTTGCGGAGCAGTTCCAGCGCCTGCGGTCCGTAGCTGACGTCGACAATGGCCTGAGTGGCCACCGCGCCGACACCGGCCTCCGCCCACAACACACCGTTGCCGACCGAAAACACGCGCGACTGGACGGCTCCGCCCAACTCGCCGGTCGCCGGGTCGTAACCAAGGATCGAGAACGTTGCGACAGGGTCGTCGCGGAGTTCCGAAGTTCCGGGGTGCCGGGGTTCCGGAGTTCCGGGGTGCAGAAGTCCCGAAGTAAGCGAGACGGCGAGCAGGGTGACGAGCCAAACCTGTTTCATCTGAAGACCTCCGCAATGACGCGAGCGCGATAGTCGAAGATATGCTCCACCTGCCGGCGGACCAATGGCAAGGCCGCCTGTCCGAACGGATAAAGCGGCAACCGATACTGCACGTGGTCGGTGAGCCGGGTTCCGCCAGGCACCGATTCAAATGTGTGTGTGTGGATCCACTCTCGGTACGGGCCGCGCAGCTGCTCATCCACAAACATGAACGGTGGCTGCCAGGCAGATATCCGTGTACGCCAGCCGAACGGCACGCCAAAGAGTGACAGCCGATAGTCGATGAGGGTCCCTTCGCGGATGTCGATGGGCGCCGGAGTCAACACCCGGAAACGCAGCTCGGGCGGCGTGATGCGCTCGAGGTTAAACGCGTCCGCAAAAAACGCATACACCTCGTCGAGCCCGTGCGGCACGACCTGCTCGCGCCTCAGGTGACACGGGCTCATCGTCTTGCCGGTCCTGGCCGAAGCAGGAACCCCGTGACCGCGTCGATGAAGGCGTCGTGGGTGTCCTCGATCTGCGCGGCGTGGTCACCGCCAGGAAGCACCGTCCACTGTTTGTGGGCCGCGCCAAGTGCGGCCACAAACTTCGCCGTCGCCACGTCGTCCATGCCGGGATCCCGTGAGCCCTGAATCACCAGCGTGGGCAACGTCGTGCGGTCGAGGCGGATGGCGTTGAAGTCGTCCTGACGAATCCAGTCCACACGCACCGGGTCGCTGGCCATCGCCTGCCGCACGAAGGCGTCGATCACCACGCGTGGCGTCACCTGTGGCGACACGAAGTCTGCTTCGGCATCCGCACGTGTGGTTTTTTCCATCGGCGGCGCCGGCGTCTGCGGCGTGGCCGTCCAGCGCGCCTCGGGATCAATCGAATAGCCGAACATTACAAGCGCGGATGCGGCAGTGTCGGGCTGCTGCGAGGCGAGATGCACAACCGCGCCACCAAGCGACCATCCCACCAGCGCCGGCGGCGGCAACGTGCGATGGCGGGCGACAATCCACTGGGTGACGGCGGTCACGTCTGCCGCAGCGCGGCGCGGCGAGAGATAACCGGTGTTGTCGCGTGGCGTCGCGCCATACCCGCGCAAATCAACCGCATACACGGCAAATCCCCGTTCGGCGAGTGACGTCATGACGGAGCGCTGGAGGCCGGGCACCTGCAGATCCCAGTCGGGACGACTGCTCCACGTGCGGCCGTGGACGAGCAACACCACAGCACGAGGGGCCGCCGGACCGCGATGCCAGACGGCAAGGGGATGACCGCCCGCCAGGACGGTGAACTGCGCGGGCGCCTGTGGCGTTTGAGGTTGTGCAGCCACCATCACGCCGGCAGCACACAGCAGAGCGCCGATGAGCAGCGTCCGCGCGGCAGCCATGATCAGACGTTGAACTTGAAGAGCATCACGTCGCCGTCCTGCACCACGTATTCCTTGCCTTCCATGCGGTACAGGCCTTTTTCGCGCGCGGATGCGATGGAGCCACACGCGACCAGGTCGGCATACGCAACCGTCTCGGCCTTGATGAAGCCGCGCTCGAAGTCCGAGTGGATGACACCGGCAGCTTTGGGCGCCGTGTCGCCGGCGTGGATGGTCCACGCGCGCACTTCTTTTTCACCAGCCGTGAAGTACGTGCGCAGGCCGAGCAGATGGTAGGTCGCGCGAATCAGGGCGCCAAGGCCGCTCTCCGAAACGCCGAGGTCCTTGAGGAACTCCTGCGCCTCGTCTTCGGCCAGGTCGATCAACTCGCTCTCAATCTGCGCGCTGATGACCACCGCCTCACACGCCAGGTGCGCCTTCACGTAGTCGCGCACCTTCTGCACGTGCGGATTCTGGTCCGCTGTCGCCAGCTCGGTGTCCTTCACGTTGCACGCGAAGATCGTCGGCTTGTTGCTCAGCAGGAACAGCGGCTTGGCGAGCGCGCGCTCGTCCTCGTTGAGGTCGGCCAGTAGGGCCGGCGTTCCCGAGTCGAGCACCGGCTCGAGTTTGGCGAGCACGGCATCCTCGGCGGCCGCGTCCTTGTCACCACGTTTGACGTCCTTGGCGAGACGTTCCCGGCGCTTCCGGACAGACTCGAGGTCCGCCAGGATCAGCTCGGTGTTGATGATCTCGATGTCCCGGACCGGATCCACTGTGGACGCGACGTGATGCACGTCTTCGTCCTCGAAGCACCGCACCACCTGCACGATCGCATCAACCTCGCGAATGTGGGTCAGGAACTTGTTGCCCAGCCCCTCCCCCGTCGACGCGCCCTTCACCAGTCCTGCGATATCGACGAACTCGATGGCGGCCGGAATGACGACGGTCGTTTTGGCGATCTGCTGCAGCGCCTGCAGGCGCGCGTCAGGCACGGTGACGATCCCCACGTTGGGATCGATCGTGCAGAACGGATAGTTGGCGGCCTCGGCTTTGCGCGTGCGCGTGACCGCATTAAAGAGGGTGGATTTGCCGACGTTGGGCAATCCGACGATTCCAGCTCGTAACACAGCTCTTAAGGATACCGTGACCGGGCCGCTACCAGGTCGTCGGCTTGTAATCCTTCAGGAACTGCCCCCAGATGTGCTCGCCGGTGTTGAACCCGTCAATGATGGGGTCCACGATCCGGGCCGCCCCGTCCACGATGTCGAGCGGGGGGTGGAAGTGGTGCTCGGCGGTCTTCCGGGCCGCAATCTGCACGGGATCCTCATCGGTGACCCACCCGGTGTCGACGCTGTTCATGTGGATGCCGTCCACGTGATAGTCGGCGGCCGCCGTCCTGGTCATCATGTTCAGGGCGGCCTTGGCCATGTTCGTGTGCGGATGCCGGGTGGTCTTGAAGTTCCGATAGAACTGACCCTCCACGGCCGACACGTTCACGATGTGTTTGTCTCGTGTCGGGACCTTGACCATCAGCGGCTTGAGCCGTGCGTTGAGCACAAACGGCGCCACGGCATTGACCAGCTGCACCTCGAGCAGTTCGACCGTCGGCACCTCGGCCAGCAGCAGACGCCATGAATTGCGATCGCGCAGGTCGATCTGCTGGAGGTCCTGGTCGAGGCGACCCTGCGGGAACAGCGCCTGCTGCGCCTGAAGTTCCTCGGGCAGCAGCGCCACTTGTGACAGCTCGGCGGCATGTGTGAGGCCGGCGACATCCGAGAGCCGGCTGGCCAGGGCGTCTTTCGCACCTGCGGCCTCCGCTTCGGGCAGCAGGTGATAGCCCCGCAGCCCCTCGTAGTTGCCTACAAGTCTGCGCACGTGTTCCGGCATGTCGTGCAGCGCGGACGTCTCGCCTTCCATCATGTGCGCGTAGAAGTCGGGCGGACGCCGCACCGTCTGGCACGCGTTGTTGACGATGAAGTCGAGGCGGTCGCGGGTGCGGAGCATCTCGCGACAGAAGGCTTCGACGCTGGGCGTGTGACGGAGGTCGAGGCCGAAGATCTCGAGGCGATGGCCCCACTGTTCGAAGTCAGGCTCGGCGGCGTACCGCTGCGCGGAATCGCGGGGGAACCTCGTCGTGACGATCAGGTGGCATCCCGCGCGCAGCAGCTTCAGCCCAGCCTGATATCCGATCTTCACGCGTCCGCCCGTCAGCAACGCCACGCGGCCCGACAGGTCAGCCGACTCCGTACGCTTGCGGAAGTTCAGCTCGGCGCAAGCCGGGCACAGCTGGTCGTAGAAGTGGTGCACCTGCGTGAAGTGTTTCTTGCAGACGTAACAATGCCGCTCGTCCTGGATCGGCGTCGCCTCGGGCTGCGTGCTCGCGGTGTCCGTGTCCGCCGGCAGAAAGTAGTTCGGCGTGGTGAACACCGGCTTGCGGCGCAGTTCACGGATGCCGGTCTGATGCAACACCGCGTGATCACGCTGCTGCCGCTCGGCGTTGCGTTTGCGCACGGCGGCCTTGACCATGCGGCGGCGCTGGGCCGGGTCAGGGTTGAAGATGCGGCCGGCCGCCTGAATCAGGCGGACACGCTCTTCTTCCGACAGGTCGGCCATCAGGCGGCGGTCGTTGGCGACCTGTTCCAGCAGATCAAGGAGTTCACGGAGCTGCACAACCTCACAGCATACCTCCCTGAGGCCGACTCGGCCTCCAGGCGTGGGTGGCCGGAGCGACGATCACCGCACGTATCCGCGCCGGGAGGTCACGGAGTACTTGGGCTTGCCGGCAATGTTGACAGTGAGGGTGTGAAACCCGGCTGGCGCGACGCCTCGTGGCTGATAGTGAAGGACGTACGTGGAGCGAAAGGCGCTCATGAGTGTCCCGAACGCCTCGCTCAGATCCTCCCCTGAGTCGAGCAAGGGAAATGAGGTGCCGCCGGTTTCTCTGGCCAGCCCTTCGAGAGTGGGATTGCCGGTTCTCTGACCATTTCCGAACTGGAACCGCACCCGTGGGAACACGAAGGAGATGGTCGTGTTCATCCGTTGCGCCAGCTGCACCAGCTGCCGGGGACTCGTGAAGCTCGTGGAGTCCTGACCGTCCGTGAACAACACCAGCAGGTGACGCCGGCCTGGCGGCCTGGCTGCCGACAGTGCCACAGCCGTCGAATCCCAGATCGACGTCCCGCCGCCGGCGGACAGCTGCGAGAGCGCGCGATCGACGTCGGCAACGTCACGCGTGAAGTCCACCACGCGGATTGGCCGCACGTTGAAGGCGATCAGGCTCAGTCGATCCTCGTCGCCAAGGTCCCGCATCAGCTGACCGACCGCGCGCCGCAATTGCATCAACCGTTCGCCCTGCACGCTCCAGCTGATGTCGAGGGCGATGGTGATGTCGATGGGCATCGTGCCGTAGCTGACTTCCGCGACCGTCTGCCGGATGCCGTTGTCGTCCACTTCAAAATCCGCGACCGTCAACCCCGTCACGACCCGCGATCCGTCGCGCACAGACACGTCTACCGTCACGACGTCGGATGTCGCTCGAAACTGCACCTGCGCGGCGGGAGCCGCCACCAACAGCAGGAAGAGTCCCACGATGAGCATCGCGTACCGCGCGGTCACCTTTTCACCTCGCCATCAGCCCACCAACCCATCAGCCCACCAACCCACAAACCCACCAACCCATCATCTGAACGCGCGCATCCGCTCCACCGCCGCGCCAACCATGCGGAAGTCCGCCTGCCAATACGACCACCAGGGATCATTTGCCGTGGTTGTCTGCACGAGCTCGGAGAGTCTCGAGGCTTCGGCCATGTCGCCGGCCATGACGGCATGTCGCATGAGAGCGACGCGCGCAGATTGCGCCTCGGGCATCAGGGCATGGGCGCGCTCAAAGGCATTGCGGGCGTCAGCGTGTCGTTCAAGTGTCTCGAGCACCGTGCCCTGGAACAGGTGCCGCGTGTATTCCATTGCGATGTCCACGGGATTGCCCACAACCTCGAGGAGGGCCAGAGCCTCCTCCTGCCGGTCGAGCCGGTGCAGCACCCACGCCTTGCGCACGCGCGCCTCATCGACGGTTTCCGGCGCGGTCATCGCAGCGTCGTAGGCCGCCAGCACCTCAACACCATGGCTGGCCGGCACGGTGGCTCCTCGAAGGAATGTCCGCGTGACCGCCGAGGACGCCAGATTTCCCATCATCGGCAGGATGCCGACGCGGTCCGACAGGCCCTGCGCGCTGTTGACCAGTCCACCTGGGTATCGGCGGTCCAGCAACACCGCGTGGATCAGATTCAGCCGCGGTTCGTCCGGGAACCGCTCACGAGCGCCGTCGACGAGCTGCGTAGTCAATTCGTTCGCATTAAACCCGAGCGTCAACGCAGAGGCGCTCCACAGCCAGAAACGTTCAAACGAGCCGGGGCCAAGTGGATCACGCACGAAACGCACCTGGCGCAGAAGCAACTCCCGCGCGGTGTCTGCTGCAGTGGGATCGGCCAAACCGGCTACAGCCAGATCGAGCACAAAGGCGGCTTCAAGCTGCGGATTTGCCGGCCAGGCGTGCAGGCCATCCATGTAATCGCGAAGCATCGCTGCGACGTCCTTTTGGCCGCGCACGATCTGCATCGCACCAGCCACATCGCCGGAGCCATACCGTCGAATCACATCCGCCAGCGTGCCCGTCGCCGGTTCTGGAGCGACAACGGGGGCCGCGCGCGCGATCGAGTACCCCGGCCGTGCGGTCAGTCGGTACGACGGGTACTTTGGAATCGAGATCGAGACGTCGTGCCAGCCCTCCCTGGGCACACCGGTCGGCACATACCGGATGCGATACGCCCGCTGCGACCGCTCGTAGAACCGCCGGAAGATCACGCCGGCGTTCTGATCACTGAACAATCCTGGGATCGTCCAGCTGCCTCCTGTCCCGAGCGCGATGGCTTCCTGCGCCTCGAACGGGCGTTCGTGATGGAAGCGCCAGAAGCGGCTCTGAAAACCGACGCTGGCACCCTTCAGGCGCTCGAAGCGTGTCGTGAACATCTTCTGGTTGGTTCGATCGTTGATACCTTCAAGAAACAGATCCGGCGTCACGATGTGCAGCGTGGCCGACGCGCGCCGGGCGATCTGCTCAAGGGTCGGCAGATCGATCGTGCTCGACGTATCCACGCCGTTGGTGACGGCGACGATGAGGTGTCGCCGTTCTCCGGCATCACGCATCAGTGCCGCCGCCAGGGCATCCTGCGCGGACGCCCATTCATGGGCGTCGAGCCGCTCGAAGGTCGGAAATCCCTCGACTGCGCGCAGGGGCACCAGATCCCGCACATAGGTATCGATCGTCATCAGCCGCACGCGGTCACCGGGCCTGACCAACTTCACGACACGCGCGATCTCAGGCACCATGCTCGTGATCGTGCCGGACATCATGTGATTGATGTCGATGATGATCGTAATGTCGGCCGGCACCTCGGTCATGTCCACCGATTCGATCGTCTGTGGCACACCGTTGTCGGTCAGCACGAAGTCAGCCGGACCGAGTGCGCCGACTGGGCGGCCATCAACCGTCACCACCACATCCATCGTCACCAGGTCTGACGCCGCGCGAAATACCGGCTGCTGCTGTTGCGCGCTCGCGAGCAGGCCCCAGCCCGTCACCAGAGCGATCACGATCGCCGTGAACCTCACGAACGTCACGCGCCTCATCGGACGATGGCCTCCCGCAGCTGCGCGATCAGCGTTGGCCAGAATCGTTCGTCAGGGCGCCCGTACTCGCGCCACGGGTCGGTCGGGACCGGATCGCGCAGTGCGGCCTCCGTCAGTTCGGCCGCTTCGTCGCGGCGATCATCAAGGAACAGCACACCCCCAAGGGCCAGTGACGCGCTTTGCGCGCGTGGCACAGCCTGAAGAGCGCGGCGATAGGCCACCTCGGCTTCGGTGGAGCGTCCCGCCAGCCGGTATGCTTCACCGCGTGCGTAGTTCGCCAGGTAGACGATGACCGGATCCCGGGTGGACCGATCGGCCTCAACGAGGGTCTTGATCGCGTCGGCGTAGCGCCCGGTGCGCATCTGCAACGTCCCCAGCCGCATCAACGCCTCGCCGCCGACGTCTGGGTCGCCCGACAGGTCACGAAACGCCTGCATCGCATCACGCGCACCTGGGCGGGTCGCCGACGCCTTCCGCCCGGGAAATGTGGTCCACTCCATCGCGACGGCTTGACCAAGGAGAAACCGCGACTCGTTGGGCACTCGTGCGATCGAGTGCTTCAGATGTTCGAACTCCGCCCGTTCGTTATGCCGGTCTTCATACGGACTGCCGATGAGGAACTCGAAATCGCCGGCACGTTGAGCTGCAGCCAGTGCCGCCAGGTGCCAGAGACGTTCGTCGGCGGTTACGGGTCCTGACTCCCGCAGCAGGGCACATCCCCACTCGATCAGTTGCGGAGGCGCGAACCACACGATCCGGACTTCGCCGTTGCCGCGCTGCACCCATTTCCATTCGCTGAAGGCTCCGGCCCGGCCGGCCTCAAGCGCGTAGGTCGCTGCGGTCAGCACACGTCTGGAGCGTTCCCCAGGCCCACCGGCGGCAATCCACGTATTCCCATGGTCGCGCAGCCCATCGAGCACATCGTCGAGGTCGTTGCCGGCGGCCAGCGACTCCAGATCTGCGACGGCACCAGTCGTTCGCCCGTTCAGATAGGCGTCGAGGTGCGCCACGACATCAACGCGCTCGCGACCACTTGTGGTGGTCAGGCCGACGGTGATCGCCGCGCACAACACGGCACCGATGAGACGCAGCTGTCTATCCACCGGCCAGCTTGATGTCCTGCACTTTGTGTTCGCCCTCGGCGAGCGTGATCTTGATCGCAGCCGGGATCAGCGACTGCAGGAAGGCCGTGTCCGACAACTGATCCGGCTCGTACTCGGTGACGAGCGCCAGGTAGTACTCACCAGGGGGCAGGCCCACCGCCCGAAAACGCCCCGTCGTGTCCGGGCGCTGAGGCGGAGGTCGCCGGCGCGTGCCGTTCTCCCACAGTTGTTCATCGGTGGGCAGCAGGATCACCGAGTAGTCCGAGACGGGTCGTCCCTGTTGGTCCAACACATTTCCGGAGACCTGGGTGACGCGATCGGTCAACACGACATCGAGATCCGCCAGGTCCACACCGGCCTGGATGTCAAACGCGGCATCCGCAAGATCCCTGTCCCCGTGCTGAATGCCACGCAGGGTCCACGTGGGTAATGGTCCTGTCCGGGGGATGGAGATCGAAAGGCGGTACGGACCGGGCGCCACGCCCGCGACCTGAAAGGTCCCGTCTTCATTCACAGTCGCTGTGGGAACACCAGTGCTCACACCGGAGTTGGCGGCTGAAGACACGCGGACCGAGTAGCCGGTCACCGACGATGGAGCGGCCTGAGTCGCACCGTCAAACCTCAAGCGGCCGCTGATGGTCATGCCCGGTGCCAGTCTGACGACCACACCCGACACGTCGTCGCCACTCAATATCACTTCCTGGATGGCCCACAGGGTCATCGCCGGCTGTGCGGGCCGGGCGCCCGCCGCTGTCGCTCGTGCCGGAGCCGGTGCCGCGCTGTCGGCGGCTCGCGCCAGCAACGTGTACTTGCCCGGAGGAAGGTTCGCAGAGGTAAACGTCCCATCAGGATTGGCCCGCGCCAACAGTGATCCCATGAACAACGGGCTGGCCGCACGCGACTCGTTGACGATGCTCAGCTGCACCATCCGGGGCGCCGTCCCGTCCGGCATCTCGATGCGACCTGATAACTTCGCAGTGCGCACGAACTGCGTGACAAAGTCGATACCCGTGCGTTCTTCACCCGGACCCACGCGAACAAGGACCGCCCCGGCAGGATCCGCAGTCCCTGGAAAATACGTTGGCGCCACTCCCACCGTCGGTCCCTGGGCTGGCGGCGGTTGACCGGAGCTACGGTCGGCCCATTCGATCTCCGACTCGGTCACACGGCGGAGTTCCCCGCCGCTGTCCAACGTCGTCACCGCGATTGCGTATTCCCCGGCGGGCAACCCGTACAGGCGATAGGCGCCGCGATCGTCGGTCGGCGCCAAGGCGAGACCGCCGGTCACGACGGCACTCAGGACGCGTTCGCCGTTCACGGTACGAAACTGCATGAGGGACACTCGTCCGCTGTCGACAGGTTGCCCAAACTCATCGACGATCCGACCCGCGATCACCGCACCGCGGCCAACACGGACCCGAACGTCTGACAGATGTTGGTTCTCCCCGAGGGCCACTGGCGCCGACTGTCCAATCCCGGGGCGGCTCTGGCCGTGGCTGCCCGACACATACCCGAGGCGGCTGGCGACCACGTTGTAACGGCCGACTGGCAGATCACGAAAAACGAATCGTCCCTGGTCGTCTGTACTCGTCAACCTCGACACACTGGTGGCCGATGACCCTATGAGGCGCACGGTGGCGCGACGCAACGGCGTACTCGCGTCATCGTCAAGCGTCACAACTCCGCTGATGGAGCCTGAACCCGTCGCCGGCAGCGCCTGCTCCCGCGGCGGCATCTGTGCGGCCTGACTCTCGGGGACAAACGGACCCGATCCGAGCGCCTGACCGTCGTCGTCATGCCACGCGGCTTCGCGAGCTTCAACGATGCGCACGTCCACCGACTTCTGGTCGCCGTGGGCCAACACCACTCTTGTGGCCTGACTCGTCAGCGCTTCGTAGAACTCGACATTCCCAGTCTGTACGTCCACATCACTCGGCACGCCCGCCAGCAGGTATTCACCTGCCGGAAGCCCTTTGATCGTGTAACGCCCGTCCGATCGCACACGGGCGGAAGACGTCTGCCGTGTGTTCATGCCCCGCTGCACCCACGCGCGCACGTCACTGGGGAAGGCGACGACGATGCCGTCCGGGTCCCCGCCAACCGGTGCGCTGACCAGACCAGACACCTCAGTTTGCCGGTCCGAGTACGTCACCACCACGTCCGCGATGTCAGCATCCTCGAGCGTCAACGGTTCCAGGGACACGTCACGGCCGGCCAGCATTGCAGACTGCAGAAACCAGTCGGGCCCGGGAGGTGTGGCGACGATCACGTAGCGCCCCGGCGAGTATCCCATCGTCCTGAAACGCCCGTCGCCGTCAAAACGACCGGGAGAGATGAACGGTGGTTGCGCGGCGTCCAGCGGACGAAGCGAAACAGCTGCGCGCTGCCACTGGACCGCTGCAGGCGGAGCAGCCGAACCGGAAAACTCAATGGTGCCGCTCACGCGCAGACCTGGTCGCAACGTGAGGCTGAGCGCAGCGATGTCGCGATTGCCGACCGAGACCTGGCCGGTCGCCCACAATGTCGGCTCGGAGGGGGTCTCTGGCGGCGCCGCGCTCATTGTCGTGACGGTCGTGCCGCCTCCCGTCGTCATGACCGTCGTCACGCCGCCGAGTGCAGGGCGCGGAATCACGCTGGCCTTGACCATGTATTCACCGGCCGGCACACCGAGGAAGGTGAATGTGCCGTTGACGTCCGTTGTGGCACGTGCCGTTTCGAAGATCGTTTCCGGCTCGGCGCGCAAGAGCGGCATCGGCACCAGGCGGACGCCCGTGCGTGCGGCGGGGCCATCCGGTCCGAGCAACTGACCGGTCACCGAGACGGTGGCTGTCGGGATCGACTGCAGTTCCACGCCGCCAAGCTCCTGGCCGGAGTCGAGCGTGACGACTTCGATGCCGTCCTGGCCCAGCGCCGGATAGAACAGTGTGGGATACACCAGGACACGCCGAGCGTCGTCGGAGATGCTGATCCCGTTGGTCGGCCCCGACGACGCCACCACGAACTGCCCGACTCGTTCGCCGGCGTTACCCGGCGTCGGGCCACCGGAGTTCCGGATAGCGGTCGTCAGAGCCTGGGGCGCCGGCCCTCCCCGCAACGTGGCGCCCATGAACTCATCATGAACAGATGCCGGCGTCGTGTCATAGGTGGCCGGGACCACGACACACCAGTCGCCGGGGACGAGTCCGGCGAGTCGAAACGCGCCGCGATCATCGGTGTTAGTCGAGGCCGATGAGACGAATGTCGCCTTGCCGGCATTCCACATGCGGCGCAACGCCCGAACCGATGCACGCACGATCGGTTCACCTGCCTCATCCACGAGCCGACCTTCGATGGCCGCAGGCTTCCACAACCGGATGGTCACTGGACCTTCGCGCTGACCGTCGGCCATCACTAAGGCTCTCGTCGGCCCGCCGGGCCGGCGTTGCCCATGTCCACCCGGCAAGTAGCCTGGCGCTGTCACTGACAGCATCAGCGGACCAGTGGGCACAGCAGTGACTACAAATCTGCCATTCGCATTCGCGATGAGTCGACGCGGCGTGGGCGGCGGTGTTCCAGCCTGCACGGTTCCGAGGGTCGGCTGCGCCCCGACCATGACCTCTGCGCCAGGGATGGGACGACCTGTGCCGGCATCCACGACCGTGCCGACAACCACTCCTGTTGGAGACGGAGGGGCTGCCTGTCCCGCTCCGGAGGCCGCCGGTGCTTGAGACGCGTACAACGAGACAGTGACCGCGCAGAACCCAAACAGAATCGGGAGCGTCCGCCGCATATGTCCTCCGGGTGGCTCTATTAGACACCAGGAGCGCTGATTTAGTCGGAGACAGTGAGTATCAGCGGTGGCCCTGCGGCCTGAACCATGACGGTGTGCTCGAAGTGGATGGCCAGGGAGCGCCGACGTGTGCGCACGGTCCAGCCGTCGTGTTCTTCCTTGATGCGGTGATCACTCAGGGAGAACATCGGCTCAAGCGCAAACACGAGCCCTTCGTGCAACACCGTGGTGTTGTCGGGATCACCCCAGTTGGGTACGTCGGGCGGCTCGTGCAGCTTGCGGCCGATGCCGTGTCCAGCCAGTTCCTTCAGCACACGTAAGCCGTATGAATCGGCAACCTTCTCCACCGCCGCGCCGACGTCCCGCATCCGCGCGCCGGCCACGGCTGCGTTCCAGCCGCGCTCGAAGGCGTCGGTCGCGCCCCGCTGCAGCCGCCTCGCATCATCATTCACCGGCGGCACGAGCACGGACACGGCGCTGTCGGCCATGTAACCATCCAGCTCGAGGGTCACATCGACCTTGACGATGTCGCCGGGCTGGACCGCGTAGGGTCCGGGAATGCCGTGCACCACCTGCTCGTTGACGCTGATACACGTGAACCCAGGAAACCCGTAGGTCAGTTGCGGCGCCGACCGCGCACCCACAGCCGACGCCAGCCGCTCAGCCTCGCGATCGAGGTCACCGGTCGTCACACCAGGCGCCACCATGGCAACCATCGCATCACGCACGCGCGCAACGACGGATCCGACGCGCCGCATCGCCTCCAGTTCCTCAGGCGAACGAATGGTCACTAGCGCTTCTCCCGGCCGATCCAGTCGCGCACGCGTGTTGCCACGGTTTCCAGCGGCACGGCACCGGTGCCCAGCAGCTGATCGTGAAACGCGCGAATATCGAACGCCGCGCCAAGTTCGCGCTCGGCTTCGGCGCGCAGCTCGCGGATGCGGATTTCGCCCATCTTGTACCCAAGCGCCTGGCCGGGCCACACGATGTAGCGATCGACTTCAACGGTGATGTCCTGCGCCGTCTTGGCGGTGTTGGCAAGGAAGTAGTCGATCGCCTGCTGACGCGTCCACCCCAGTGAATGAATGCCGGTGTCGACCACCAGGCGCACGGCGCGCCACATCTCGTACGTCAGCTGTCCAAACCGCGAATAGGGATCCGTATAGAACCCCATCTCGGTGCCAAGCCGCTCGGCATACAGCGCCCATCCTTCGACGTAGGCGGTGAAGCTCGAGTGTTTCCTGAACTCCGGCAGGCCCGTCAGCTCCTGCGCAAGCGAAATCTGCAGATGGTGGCCCGGCACGGCTTCGTGCAACGTGAGCGCTTCCATCTCGTACTTCGGCCGCGCGTCGAGTTTGTAGGTGTTGGCCATCATGTAGCCGGGGCGGCCGGCCACGAGTGACCCCGGATCGTAATAGGCCGTCGTCTGTGACGGCGCGATGGCATCGGGCACACGCTCGACGCCGTAGGGCGTGGACGGCAGTTGGCCAAACAACCGCGCGAGCCCGGCATCCGCGCGTTTGGCAATGTCACGATAACCGCGCACGAGATCGTCCGCGTTGGTGTAGTAGAAGCGCGGGTCGGTGCGCAGGAACTGCACGAACGCGTCGAATCTACCGGCGTACCCGACCTTGGCCAACACCTCGTCCATCTCGCGCCGGATGCGCGCGACCTCGTTCACCCCGAGGTCGTGGATCTCCTGCGGCGACAACATCGTGGTGGTGTGCCATTCCGCGTTGTAGGCGTACAGACGATCGCCGTTGGGCAAGGCGTTGATGCCGACGGTTTCGCGGCTGGCGGGGAGATACTCCTCGACCAGAAAGGCGTGCAGCCGGCGGAACGCCGGCGCCACACGCTGGGAGTAGGTCGTTGCCGCGCGACTGGCCAGTGGTTCCCACGTGGCCGCGTCCACACCCGCCGGCCGGCTGGTGAAGGCCTGCAGCAGCGGACTCTCAAGCGGCGCGGCCACGATCTGCGCCTCCACCTGCCCCGGCAGATCCCGCAGCGCGATACGCGGCGGTGTGCGGCCGTCGAGCATGCCTTCCCGCATCAGGCCGATGGTCTCGTCCACCAGTGTGGGAACGGCTTCAAGGCGCTCGAGGATGTTGGTGAGGTCACCCTCGGTCCGACGCGGCATCATGGCGATCGTCCGAGGAATGTCCTGCTGGATGCCTTCCATCTGATTCATCGGCATCGACAGGTATCGCGCCGTTACGAACCGGATGGGCATCGCGTCGTTGCCGAGTTCCACGCCGGCCACCGCGGACGCCAGCATCTGGCGATAGAGGTCGTAGTTGAGCTGGTCGGCCTCAGGCAAACCGTTGCGGTCGATGAAGTTGAACCGCTCCAGGCTCTCGCGGAGGTAGGTTTCGCGGGCCGCGCGTGCTTCGCTGGTGTAGCTCGTCCAGCGCGTTTCACCTCCTGGATACCCCAAGGCCGTCGCCGTCTCCGGGTATTGCGCCATCCAGTACTGCCAGTCGCGATCGAACTGGTCGTACATCGTTTGCGCCGAGGTGCCGGACTGGGCGGAGCCGCAGGCCGACAGGACGAACAGGCACGGCAGCAACATCCGAGCCCGGGTTCCGAGTGTCCGCATCCGGAAACCCTACCCGAAACCGAACCGTTTACGCCAGCGCGCGGACGATGTCTGAGCGAGTGATGACGTAGGTTTCATCACTCTTGAAGTCACGCACGAGCACGGCCGGATTGTCCGCCGTGATCATCGTGGCCAGGGCGTCGATGCCGGTGGAGATGTCGGCGTAGGGGAATGCCGGCTGCATGACGGTGTCGACCGGCTTCGTGCGAATGTCCCCGTCAGCCACCAGGGCGGCGTACACCTGTGACTCATTCACTGACCCGACCAGGCGGCCGGCCTGGGTGACCGGAATCTGCGAGAAGTCGTGTTCGGTCATCATCTGCACGGCCCGAGCGACCGATTCGGTGTGTTCGATCGACAACATCGGGACGGTCTTTTTGGCCGACACCAGGTCACGCGCGGTGAGGCCCGACTTGTCGAGGTACCCCATCTTGCGCATCCAGTCGTCGTTGAACATCTTCGCGAGGTATCGCGTGCCGTGGTCGTGGAAGATCACCACCACGACATCACCGGCCTTGAAGCGATCCTTCATCTGCATGAGACCCGCCATGGCCGAACCCGCGGAGTTACCCACAAAGATGCCCTCTTCACGCGAGATGCGGCGCGTCATGACAGCCGCGTCCTTGTCGGTGACCTTCTCGAAGTGGTCGATGACCGAAAAGTCGACGTTCTGCGGGAGGAAGTCTTCGCCGATGCCCTCGGTGACGTAGGGGTAGATCTCGTTCTTGTCGAAGATCCCGGTCTCTTTGTATTTCTTGAACACCGAGCCGTACGTGTCGATGCCGAGCACCTGGATGTTCGGGTTCTTTTCCTTGAGGTACCGGCCAGCACCGCAGATCGTGCCGCCGGTGCCGACGCCGACGACCAGATGGGTGATGCGGCCATCGGTCTGTTCCCAGATTTCAGGACCGGTCTGTTCGTAGTGCGCCTGCGCGTTGGAGGGATTGTCGTACTGGTTGGCTTTCCACGAATTGGGCGTCTCGGCCTCGAGCCGGGATGACACCGAGTAGTACGACCGCGGGTCTTCGGGCTCGACGTTGGTCGGGCACACGATCACCTCGGCGCCAAGAGCACGCAGGGCATCAACCTTTTCCTTCGACTGCTTGTCGGTGGTCGTGAAGATGCACTTGTAGCCCTTCACCACCGCGGCAATGGCCAGGCCCATGCCGGTGTTGCCTGACGTGCCTTCGATGATCGTGCCGCCCGGCTTGAGGCGGCCGTCGCGTTCGGCATCCTCGACCATCTTCAGGGCCATGCGGTCCTTGATCGAGTTCCCGGGGTTGAACGTCTCGATCTTGGCCAGGACCGTGGCCGGGATGTCGGCGGTCAGGCGGTTGAGTCGCACGAGCGGCGTGTGGCCGATGGCCTGGAGGACGTTGTCGCAGATTTTGCGGGATGCAGTCACAGACACATGGTACCCGCTTCGCGGGAATCTATAATGCGTCCCCATGCGCAATCCGATTCCCGTTCTCTGCCTGGCCCTGCTGGCGTCCGCGTCGGGCCACACGGTCGCCGCCCAGGCGCCGACACAGTATCCGACCAAGTTTTCACCCGAGATCGTCGCGCGCCCGGAGGTCAAGGCCGCCATCAGCTGGCTGGACCAGCAGTTCGACAGCCAGGTGAACGAGTGGATCAAACTGACCGAAA
>BTVE01000066.1:0-25006 GCA_045862915.1 Acidimicrobiia bacterium
GGAAGTGGACGTTCAGATACAACACGTACATCCGGGCGTCGGCTTCCGCGGCTCGGCGGGAGACGGCTTCTGTCGCGGCAGTGAGATTGGGTCTGCCGCCCGGCACTGTTGTCGTCGGCAGGCCGGCGCTGATCACGAAGATCACTTTCGGGCCCGGGATGGCCTCCACGCCGTCGAGCAGGCCGTGCAGGGCATCGATGGTGGAGACGCCCTGGCGTTCCAGCGCGTCGGCAATCAGTCCGCCGGCCTCACGCACTTCCTGCGCGCAGGTCGGATTGGTGAACTCCCGCTGACACTCCCGATTGACGATGTCGGCGACTGTGACGGCTTCACGCGACTTGAGCGCCATGGCTTCCGACGCCGAGAGACCGAAGCGCACTCGCGGCGCATCAATCCGACGACCGGTGACGCGGGGCACGGCGTCGGCGAGCGCTGCGCGGTCCGTCGTCGGGCCGACGGCCACTCCGCCGGGAAAGGTGACGAGCGCGAGGCGGTCATCCGCGCCGGCGCGACTGATGACCCGCGCGACCGCTTCGCGCGCGGCCGCCTGCGCTCCCAGCGGAATTGAGTGTTCGTCGACAGCGATGATGATTTGGCGCGCTTCGGCGGCACGGACTGCAGGCACGTCACTCGCACCCGCCGGCCGGTCGCCCGTGGCCGATGTGATGAGGCTGAGCGTCTGCACGGCTCGAGTGCGACCCCCGAACGTGACACTGAAGTCGCCGGCGGTGAGGTCGGTGATCGGCTGACCGGATCGGTCAACCGCGACAACGTCCACGACCACCAGCGCCGACCCGCCCGTGAAGGTCGCCTGTTGGGCCCTCAGGGCGGCAGCCCCTATGGCCGCGAGCAGTGCCAGCACGGTAACTAGCGTGGTGTGCCGATGTCGTAGCAGCGACATGGTTTGAGTCTGAGGTCGAGTCGGAGTGGCTGCAGGATACTGTTGCGCCGTCTGGGGATGCAAGAGTTCCGGGTGTCCGCAGTAGCCCATAAGCCCTTCCCCGACCTATAATTACCGGGTTGTGCGTATCGCCGTCATTCCCGGAGACGGGATCGGAAAAGACGTCACCGCCGAAGCCGTCAAGGTACTGAACGCAGCGGACTCGGTTTTTGGCCTCGGACTCCACCTCGAACACCTGCCCTGGAGCGCGGACTACTACCTGCAGTCCGGCGTGACCATTCCTCCGAATGGCTACGACATGCTGCGGGACGACTTCGACGCGATCTTCCTTGGCGCGCTGGGTGACCCGCGCGTGCCCGACAATCGGCACGCACGCGACATCCTGCTCGGGGCCCGGTTCGAACTGGACCTCTACGCGAACTTCCGGCCCGTGAAGCTGCTCAACGATCGGCTGTGTCCGCTGAAGGACCGCGGCCGCGCAGACGTCAACTTCGTCGTCTTTCGCGAAAACACCGAAGGCGTGTATGTGAGTGTCGGCGGGCGCTTCAAGGCCAACACACCGGATGAAGTCGCGATTCAGGAGGAGATCAACACCTTCAAAGGTGTGAATCGCATCATCCGGCACGCGTTTGAATACGCGAAAGCAAACGGCCTGACCAAGGTCTGCATGTCCGACAAGAGCAACGCGATGCAGCAGGGGCACGCCCTCTGGCAGCGCGTGTTCAAGGCCGTGGCCGCCGAGTACCCAGGCATCACCGCGAGCCACATGTACATCGACGCGCTCGCGATGTTCCTGGTGAAAGACCCCGGCCAATTCGAGGTCATCGTCACGAACAACCTCTTCGGCGACATCGTCACTGACATCGGCGGTGCGTTGCAGGGAGGCCTGGGCATGGCAGCGTCAGGCAACATCCACCCGGGACGTACGTCACTGTTTGAACCCGTGCACGGGTCGGCGCCACCGCTGGCAGGAAAAAACGTCGCGAATCCGATGGGCGCAATCCTGTCGTCGGCATTGATGCTTGAAACACTGGGCAAAGCCGACGCCGCGAAGGCCATCGAAGCCGCGGTGGTTGCCGCCATCGAGGCCGGTGAAACCACGACGGACATCGGGGGATCCAACGGGACGACCCAGGTGGGGGACGCCATCGCCGCACGACTGCAGATGACGAGATGACGAGATGGCGAGAGGCCGTCTCAGATTGAGGATTTTCAGATGAATGAAGTGCTGATACTTGGCGGCGCGCGGACGCCGATGACCGACTACACGGGCGCGTTGAAGGACGTCTCGGCGCTCGAGCTGGGTGCGATTGCCGCTCGCAAGGCGTTCGAGAACACGGGCGTGAAACCCGAGTGGGTCGAACATGCAGTCGTGGGCAACGTGCTCCAGACGAGCAGCGATGCCATCTACGGCGCCCGTCACGTGGCGCTCAAGGCGGGTGTGCCGATTGAAGTGCCGGCGCTGACGGTGAACCGGCTCTGCGGATCGGGCATCCAGGCGGCGGTCTCCGGCGCGCAGATGATTCAGCTGGGCGAAGCCGGTGTGGTGCTGACGGGCGGCATCGAAAGCATGAGCCAGGCGCCGCACGTGATTCGCGGCCTGCGCAACGGCCTGAAGCTCGGCCAGGGCAAACTCGAAGACTACCTGTTCGAAGCGTTGCTCGACCCGTACTGCGGTCTCTTCATGGCGCAGACGGCGGAGAAGTGCGCCGGCAAATACAACATCTCCCGCGAGGAGCAGGACGCCTACGCCATTCGCAGTCAGCAGGCGGCCGCCGCGGCGTGGGAGGCCGGCCGGTTCGCCGACGAAATCGCCCCGGTCGAGATCAAGTCGCGAAAGGGCGTCACGGTGGTCGACCGCGACGACCATCTGCGTCCGGATACGACGATGGAGGGGTTGGCGAAGCTGCCAGCCGCGTTCTCGAAGGAAGGTACCGTCACTGCCGGTAACGCGTCAGGCATCGTCGATGGCGGCGCCGCGTTGATCCTCGCGTCTGCTGACGCCGCCAAGAAGCATGGTCTCAAGGCGCTTGGCCGCATCGTCAGCTGGGCGACGGTCGGTGTGGACCCGTCCTACATGGGCATGGGCCCGGCGCCGGCGACGCGCATCGCGCTGCAGAAGGCGGGGCTCACGCTCGATCAGATCGACCTGATTGAAGTGAACGAGGCGTTTGCCGGCCAGTACCTGGCCGTGGAAAAAGAACTCGGCCTTGATCGCGACAAGACCAACGTCAACGGCGGTGCCATCGCACTCGGCCATCCGCTGGGCATGACCGGCACACGGCTGCTGCTCACGCTGACGCTTGAGCTGGGTCGACGAGGCAAGAAGTACGGATTGGCCACGGCCTGCATTGGTGGTGGGCAGGGCATTGCGATGATTGTGGAGCGTTTCTGATGGCGATCAAGACGGTTGGCGTGTTGGGGTGCGGGCTGATGGGCGCGGGTATCGCGCAGGTGTCGGCCGCCGCGGGATTCAAGACCATCGTGCGCGAGGTGAATCAGGCAGCGCTCGACAAGGGCATGGGCCGCATCAAGAAGTTTCTCGACGCCGGCGTCGAGAAGGGCAAGATGACCGCCGAGCAGCGCGACACCATTCTCGGCAACCTGCAGGGTGTCACCGAACTCGCGGACATGAAGGACTGCGACCTCATCATCGAGGCCATCGTCGAAAACGTCGACATCAAGACCGAGGCGTACACGACGCTCGAAAAACACGTGGGCGCGCATACGATCTTCGCGTCCAACACGTCGTCTCTGTGCATCACGGAACTGGCCGCGAAGACGGGACGCCCGGACAAGTTCGGCGGCCTGCACTTCTTCAATCCGGTTCCGCTCATGAAGCTGGTTGAAGTGATCCGATCGCTGACGACGTCCGATGAGACCTATCAGGCGCTGATGGACTTCTCGGTGAAGATTGGCAAGGAGCCGATCACCGCTCCCGACAAGCCGGGCTTCATCGTTAATCGGCTGCTCGTGCCGTACCTGCTCGACGCGATTCGCTGCTACGAGCGTGGACTTGGCACGAAGGAAGACATCGACAACGGCATGAAGCTGGGGTGCGGCTACCCGATGGGGCCGCTGACGCTGCTCGACTTTGTCGGCCTCGACACGACGTACTACATCGCGAACATCATGTTCGACGAATACAAGGACCCCATGTTCGCGGCGCCGCCCCTGCTCAAGCGCATGGTGCTGGCCGGCAAACACGGCCGCAAGACCGGCGAAGGGTTCTACAAGTACTAGGCAATCCGGCCGTCGGGTGCGGCCGTAGGACAACGATGTGGAAGACATAGTCAGGAAGTTGCTCGAGGCGCTGGGAGAAGACCCGACACGGGACGGTCTGCGGGAGACACCGCGACGGGTCGCCAAGTCCATGGACTTCCTGACGTCCGGGTATCGCACGGACCTGGACACGATCGTCAACGGTGCGCTGTTTGACGTCGACTACAGCGAGATGGTCATCGTGCGCGACATCGACTTCTACAGCCTCTGTGAGCACCACCTGTTGCCGTTTTTTGGCAAGTGCCACGTGGCGTATCTCCCGTCGAAAAAGGTCATCGGCCTGAGCAAGATCCCGCGCATTGTCGACATGTTTGCGCGCCGGCTGCAGGTGCAGGAACGCCTCACCGAGCAGGTGGCCGACGCGATCACTCAGAAGATCAATCCCCTGGGTGTGGCCGTCGTCATGGAGGCCACACACCTGTGCATGGCCATGCGAGGCGTGGAGAAGCAGAACTCACTGACCGTGACCAGCGCCATGCGGGGCACCTTCCGTGAGGACGCCCGTACCCGTCACGAATTCCTTCAGCTGATCCGGCACCGCGGCACGTCCACCGACGAGTAGCGTCATGCTGCTGCCGTCCGTCATTTTCATCGCGACCTACGCGGTGATTGCGTTCGGACGGTTCCCCTACCTGCGTATCGACCGCACCGGCGCGGCCATCGTCGGCGCCATGCTGATGGTGGTGGTTGGTGGGCTTCCACTGGACGCCGCCTGGTCGGCCATTGACCACCGGACGCTGCTACTCCTGTTCGGCATGATGGTGCTCATCGCGAGCCTGCGGCTCGCGCGGTTCTTCCGCACGGTCGCCCGTGTGGTGGTCGCCGGCGTGGAGCAGCCGTTTGCGGTCCTGACCGCCATCGTCTTCACGAGCGGCACGTTGTCGGCCCTGTTCGTCAACGACACGGTGTGCCTGATCTTCACGCCCATCCTCATCGAGGTTGCGGAGTTGCGTGGTCATCGGCCGCTGCCGTACCTCCTGGCGCTGGCAACGGCGTCGAACATCGGCAGCGTCGCCACCATCACCGGCAATCCGCAGAACATGCTCATCGGCAGCGTGTCCGGGATCTCCTACACCACGTTTGCGGCCGAACTCGTGCCGGTCGCGGTTGTGGGACTTCTGATCGACGCCGGCGTGCTCTGGTGGGTGTTCCGCCGGGAACTGGCGCCGGTGCCGGTTGGCATGACCGAACGTCCGCCGCGCCCGGTGCATCGCGCCATGATGGCCAAGGCCCTGCTGGTGGCGGCAGGAGTCATGGCGGGATTCCTTGCCGGCCTGGATCCCTCACTCGTTGCCATGGCCGCCGCCGCAGTGCTCCTGATCACGCGACGCGTACACGCGTCCAAACTCTACAGCCGGGTCGACTGGGACCTGCTCATGCTCTTCATTGGACTGTTCGTCGTCATTGCCGGTATCGAGCGAGTTGGGCTCGTGGACCGGCTGTTTGCTGCGCTGCCTGTGGGGCTCCTCCAGTCAGCAGTGGGATTGACCGCAATCTCCGCCGCGCTGTCGAACCTGATCAGCAACGTCCCCGCCGTGATGTTGTTCACCAACGTCATCCCGGCCTGGCCCAATGCCGAGGCCTCATGGCTGACGCTGGCCATGGCCAGTACGCTCGCCGGTAACCTGACGCTGGTCGGGTCGATCGCCAATCTCATCGTGCTGCAGGGCGCCAGGCAGCGAGGCCACCACATTTCGTTCTGGGATTACACAAAGGTCGGTCTGCCAATCACACTTGCCACGCTGGTTTTCGGGGCGTGGTGGCTCGGCTGATCGGCGCAGCTAAAGCAGCGCCCTGGGTTTGGGCATCGTAGGGTGGGGCTTCAGCCCCGCCGAATCCACGTAAGATCGGCCTGTAAGGCCCAATGCGAACGCTCCTGTCTCTCGGTGCGCTACTGGTGTGTGCCGGCGTCCTGTCGGCAGCGGGCCAGGGTGTGCTGACATCCGACGCCAGCTTTGCCGAGTTGCTGAACGAGTATCGGGCGGGTGACGCACGCCGGGCCGTGGACGTCCTCTCGACGTGGGATGAGGACCGGCTCGAGCGTGAGGCCAGCGTTCCAGATGACGACGGAGCGCTGGTGTCTCGGGCGGCAACGGCACTGCTGCTGACAGAGGCCGGCATGGCGTCCCGCCGGTTTGGCCGCCCGGCCAAGGGCGCCTCCCGATTCTTCGAGCCGACCGGATGGGGACTCCAGAAGTCGTTCGAGGTACACGCCTATCGTGCCCATGCACTGATTGACGCACTCGCCACCGAGGCCGCCGAGCGCCATGATGTCGAGTTCCTCGCGTGGGCCAAGAGCTGGTACATCCTCTCGTCCTCCTATTGCCTCGAGTTTCAGCTGGCCTGCACGGAGGGTCTGCTGGAGAAAGGCCTGCATCACGCGCGTGAGGACGATCCCGAGGTGATGCTCTGGCGCGGCTCCATTCGTGAGCCCCGCATTCGCACACGCGAGGTCTTCACACACCAGATGTCCGCGTCGGTCACCTACGGCCAGGAAGCGCGTCACTGGTTCCGGAAGGCGCTCGAGGCCCGGCCGAGCCTCGTTGAGGCGCGCGTGCGTCTGGGCCGTTCGCTGTTTGTGACGCAGAACGATCCAGCGGCGGAACGGTATCTCGTCGAGGCTTTGGAGCAGGCGGATGCCGAACGCCACGTCTTTGCCGGATACATCGCGGCGTTGACGCTGGGAGAAATGGCCGAGGCGGACGGCCGGCTCGCCGATGCGGTGCCGCAGTATCGGCGCGCCATCACGTTTGTGCCCGGTCACACGGCCCACGTGGCGCTTGGCCTCGCCCTGGTGCAACTCGGGCAGCGGGACGAAGGCTGGCAGCAGGGGCGGGTCATGTTCGGCACGCGGGGGCCCGGCACTGAGTCCGTGCTCGATCCGTTTGCCGTGTATCTGTCGGCGCAGTACTGGCAGAGCGCCAGCCGGCTTGCCGAGATGCGGAAGGCGGTCAGGGTGGACGGCCGATGAGGGCGCGAGGCCTGCTCGTGTGTCTCGCGGCGCTGTGGGCCGCCGGTCCGGCCACGCGCGCGCAGCAGGTGCCTCCCGCAGGTCAACAACGCGCGGTCTTTCGCGCCGAGGCCGACCGTGTGCGTCTGAACGTGCTGGCCACGCACGACGGTCTGCCGCTGCAGGGGCTGACGGCCGAGGACTTCGAGGTGCGCGACAACGGTGTGCTCATCTCGGGACTCGAGGTCACCAGCACCGAGGAACGGGTCTCGGTGGCCGTCGCGCTCGACATCTCAGGCAGCGTGGCTGAAGACTTCATGGACGAGATGCTCGATGCCGTCGAGGGCGTAGTGAACGCGCTCCGGCCGGGCGACACGGCGTGGCTGCTGACGTTTGCAGGGCAACTTGACCTGCGTGCCGGCCCAGTCCAGAACAGGGAGGCAATCCGCACCCGCCTGGAAGGACTGCGCACCGGCGGGGGAGGCACCGCCATGTGGGACGCGTTGTACGCGTCGGTCTCGCTCGCGTCGGCGGGCACCGCTCGTGCCCTGGCGTTGCTCTTCACCGATGGTCTCGACTCATCCAGCTGGGCGACCGAGACGCAGGTGCTTGATGCCGTCCGCCGTTCCGACGTTGTCGTGACCGTCGTGCGTCCGCGCCATGCGATTGCGCCGCGTGGAAGTCCGGTCAACTACTTCCTCAATCTCGAACGGGCGGCTCTGGCCAGCGGCGGTGCCATCCTCAAGACCGAACGCAGCCAATCCCTCGATGAGCAGTTCGTGGCGCTGCTCGACCAGTTCCGCAGCGGCTACGTGCTCAGTTATGCCGCCGGCACGATACCGGCGCGCGACGATGGGTGGCATGAGGTGTCGGTGAAGCTGCGCGGCCGCAAGGGGCGGGTGCAGACCCGACCCGGCTATTTCGAGCCGGGACGCTGAGTCTCGGTTGGTATACTGCGGCCATGCTGCGATTGGCCGTGTCGATCGCGCTGGCGCTGGCCGTCAGCGCTCCTGCTGCTCCCGACGTCACAACGGCGTTTGCCTGTTCCGCCGATCTCGGCATGGGCCTCAAGAGCAAACGCAAGTTCTGCGACATCATCCTGAGCGATCAGCTGAAGGACGGCGTGTCGATGACCATCCCGGCACATCGGGGCGCGACGACGCTGCGGTTTGATCTGCACAATCGATACACGATTCCGAGAGAAGGATCGACGCCAGAGGCGTTGTTTGCGCGGCACACTGCGGTGGTTGCGATTCTTGACCAGACAGGCAAGGTGCTCGATCGGGCGGCGGTCTCGCGCGAAGTGCGCACGGCTGTCGACATCTTTGACCGCATCGGCGGCGGGGTGGGGCCCGAGGGCGCCATCATGATTGCTCCAGGGCGTCCTGAACCCGTGGTGCTGGAACTTCCGGAGGCCGTGTCGGCGATTGCGGTAGTCGGCGTCAGTCTTGAAGCCATGTCGCTGGCCGAGCAGCGGACGCACACGACGCCGGGCCGGCCGGTCGCCATCGGCAGCAACTTCCGCATTGAATACACGCCCAGATAGGGCGCTACATCACACGCCGCGTCTTCTTGGTGAGGTAGTCCTGCAGCACGTACTGGCCGAGCGTGTACGGCGTGGTGAAGTATGCCTTGCCGTGGCAGATGTGGGCGACCCGCCGCACAAACGCCACGAGGTCGTAATTACGGGCGAGCATGAACGTGTTGATCTGGATGCCTGAGCGCCGGCAGGCGGCCACTTCCGCAAACGTCTCGCGCAAGACGTAGGGATCCAGCCCCATCGAGTTCTTGTAGATACGGCCGTCGGGCAGGCTCACCGCCGACGGTTTGCCGTCGGTGATCATGATGATCTGCCGCATGTCCTTGCGTTCGCGGTCGAGCAGCCGACGCGCCATCCGCAGGCCTTCGCGTGTGTTGGTGTAGTACGGGCCGACTCGCACGCGGCCGAGTTGTGAGACGGGCACTTCTTCGGCAGAGTCGTGAAACAACACGACCTTGAGCGAGTCGCCGGGATACTGATGGCGAATCAGATTGGTCAGCGCCAGCGCGACCCGTTTGGCCGGCGTGAAGCGGTCCTCTCCATACAGCACCATGCTGTGGCTGCAGTCGAGCAGCAGCACCGTCGCGCAGGAACTGCGATAGTCACCCTGCGTGACCATGAGGTCTTCGTAGTCGACATCGAGCCCGGCGCCGCGCCGCACGGCGTTGAGGATGGTCGCGGCCGCATCCAGGTTGAGCGTGTCGCCGAACTCGTATGGGCGGGGCGGCCCACCGGCGTCGATGCCGGTCGCCAGCGAGCGTGTGTCGTGCCGGCCGGGGCTGCTGCGCCCGAGTCCCCCCAGCAGGTCTCTGAGCGCGCGATAGCCGAGAAAGTCGAGCGCCTTGTCGGTGACCTCGAACTGCGTGCGGCCCTGGGAACTGTCGCCTTCACCCTCGCCGGTTGCCGTCTGCTGGGAGGGCGGCGTGCCGGTTGTCGACACATACCCCTGCTGCGTGAGTTCCTCGATCACGCGCTGCACGAGGTCTTCCAACCGCTGCCGTTGGGCGTCGTCAGACGGATCCTGCAGCAGTTTCTGCACCATGTCGTCGGACATCGCGCCGCCGTTGAGCAAGGCGTCGAGAATCGCGTCGTGCAACGCCTGCATCGACTGGTCGGCCGTGTCGAGTGGATCCCACGGATTGTTGAAGCCGCTCGACAGCAGCAGGTCCGACAGCCGCTCCAGGAGCGTGTCCATGTCGACCCCGTCCAGCAGGTCTTCGACGTATTTCCCGTAGCGGTATTTCATGGCCTCAGTTGTAGTACTTCTTGCGCCCGCGCGGACGGCCGCCGCCGTCTTCTTCCTCTTCGTCCATCATTGCGCGCAGTTCGGCGTCGCGTTCACGGTCCCGACGGGCGGACCGCTCCTGCGGCACCGCTTCCAGTCGTCCGGCGTCCGTGCGCGAGATCTTTTTCGTGGCGCACAGTCCTTCCAGCACAAAATCCACGAGTGCGGCGCGCGCCGCATCACTGGCGCCCACTGGAATGCGCAGGTGCGGCACAGCCTCCCACAGCGCCTCGATGGGGCCAACGGCGTCGAGCAGCGAATCCGCGCCGGTGGTATCCGACAGATCGAGTGTGCCCCCCTCATCGAACCAGTGAATCAGCTGGCGCAGGTTCACCTGGGCCGCGTAGCCGTCAAACACGTTCGCGATCGCCGCGCGCACGAGCTCACGCGCGACGACATCCGCACCCTTGAGTTCACCTTCATACTCGAGTTCGATCTTGCCGGTCAGCGCGGGCAACGACGCATAGATGTCCGACACCCTGGGCACGACGGTGGCCTCAGCGTTGAGTGCCGCACGTCGCTCCGCGTTGGAGACGACGTTTTCCAGCGTCGAGATCGGCAACCGCTGGCTCACACCAGAGCGCCGGTCCACCTTGGAGTCCTGTCGGGCCTGAAACGCGATCTCTTCGATCACCTCGCGCACAAACGACGGGACCTCCACGTCGATGGTCCCGCCACGAGCGGTCCACGCTTCCTGCGCCGTGATGTCGATCGCTTCCTCGCGGGTCTTCGGATAATGCGTGCGAATCTCCGAGCCGATGCGGTCCTTGAGCGGCGTGATGATCTTGCCGCGGGCGGTGTAGTCCTCGGGATTGGCGGAGAACACCAGCATCACGTCCAGCGGCAGGCGCACGGGGTAACCTTTGATCTGGACGTCGCCCTCCTGCAGGATGTTGAACAGGCCGACCTGCACCTTGCTCGCCAGGTCGGGCAGCTCATTGATGGCAAAGATGCCGCGATGAGCCCGCGGCACCAGTCCGTAATGCATCGTCCGCATGTCGCCCAGTTCGAGGCCGGCCTTGGCGGCCTTGATGGGATCGATGTCGCCGATGAGGTCGGCAATCGTCACGTCCGGCGTCGCCAGCTTTTCCACGTAGCGGTCGTCGCGGGTGCGCCAGCTGATGGGCAGCGCGTCGCCCTCGGCCGCCAGGCGAGCCTGGCACTGGCCGCAGAGCGGCGCCAGCGGGTCGTCGTGGATCTCGCAGCCGGCCACAACGGGGATCTCCTGGTCGAGCAGCGACGTCAGCGCCCGCAGCAGCCGGGTCTTGGCCTGTCCGCGCAGGCCGAGCAGGATGAAATTGTGCTTCGACAGGATCGCGTTGACGACCTGGGGAATCACGGTCTCGTCGTAGCCGACGATGCCGGGGAAGAGGGGCGCGCCCGAGCGCAGGCGATCGAGCAGGTTGGTGCGAAGTTCGTCCTTGACCGACCGGCGGGGCACCCGGCCGTCGGCAATGGCCGCGCGCAGGGCTCCAAGGGTCGTCAGGTCTGCAGTGGGGGGCATGGATCGACTATACCGAGGTTCCGAGGTGCGGAAGTTCCGAAGTTCCGAAGTGCCGGGGTTCCGAAGTGCCGGAGTTCCGCAGTTCTTGCCCCGTGGACGCGTGATTGTGTAAACTCATTTGGCTGCCTGCTGAGCGGGAATAACTCAGTGGTAGAGTGCAACCTTGCCAAGGTTGAAGTCGCGGGTTCGAATCCCGTTTCCCGCTCCATCTTTTCCCCCGAACTAATCCCGTTTTCGCGCACCAACGACGTGTGCCCGCCGGCCGTCCAACGCCCCGGAGGTCTCCATGGGCTGGCTGGCGGATCTGCGGCAGGCGACACGCGGGGTGTTCAGGAATCGGTTTGTGTCCGGGCTGGCGATTGTTGCCTTTGCCCTGGGCATTGGCGTGACGACCTCGGTGTTCAGCATTGTGCACGCGGTGCTGCTGACGCCACTGGCGTATCCGGACTCCGAGCGGCTGGTGCTCGTGTACGACGTCCAGCCCGCCTGCCGCACGTGCCCGGCGTCATGGCTCAAGTACGAGGATTGGCGCGCCCGCAGCGAGCACCTGTTCTCCGCCATTTCGGGGTCGTGGTCGCGCAGCATGGTACTCACAGGGCTGGGCGAGGCGGATGTCATGTCTGTGGTCGCCCTGACCGCTTCCACGCGGGACGTCCTCGGGGTTGAGCCGGCCATGGGCCGGTGGATCACCGCCGAGGAGGACACGGCGGGAGGTCCAAAGGTCGCGGTGCTGACGCACGCGTTCTGGCGCACGCGCCTGGGCGGCGCCGCGGACGTGTTGTCCCGGACGGTGACGCTCGACGGCGACACCTACCGGATCGTCGGCGTGATGCCCGACGGCTTCGCCTTTCGGGCAGGGCAGATGTTCATTCCCTTGCAGACGGGCCCCAATCCGGCTCAGCGCGGCAGCCACTTCATGCAGGTCTACGCGCGGCTGCGTGACGATGTGAGTGTGGAGCGGGCGGCGTCGGAAATGGCGCAGACCGGCACGCAGCTGGCCGAGGAGTTCGGGCACAACCACGGCATCGACGTTCGGAACTACTACGAGGTGGTTGTCGGCGGTGTGCGGTCGCAACTGCACGTGTTGATGGGAGCCGTGTGTCTGGTGCTGCTCATCGCCTGCGCGAACGTTGCGAACCTGTTGCTGGCGGCCGGCATGGCGAGACGCCGCGAGTTGTCGATTCGCCTCGCGATGGGGGCGCGCCGGTCACAACTGGCGCGGCTGCTCGTGGCCGAAGGCCTGGTGCTGGCGAGCATCGGGGGTGTGCTCGGTGTGTTGCTGGCCCAGTGGACGGTGAAGCTGTTCGTCGCCCTGGCCGGGTCGCAGTTGCCGCGCGGCGCATCGGTGGCGATCAACACGCCGGTGCTGTTGTTTGCAGCAGCCACGACGATCGTGGTCGGGATCTTCTGTGGGTTGTGGCCACTGCTGCGGATGAAGACGCGGGAACTGGCGACCGTGGTGCGTGAAGCGGATACACGGACGGTCAGCGGAGGCGGCGGCCGGCTTGGCAGCGGACTGGTGGTGGCCGAGGTGGCCATCGCGTGTGCGTTGCTGGTGGGCGCCGGCCTGCTGGTGAAGAACCTCGGCCGCCTGCAGAGCCGTGAGACTGGTGTACGCACACAGGACATCACCACGTTTGGCCTGGCCCCGGCGGGGGAGCGGTATCAGGATCCCGAGGCCGTGCGTGCGTTTTATCGCGCGTTGCGCGACCGCCTGCAGGGACTGGGCGGCGTCGAACGGGTGGGCTTCATCAGCCATCTGCCGATGCAGAGCTTTGGCGTGAACGGCGAGATGCAGCGGGAGGGCGGCAACCTGTGGGAACCGGATGACGCGCCGCTGGTCGAGTACCGCTGGATGACCGGCGATTATTTCCAGGCGTTGGACGTCCCGCTGCTCCGAGGACGGCTGCTCGACGAACGTGATGGGGCGAACACGCTCACGGTGGTCATCAACCAGGCGATGGCGGACAAGTTCTGGCCAGGAGAGGATCCCGTCGGCAAACGGTTTGGACAGGGCCAGCCTCCCACGGCCTGGTGGGAAGTGGTGGGGGTCGTCGGCAACATCCGGTCGTTCGGGCTCACCCGCGAGGCGCCGCTCGAGTTTTACCGCACGATTGACCAGAACGCCTTTCGCGGGCTGACCGTCGTGCTGCGCACCGACACGGCCCGCGCGGATACTGTGATGGCGGATGTCCGGCAGGTCGTCGCGACGTTGGACTCGGGCCTGCCTGTGACGCGGGTGCAGCGGTTCGAGGAGGTCGTGAGCGCGTCGGTGGGGCAGCCGCGTTTCATGACGGCCCTGTCGTCGGTCTTCGGAGGCCTGTCGGGCCTGCTCGCGATGGTCGGGATCTACGGCGTGATGACCTACAACGTCCGCCGACAGCGGCGGGAGTTCGGCATCCGGCTCGCACTGGGCGCCGACGCCTCCGCGGTCCGTCGGCTCGTCGTGCTGCGCGGCCTGGCACTTGGTGCGCTGGGTATCACGCTGGGCCTGTTCGGTGCCTGGGCGCTGTCGAGCACCATCGCCTCGATGCTCACCGACATCACCCCCACCGACCCGTGGGTCTTCGCGGCCATTGCCGCATCGCTCCTCATCGTGGTCGCGCTGGCCTCGTGGCTCCCGGCCCGTGCCGCCTCCCGCGTGGACCCGTGGGTGGCGCTCAGGGGCGAGTGACGAAGTTCCGAGGTGCCGAGGTTCCGAAGTTCCGGGGGGCCGGAGTTCCGGGGTTCCGAGGTTCCGAGGTGCCGAGGTTCCGAAGTTCCGGAGTGCCGTGGTAGACTGCCCGAGCGATGTTTCTTGGCTGTCGCCTCTCGTGTTGTTGTTGTCGGGCCTAGTGCCTGACGGACGACACTCCCCGTCAGTTGTTCCCAGAAGGCGCCGTCGCCAAGCGGTAAGGCAGAGCTCTGCAAAAGCTCCATCCCCGGTTCGATTCCGGGCGGCGCCTCCAAAATACAATCTAGAATGCGCGTGAATGCCGCTGGCGGAGTTCCCGTGGGACGAGTTGTTGCCCGAGGCGTGGCATCGTTCCAGGCTGCTCGAGTTCCAGAAGAAGGCCATTGTGTATGGTGGCCTGACCATGGTGGCGATTGTCGTCGCTCTGGCAGCGGACCTGCCGTTTCAGGTGTGGGCGCCGCTGATTGGTGCGCCGGGCGCGGAAGCCGCCAAACACATCCGTCATTGGATTGAATGGCGCCTCAGCACTTCCTCGGCAACATGAGCGCGCTGCTCATGTATGGCGCGATTCTCGAGTCGCGCACGTCGCGTCTGCGACTGCCGCTGGTGTATCTGCTGGCGTGCCTGGGCGGCAGTGCCGCCAGTGTGCTGATCCCGCCGTACGACGTGCCGTCCATCGGGGCGTCCGGTGGGGTGGTCGGCGTCATCGGCTACCTCTTTGTGTTTTCGCGGCGTCAGGCCGTCAAGTTCCCCTCGGCGTTCCGCGGCGCCACGGCCACCGTGTTTTTCGGCCTGATTGTCGCCGGCGCGCTCGGATTCTGGTACATCGACAACGCCGGGCACCTAGGCGGCGCGCTCATGGGTTTCCTGCTCGCAGGACTCATGGTCGACACCGCGCAGAACTTCATCGGTGAACCCGAACTGCCGCTGGTCGACCTGCTGGGCCTCGTCGCGCTTCTGGTCCTGGTCGCCGGTGCAGCACACACCGTCGCGATCCTCGTCGCCTAGCGGCGACCCGCCGGCGGGGCTAAAGCCCACGCCCCACATATGCCGATTCCCATTCCTTCATTCCTCAACCCCGCCACCTTGCCACCGTCCTTCGCCAAGGCTACGGCCGGCAAGCCTTGCCATCTCCCCATCCATAAGCCCGACCCCCGCTTGGCATCAGCGACGCCTTCAGGCTGGTAGAGTGGGGCGCGAGATGGCTGCGACGCTGTTCGACAAAGTCTGGGACGCACATCGTGTGCGCACGTTGCCCAACGGGCAGACGCAGCTGTATGTAGGGTTGCATCTGATCCACGAGGTGACCAGCCCGCAGGCGTTTGACATGCTGCACGCGCGCGGGTGGACGGTCCGCGCACCCCACCGCACGTTCGCGACCGTTGACCACATCGTGCCCACAAAAGTGCAGTCGCGACCGTTTCAGGATGTGATGGCCGAGGCCATGGCGACGGCGCTGGAGTGCAACTGTGCCAGGCATGGCATTCCACTGTTCGATCTGGGCAGCGGTCACCAGGGCATCGTTCACGTCGTGGGACCGGAGCTTGGCCTCACGCAGCCGGGAATGACCATCGCCTGCGGCGACAGCCACACCTCAACACATGGAGCGTTTGGCGCGCTCGCGTTCGGCATCGGTACATCGCAGGTGCGCGACGTGCTGGCATCCCAATGTGTGGCCCTGTCGCCACTCGCCGTCCGCCGCATCGACGTCACCGGCGCATTGGCGGCCGGGGTGACGGCCAAGGACGTGATTCTCGCCATCATCCATCGGCTTGGTGTGCACGGAGGAGCCGGCTTCGCCTATGAGTACGGCGGCGCGGTGATTGACCGGATGTCGATGGACGAGCGCATGACGATCTGCAACATGTCGATCGAAGGCGGCGCCAGAATCGGCTACGTCAACCCGGACCAGACGACGGTCGACTTCCTGCAGGGGCGCCGATTTGCGCCCGCAGCCGATCAGTGGACGACAGCCACGGAACGATGGCGCGCGCTGGCCAGCGACGCCGACGCGTCGTTCGCCGACCGCGTCGTGCTCGACGCCGCCGGGATCGCGCCGATGGTGACCTGGGGGACCAATCCCGGACAGTCCGTGCCCGTTGACGGTGTCCTGCCCGATCCTGGCGCCGCTGGCGCGGAGGCAATCGCGACTGAAGAAGCCCTGGCGTTCATGAAACTTCGACCGGCGCGCCCGATTGCGGGTGCGCGCGTGAACGTGGCGTTCATCGGGTCCTGCACGAACGGCCGCCTGTCCGATCTTCGAGCGGCCGCAGCCGTGGTGCGAGGCCATCGTGTTCAGCGTGGCGTGCGGGCGCTGGTGGTGCCCGGCTCGCAACAGGTCAAGGCGGCGGCCGAGGCCGAAGGCCTGCACGACGTCTTTCAGGCTGCCGGATTCGAGTGGCGAGGGGCCGGGTGTTCGATGTGTCTGGCGATGAACGACGATCGGCTCACCGGCGACGAGTTGTGCGCATCATCCTCCAATCGCAATTTCCGCGGGCGGCAGGGAAGCCCGACAGGGCGCACGCTCTTGATGAGCCCGGCAATGGTGGCGGCGGCCGCCATCGCGGGCGAAGTGGTGGACGTGCGTGAATGGACGGGGGCCCGGCTGTCATGAACAGCGACGCGCGCATCGAAACCGTCACTGGCGCCGTTGTCGTACTCGACGGCGATGATATCGACACCGATCGGATCATTCCGGCGCGCTTCCTCAAGGCCATCACATTCGAGGGCCTTGGCGCGCACGCGTTCGAAGACGATCGCGAGGCCGCTCGCCGGGCCGGCGTTCTGCATCCCTTCGACCAGCAGGGAGCCACCGACGCGCGCCTGCTTGTCGCAGCTCGGAACTTCGGGTGTGGCTCTTCACGCGAACATGCGCCGCAAGCCCTGTACCGCCGGGGTTTCCGCGCGGTCATCGCCGAGTCGTTTGGCGAGATCTTCGCCGGCAACGCAGTGACCATCGGGCTGGTGTGCGCCTGTATCTCACGAGCGCAACGGCAGCAATGGGCGCAGGCCATCAATGCCCGACCGCAGCAGGCCTGGACCCTCGATATCTCCTCCAGCGTCGTCATCCCGGCCGATGGAGCCGGCCCCGCGCTGCCCGTCGTCATTCCCGATGCGCAGCGGACCGCATGGCTGTCGGGCGCCTGGGACCCGGTGAACCTGCTGCTCGCCAACTATGACGAGGTCGCACGGGTGGACGCGCGGCTTCCGTACTTGCGCGCCACCTCGACAAACGCCTGAGCCGCGTGAGAGAGGTCGCCGCTTCGACGGCTGATCAGTCTCAACGACCGGGGCGAGCGCAAGCCGGGCACGACGATCGCGGTGAGGGTGCGCCGCGCGAGTTCCGAGACGGCGCAACGGCGCGGCAGCACCGCAACGCCCAACCCCATTTCCACCGCCCGCTTGATGCCGTCCAGACTCGGCAGCGAGATGCGGATGTTCAGCTCCGCGTGCCGCTGTTCATAGAGGCGCAACACGCGATCGCGGGCGGGGGACGGATCGTTGTGCGCGATGATCGGCTGCCTGCCGACATCCTCGATCGTGACCACTTTCTGTTTTGTGAGCGGATGGCCTGGCGCGACGAGCAGAACGAGATCGTCGGCACCGATCACCAGTGATTGCAGGTCGCGTTCGGCCGGCGCAAACGTCAACACGCCAAAGTCGAGGGTGCGCAGCAACACTTCCTGCGCCATCTGCCGTGACGGTACACGACGGATGTCCACGAGGATGTCCGGATAGCGCGTGCGGTACTCGGCCAGGATCGGCAGCAGCATGTGGACGCCCGCCTCATTGGCGCCGATGGTCACGCGTCCTGTGCGCAGGTCGCGAAGGCCCGCCAGCGCCGATGACGCCTCGTCGGCCAGCGCCGTCACCCGGTGCGCGTAGTCCAGCAGCAGGCGCCCCGCATCGGTGAGTGTGCCGTCGCGCAGCGACCGATCGATCAACCGCTCGCCGCAGGCGTCCTCGAGCCGGCGGATCGTCTGGCTGATCGCCGGCTGCGTGCGTCGCAGCTTGCGTCCGGCGCGTGAGAACGAACGTTCTGTGGCGACGACAATGAACACGCGAAGGTCATCAAGAGTCATGTATAAGCAATCGCAATGACAACGTAAAGATTATAACTTTGACAGTGAGGCCTCGATCTTTGCACACTGGCGTGCACATGGCTGATCGATCCGTCATCGTCTTCGACACGACCCTGCGTGATGGGGAACAGGCGCCGGGGTTTTCGCTGCGCACGGACGAGAAGATTCGAATGGCGCACCAGCTGGATGCTCTTGGAGTGGACGTGATTGAGGCCGGCTTCCCGATGGCCTCCGAGGCGGATGCTGAGGCTGTACGCAAGATCGCGATGGCGCTCGAGCGGCCCATTGTTGCTGCGCTGGCCCGGTGTGCTCCGCGTGACATCGATCGCGCGGCATGGTCGCTGGCGCCGGCGCGTCGGTCCCGGTTGCACGTGTTCATCGCCACGTCAGACCTGCACTTGTCCCGCAAGCTGTCGCTCACGCGGGAACAGGGGCTGGCACACGCCGTGGACGCGGTCGTGCGCGCCCGGTCCTACACCGATGACGTGGAGTTCTCCGCCGAGGACGCGACACGCTCCGACCGCGACTACCTCTGCACGGTCATTGAAGCTGTCATCGCCGCCGGTGCGACAACGGTGAACCTGCCGGATACGGTCGGTTACAGCACCCCGGATGAAATCAGCGAGTTCTTCACGCATGTGCTGGGGCGCGTTCCCAATGCCGACAAGGCCGTGTTCTCGACTCACTGCCATGACGACCTCGGATTGGCCGTCGCCAACACGCTGGCAGCTGTCGGCGCCGGTGCGGGACAGGTGGAGTGCACGGTCAACGGGATCGGCGAACGTGCCGGCAATGCCGCGCTCGAGGAGTTCGTGATGGCGACGCAGGTGCGTCAGGACCGCTGGGGGATTCGGACGGGTGTGCGTACCCCGCAGCTGTTTCCCTCCTCGCGCCTGCTGGCCGAGTTGACCCGGGAGCCGGTCCAGGCCAACAAGGCAATCGTTGGTCGCAACGCGTTCGCTCACGAGGCCGGCATTCATCAGGACGGCATGTTGAAGGACCGCCGGTGTTACGAGATCATGCGCCCGTCGGACGTGGGGGTGCCACACACCACGCTGGTGCTGGGCAAACACTCGGGGCGCCATGCCGTCGCCGCCCGGTGTCAACAGTTCGGCATTACGGCGTCACGTCAGGAGATCGATCGCGTGTATCGGCAGATGATTGCCCTGGCGGACGCCCAGAAACATGTCAGTGACGATGACCTGCGGGAGATTGTCGTGCGGGAGCTCGGCCGCCCGGTGGTGGCGTCGCAGGTGGAGCAGGCGCTGCATGATCCCGGGTATGGATTCGGCGTATGAACGCACGACTGATTCATCTCCCCGGTGACGGCATTGGTCCTGAAGTCACTGCGGCTGCGTTGCGTGTGCTCACCGCCGTGTCCTCCAAATTCGGGCACCATTTCGAGATCGAGTCACATCTGATCGGAGGGGCAGCCCTGCATGCGGGGATGCCCGCGCTCCCGGATGCAACGGTGACCGCCGCTCGCAACGCGGATGCGGTCCTGCTGGGCGCCGTGGGTGACCCGGCGTTTGATCACCTGCCGCCCGGGCAGCGGCCCGAATCCGGGCTGCTGGCGCTGCGCCGGGAGCTTGGGCTTTATGCCAACCTGCGTCCCGCACGCGCGTGGAAAGGGCTCGAATGGGCCGGACCTCTCAAGCCGGAGATTCTCGCCGGTACAGACTTGCTGGTCGTTCGTGAGCTGACGGGCGGACTCTATTACGGCGAGCCCCGCGGTATCGATGCCGCAGGCACGAGCGCCGTCAACACCATGCGATACGACACGCAGGAGATTCGCCGGATCGCCGTGGTGGCATTTGAGCGGGCTCACCTGCGCCGGCGGCAGGTCGTCTCGGTCGACAAGGCAAACGTGCTGGAGGTCTCCCGCCTCTGGCGGCAGGTGGTGACTGAGGTGGCCGCGTCATATCCCGACGTGTCGTTGACGCATGAATACGTTGATGCGGCCGCGATGAAACTCGCGTTCGCCCCGGCGACATTTGACGTGTTGCTGACGGAGAACCTGTTCGGCGACATCCTCTCGGATGAAGCGGGGGCGGTCTGCGGCTCGCTCGGTCTGTTGCCGTCAGCGAGCCTGGGCGACGGCGTCGGCGTGTTTGAGCCTGTGCACGGATCCGCTCCCGCACTCGCCGGCCGGGACGTGGCGAATCCGATTGGCGCGATCGCGTCCCTGGCGATGCTGCTATCCGATGGTCTGGGCCTTCGCAACGAAGGCACGGTGGTGACTGATGCTGTCGAGCGGGTGCTGGCGCAGGGGGCCTACACCGAGGACATCGCCCCACGGAGCACGCGCCCGGTGGGGACACGTGCGTTCGCAGACAAGGTGGCCTCGGCCATCGCGAGGTAGCCATCTCGCCATCTCGCCATCTCACCATCTAGAATGGCGCATGCTCAGACATCGTCTGTTCGTGTCGCTGGTGTGTGTCGCGCTGGCCCTGACGGTTGTGGCCGGTGCGCAGGAGGCCAAGGCCCCTGATTTTGCGGCGGTCGAAAAAGCCGTCCGCGCGGAACTGACGGCGTCCAACACGCCCGGGGCTGCAGTTGCCGTCGTGCTGGATGGGCGCGTGGTGTATGCGCGTGGTTTTGGCGTGGCTAACGTCGAGACGGGCGAGGCCATGCGGCCGGAGATGCTCTTCCGCCTCGGGTCGACGACGAAGATGATCACGGCGGCCACGGTCGTGTTGCTGGCCGAGCAGGGGAAGCTTTCGCTCACCGAGCCGATAGGGCGGTACATCCCGAACCTGCATCCCTCGCTGGCGCGGCTGACCGCGCATCAATTGTTGTCGCACCAGTCGGGCATCCTCGACGAGGCGCCGATGTTTGGCAGTCACGACGACACGGCGATGAAGGCCGAGATCGCCGGCTGGACGGACACCAAGTTTTTCGCAGAGCCCGGTGAGGTCTATTCCTACTCGAACCCGGCGTACTGGCTCGCGGGGCTTCTCGCCGAAACAGTCGGTGGACGTCCGTTTGCCGATCAAGTGGCCGAGACCATCTTCGCGCCGCTGGGCATGACGCGCTCGACCTTCCGGCCCACCATCGCCATGACGTATCCGCTGGCGCAGGGGCACGAGATCGCCGACGGCAAGCCACGCATCATCAGGCCGGCAGCCGACAACTCGGCGTCGTGGCCCGCAGGCTCGATCTACTCGAACGTCATGGATCTGTCGCGCTGGATGATGGCGGTTGTTGATCGCGGCCAACTGGGTGGAGCAGCGGCGTTGCCCGCTGGGGTGTTCGAGGTGATGACGACGCCGCGGGCGGAGATTCCGGGGCTGGCAAATCGCTACGGATACGGTGTGCAGGTCGGTCACTGGCGGGGTGTTCCGGTGATCGAACATGGTGGCTCCAGGAGCGGTTATGGGTCGGTGATGCGGATGTTCCCAGCGCAGAAGGCCGGCGTGATCGTCCTTGCAAATCGCACGGGCGCAAGCCTCAGCGAAACCGCGAACGCAGCATCGGTGGCTGTCCTGGGCGGTGCTGTCGGACGCGATGCCTTGACGTTTTCAGCCCACGATGGCACACCCACAGCGCCGGACGTTGCCGGTACCTATTGGCAGGGCGGCACCCGGAAGCTCGTCGTGGAAAGGCGGGAGGGAACGTTGGTGCTGCTGCAGGGCACCCGCGCGACACCGCTCGAGGCGGTCACGCAGTTGGCCCAACCGCCAAATCCCCGCGAGTTTCTCATGACTGCCGGCAGCACCCGATACGTGTTCGTACTTGACGAAGGCGGCAAGGCCCGTTTCCTGCACAGCGGTGGCCGCTCATGGAGGAAGGTTCAGTGAAAACGCTTCGCGTCGGTCTGATTGTCGTCGCTGCGGTGGCGGGCCTGACGGCCACGCCCTACATGTGGTCACCCTCGGCGGGCCTGAAGGCCACGCCGTATGTGCAGGTCGCCAGCGGCCAGGCGCGTCCGGTGTTTGTCGACGGGCAGGCGCAGGTGGTGCCCGCGTTTGAAGATCAGGCGCAGTGGATTCGCCATCGTTTGTGGGTTGAGACCGAGTTCGACTCGGACGGCGACAAGAAGAAGGACCGCGTGCATGTCGACGTCACGCGTCCGGCGCAGACCGAGACAGAGGGCCTGAAGGTGCCGGTGGTGTATGAGTCGTCACCGTACTTCGCCGGGACGTCCGGGCCGCGCGAGAACCTGTGGAACGTCAACCAGGAACTGGGCGCCGAGCCGCCGCCACGCACGTCACAGCCGGAGATCACGTTCCAGCCGGACCGCACCAACGTCTCGAACTCGCAGGTGACGACGTGGGTGCCGCGTGGATTTGCTGTCGTCCACTCGGAAGCCCCCGGCACGGGGTTGTCGACCGGATGTCCCACGGTTGGCGGCGCGCCTGAGGAACTGGCGCCCAAGGCCGTGGTCGACTGGCTCAACGGACGCGCGAAGGGCTTCACAACTGTTGACGGCTCCGAAGAAGTCACGGCGACGTGGTCCACAGGCAAAGTCGGCATGACGGGCACGTCCTACAACGGCACGATTCCGCTCGCGGCGGCGACCACCGGCGTCGAGGGCCTGGAAGCGATCATCCCGATTGCGCCGAACACGTCGTATTACCACTACTACCGCTCCAACGGCCTCATCCGGCATCCGGGCGGCTGGCTCGGTGAAGACATCGACTTCCTCTACGATTTCGTACACAGCCAGAATCCAGAGCGCCGCGCGGTGTGCAACAGGATCTATCGCGACGGCCAGTATGTGGAAGGCCGCGATCGCGTGAGCGGCGACTACAACACGTTCTGGGCCGAGCGTGACCTCTTCAACAAACTCCAGAACGTGAAGGCTGCCGTGCTCATGGCCCACGCGTTCAACGACTGGAACGTCGTGCCCGAGCACAGCGTGCGCATCAGCCTCGCACTCAAGGGTCGAGTGCCGCTGATGCAGTACTTCCATCAGGGTGGCCACGGCGGTGCGCCTCCGCTTGAACTGATGAACAAGTGGTTCACGCGATACCTCTACGGCGTGGAGAACGGCGTCGAGAAGGAACCGCGCGCGTGGATCGTCCGCGAGACGCCGCCGCCCCCGGCAGGCGCTGCACCGGCTCCGGCCCGCGGTCGCGGTCGCGGCAACACGCCACCGCCGACCCCGTACGACGACTACCCGAATCCAAAGGCCGCGCCGGTCGAGATGCGGCTGCTGCCAGGGGGCCGCGGGATTGGCGGCTTTGAACGCACCGGGCGCACGGCATCGGTGGCCGCCGGGGAAGAAACGTTCACCGATAACGTCGAGTTCAGCGCGCCGGCGCTGGCCGCCGCACCCGACTCACCGCACCGGCTCCTGTATGCCACACCGGAGCTCATTGCCCCCGTGCACATCTCGGGCATTCCACGCGTGCACATCCGGATGGCTTCGAGCAAGCCGGCCGCGAACCTCTCGGTATATCTCGTGCAACTGCCCTGGACCGAAGGTCCGATTGGCACCAACAACCTGATCACACGGGGATGGGCCGATCCGCAGAACCACCGGTCGCTCACGCGCGGCGGCAACTACAACAGCATGGATCGCGGCACGCCGCTGACGCCGGGTGAGTACGTGGAGCTGACGTTTGACCTCCAGCCTGACGATCAGATCATCCCGGCAGGGAAGCGGATAGGCCTGATGATCTTGTCGAGCGACCGCGACTTCACGTTGTGGCCGAAGCCGGGTACCGAACTCAAGGTGGACATCAACGCCACACGCATCACGCTGCCGATCGTCGGCGGCGCGCAGGCGCTGACGTCGGCGCTACCAGCCGTTACAGTCCCACTTGAAGCCACACTTCAGACAGCGAAGGCACCCCTTAATCAGGGCCAGCTCCGCTGATTCGGAACAGCGGGGACAGACATCAGCCGCAGACGCAGCTGCCGGTGGTGTGGGTGGCGTTGGCGGTGCCGGCGGCTTGGGCGGTGTGGGGGGCGCCATCGCCCCCATTATCAACGCTGCTGCCTCCGGACGTAGAATGAACCGCATGCGCAGAGGCAAGTGGCTGATCGGGCTGTTGCTCGTGCTGGTGGCCTTGCCGCTGGCCGCGCAGCGGCGCGGATTCCGCGGATTCGGCGGCAACTTCGCGCCCGCGCCGGTCGCACATCCCTACGACGGAAAGTTCGCGATTGTCAGGCTCTGGTATCCGAACTACCCGGGATGGTCGTTCGACTATCCCGACATGGAGCAGAACCTCAATCTCATCCTGCCAGAACTGACCGCCATCCGGCCCAGTCCGACGGGCGGAAACGTCCTGCGCATGGATGATCCGGAACTGCTGAAGTTTCCGATCGCGTATCTGTCCGAGCCCGGCTACTGGTTTCCCACGGATGCTGAAGTCGAAGGCCTCCGACGCTACATCCAGAAGGGCGGCTTCCTCATCGTCGACGACTTCCACTTCGGTGAGGAGTGGGCGGTATTCGAACACGCCATGCTGCGTGTGCTGCCCGGCGCCCGCATCCATCGACTCGACGTCTCACACCCGATCTTCAACACGTTCTTCGCGATTCCCACACTCGAGGTGCCGTATCCGGGACGTCTGGGAGAGCAGGGACTGATGGGCGAGTTCTACGGCATCTACGAAAACAACGACACCGCGCGCCGCCTGTCGGTCGTCATCAACTACAACATGGACATCGGCGACTACATGGAGCACTCCGCCGAAGGCATGTATGCCGTGGACCCGACCAACGAAGCGTACAAGTTCGGGATTAACTACCTGGTGTACGGGTTTACGCGCTAACGGTGATGGCGGGGCTAAAGCCCCGCCCCACAGGTGCACTCAGCACTTCGCACCTCGCACTTC
>BTVE01000067.1:0-24953 GCA_045862915.1 Acidimicrobiia bacterium
GTGAGCACGATGTCGCCCGGCTGACCGTTGGGATCGATCACCCCGTTCACGGCGCCGAAGCCCTGCACCGGCAGGCCCTCGGTCGTCACAAGACGGCCGTCCTGATCGAAGGAGAAGTTGCCTGCGCGTGTATAGCCGCGCTCGCCCGCGCCGCCGACGACAAAAAAGCCGTTGCCCTGAATCGCCACGTGTGTGGCCACACCGGTCGCGTCGATGCCGCCCTGGCTGAAGTTGGCGCTGATGGAGGCCGCGGCGACACCGAGACCCACCTGCATCGGGTTGGCGCTGGTGCCGGCCACCGACTGGCTGACCAGGTCGGCAAACTGCACCTGGCTGACCTTGTAGCCGACCGTGTTGAGATTGGCCAGGTTGTTGCCGATGACGGCGAGTTTGACCTGGTTGGCCTTCAGCCCTGACAGACTTGATGAAAAGGATCCGATCGACACTTACACACCTCCCTCGGTGGTTTCCGTGGACGCGCTGCCCTGCACCAGCGCGGCTTCAAACAGTCCGCGCAGCGAACTCATGTCGCCGCGGATTTCCTGCAGCTGTTCCAGCGAACTGAACTGCGCGAGTTGCGCCAGGAACTCGCCGTCGGCCTGCGGCTGCAGCGGATTCTGGTTCTGCAGTTGCGTGACGAGCAGGCTGAGGAACGCATCCTTGCCCATCGAGCCGTTATTTGTGACCGTGGTCTGCGTATCCGGCGCCGCCTGTGCGGCGTACGTGCCCGAGGTGCCTGTCACCATTGCGTCATCTCCCGTTGGTGGGCCTGTTGCGCCAACCCGTCCATGAGCCGCAGCTCTTCGCGCCTGGCGTCAACCCGGTAGCGGGTCTCTGCACGGTCTCGCAGACGCTCGAGCACGCGGCGGTCCCGCCGTGCCTTTTGCCACGCCGCTTGAGCGGCACGTTCCAGCTGTTCGCAGCGACGCACCTCATCACGGGCGGCCTCTACGCGCAGCGACAGTGACGTAATCCAATTTCGGTACCAGGTGATTTCCGTGGGTGCGGTCGCCTCGCGCGGGGCGTCGGTCGCGCGATGTTGTGCGTCGGTGCGCGCCGCGCGCGCCTCGGATTCCCGATCACGTGCGGCGGCTGTTGAGGCCATTTGCCGTTGAAAAAACGCGTACGCCTGTTCTTCCTTGCGCGTCCAGACTTTCAGGACACCAGCCAGCCGGAAGGTGAACGGCTTCATCTCACACCTGTCCCGTCAGCTGTGCGAGCGCCGATTGAGCGTCGGAAAGGCTGCACAAGGTGTCGGCGGACTGACAGAGGAACGCCTTGATCGCCTCACGTCGCGCGAGCGCGTCATCGAGCACGGGTTGGCTGCCGGCGACATACGCCCCCACACTCAGCAGGTCTTCGTTTTTCTGAAGGGCGGACAACCAGCCGCGCAGGCGCGCCGCCTGGGCCGAGTGCCCCTCATCCACCACGGCGGTCATCGTGCGGCTGATGCTGCCCAGCACATCGATGGCTGGAAAGTGATGCTGGGACGCCAGGTCGCGCGAGAGCATGATGTGGCCGTCGAGGATGCCGCGCACGGCGTCGGTGATCGGTTCGGTGATGTCGTCGCCATCCATGAGCACGGTGTAGATGGCCGAGATGCTGCCCTGCCCCCGGAGTGTGCCGGCACGTTCGAGCAGTCCGGGCAACATGGCGAATACCGACGGGGGATATCCCTTGGCCGTCGGCGGCTCGCCGGCCGCCAGCCCGATTTCGCGCTGCGCCATCGCCAGGCGCGTGATCGAGTCGACCATCAGCAGGACGTTGGCGCCGTCGGCGCGGAACTGCTCGGCAATCGCCGTGGCGGTAAATGCGGCGCGAATGCGCGACAGCGGCGGACTGTCGGAGGTCGACACCACCACCACGGCGCGATCGCGACCGGCGCCAAGATCCTCTTCGAGAAACGCGCGCACTTCGCGCCCGCGCTCACCCACCAGCGCCAGGACGACCACATCGGCAGCCGTGCCGCGGGCCATCATGCCGAGCAGGGTGCTCTTGCCGACACCACTGCCGCCAAAGACCCCGATGCGTTGGCCGCGGCCCATGGTGAGCAACCCGTCAATCACGCGGACACCGGTGCCAATCGGTTCGGTCACGCCCGCCCGCGCGAGCGGGTTGAGCGCCGGCGGTCGCAGGGCTGCGCGGCGGCCACTGACGATGGGCCCCGCCCCGTCGATGGGATGGCCGAGACCGTCAATCACGCGCCCGAGCAACGCAGGACCGGCGGGTACGGTGAGCGTGGATCCACGGGCCACCAGGCGATCCCCCGGACAGATGCCGGCCGTGTCCCCCAGCGGCACGCTGATCAGCGTGCCGGACCGGAACCCGACCACCTCTGCGGGTACACGTCGGCCCTCCCGCAGCTGGATCTCACAGACGTCGCCCACCGAAGCGACAGGCCCGGCCGACTCAACCACAAGCCCGGAGACACGCGTGACGCGGCCGGAGATGGGCGCCGGCTCGAGCGCGGCCAGCCGCGCCAGTTGCCGGGCGGCCATACCCAGCGGCGCGCGAGGATCAGTGAAGAGCGGCGCCGTCGACACGTGTGGTCTCTCCGATGAGCAGGCGTGACAGTTCATCGAGCTGGGCGTCCACGCCCAGATCGATCTCGCCGTGTTCGGCCTTGATGCGGCAGCCGCCGCGCGGCAATGACGCATCGGGTTCCAGGCGCAGGCCCGCGCCCGGGGGCAGCGACGAGGACACCGCGGCGAGGTCCTGCGGGTGCAGGCTGACGATGGCCGCCACCTGATCGCCCAGGCGGCCAAGTGCGACACGCGCCATGGCCAGCAGGATGTCCGGATCCAGTTGCACTTCGCGGTGGAGGATGCGGCGCGCCATGCCCGACGCGACCTGCATGACCTCGTGTTCGGCCAGGTCGAGCACACGACGCCGGAGCGCCGCCACATCGGCAACCGTCGCCGCCAGCCGCGCGCGCTCGGCAGCCATCGCCGCCTCTGCAGCCATCTGTCCTTCGGCAAAGCCCCGGGCTTCAGCGTCCGCCAGGCGTGCCTCGATGGAGGGCTCTGTCGGGGCCGGCAGTTCGTCCTCGGTGGCCGCCAGCAGGGCGGGACCCAGGGCAGACGTCAGCGCCTGGGCCGGAGCCGCAGCCGCGGGGCGCGTCTGCAGGAGCGGCGCCGGCTTCCACCGCGCGAGCGCTCCCGCCGGGCGGCCGAGCAGGCGTTGGCCTTTAGACCACATACGCCTCGCCCGAGCTGCCGGCCAGCGTGATGACACCTTCGTCTTCGAGACGTCTGGCCACGCCGACGATCTCCTGCTGTGCCTTTTCGACTTCACGCAACCGGACCGCGCCCATCAGTTCCATCTCCTCCTTGATCAGCTCGCCCGCGCGTTTCGAGATGTTCTGGAAGAACCGCTGCCGCACGTCCTCGCTCGCGCCCTTGAGCGCGGTCGTCAGCGCCTTCTTGTCACTGCGGTTGATGATTTCCCGGATGCCGCCATCTTCCACATGCACGAGGTCTTCAAAGACGAACATCAGGTTGCGGATGGCCACCGCCATGTCCGGCGAGCTGGTTTCGATGTGCTCGAGCGCGGGCTTGCTGACGCCGCGGTCGAGCCGGTTGCACAGTTCGGCCACGGCTCGAACCCCGCCGCGTTGTTCGTGGCTCGGGCCGCCAAACGACTTGAGCCGCTGCTCGATGACGTTCGACACCCGATTGATGACTTCAGGCGGAATGTCTTCGAGTGTGGCCATGCGCATCAGCACGTCGGCGCGCATGTCATCGGGCAGCTGGCTGATCAGTTGCGCCGCATTGCCGGGATTCAGGTGCGCCAGGATCAAGGCGACTGTCTGAGGATGTTCCCCGAGGATGAACTTCGACAGCTGCTGCGGACTCACCCGCTCGAGCGACGCAAATCCGGAGATGGTCGGAAATGCGTGCAACACGCGGTCAAGGATTCGCCGCGACTGCTCCGGATCCAGCGATTTCGACAACATGCGACGCGCATAGTCGAGCCCGCCCGCCGCCATGCCGCGCTGCGATTCCGCCAGGGCATGCGCCTCACGCAACACGGCGTCGTTGGTCTCGATCGTGACGGTCTCGAGCAGCGCAATCTCGCGCGCGATTTTTTCGATCTCGGTGTCCTGGAAACACCGCAGCACCGACGAAGACGCCTTTTCGTCGAGCGCCATCATCACAATCGCGGCCTTTTTTGGCCCGCTCAACCGCTGCTGTGTCTGTCCCGCCGCTGCACTCATGGGTACCTCTACCGTTCTTCCTCAGCCAGCCAGCCGCGCACGATGCGGGCGAGTTGCTCGGGTTCGGTCTGCGCCAGGCGCGCCAGTTGCCGCGCCGGGCTGGGCGGCAGCGCCGGATTCGAGTCGTCGTCATCGCCAGGGCCATGGGCCGCCGCCGCCGCCGGGGCGCCCGCCGCCGCGGCCATCGGCGCGCCGCCGGCGGTGGCCAGTCGCGGCCCAGCCATGCCCGGCACGGTGGCCGGCAACGCGGCCGTCTTCTTCCGTCCGCGATGGCGGAAGCTGCGGATGCCGACAAAGATCGCGATGAGTGCGAAGAGGCCGCCCAGCACGCCCACCACAACCTTCCAGTTGCGCTGTGCCTGTTCCCACATCACCTGCCAGGTGGGCACAGGGGGTCCGTATTCGAGCGCCGGACCGGGATCGGGCAGGTCGAAGCCGATGTTTTCCACCGTGAGTTGATCGCCGCGATCGGGCACCAGGCCCACCGCCGACGCGACCAGCGCATGCAGCCGCTGGAGTTCTTCAGGCGTGCGTGGGGTTGTCTCCACCGTCTCGGTGCCGTCTTCCGCGCGCACCACCTTGCGGATGTCGTCCACGAGCACGGCCACCGACAGGCGCGACAGCTGGCCGGCCGGGCTGACCTTGTGCCGGGTGACCTTGGACACCTCGTAGTTGGTCACCTCGGACTGCCGGTTATTGGAGGTCACCGTGGGCGGCGCAGGAGCCCGCTCGGGCGGCGCGTTGGGATCGTTGGCCGGCGGGAGGTTCGCCCGGGCGCCGGCAGCACCGGAGGCCACCGCGCGTCCATCGTTTTCCACCGTCTGCTGGCGGCTGCGCACCACCGACGTGGGGTCCCACAGTTCTTCGAGCTCGTCTTCGGAATCCGCCTTCAGGTGTGCCGACACGTTGGCGCGTACACGCCCCGCGCCGACAACCGGCTCGAGCATGGCCACCACGCGGGCCGCCATGTCGCGCTCCAGTTGCTGCTGGCGTTCAAACCGCACACGGTCCGCACCGGTTTCGGCGCGGTCGAGTGCGCGAGACAACTGGCGGCCGGTGGTGTCGAGCACCGTCACACCTTCAGGTCCAAGCCCTTCCACGCTCGAGGACACCAGCGCGACGATGCCGTCGACTTCGGCCGCGGCCAGCGATCGACCAGGCTTGAGACGCAAGGTGATGCCGGCCTTGGCCGGTTCACTCTCGGTGGCAAACAGTGACGACCGCGGCAGCACCAGGTGCACCCGCGCGTTCGACACGGCGCCAAGCGATCGGATCGTACGGGTGAGCTCCCCTTCCAGCGCGCGCTGGAAGTTGACCTGTTCGGTCATCTCGGTCGCGCCGAAGGTCGTCTGGTCGAACAGTTCAAAACCGATACGGCCCGAGTCGGGCAATCCCTCGGCGGCCATCTGCATGCGGAGTTCGTCCACACGTGTGGCATCCACACGAATCGCGCGACCACCCGGGTCGAGCTGGTAGTCCACTTTCAGGGCCTTGAGGCGCGCGACCACGTTGTTCATCGAGTCGGGCTCGACGTCAGTCGCCAACAGGGCCCACGTGGGCTGCGTGACCCAGTACGTCGCGCCGCCGATGCCCGCGACAATCGCGAGGAATACCAGGGTGAATCCGATGATGCGACGCTGGCCCAGGGAGCCCACCATCGCACGCATCTGCTGCGTCATCTGATCAAGACCGGAGTCCGCCACAAGTCACCTTGAAGAACTAGATGGGCATCCGCATGACGTCCTGATAGGCCTGCACGAGTTTGTTGCGGACCTGGACCGTCAGCTGAAACGTGGTGTCGGCATGCTGCAGCGCAATGAGTGCCGAGTGAATGTCCCCCTGCCCCGCGAGCATCTTGCCGACGGCGTCGTTGGCTTCCGCCCCAGACGCATCAACGGCCTTGAGCATCGATTCCAGCGAGGCGCCGAAGCCGCCCGCAGCGGTCTTGGTCGTGGATGCTGCGGCTGCGGCCGCCTGGCCAACCGCCTGAATCCCTTCAATCGCCATCAGCCTCTCCCGATCTCGAGCGCCTTCTGCACCGTCTCGCGAATCATCGTCACCGCCGCAAGGTTCGCCTGATAGGCGCGTGCCGCGCCGAGCATGTCCACCATCTCCATCGGCACTTCCACGTTGGGCATCTTCACGAATCCGTTTTCGTCGGCATCCGCGTTGTTGGGTTCAAAGCGCTCGGCAAACGGCGACTGGTCTTCCGCAATCTCGGCGACCCTGACGCCAAAGGCACTCTGCTGTCCCCCTTCCCCCTGCGGCACCGCTTCGAGAATCACTTCCCGGCGTCGATACGGCAGGCCGTTCCTGAATTTTGTGGATTCGGCGTTGGCCAGGTTGGACACGGCGACTTCGATGCGCGCGCGCTGCACGTCGAGCGCCGACGTCGCGGCATCCATGGCGGTGCGTAGTGATGGCATGGTTTACCGTCCCTCGTTGATGGCGTAACGCACGAGCCGGAACTTCGCCGCGAGCACGGTCTGCGCCGCGGCAAAATCGGTCCCCGCACGACTCAGCGCGAGCAGTTCCCGTTCGCTTTGTACGGTGTTGCCGTCACGGCGTGACGGCGCGCCTTCGACGTCGCGCACGACGCCGTGATCCCCTGACGCGCCCAGATGGCGTTCGTGTGTGGCTGCGGCCTGCAGCGACGAGGGCTGGCCTTTGAGCTGGTCGGCCAGCATCTCGGCAAAATGCACTTCCTGTGCGCGGTACCCCGGCGTGTCGGCATTGGCGAGATTGCCCGCCGCCACAGCCTGACGCTGGACCGCGCGCGTCATCTCGCGGCCCAACGCCGCCATCAACGCAGAATCATTCAGGATCGTATCCGGCACTCTTGCCTCCCGGCAGGCGATGCACCTGCCGGCCCGCTACAAGGCAAGTTCGGTACCAGCCCGGCGATCGGCGCGAGTACTTCGGTTCACGAGGGAGACACCGGTGACACACCGGCCTGCACTGTCGGTCGGCCGTCAGTAGACCGTCGGCCGGCCGTCCTGCGCCGAGGGTCCATCGTCGGTGACAGCCACACCAAGGGAGGCCAGACGCGCTTCCAGCTCACGCACACGCGCCTGCAGTGATTCCACTGAAGGCTCGGCTGGCTGATCCATCACACGGTCGTCACGCCACGCGCGATCGGTGGCGATGCGCTTCAACAGCCGGTCGACTTCGGACAGATTGAAGGGCTTGGGGAGGAAGTCATACGCGCCGACACGCACAGCCTGAATCGCCGAATCGAGCGTCGCATACCCCGTCACAATCACAACGGCACAGTCGGGATTGGACCGTTTGGCCTCCATCAACACGGCAAAGCCATCCGCGCCCGGCATGTTCAGGTCCGTCACGACCAGGCCGAAGCGGCCCGGGTTGCGTTCCAGGGTCTGGATCGCCGCCAAGCCATCCCCGACCGCCGTCACCGCCAGCTTCTGCCGGACGAAATAGTTCACGAGCAAATCACGAACAGGGGCCGCGTCGTCAACGACGAGGACCTGGATGCCGGCCATTGAAATCGGACCGGAAGGGCGAGCGGGTACGGCGCTTGCTTGACGCGAGGGTGCCATCATCTGAATAATCGGCGCGCGCGGTCCATTGTTGAGTGCGGTCCCCCAGCCCGCCCCGTCGCATCGGTCAGTGTGGTGGTTCGACCGAAGGAGAGGTTGCGTGGCTGAGGAAATACAGGAATGCCCATCGGTGCTCGTTGTGGAAGACGATGCATCGATACGGTCGACGATCGCCGAATCCCTTGAAGCTCATGGTTTTCGTGTAGAACAGGCCGGAACGGTCGAAGAGGCGTCCGCGCGCCTGAAAAGTTACGCATTTGACGGTCTGGTGGTCGACTTGCGGCTGCCCGACGGCGACGGCATGCAGGTGCTGGAAGACGGCCTGCAGCGGTATTCCGAGCTGCTCGCAATTGTGATCAGCGGCGTGGCGGGTGTCGACGAAGCCGTCAGCGCGATCAAGAAGGGCGCACACGATTTCCTGCTCAAGCCGTTCCAGCTGACACAGCTGGTGCAGGTGCTCCAGCGGGCGCTTGGCGAACGGCAGCTGCGTCGGGAAAATTCCCTGCTCAAGGCCCAGTTGAATGAAAGATTCCGCTTCGATCGCATGGTCGGGGCGGGTCCGGCGATGGCGAAACTGTTCGACACGCTGCGGCTGGTGGCGCCGATGCAGAGCACGGTGCTCATCCACGGCGAAACCGGCACCGGCAAGGAACTGGTGGCGCGGACGATCCACTACAACAGTCCGAGACGGGACCACCCGTTTGTCGCGTTTAACGCAGCCGCCATCCCGGAAGGACTGGCCGAAGCGGAATTGTTTGGCCACACGAAGGGCGCCTTCACCGGCGCCATCAATGCGCGCGTGGGCCGGTTTGAACTGGCCGACAAGGGCACGTTGTTCATCGACGAAGTGGCGTCGATGCCGATGCCGCTGCAGGCCAAATTGCTGCGCGCCCTGCAGGAACGTGAAGTCGAACGGGTCGGCACGTCGCGCCCGATGAAGATCAACGCGCGTGTGCTGGCCGCCACCAACGTGGACCTGCTCAAGCTGGTGCGCGAAGGCCAGTTCCGCGAAGACCTCTACTATCGCCTCAACGTGGTCAAGGTCCAGTTGCCTCCCCTGCGGCAGCGGCTGGAAGACATTCCGGTGCTGGCGCAGCACTTCCTTCGCGAGTCCTGTACGCACAACCAGGTGCCCATCCGGCCTATCAGTCAGTCAGCGATGCGGCTCCTGATGCAGCACCCGTGGCCCGGGAACATCCGACAGCTGGAAAACGCGATTGAACACGCGGTGGCGATGAGCGGCCTGTCCGAGGAGATCCTGCCGGCCATGTTGCCCGAGGAGTTCCAGGCGCAGGATCCGGATCGTGTGGTGCCCGCCATCACCATTCCCGACGGCGGTATTTCCTTCTCGTCGGTGATGACGCAGATTGAGCGGGATCTGATCCTGCAGTGTCTGGAACGGACCGGTGGAAACCGGCGTCAGGCCGCGCTGCTGCTCAACATGAGCCGCACGACGCTCATTGACAAGCTGCAGCGCCTGGGGCTGGACGGGACGTCGGCAGCCTGAGCACAAACGCCGCACGGCGGGTCGGCCCCAACCAGACGAGTGAGCCCCCCATGGCGGCGGCAAGCGTCTTCGATGCCGCCAGGCCCGTGGTGAGGCGGCCGTTCACGCCGGCCATGGCAAACAGGTAGGGCTCGACATCAGCCGGCACGCCCGGGCCCGAGTCTTCGATCACCAATTCGATACACTCCCCGGCCGGGCCGGCGGTGAACGTGATCGTGCCGCCTCCGGCCGCAACCAAGGAACGTTCGCTGTTGAGCAGCAGGTTGGCGAGGATGCGGATGACCCGATTGGCATCCGCATGTATCTGCGTGCCGGCAGGCACCTGCACCGACGGCTTGATCGACAGGCGTCCCCAACTGGCCAGACGCAAATCCAGCGCGCGTGTGCAGACGCGTGCGAGATCGAGCCGTTCTCCTCCGGGGGGCTGGTCGGCGTTCACGGCCAGCAGCTGCTCGAGCCGCTCGCTGAGCCACGCCGCCTGACGCAGAATGCCCCGGGCGCGCTCTTCCGCGCGTGGTGCCGGCAGCCCCATCATCAGCAGTTCCGCCGTGCCGGAGATGCCCTGCAGCGCATTGCGGGCATCATGCACGGCAGACGACAACACACGCGCGACGACCCGTTCGCGGTTGATCTGATCGAGTTCGGCCGGGCTCACCCGTGCCTCCAGCCTAGATCTTGGGCAGCGTCACACCCTGCTGCTTGAGGTACTTGCCCTTCTTGTCGGCATACGACCGCTCACACGGCTCGTCACTCTGGAAGAACAGCACCTGCGCAATGCCCTCATTCGCGTAAATGCGGGCCGGCAGCGGCGTCGTGTTCGAGATTTCGAGGGTCACAAACCCTTCCCACTCGGGCTCGAACGGCGTGACATTCACGATGATCCCGCACCGGGCGTAGGTCGACTTGCCGAGGCAAATCGTCAGCACGTCGCGAGGGATGCGGAAATATTCAATCGTGCGCGCCAGGGCAAACGAGTTGGGCGGCACGATACACATGTCCGACTTGATGTCGACAAACGACCGCGGATCGAAGTTCTTCGGGTCTATGACCGTGTTGTTGATGTTCGTAAAGACCTTGAACTCATCAGCCACGCGGATGTCGTAGCCGTAGGACGACAACCCGTACGAGACCACACCCGCACGGATCTGCTCGTCGACAAACGGCTCGATCATGCCGTGTTCACGAGCCATCCGCCGAATCCAGCGATCAGATTTTATGGACATAAGTTCCCCTTCGGAACTTCGGCACTCCGGAACCTCGGAACCTCGGAACCTCGGAACCGCGTTACAGCTCCATTCCCCTGAAGAAGTAGCCGAGTTCGAAAGCGGCTGTTTCCGGGGCGTCGGAGCCGTGGGTCGCGTTGTTGCCGATGGAGGTGCCGAAGTCGCGGCGCAGGGTGCCTTCGGCGGCCTTGGCCGGGTCGGTGGCGCCCATGGTGTCGCGCCACTTGAGAATGGCACCGTCGGCTTCCAGGCACATCAGGACGCAGGGTCCGGATGACATGAAATCGGTCAGTTCACCGAAAAAGGGGCGTTCCTTGTGGACAGCGTAGAACCCCTCGGCTTCGCGCTTCGAGAGGTGCTGCAGACGCATGGCGCGGACGGTAAATCCGGCCGCTTCGATACGGGCGAGGATCTGGCCGGCTTTTCCGGCTTTCACCGCGTCGGGTTTGATGATGGCAAACGTACGTTCAGTCATAAGCGCTCGATCTTACATCAGGGACTTCATCAGGTCGTCGAGCACGGACTTGGGCGGACGCGTGACCTCGGTCGGCAGAAACGCCAGCGGCGTCTCGACCATGTTCATCACATCGAGGAAGTCTTCCTTGTCCGGCTCGAGATACAGGATGCCCGTCGGGAACTCGCCGCGGCGCAACGTCTCGTGCATGAGCTGCATGGCCGCCTGCTTGTTGGTCGGGTCGTAGTCATCGGCGATCTTCTTGAGATACAGGTGCGATCCATCGTGCATCCGCACCTGGGTCGTGGACCCCGGCTCGTAGTCGACGGAAATGTCCTCGAAGAACGGCACAAACGTCACCTCGCCAAGCGCTTCGTCGTGTTCCTTGACGTAGGCGTAACTCTTGGTGGAGCCCTCGTGGTCGTTGAACGTGACACACGGCGAGATGACGTCAATCATGCACGTGCCGCGATGCGACAGCGCCGCCTTGAGGATGCTCGACAGCTGCTTCTTGTCGCCCGAGAACGACCGCGCGACAAACGATGCGCCCAGTTCAATCGCGAGCGCGCAGGTGTCAATCGGCGGCAGGTCGTTCACCACGCCGTTCTTGGCCTTGGAGCCCAGATCGGCCGTCGGTGAGAACTGGCCCTTGGTCAGACCGTAACAGCCGTTGTCTTCAATGATGTAGACGATCGGCAGGTTGCGGCGCATCAGGTGCACGAACTGTCCGATGCCGATCGCGCCGGTGTCACCGTCGCCGCTGACGCCAATCGCCGTCATCGTGCCGTTGGCCAGCATCGCACCTGTAGCGACCGACGGCATGCGTCCGTGCACCGAGTTGAAGCCGTGTGACTGGTTCAGGAAGTAGGCCGGGCTCTTGCTCGAGCAGCCGATGCCCGAAAGTTTGATGACCTTTTTCGCGTCGACACCCATCTCGTAGCAGGCATCGATGATGCGCTCGGTGATGGCGTTGTGCCCGCACCCGGCGCACAACGTCGTCTTGCTGCCGCGATAGGCCGACAGTTCCAGGCCGATACGATTCGTCTTTTTCGCCGGCCCGGGGGCCGTTGTGGTTTCACTCATCTCACTTCCCCGCTTCCTGGGCCTTGATGCTGTCGGTCACCGACCGCGCATCAATAGGCAAACCGTTGTAGTGCAACACGCTGCGCAGCCGCGTCAACAGCTCGACCGGCAGGTCCATCTTGAGCAGGCTCAGCATCTGCGCGTCGCGGTTCTGCTCCACCACATACACGCGGTCGTGACGCCGCACGAAGTCTTCCACCGCGGCGCTGAACGGATACGCCCGCAGCCGCAGGTACGACGTGGACAGACCCGCTTCTTCGCGCAGCTGGTCCCGGGTTTCAACAATCGCCCAGTGGCTGGAGCCAAACGCGATGATGCCCACCGTGGCATCCGCGTCACCGGTCTCGACGGGCGCCGGAACAATGGTCTTGGCCGTCTCGAACTTCCGCGCGAGGCGGTCAAGGTTGTTCACGTAGTCATCGGCGCGTTCGGTGTATTGCGCCATCGCGTTATGCCCGGAGCCGCGCGTGAAAAACGCCGGCGTGTTGGTATCGGGCAACGTGCGCCACGGGATGCCGTCCTTGTCGAGGTCCATGTAGCGGCCCCACGACGCACCCAGTTCCCGCACCTTCGCCTCGTCAAGCACCTTGCCGCGGTCGAGCGGCTTGTCGGGATACGTGAACGGCGGCGACATCCAGGTATTCATGCCCAGGTCGAGATCACTCATCACATACACGATCGTCTGCAGGCGTTCCGCCAGGTCAAACGCATCACCCGCCATGTCGAAGCACTCGCTCATCGACGATGGCAGCAACATGACGTGTTTGGTGTCGCCATGTGAATTGACCGCGGTCGACAGCAGGTCGCCCTGCGCCGTGCGGGTCGGCAGGCCGGTCGACGGCCCCACGCGCTGGATGTCCCACACCACCGCGGGGACTTCCGCGTAATACGACAAGCCGGCAAACTCGGACATCAGCGACACGCCCGGGCCCGACGTGGACGTCATCGCCCGGGCGCCCGCCCAGCTCGCGCCAATGACCATACCTACCGCGGCAATTTCGTCTTCCGCCTGCACAATCGCAAACGTCGCCTTGCCGGTCTCCTTGTCCATGCGGTACTTGCGCATGTAGGAAATCAGCGTCTCAGGCAGCGACGAAGACGGCGTAATCGGGTACCACGGCACGACCGTGACGCCGGCAAACATCGACCCCATCGCGCCGGCCGCATTCCCTTCAATCAGGATCTGCCCGGCGGTTTCGTTCATGCGCTGCACGCGGTACGGGTGCACCACTTCCGGGAAGTTCTCACGCGCCCACGCGGCACCGGCTTCCAGCGCGCCCTGGTTGAGCTGCATCGCTTTCGGCTTCTTGCCGAGCTGCTTGCTCAGCGCCTTGATCATTTCGTCCAGCTCGACCGACAGCAGGTGCGAGAGCACGCCGTCATAGATCATGTTCTTGACCAGTCGCCGCAGCTTCGCGTCCGGACAGACCTCGGCGACGATCTTGTCGAACGGCACCGGGTAAAACGTCAGGTCGTTGCGCAGTTCGTTGAGCTTGAGCGGCGCGTCGTACACCACCGCGCGTCCCGGATCCAGCGACAACACGTCTTCCTTTGCCGTCTCCGGATTCATCGCCACCAGGAAGTCGATTTCCTTCTTGCGGGCAATGTAGCCGCGCTTGTTGGCCCGAATCGTGTACCACGTCGGCAGGCCGGCAATGTTGGAGGGAAACAGGTTCTTGCCCGATACCGGCACGCCCATCTGGAAGATGGCGCGCAGCAACACGAGGTTGGCCGTCTGGCTGCCCGAGCCGTTGACGGTCGCGACCTGAATGCTGAAATCGTTGATGACGTGAGAACCCGAGGAGGATGCGGCCTGTTCGGCCGAGGCGAGCGGCGAGGACATATCGCGCCGATTATACGGCCACACCCTCACGGATGGCGAGGTGGCGAGATGAGGAGATGGCATCTCGCCATCTCGTCATCTCCCCCATCCAAGAGTCGGGCTAGGCGAGCGCCTTGACCATCGCCTGGCCGATGTCGGCCGGGCTCTTGACCACGTGCACACCGGCGGCGGTGAGTGCCGCCATCTTTTCGGAGGCCGTGCCCTGGCCGCCCGAGATGATGGCGCCGGCGTGGCCCATGCGGCGTCCGGGAGGCGCGGTCTGGCCGGCAATGAAGCCGACGACCGGCTTCTTGAAATTGGCCTTGATCCACGCGGCGGCTTCTTCTTCCGCCGATCCGCCGATTTCGCCAATCATCACGACCGCTTCGGTCTCCGCATCGCCTGCAAACAGCTCGAGGGCGTCGATAAACGACGTACCGATGAGCGGGTCGCCGCCGATGCCGATACAGGTGGTCTGACCCAGTCCGAGGCGCGTCAGCTGGTGGATGGCTTCATACGTCAGCGTGCCCGACTTGGACACGATGCCGACCCGGCCCTCCTGGCAGATATGCCCGGGAATGATGCCCGCCTTGGCCTTGCCCGCCGAGATCAGCCCAGGACAGTTCGGCCCGATCAGGCGCATCTTTTTCGCCCGACCGCGCATGAACTCGAGCGCTCGCATCATGTCGAGCACCGGGATGCCTTCGGTGATGCACACGGCCAGGTCGAGGCCCGCATCAGCCGCTTCCATCACGGCGTCTGCGCCTCCTGGAGGCGGAACGAAGATGACTGACGCGTTGGCGCCCGTCGCCTCGACGGCCTCAGCGACGGTGTTGAACACCGGCCAGCCCTCATGGGTCGTGCCGCCCTTGCCCGGCGTCACGCCACCAACGACGTTGGTGCCGTAGGCCTGAGCCTGCTTTGCGTGAAACGTGCCTTCCCGCCCAGTGAGGCCCTGGACGAGGAGGCGCGTGGACTTATCGATGAGAACGGCCATTACTTTGTTTCCCCATTTCCGGCGAGCGCGACAACACGGGCCGCGCCTTCGTCCATCGTGTCGGCCGTCGTGAAGTTCAGCCCGCTGTCCTTGAGCATCTGTTTGCCGAGTTCGACGTTGGTGCCTTCCATGCGAATGACGATGGGGACGGGTACGCCGAGGTCCTTGACCGCGGCAATGACGCCCTGCGCGAGCACGTCACACCGGAGGATGCCGCCAAAGATATTGATGAACACGGCCTTGACGGCCTTGTCCGACATGAGAATGCGGAACGCGTTCTTGATCTGCTCCGCGTTGGCGCCGCCACCGACGTCGAGGAAGTTGGCCGGTTCCCCTCCCGCCAGCTTGATGATGTCCATCGTCGCCATGGCCAGGCCGGCGCCGTTGACCATGCAGCCGATGGTGCCGTCGAGTTTGATGTAGTTGAGCGAGAACTTGGACGCCTCGATTTCGAGGGGGTCTTCCTCGGCCAGGTCACGGAACTCCTTGATGTCCGGGTGCCGGTAGAGGGCGTTGTCGTCGAAGTTCATCTTGGCGTCCAGCGCAATGAGGTCGCCGCCGCCGGTCACGATGAGGGGGTTGATTTCGAGCAGTGAGGCGTCGCTCTGCACAAAAGCCTCATACACGGCCTTCATCATCGCGACGGCCTTTTTGACCTGGTCACCTTCCAGGCCGAGCTTGAACGCCAGCTGGCGCGCCTGGAACGGCTGCAACCCAATCGCCGGGTGCACAAAGGCCTTGAAGATTTTCTCGGGAGTCTCGTGGGCGACCTTTTCAATCTCGACGCCGCCCTCCTGGCTGACCATCAGGACGATGGTCTGGGTGGAGCGGTCGAGCACCATGCCCAGATACAGCTCGCGGGCGATGTCGAGGCCTTCTTCGACCAGCAGCCTGGAGACCTTCTGGCCGTTGGGGCCTGTCTGGTAGGTGACCAGGTCCATGCCGAGCATGGCCTTGGCGGCATCAAACGCGGCGTCGGGGCCCTTGACGACCTTGACGCCACCGCCCTTGCCGCGCCCACCTGCGTGAATCTGCGCCTTGACGACCACCGTGCCGCCACCCAGGGTCTGGGCATGGGCACGCGCCTCGTCGGCGGTGTAGGCAACATACCCTCGCGGCACTGGCACGCCGGTCTTCGCGAGGACGGACTTCCCTTGGTACTCGTGAATCTTCATGCGGCCAACGAGTGTATCAGGTAATACAATCTCCGCATGAACGTGCTGCGCGCCTTCAGCACAACCGTCGGCACCAAGATTCTCGTAGCGCTGACGGGCCTGTCGCTGGTCGGTTTCCTCGTCATCCACCTGGCCGGTAATCTCCTTATCCTTCTCGGTCCAGACAAGTTCAACGCCTACTCCGACTCGCTGATCAAGAACCCTCTGATCATCCCGGCGGAACTGGGACTGCTCGCACTGCTCATCCTGCACATCATCAAGGCGCTCAGCCACGTGATTCGCGGACGCAGCGCTCGGCCGATTGCCTATCAAAAGAAGACGTGGGCAGGCGGGGCGAGCCGGAAATCGTGGTCCTCAACCACGATGGCCATCTCGGGCACCTTCCTGCTGCTCTTCATCATCGGGCACCTGCTCACCTTCAAGTTCGGGCCCTACTACGCCTCGGCTGAGGCGGGCGTGCGCGACATCTACCGCCTGACCGTCGAGGTGTTCAAAGACCCCTCAATGGTCATCTTCTACGTCATCGCGATGTTCATCGTCGGGCTGCACCTGCGACACGGCATTTCGAGCGCGTTCCAGTCGCTGGGCCTGATGAAATCCACCAGCTGGACCAATCGACTGCTCGGCGCCGGGTTCACCCTCGCGCTCATCATTGGCGGCGGCTTCGCCCTTATCCCGGTCTGGGTGTACCTGTTCCTATGACTCTCGACTCCAAGATTCCGTCAGGACCGATTCAGCAGAAGTGGGATCGGCATCGTTTTGAGAGCAAGCTGGTCAATCCGGCCAACCGCCGCAAACACACGGTCATCGTGGTGGGCACGGGGCTGGCAGGCGGATCCGCGGCTGCGTCGCTGGGAGAGCTGGGCTACAACGTCCTGAGCTTCTGCATCCACGACAGCCCGCGCCGGGCGCACTCGATTGCCGCTCAGGGCGGCATCAATGCCGCCAAGAACTACCAGAACGACGGCGACAGCATCTACCGGCTGTTTTACGACACGGTCAAGGGCGGCGACTATCGCGCGCGTGAAGCCAACGTGTACCGCCTCGCCCAGCTGTCGGTGAACATCATCGACCAGTGTGTGGCGCAGGGTGTGCCGTTTGCGCGTGAATACGGCGGGCAGCTCGACAACCGGTCGTTTGGCGGCGCGCAGGTGTCGCGCACGTTTTACGCCAGAGGCCAGACGGGCCAGCAGCTACTGCTGGGCGCCTACCAGGCGATGATGCGACAGGTCGAGCGTGGCACGGTGAAGATGTTCGCCCAGCGCGAAATGCTCGATGTCGTGATCGTCAACGGCAAAGCCCGCGGGATCATCGTCCGCAACCTGATCACGGGACAACTCGAGCGGTATGTCGGTGACGCTGTCTGCCTCGCGACCGGCGGATACGGCACGGCGTATTACCTGTCGACCAACGCGGTGAACTCCAACGTCACGGCCGCGTGGCGCGCGCACAAACGCGGCGCGTTCTTCGCGAATCCCTGCTACACGCAGATCCATCCAACCTGTATCCCGGTCAACGGCGACGACCAGTCGAAGCTGACGCTGATGTCCGAGTCGTTGCGCAACGACGGACGGGTGTGGGTGCCGAAGAACCCTGGCGACAAACGCCACCCGAACGACATCCCCGAGTCGGATCGCGACTACTACCTCGAGCGCAAATATCCGAGCTTCGGCAACCTCGTCCCGCGTGACGTGGCTTCGCGTAACGCCAAGGCCGTGTGTGACGAAGGGCGCGGCGTGGGCGACTCGGGCCTCGCGGTGTATCTCGACTTCCGCGACGCCATCAATCGCCTCGGTGAACCGGTCGTGGCCGGCCGCTACGGCAACCTCTTCGAGATGTACCAGAAGATCACCGACGAAAATCCGTACAAGGAACCGATGCGGATGTATCCGGCCATCCACTACACGATGGGCGGACTCTGGGTGGACTACAACCTGATGTCGAACATCCCCGGCCTGCACGTGCTCGGCGAAGCCAACTTCTCCGACCACGGCGCCAACCGCCTCGGCGCCTCGGCGCTGATGCAGGGCCTGGCCGACGGCTACTTCGTCATTCCATACACGCTTGCCAACTACATCGGCGCCACGCCGATTGAAGCGATCACCACCGACCACGACGCGTTCAAGGAAGCCGAACACGCCGTGCAGGACCGCATCAATCGCATGCTCGCCGTCAAGGGCTCAAAGACGCCGCGTGCGCTGCACCGGGAGCTTGGCCGCCTGCTCTGGGACGAAGTCGGCATGGCGCGCAACGAAGCGGGACTCAAGAAGGCGCTCGCACGTATCCCGCAGCTGCGCGAGGAGTTCTGGCAGAACGTCTCGGTGCCCGGCGAAGCCAACAACCTGAACAAGAACCTCGAATACGCCGGTCGCGTGGCCGACTACCTCGAGTTTGCCGAACTGCTCGCGCTGGACGCCCTCCACCGCACCGAATCGTGTGGAGGCCACTTCCGCGAAGAAAGCCAGACACCCGACGGTGAAGCCCTGCGTGATGACGAGAACTTCTCGTACGCCGCGGCCTGGGAATTCACCGGCGTGGGGTCGACGCCGACCCTGCACAAAGAACCCCTGGTCTTCGAAAACGTGAAGCCCTCGCAACGGAGCTACAAGTAATGAAGGTCTTTCTGAAAGTCTGGAGACAGGCGGGGCCCGGCGCCCCAGGGCGTCTGGTGGATTACACGGCGGACAACATCTCGCCCGACATGTCGTTCCTCGAGATGCTCGACACCGTGAACGAGCAGCTCATCGCCAAGGGCGAAGAGCCGATTGCCTTCGACTCGGATTGCCGCGAAGGCATCTGCGGCACGTGTGGCTGCCTCGTCAACGGCCGCCCGCACGGTCCCGACCCGGGCACCACGGTCTGTCAGCTCCACATGCGCCGTTACAAGGACGGCGACACGATCGTCATCGAGCCGTGGCGCGCAAAGGCCTTCCCCATCATCAAGGACCTGGTGGTCGACCGCTCGGCGTTTGACCGCATCATCCAGGCGGGTGGTTACACGTCGGTCAACACCGGCGGCGCCGTGGACGCCAACGCGATCCTCATCCCGAAAACCGTCGCCGACGAAGCATTCGAATCGGCCACGTGTATCAGCTGCGGCGCCTGCGTCGCGTCGTGCAAAAACGCGTCGGCCGCGCTCTTCACGTCCGCCAAGATCACGCACCTCGCACTCCTCCCGCAGGGCCAGGTCGAAGCCAAAACCCGCGTCGTCGCCATGGTCAACGCCATGGACGAAAACGGCTTCGGCGGCTGCTCCAACGAGGGCGAATGTGAAGCGGTCTGCCCGAAGGGCATCTCGCTCAAGAACATCGCGACGATGAACCGGGAGTACATCAAGGCGGTTTTGGCGTAGTTCCGGGGTGCCGAGGTTCCGAGGTTCCGAGGTTCCGAGGTTCCGGGGTGCCGGGGTTCAGAATCGCTCGAGGGATTCGCGGAGGCGGCGGATGGCGGCGCCGCAGATGCGCTCGTGGACCCGGAGCGGTTCGAGTGCGCTTGGCGGATAGTGGCCTCGGGCGGCGCCGTCTTCGAGCCATGTCCATGCTTCTTCGAGCGAGCCGGACGCATACCGCAGGAACTGGCAGAATTCCTTTGGCCGCCGCCGCGCCCAGCCTTCGGCGACTGCTGCCGCGACACCGGCCACCGATTCAAACAACTGTGATTTCCAGCGGAAGTCACGGTCCGCAGACGGCGATGCCTTCACGAGCGCATACGTTGCATCCCTGAGCAACACCGCCCGCTGAAACGCCACCAGGTCCTTCAGATTCTTCACGCCCATGGGCGTGTTGATTGCACAGCCGGCGCCAGGGCCAGGCGCAGTCGGCCGACCACACCTGGCAGGAACTGCGTACTCCTCAGCGCCTCTCTAACTCAGTTTCTGCAATCACTTCGGCACTTCGGGACCTCGGCACTCCGGAACTCCGGAACCTCGGAACCCCGGCACCTCGGAACTCCGGCACTCCGTGCCCCCCGCCGTGCCACCGGCGGCTGCCTCCGCGAAGCGAGGCGCGAAACCTGCACCTGCGGCGACATGTCTCGCTGTCAGTGCGCGTGGGGGCCCCCATCCCCGCGCTGGGCTCAGGGCGCCTTCGGTGCACGTTTCCTTCCACAGAGGCGCCTCGCTCCGAGTCGGCCACATCCGGCGGCACGCCGCGCGGCACTTCGGGACCTCGGCACTCCGGAACCTCGGAACTCCGGCACCTCGGAACTTCGGCACCCCGGAACTCCGGAACTCCGGAACCTCGGAACCTCGAAACCCCGGAACCTCGGAACCCCGGAACTTCGGACTACCGCCCCCCCAGCGCCCGCCCCTTCGCCACCGCACGGAAGGCGGCGTCGTTGAACGACTGGAGGATCCCGACGCTGAAGCCCTGCTGCATGCGCGTCTCGATGTCGGTTTCCGACACGGGGTACGCACACGGCTTCTTGAACTCCTTGCAGGTCGCGAGGATCGTCTGAATCGCGCCCTCCCACGCCGCATCGTCGCGCACACGGCGGCCGTCGGCGCCGGTCGTCGAGAACACGCCGCCGAGTGTGCCCGCGCCGGCCGCGATGACACTCAGTCCGGGCACCTGCGCAATTTCCTTGATGTTGGCGAGCCCTTCTTTCGACTCGATGATGGCCCACACAACGATCTCGCCTTCCGGATTGAGCGGCCACACATCGGCCTTGCGGCGATAGTCGGCTTCCGAGAGTCCCCAATACTTCGGCGCGTTGCCGACGTTTTCAGGACGTGTGCCGCCCTTGGACGCAAACCGCAGCGCGTTGATGCCCATCTTGAGTTCTTCGGCCGTGTCGACCTCAACAAACGAGATCACCGACACACCGGCGTTGAGCTGACGGCTGAGATTGTTGATGTAGTCGGACGGCTGCGCATTGCCGGGCGACGTGATGTTCGGCGCCTTCGAGTTGATTGGCGCAAGCAACCGGCGCGGCGACCCACCCACCGGTCCCGCCGCGGCCATCGCATCCTGAAACGCCGTGACCATCGTCTCGCCCGCGTCGATGTTGCGCTCCATCGCGGCCGTGAAGAACCAGTCGGACTCCTGATGCGCAATCGCGTCAGCCGCGAGTTCCGCCGGTGTCTTGGGCGGCGTGGCCGGCGCTGTTGGCGCGGGACGCGGCGTCTGGACGGACGCACCCGTCATCCCACCACCCACGGTGCCTGCCGCTCCGCCGCCAGCACGCCCGCCGCCAGTGCCACCACCTGCGCGGCCACCACCGGCGCGTCCGGCCGTCGGCAGGCCAAGCCCGAACATGGGCTTGTTCGCCTTGAGCAGTTCCACCATCGGATTGAGGTGCGTGGACTGCCGCCCCTGGGCAACCACAGACACGAGCACAACGGCACACAGGCTGGCAATCAGGCGAACACGCATTCCATTTCCTCCGGGTGCGCGCATCATAACGCAAACAGCCGGGGGAACGCCGCGATCGCGCCAAATCTGATCAGCCTGCCGACAAAGGCGACGACCGCAAATCGCAGCGGCGGCGCCTTGACGATGCCCGCGGCAAGTGTGAGGAGATGGAACGGCGGAAGCGACAACGTGGCGCTCGACGCGATCACCCCGATGCTTGCGCTGGGATGTTCAGCCGCGGCGACCTTGGCCTTTTCGATATGCGCGCGGATTCTCGGACTCCGAATCCACTGCTCTGCCCGCCCGGCCGCGTACCACGCCATCTTCCCCAACACGTGGCCCGCGCTGAACGCGACCAGCACGCCGAGACGTGCGAACGACGACGCGATCGAGCCAGCCGCAAGCGCCGTGGCTTCAGCCAGCGCAAACGGAAACAGGCCGGTCGTCAGGCCCACCAAGAACGCCGCCGCCATCGTCACGCGTCCGGCCCGTCGTCTTTGCACGTGAGGCCGCCGATCGGCGGGGCCCAATCGGACGTCGCCACGCCGGGCAGCGGTCTGCCCCACACACCTTTGGTGGCTCTGCCGCGCAGATGGCTGACCACGAGGCGCTGCGCGAGATTGAGCCCCGGCAACAGCGCATGGAAGCCGGCGGCGATGAGCATCGCCTTGTCCTTGAGTTCCCAGTAGCCAAAGTCGTCCGGCCGCACGCACACGATGTGACGTGGATCGAGGAATCCCGGCAACGCGCCCTGTAGTGGCACCGTGCCGTCGCCCGTGTGCCAGCGTTCCGGTCCGGCGAACGGCCACGCGTTGATGCGGTCCTCGCCTGTGAGATCGAAGTACGGCGTGCCGCCCTTCTTCGTGATGTGCAGGCGCACACGTGTGCGCGCGTCCACACCGGCAATACAGAGCCACCCATCCGCGCTGCCCACACTCGTCTTCGTGAGGTCGAGGCGCTCGATCCGGCGTCGATGTGTCCGTGCCACCGTGAGCATCTCGCCCAGCAGTGTCGATGCGGCCTCACGCCGCGCAGCGAGGCTGGTGCCTGGGCGCAGTCCATGCAGGCGGATGAACTCCGCCAATGTGTCAATCACCCCCTGCTGCCACGTGCCGACCGAGTAGAGATCATCCGGCAATCCGGCGTCCGTGGACACCGCGCCTGTGAAACTTGGCAGCAGATGGTAGAGCGCGGGCGTCAGTCGCGCAGCCTCCCGTTCGCGTGAGTCGTTTGAACCGTCCGGTCCGATCGATGCCGTGCCGGTGACGATCTTCAGCGGTGCTTCAAACGATCCGCGGAATGGAGAGCCAAGGGTGGCGACCTTCTCCACGCGTGCGGCGGCGCCCATGCGTTGCAGGTAACCCGCGATGATGAGGCCACCCATCGAATGGCCGACCAGGTTCACTGTAGGCGTGTCGCTGTAACCGGCCTTGTCGTAGTGGCGCAATAACTTCGTACGACCGATGACCTCCTCGACAAACAGTTCGAGTTGCCGCTCGATCAGATCGAGTGGCTGACGCCAGTCGTACGCAAATGGATACACCGGCACCGGCTTGTCCCGGTGCTCGGTGAGGTTGTGCCGCAACTCTTCAATGAATGATCCATACGGCGTGCCGAACACCGCCGTCGCCACCACACGCGCCGGCTCCTGGAGTTCGTACCGCCGATCGTCCGGATGCAGCATGATGCGGTCGTAGTGTTTGTTCAGGAGCAGCGACCACACCGTCTCCGGCGACACGGCGTACGTGTCCTTCAAGTCACTCGCGGTAATCCCGGGGATGACGATGGTGGGAGCCGGGAGTGGGGAGGCCATCGCCCTACGCTCGAGTGATCACCCGCATCGCCGTCACAAACTGATCCAGTTCGGCGGTGGTTGTGTAGAGATGCGGCGTCACACGGATGCCGCGCGCTGACGGATTGGTTACCGTCTGCACGTAGATGCGATGGTCGTCCCACAGGCGCGTCGACAGTTCCTGCGGTGTCAGGCCCGCCACGGCGACGTTGGCAATCGCGCACGCATGCGGCCCCCGCGGTGTGTTCAGCTTCACGCCCGGGAAGTCGGCCACGCGTGAGGTCCAGTACTCCTGCGCCCAGCGCAGCCGCGCTTCCTTGCGGGCGGCGCCGATCATGTTGTGGAAACGGATGGCGTCGCTGATCGCCAGCACGTTCCACATCGGCCGGGTGCCGCGGCGATCGAGTTTTGTGATGTCGTCCACCGGGCGCGTTGCGTCCCCCATCAGCGGCCAGATCGATGCGATGCGATCCTTGCGCACGTGCAGCAGGCCGTTGCCGACCGGCGTGGACAGCCACTTGTGCAGGCTCGCGCCGAGGAAGTCGCCGCCCAGGTCCGGCACCTTGTAGTCGAGGTGCGCAAACGCGTGGGCCGAGTCGATGATGGTCATCACGCCACGCGCGCGGGCCATGTCGGCAATCTTGCGCACCGGGATGATAAGGCCCGTGATGTTGTTCAGGTGTGTCAGCAGGATCGCCTTGGTGCGCGGCGTAATCGACCGTTCGTACAACGAGACGATTTGTTCCTCACTGGTCGGATGCAGCGGCATCGTCACGCCGATGAGCTCCACGCCGTGACGCGTGCGTTCCTGGCGGAACTGCTGAATCATCGAGCTGTAGTCGAGGTCCGCCACAATCGCGGCGTCGCCGGGTTTCCAGGTGATCCCGTGGATGACCGTCCCGAGTGACTCGGTCGTGTTGCGCGTAATCAGCAGTTCTTCCACCGGGACACCGGCCAGCTCGGCCAGTTCCTTGTACACGCGTTCTTCTTCCGCCTGCGCTTCCCTGCGCGCGTAGTAGGACAGGTTGTCGTTGACGTGTTTGCTGTACTTCGCGAACGCCTCAAACGTCGGCGCGGGCTGTGGGCTCGAGAAGCCGTTCTCCAAGTGCACGTACCCTTCGGGCACTGGATACAGGCGCCGGATTTCATCCCAGAACGCCTGGTCGGACGCGGTGGCCTTGGCGTCCTGTCGGGCAAACGGTTCGAGCCGGCGCTCGAGCGCATCGAGGCTTCGGGCACCAAGCAGGGGTACGGCTGCGGCCGCGCTGGCGGTTCTCAGAAAGTCACGTCTGGTTCGCACGCGCGACACGCTACCACGAACCTGTGACACCCGGCACAGCTCCTGCATTACCGCGAGCAGGAGTGAATCATGAAGAACGAGACCAACCGTCCAGTGGGAACGACTGTGCCACAAGATGAACGCCGGGGACCCTCGTCGCCGGGCCAGTCGCCCGAAAAGGCACCCGGCCAGCAGGAACACGAAGGCGCGCGCGGCGACCAGGTCGACGACCGCCGCGGGCCAGGCGTCGGCTACGACCAGGAGCCCGAAAAGGTCCGCGACCAGGGCGGCGTGACGCCCAGCTGAGGCCTCTCGCAAAGCACCCTCACCATGGAAGCATGGAGGAAATCCCAAATGGACTCTCCATGCCCTCCACGTCTTGTATGTTGTGATTCTCATCGACGGATGAGGACGGCCCGCTCAGAGACTGGTCCATGCGTCACGGCTTCGAGCCTGTCATGGAGATGAAGCCTGAGCGGGCCACCAACGCTGCC
>BTVE01000068.1:0-24934 GCA_045862915.1 Acidimicrobiia bacterium
ACCGATGTTGGTGCGGCCGGTGCGGTCAAAGGTCCTGATGAGCCCGGGGTCGACTGGATAGACCTTCCGCGGATTCACCATACGTTGGCGTTCCGATGCGGACTCCATCCAGACGGTCCGCACGAGAAAACAGTCCGCGACATGGGCCAGCAGTTGATGGACCGTGTCCTTTGAGACACCGACTCCCTGACGCTTGAGAGAGGCATAAAACTTCTCCACACTGAAGCGCGCCCCCGCGTTGCCAAGCAGATGTCGCACCATCCACCGCAGGGCGGTGACGTTGGATACCCGGTGACGCTCCACGATGTCGCGCAACATCGCGACGTCCACATAGTCACGCAGCAACTGGTGCCTGGAAGCGTCGTCCACCCCTTGAGCCTCGGGGAAACCACCGACGGTCAAAGAACCGGCGATGGACTCCGCCACCCGGTCGTCGAGAGCATCCTTCAACGGCTTTGGGATGGAGGCAGACATGCCAAGTTCTCCTTCTTGCAGGGATGAAATCCATCATATATATCCTTCATATAGGGATAACTTCAGGCCCACTTCGTGCTTCTCAGAAGCCTCGGGGTTACCAACGTTCCCTGGCTATCGGACGACCGACCCGAACGTCAGCACGGCCGCAGCGCACTTGACCGCCGAGCCGGACAAGGTGAGTATTACTTCCAGGAGTAATACCGTGAAGCTGACAACCAAGGGGCAGGTGACGATTCCGCTGACCATCCGCGAGCGGCTTGGATTGCTGCCCTGGACAGAGGTCGAGTTCGATGTGGTCGGCGACTCAGTCCGGATCCGCAAGAAGGCGACGAACGCCGGGCGCGGGCACCGGGTCGTCGAGGCCATGCGTCGTGCGCCGAAACCCAAACGCGGCATGACCACCGCTCAGTTGATGGCACTCACGCGCGGAGAATAAACGTGCGCGGCACCCTCGTCGACTCGAATGTCCTGTTCGATATCCTGAGCGACGACGCGGAGTGGGCCGACTGGTCGGCTGACGCTGCTCACCAGGGCCCCGAAACGCTACGCCACGTACCTGCCGAAGCTGTCGCTGATCGCCCCGTGACGCGCTGAATGACAGGCCGCGACGAGCGGAACCATCGTCCTACCGCTCAAACTTCGTCGACAGCACGATCGACGACGTCGTCCGGTCGACCCCGTCGAGCGCGCCGATGCGATCGGTGAGTACGTCCATATCGCCCACCGCGGGCACGAGGGCAATAGCGACGAGGTCGTAGGCACCGCTCACCGAGTGCAGACTGCGCACCTCCGGCATCGCACGCAGAGCCGTCACTACCGACGCCTGCTGTTTGGGATGCACCGCGATCATGATGTGCGCGCGGATGTGTCCGTGTTCATGCCGGTCGTCCACCCGCACCGTGTACCCGCTGATCACACCATCGCGCTCGAGCCGTTCGAGGCGACTCTGCACCGTCGTCCGCGAGACGCCCAATCGGCGCGCAAGCTGAGCCGTCGAGGTCCGCGCGTTTTCCCGGAGCAGGGTCAGCAGGTGCTGGTCCGTCTGACTGAGCTTCATGACGATGTGCCGAAATATAGCGTGAATCTGTTCATTTCGGCACTACTAATCGACTAGTTTGGCCGAGATACTGCCGACATGGCACATCTGGACGCTCTGGCTCCCCTGCGGGCCCACGCCGGCCGTCGGCGGACCATCGGTCTGGACGACGAGACCATCAACACGCTCGCCGCGACCCACGCGGATCTGGCCGAAGCGCTCAGAGCCGCACCCGTCGAGTACACGCGTGTCCGTGGCGAATTCGCGGACCTGCTCGATCTCGACGAGGACGCGCAGATTCGTGCTGCCCAGGGCGGCTTTCTGAACTTCTACTCGCCCGACACAGCCAATCCATATGTCGCGCTCGTGGCGCGCGGTCCGTGGCTGGTGACCCTCAAAGGTGCGGTCCTCTACGACTCCGGCGGCTACGGCATGCTGGGTTTTGGCCACACGCCGACGACTGTGCTGGAGGCAATGGCGCGTCCACAGGTGATGGCCAACATCATGACGCCGAACCTCTCGCAGCTGCGGTTCGACCGGGCAATCCGGCGTGAAGTGGGCCACACCCGTGGAACGTGCCCGTACGACAAGTTCCTCTGCCTCAACTCGGGCTCGGAGTCGGTGTCGTTGGCGAGCCGCTTCGTGGACGTGAACGCCAAGCTCATGACCGATCCGGGCGGACGCCATGCCGGCCACACGGTCAAACGTCTCGTCGTCAAGGGCAGCTTTCATGGACGCACGGAACGTCCGGCCCTGTATTCCAACTCCAGCCGCAAGAACTACCTGCAGCACCTGGCGAGTTTCCGGAATGAAGACAGCGTCATCGTCATTCCCCCGTACGATGTCGAGGCGCTTCGCGCCGCATTCTCAGAGGCGGACGCCAACAACTGGTTCATCGAGGCAATGTTCCTGGAGCCGGTCATGGGCGAAGGCGATCCCGGGCGCGCGGTGCCTCGGGCGTTTTACGAAGAGGCGCGAGCACTCACACAGGCGCACGGGTCGCTGCTGCTCATCGATTCGATTCAGGCGGGCCTTCGCGCGCACGGCGTGTTGTCGATCGTGGACTACCCCGGCTTTGAGGGCATCACGCCACCCGATCTGGAGACGTTTTCGAAGGCCATCAACGGTGCGCAATATCCGTTGTCGGTGCTCGGCGTTACGACGTCGACAGCGGCGCTGTATCGCATTGGCATCTACGGCAACACGATGACCGCCAACCCGCGCGCGCTCGACGTGGCGAGCGCCATCCTCGCGCTGCTGACGCCGGAGCTGCGCGCCAACATCCGCACGCGCGGCGCACAGGCTGTGGCCAAACTCGACGCGCTTCGGGCCGAGTTCCCCGACCGTATCACCAAAGTGCAGGGCACCGGCCTGCTGTTCTCCTGCGAACTCGGATCACAGTTCAAGGCGTATGGCGCGGGCTCCATCGAAGAGTGGCTGCGCGAACATGGCCTGGGTGTGATTCACGGCGGCGAGAACTCGCTGCGGTTCACACCGCACTTTGGTGTGACCGAAGACGAACTCGACCTGCTGGTGTCGCTCGTGAGACGGGCGGTCGGCCACTAAGGCCTTCGCTATCTCGCAAGCGTCTTCGGCGGTCCGGGATACACCGGCAGCGCGAGGCGGCTGCCATGCAGGCGATCGCGGTGCACGTCATACACCAGTGGGTGCGGCGTCACGGGTGTCGCGAAGACGCCGGCATCCGCGCCGGTGATCGCGAGACGTAAGGCGTGACCTGCCGGCAGCTGATAGGCCGTTGGCAGCAGGTCGAGGACAACCGACTCCACCACGCCGGGGAGCATCGGTTTGACGTCGGTCGACAGGTAGCGGCGCAAGGGCGCCAGACTGAACAGGTCCCACGTGCCGCTCCATGCGCGCAATTGGAGGCGCAGCTGTCCCTCGGTGACGTAGCGCACGTAGCCATCCGGCGCGACATCCTCGAGGTACACAAACAGGCCACCGTCACTGGCGCTCGAACTCACGAACAACTCGACCATCGGCGAACCGATGAATGTGAGTGGTTCCTTCAGCGGCTCGGTTGTGTAGTGGAGCGCGCGTCCCGACATGGCTCGCCGGTCGCCATACCGACGGATGCGGTTGCTGCCGATCACGAACCCGAATCGGGAGCCGCCTGTCGTCACCGACGGATCGACTGTGTACCGATCAAATGCCTCGCCCTGGCTGGAGGTGGCCGGCTGCAGCCGCCGGTCTGCCCCAAGGAGCCACGTCTGCGCCTTGCCGCCGGTCGGGGGCCAGGTATCACTCGTCCGCCACTCCTCCGCGCCCATGACGAAGTAGTGGACGGCTGGTTCATCCGGCATCCCTGTCCTGATGCCACGCAGGTGCTGGTCAAGGAAGCGCAGCACTTCCTTTTTGCGGTCCTTGTTGTCCACCGAGCGGGATGCGTACGGACTTGCGTTGAACTCGCCGGCATGAAACCACGGGCCGATGCGCAGGCGAGCCCCTGGAGCCCGCGTCGCCACGAACTGTCGAATCGCTCCCCGGCCCATCGCGCCGTCCAGCCAGCCGGTGTAGGTCAGCACTGGAACGCGTGAACGTCGACCGACGAAGGCGCTCGGATCAATGTCGGCGAAGGTCCGCAGCTCCCCTTCTACCTCTGAGTCGGTCGCGTCCTTGTACCAGATCGTCGGCAGCAGCCGCTCGAGGTCAATGTTCTTGCCGCGCAGGGCCTGTGCATCGTCCAACAGCGAGCCGTCGACCGGATGCACCCCGCCGGAGACGATCCCCGACATGAAGCCGAGCAGATCAGAGTGTGAGTTGGTGTCGAACGCCTTGATCAATCGGCCCAGCGTGGAAATCAGCAGAGAGTTGTGCAGTCCGCCGGTGGCGAAGGTGTCATCGTACAGATCCCAGAACCCGAAGTTTGTGACCACGGCCTTGAGCGCGGGGTGCTCGACCGCCAACTGGCTGGTCGCGAGTGTGGCATTGTACGAACTGCCAGCCGTGGCCACCACACCTGCAGACCACGGCTGCCTGACGATCCAGTCGAGCACGTATCGTCCGTCACCGACCTCCCTTGGAGCAAATGGAAAGGTCGTCACCCCGAACGACGCCCCTGAGCCCCGGACGTCAACATCCACCCAGGAGTAACCGGCGTTAACCAGATGGTCGCGGATATCACGTTCGGTCGCGGGCACCGCTGACGTAAACGCCAGGGGCCGCAGCAGCCGGCGCACGCCAAAGGATCGGTAGTACCGAGTGAACTGAACGACCGTGGCGGTCCGCTCGCCGGGCCGCAGCCCCCTGGGCAGATACACGTCCGCAGCCAGCCGAACGCCGTCGGGCATCGGAATGTAGACCGACGTACGGTCCATCCCTGAGAATTTTCGCGTCGTTGGCGTGAAGGTCTGCGGCGCATCAACAACGACTGCCGCCTGTCCGCGCGCAGCAAGCAGTCCGGCGCAGACCGCAATGACGATGAGGCTTCTAGTCGCGGCCGTCCGGCACGCCATCTTCGTTTGCATCGATCACAGTTGCGTCGAGTATGCCATCAGTGAAGGTCTGCCACTGGTCTGCCTTCCCGTTCCCATTGGTATCGAGTTCGACCCGCACCAGAAGCCCCTGCTCGTAACGTTCCCAGCGGTCCACACGTCCGTCGCGACGGGTTGACACTTCGATGAGGGTCAGCACGCCATCGCGGTTGCGATGCGCCCAGGCATCGATCACCGCGTCACCTGCCAGCGAAAACCCGACCCGCACCGTGCCGGCCTCGGTCGATGTCAGCACAGCGTCAGGAACACCGTCCTGATTGGCGTCGAGCTGAACGGCCAGCAACTGGCCTTTGTCGCTGTCGACCAGAATCCGCCTGCGCCCCTGGCTGGTCTGCAGATCGTGCACGAGCACCGACTCCCCCGTGCGTGGATCGGTCTCCCTGTACAGGTGGAGGGCGAGTGCGCCGTCTCCGTACTGACCGTAGGTCCGGAACGCCCAGCCTCCCGACACAATTGCCGCCAACACTCCGGCGCTGAAGATGAGCTTCTCCATGGCGATCAGATCCTCAAAATACAAAAGGCGGCTCGGAGCCGAGCCGCCTTTCGACGAAAGATTGTGTCGGAACCGACGGCCTTACAGTCCGCTCCCGTTGTCATTGAAGCCACCAGTGGCGGCGACGGCGACGAAAGTCGCGACTGCACCAGCCAGGATCACCGGAGCCAGCGGTCCCAGGAACGCGCCAGACGGGGCGGCCGAGCTCGGCAGCACGATGGTGGCGCCGGTATACGGCGTGGTGGCAACCGACGCCTTGATGCCGGCCGGCGTGCCGTTGGTCACCACGCGAAGCACGTAGTCGCCAAGTGTCACCTTGGCAAACGTAAACGCACCTTTGGCGTCCGTCATCGTCGTCTGGAGCACAAGCCTGCCCTGGACGAGTTCAACCCGGCGACCCGCGACCGGTCGCCCGGCCGCATCGACCGTTCGTCCCGACACTGTGGTCACACGTTCGACGGGCATCTGACGAGTTGTCTGAGCCAGTGCGACCATCGGCGCACCCAGCACCGCGCTCGCGGCAATCAACACCATGGCAATTGCTCTACGCATCGAACGTCCTCCGGTCAAGAAAACAGTGGTCGTTAGTGTGACAGAGTTCCTGTCAACGTGCAACAACGCGAATTTCCTTCAGACGACGTTCGGCCTCGGCCAAACCCGGTCGCAGTTCAAGACTGCGCTCCAGATGTCGGACTGCCACAGTCTGATTTTCAGCCATCAGCACGGCGTAGTAGTAGTGCGACAGATAGTCCGAGTCGTCCTCAGCCAGGCTCCTCCTCAACCACTCCCGCGCCTCTTCAGGCCGGTTGCCAAGAAACGCCACCAGCCCCATCGTTCTCAACCCCAGGACATGGCTGGGCTGGCGTTCCAGGACGGCCCTGACCAGCCGTTCGGCCTCTGCCTGGCGCTCACCGAAGACGAGGACGGCGGCCCTCCTGGCGTCCGCTTCCAGGGGCGTCAGGGGCTCCACCGTGGCAGCGCCCGTGACCGGCGATGACAGCTTTGAGCGCAGCCGCACCTGGGCCCGTGGTGCGGCCGCATATCCGCGCAACGTCGCGTCCGACAACGCGGCCACGGCCTCCTGCGAGGGCAGGACGTTGTCCGCGGCGCCAGGCGCTGTGAGAAGGAAGTGCACGGCGAGCCACGACTGGGCATAAAAAACACCGACCGGGGCGCCGGCCAGGTCATAACGCCCTCGGGGCACCGACTGAAGCTGAGTCCAGGGAATCCAGCGGTTTGCGTACTCGAGGACGCGCAGGTGGCTTCCCAGGGTCGCCCCCACCATGACTCCGTCCGGACGCCGCTCGGCCGTGCTCCAGAACTCCGCGAGTCCTTCGTCAAGCCAGGCCGGCACCTCACCTGCGAGGTCCGCCACGATCAGGTGCATCAACTCGTGCTGCAGCACCCCGGCCGAGCGCGCGCGCGAAGAGTCGGCGCGCACAGCCAAGTGGCGACCAAAGGGGCTTGGGAGCGCTGCCGCCATCAGCAGCCCGCCGTTGCGACGGGCCGCGTCCCCAACGATTGCGCGCATGCCGTCGGCCCCGCGTGGCGCCAACACTCGGATCGGCTCGATCGCATCACCAAGGACATGGCCGGTCGCGTCGGCGAGCACGTCCCGCGCCTCACGAACCTGGTCGTGAATCTGCCGGGCGCTGACCTCATCAGCGTCGGTCAGCACGGCAACGCCATCCGAGTGCACCAACAACCAGCCGCTGTCCCGCGGCTGCGACTGGAGCGCGCTGTCGGCAAGCATGCAGACGGCCACGACTGCGGCCGCCCGCACCACCGCCACGCCTACGCCTTTGCCACCAGCCATGGACGATGAATGGCCATTGCGCAGAGCAACACGAACAGGATGGCCGCGCCAGGCATCTGCAGGGTGTAGTCAAACACCGACTGAAACGCGATCGCACACAACCCGATGGTGGCGCCAACGCGCAACCAATAGAGGCGAAGGTCGTCTTCAGCGGCGCGAAAGCGTTTGAAGATCAACCCCGCCAGGACCAGCACGGCTGCCACGATCGGTATCCCCAGTAACACGCCACCCTCGGCCGCAAGTTGCAGGTAGTCGTTGTGCGCTTCTATGTAGATGGCATCCATGCCTGGAGGCTGGTAGTGCAGCGCGGCGATGCCGTAGGTGTTGAGGCCCGTACCCGTCAGGGTGAAGTCCCGTACTTCGCGCATCGCGACTGACCACAGCTGCGTGCGGCCCCCGACGCTGTCCACCTGCTCAGGCGTGAACCGCTCCACCGTGCGCTCGATCTGCCCCACGGATGCAATCAGCAGGGCACCGCCGACGAGCACCACGACGACCGCCGTCCTCAGGACGAGGGACAAGCGCTGGCGCACGAGCATCAGCAGAAAGAGGAGCAATACCACTCCCAGCGACAGCAGCCCGGAGCGGGACCGAGTCGCCAGAACCGTGCTGGCAATCAGGACGGCCGCGAAGGCCCCCAGCACGACCGGCAGTCCGCCCTGTTCGCCCAGCCACAACCACCGTCGTCGCCACGATTCACCCTGTGCGGTCCAGCCCTTCGACAGGCTGGAGGCCACAAATCCCAACGTGACCGCCAATGTCATCACGAGGAAACCCGCCGTATGGTTGGCATTGATGAAGGGCATGACCGAGGAGTAGACCTGCCGATGCCGCATCAGCCCATACATCACGTCCGTCCCTGCGGCGATCTGCCCGAGACACGCAAAGGCGGCCACCACCCCGATGATCATGATGCCCCGCGCCACTCCGGTGGGCCGGACTGCGGTGAATCCACGCGCCGACGCCACCAGCAACAGGCCGAGGCAGGTCAGGAACGTCATCGCCAGCCATGTACGAGACGGCGCGATGGACAAGGTGGTCGCCGGAGGGGCCTCCTGCGGCAGGTCGTCGGCCGTGAACGTGGCCTCCGCATACAGCCTGGTGTAGTTCGCATTGTTGCGAGCCGGACTGAGACGCTCCACGACCTTCGGCGGCATCGGCACCACCTGAACAGCCGCGGCCAACCAGATCACCACCAGCGCGAGGATCAGCGGACGGTAGCTCCGCCATGCCCCGTGGGGCGCATGGCGCGCAGCGATGAATCCAAGGACACTGACCGCCACCGAGAACACCAGCGCCGGCACATACACCCAGACGTACTGCCCACCAAACGCAAGCGCGCTCCACGCCAGCAACAACAACGCAGCGGGATTGAACAGGTGACGGCGACTGGACATGGGCAGGGTCGACATCTTACCCGATGCGCGCGCGCCCGCCTTCCGCTAAGCTGCTACACGGAGGCTCTCCGAATGGCAGGCATGCACCAAATTGACTACAAGATCTTCGGCGACGACATGCAGTTCGTCGAGATCGAACTGGATCCGAACGAAGCGACCGTCGCCGAAGCCGGCGGCATGATGTACATGGACGATGGGATCGCGATGGAGACGATTTTCGGCGACGGCTCCTCGCAGCAGAAGTCGGGCATCATGGGCGCCTTGCTCGGCGCCGGCAAGCGCCTGCTCACCGGCGAGTCGCTGTTCATGACCGTGTTTCAGAACCGATCGATGCAGAAGCGCCGCGTGGCCTTCGGCGCGCCCTACCCCGGCAAGATCATCGCGATCCACCTGTCAGAGATTGGCGGCTCGCTGATCGCCCAGAAAGACTCCTTCCTGGCCGCCGCCAAAGGCGTCAGCATCGGTATCGCGTTCCAGCGGAAACTCGGCGTGGGCCTGTTCGGCGGTGAAGGCTTCATCATGCAGCGTCTCGACGGTGACGGCTGGGCGTTCGTCCACGCCGGCGGCACGCTGCACGAACGTGTGCTCCAGCCCGGCGAGGTCCTTCGCGTGGACACCGGATGCATCGTCGGCATGCAGCCCTCCGTCGACTACGACATCCAGTACGTGGGTGGGGTGAAGACGGCGCTGTTCGGCGGCGAGGGCCTGTTCTTCGCCACGCTGACCGGACCTGGCAAGGTGTGGCTCCAGTCGCTGCCGCTGAGCCGGCTGGCGAACCGGATCGTGGCCGCAGTGCCGGGCGTCGGACGCGGCACCAAGGGTGAAGGCTCCATCCTGGGCGGCCTTGGTGGCCTGCTTGACGGGGACAACAGTTAGACCGGGTTCCGGCCGATACTCCCGGCGACTCGTCTGAACGGGTGTGTCAGACCTCGTCAAGTCCGACAGGAGGACAGGAATGTTCCAGCGCGTGGTGTTGTGTGTGATGGTGCTGGCCGTGACCGCCGTGGGACTCCTCGCGCAGGCGCGGCGGGACGTCACCATGTCCGCGCGCAAGCATGAGTTCCGCATCTCCGGATCGGAACGCGCCGAAATTCATGTGACCCAGGACGACCTGGTGCGCATCACGGCGACGTCCGAGGACATTCCGCACAGCTTCACGCTGCCCGACTACCGCATCCAGAAGCGTATCGAGCCGGGCAAGGACGTCGTGTTCGAGTTCCGCGCGGAAAAGGTCGGCCGTTTCGAGTTCTACTGCTCGATGACGGCCGACCAATGCCGCGAGCACGGCATGACGGGCGTGCTCATCGTTTCGCCGCGCTGAGCCGCTCCTCCACAGTCGGATGTTTGTGAAAGTACCACCGCGTCAGGCGTGAGGGGCGTTGCTCAACACGATGGCGCGTTTCCATCCGCCGCACTGCTGAGGTGAACGCATCGGGCAACCCCGTCCACTCCAGCGACAACCGATCCGCCGCGCGTTCGTGGGCACGTGACTGCGCCAGCCGGATCGGGCGCAGCATCCACCAGGCCACCAGCCCAACCAGAGCCAGTACGGGGATCGTCGCCAGGCCGCCCGGCGCCGAGAGGTCCATTGGCAGACCTGCGGCCGCGCGCGTCCACTCAGCAGTTGCTGCGGCGCCGGTCGCCACAGCCGTATCCAGGGCGGCCTTGCGCCACAGATCATGCCGATGGTGGTGCGCCAGCTCGTGGGCCACCACCACCACGACTTCGTCTTCGGGCCACTCGGCACCGAGGTCGTGACTGAGCAGGATGGCGCCACTGCGGCCAACGCCGGTGACCGTCGCCAGCCCGTCGTGTTCGCGGCCCACCCACTCACGCACTGGCACAACGGCGCCCGAGATGCGGGACGACAAGGCTCCCAGGCGGTCTGCCAGAGTCTGGCGCGTGACGGGCCGGCTCGTAAGGCGACTGCGTGCCATCAGTCCTGCCGCCACAGTGCCGAGCACGAGCCCGGCGCCCGAGGCGCCCCCCATCAGCAGCCACCAGCGTGGGCCGGCGAGATGCACGGACGCGAGCAGCAGTGAGACGCCAGCGGCCGTGAGCACGGCACCGGTCACCGCATCACGGATGAGACCACCTGTTGAGGCATCGACCGGCCGTCGTGTGCGACGACGCTCTCGCGACACCACCCACCAAACCACCGGCGCCGCGACCAGCTCCCATCCCAGCGCCACTACGGCGACCAGTGTCGCGGCGGGCCAACGCGTGCCGGAGGCCCACTCTGCGAGTGGCGTTCCGACGGGTGGCCAGGCCAACACGAGCAGCCAGACCATGCCCGCGGCGACGGACGCCACCTGCGCCCGACGTCTCAGGCGTTGATGGCGGGTGGCAGTGGACTCGTTCAATTCATTTGCACGGAGATCAGCTTCGACACGCCCGGCTCTTCCATCGTCACGCCGTACAGCCGGTCGGCGATCTCCATCGTCTTGCGGTTGTGAGTGATGAGGATGAACTGCGTGTGCGACTGCATGCCCTGCAGCATTTCAACGAAGCGGCCGATGTTCGCGTCGTCGAGCGGCGCGTCGATTTCGTCGAGCAGACAGAAGGGACTCGGGCGGTACTTGAAGATGGCGAACATGAGGGCCATCGCGGTCATCGCCTTTTCGCCACCCGAGAGCAGCTGCACGTTCTGCAGGCGCTTGCCCGGCGGCTGCGCAATGATGTCGATACCGCTCTCGACCTGGTTTTCCTGATCGATGAGGACGAGACCGGCCCGGCCGCCGCCGAACAACGTCGAGAAGGTGCCTTCGAAGTTCGCGTTGATCACGCCGAACGCTTCGGTGAAGCGTTCCTTGGTGATGACGTCGATGCGACGAATCGCCTCGGCCGTCTGCGCGATGGAATCCAGCAGATCCTTGCGCTGCGTCGTCAGGAAGGCGTGACGCTGTTCGAGTTCGTCGAACTGGTCGATCGCCATCATGTTGACGGGCCCCAGGCGCTCGATCTTCTGACGCAGGCTCGCGATGACCTCCTCGGGCGCGAGTGGCGGTCCGGGATCCTCGACGGCCTCGACCGTCACGGACTCCACGACGGCGATGTCGCCGTCGGCGGTTGCCACAGCCTCACTCACTGTAACGACAGCCGCCGCAGGTGCTTCCTGCGCCTCCGCCGGCGCGTCGGACTCGTCTTCGTCAGCATCGGCGGCGGACGCGGCAGCCAGCCGTCGCGCAGGCGCAGCCAGTTCGCCGGCGGCTTCCATACGCGCCACCTCGACGACCACGTCGTCGATCGACATGTTCACGGCTTCAAGACAGGCCGCCGCCAGGTGCGTCAAGTCGGCCTGCGCGGTCGCCCTGGCGACTTCCGACTGCATGACGGCCGTACGCACCGACTCCAGCGACTGTCGCGCGCCACGGATGTCATGTTCACGCGCGCTGAATTCCTGCCGATGCGTCTGTACACGCTCGTCGAGTCCCTGCAGGTTGGCCCGCAGTTCCCCGAGCACCGCCACGTCATCGTCGAGCAGCCGTTCCGATTCAACGACGGCGCGTCCGAGTTCGTCGCGCCGGGTTTCGGCGCGGCTGATCTCCGACCGGCGGCTCGTCAGCCGGACTTCGATGTCCGCCAGCGACTCTTCGAGGCGACGGCCTTCGGCCTCCAGCGACGAGACCCGCTCACTGACGGCGATCTGTTCGGCTCGTGCTTCGCTGACGCGACGCAACTGCCCTTCGGCCTCGGTCCGGGTCGTCTGCAACCGTGCGAGCACGGCGCCAAGCGACTGCTCCGCCTCAACCTGCCCCGACTCGTGCGCCTCGATGGCCAGGAGCGCTTCGTCGCGTCGCCGCTCCGCCGCGCGTTCTTCTTCTTCACTGCGGCGTCGTTCGGTCGTGACCAGTTCGATTCGTCTCGCCACACGGGACACTTCGTCGCCGGCGCGACGCACCTGGGCGTCGTGCCCGACGATCGACTTTTCGTGATCGTGCTGAGCGCCAACCGCGGCGGCAAGTGCGGCCTCGCCCGCGGCGATCTGCTGCTCGACGCCGGCGAGATCATCGGCCAGTCGCTGCGCCAGTTCGTGTGTCGCCGCGACTTCGGTGCGCAGGGCCTGGGCTTCGGCGCGGGTTTCCAGGATCCCGTGGCCGCCGCCGCTGGCTCCGCCCTCAACGAGGCACGCGGCCCGAAACACGTCACCTTCGCGCGACGCGACCGGGTACGGCACTGTCGATGACAGTGCACGTGCCTGGTCGAACGTGTCGGCCACGAGGGCGTCAGGCAGCACCCGGGCAATCAGCTCGGCGTACGGCCCCGAGGCGGTCACCACGTCCGGCAGGGCCTTCGCGCCCTCAGCGGCCGGCTGCGCCGCGGGCATTGTCGCGCGCTGCGCCTCCTCGATCACAAAGAAGCCGCAGCGGCCCGCCTTGCGGTCACGCAGCGTGGCCAGCGCCTGCACCACCTGTTCGGCGCGGTCGACGACCACGTGCTGGAGGAGGTCACCGAGGAGCGCATCGACGGCTCGCTCCCAGGTGGGCTGCACGGCCAGGTAGTCGGCCAGCGCGCCGTGTTGTCCCACGGTCTCCGGCGCTTCAGCCAGGAGGAACCGCGCGGCATCACCAAATGTCTGTCGCTGCCGTTCGACCGCTTCGAGCGACCGGAGGCGCGCCTCGAGGCCGGCGGCTTCGCGCTCGACGCGGCTCACTTCGCGTGCGAGGCGTTCGCGCTCGCCGCGCGCCGCTGAGAGTGCCGCGTCTGCCTGCGCGCGACGTTCGGCGGCATCGGCCAGCGACGCCTGGGCGCGTTCGAGCGCGATCATCGCCTCTTCACGATCGCGGGTGGCGCGTTCGGATTCCTGCTGCAGGTCGCGCAGTTCCACTTCAAAACGCGAGCGCTCCTGCGCCACACGGTCCCGCGCGGCCGCGGCGGAGTCACGCGCCGTGCGCAGCGCCGACAACGTCGTCGCCGATGCCATGACGGCAGCACGGGTCTGGTCGGCTTCCTGCTCCACGCCCTGCACGGACGTCTGGGCCCGGCGGTAGTCGTCTTCACAGGCCGCCACCTTGCCCTGGGCCTCGTTCAGAATTTCTCGGGCGCGGGCGATCGCCTCGCGCTGTGTGGCAATGGCCTCACGTCCGGGAGCAATGCGTGCGTCGAGGTCTTCGGCCTCGGCGCCAAGGGCTTCAACGCGCTGCCCCAGTTCCGCGATCTGCTGGCGATCGAACGCCATCTGCTGCTGGTGGCGTCCGATGGACAACTCACGCTGGTGGGCCTGCTCGCGCGTGTCGGTGGCCTGCTTCTCGGCTTCCGCCAGGTGGAGGCGCACCGTCTCCAGAGCCGTCTCCAACTCGGCGACGTGCGCGGCGGCCGCGGCTTCGCGCACACGCGCCTCTTCCAGGCGCGCATCCGCGTTGGCGATGTCACTGGCGAGCGCCTGATGACGCCGCGCGAACTGCACCTGCTCCCAGCGCCGCAGTTCCTCGCGCAGGCGCTTGTAGCGGCGCGCCTTCGCGGCCTGCCGCTTGAGTGTGCCTCGCTGCTTTTCGACCTCGAAGATGATGTCGTCGACACGCGTGAGGTTCTGCTGCGCGGCATCGAGTTTGAGCTCTGCCGACCGGCGACGCGCCTTGTATTTCGTGACACCCGCGGCTTCTTCGATGAGCGACCGTCGCTCGGCGGGTCGCGAGGACAGGATCTGTCCGATCTTGCCCTGCTCGATCACGGCGTAGGCCTTGACGCCCAGGCCGGAGTCCATGAGCAGGTCGTGGACATCGCGCAGGCGGCAGACGGTGCCGTCGATCAGGTATTCACTTTCACCCGATCGATAGAGACGACGGCCGATCTCCACGTCGCGTGTGACGAGCGGCAGTTTGCCATCGGGCGGCGCCGCGGGATCCTCGTCGACGATCTCGAGTCCAGGTTCAATCGGCTCACGCGTGGCGGCCTGACTGACGTTGGCCAGGCGCAGGCGCACTTCGGCAGCCGCCGTTGGCTTCCGCCCTTCCGAGCCGTTGAAGATGATGTCTTCCATCCGCTCGCCGCGGAGGCTCTTGGCGCTCTGTTCACCAAGGACCCACGTGATGGCATCCACCACGTTGCTTTTGCCGCAGCCGTTGGGGCCGACGATCGCCGTCACTCCGTCATCGAAGGACAGTTCGGCGCGGTCGGGAAAACTCTTGAATCCGTTGATGTGCAGTCTGGACAGTCGCATTGAGAACCGGAAAGAACAAAATCAGGGCTGACGCGTGATGCCGGGCAGCTGCGCGGCCTGCGGGAAGAACTGCAGGGCAAACTGCGCCTGGGGATCGACGCGCGAAAGGTGGCGGCGCGCTTCTTCCACGCCGAAGAGATCGAGATCGACTTCGTACTTGATCATCGCGCGGATGAAGGCCGCGTCGGCCGTCAGCGCGTCCCGATCGACGCGCACGCGCTGGTCGGCGAGATACTGCGCAAACTCCTCGAGCATGCCGTCGGTCACGGTCCAGCCGCGCGCCACCTTGTGCGACGCGGCGGAGGCGGCTGCCGGGCGGGCGTCACCTTCGGCCGTGAAGCGCTCGGCGAATCCCACGAAATAGCCGCGGCTCAGCAAGCCACGCGAGAAGCGCGACGGAGAGAATCCTTCGGTCGGTCCGGCGAAGAAGTGATCGGGCTCGATGCCTCCGCCGCTGTACACCTTGCGGCCGGCGTCCGTGTATTTCAGTTCGTCGGCCTCGTGTTCGCGCGGCGCTTCCTGATCGCGCTGCGAATAGGTCAGGTACTCGTCGAACGTGCCGTCCCATGGCCGTTGGATCATCCGGCCACTCGGCGTGTAATACCGTCCCGTGGTCAACGCGAGTCCGGCGCCGTTACTGATCCGGTAGACCGACTGCACGAGCGCTTTGCCGAAGGTGGTTTCACCGACCACAAGCCCGCGATCGTGGTCCTGGATTGCGCCGGCCACGATCTCCGATGCGCTGGCCGAGTTCCGGTTGACCAGCACGATGAGCGGCGTGGTCACGTCGCCCTGCTCGGTGGCCGGATACGACTCGTCGATGTTGGGAATGCGTCCGCGTGTTTCGACAATCATCTGACCGCGCTTGAGGAAGCGATTCGCCACCGCAATGGCCTGATCCAGCGGTCCACCAGGGTTGTCACGCAGGTCGAGCACCAGCCGCTGCAGTCCGTCGGCCCGCAGTTTTGTCAGGGCCGCGCCGACTTCCTTGTCGGTGGTCTCGGAGAAGTCCTGCAGGCGGATGTACCCCGTGCCCGGCGCAATCATGAACGCCGTGCGCACGGTCGTGATGTTGATTTCGTCGCGCTCGACGTCGAGGTCGATCAGCGCTTCGACGCCCGCGCGCCGAATCGAGATGTTGACCTCCGTGCCCTTCGGGCCACGCAGTTCGGCGACCGCCTGCTCGGACGTCCACCCCTTGGCAGACTCGCCCTTGATGCGCGCGATGATGTCACCGCGGCGGATCCCGGAGCGGTAGGCGGGCGATCCCTCGAACAGGTTGGTGACGGTGATGTCGCCGTTGACCACCACGATGCTCAGGCCGAGGCCGTAGTAGCTGCCCTCCTGGCGCTCACGCAATTGGGCGTACTGCCGCGGATCAAAGAAGCTCGAATGGGGATCCAGCGTCCGCAACATGCCGTCAATCGAGGCATACACGAGGTCTTCGCTGTCGAGTTCTTCGACGTATTCGCGCTCCACCGTGGCCAGCGCCGCGGTGAACAGGCGGCTCCAGTCGGTGACGCGATCGTTGGAGGCGCCCACGCGCCCTCCCAGCACACCGCCGGCGACGGCGGAGCCCACGACAACAAGGGCGGCAATCGAGAGGCCTGAGTTGCGCATAGATGCCTTGATCCTAAGGCCTCACGCCTCGTCCTCGGCGGGCTTTTTCTTGGCAAACACCCAGGCCACACCGATGGAAATCACATACAGGACCATCATGGGGGCGGCAAACAACAGCTGGCTGGTCGGATCCTGTCCGGGACTGGCCACTGCCGCCACGATGAAGATGATCAGGATGGCGTACTTGAAGTTCCTGGCGAGGAAGCCGGCCGTCACCAGGCCAAATCGCGCGAGCACGAACACGACCACCGGCATCTGGAAGATCAGCCCGAGCCCCAGCACCATCCGCAGATACAGGGCAAACGTGTCATTCCAGATGGGATGCCAGTCCATCCATTTCGGCTGAATGGCCTTGAGGAACTCCCACGTCACCGGGAACGCCACGTAATGCGCGAACGCCGCGCCGCCCATGAACAGGGCGGTCGTGACGAACACGAAGGGGATGGCGAGCTTCTTCTCGTTGGCGTACAGCCCCGGCGCGATGAAATACCAGACCTGCAGAAGGATGAACGGTGCGGCGACCACGACCGCCACCAGCAGCGCGGTCTTGAAGAGCACCATGATGGGGTCGAGCGACCCGACGCCCTGCAGGGGGCCCACCACGGCGGTCATCTGGCCGGTGATGAAGTCCAGGACCTCGCCGACAAACGCAAACGAGAGCGCGAGCGCGCCCAGCACCGAGTAGACCGCGTACAGCAGCCGCCGACGCAACTCGTCGAGGTGCTCGAGAAAACTCATCCGGCCGGGGGCGTCCGGCTCTGCGGTCTCGTCGTGGGTCGTCACAGGCGTCGCGGGCGCCTACTGCTGGCCGCGGGCGATGGTTTCCGGGGCAGCGGGCGACGGCAACTGAGCCGGGTCAGTGGCTGTCGGTGCCGGCTCAGCCGCAGCCGGGGCCGATTCCTTGGCCTTGGTCCGCTCTTCGAGGGAGATTTCCTCATCCAGCGTGTGCTTCAGTTCGTTGGAGGCACGCCGGAACTCCTGCAGCGTTTTACCCAGCGACCGGCCGAGCTCCGGCAGTTTGCGCGGGCCGAAAAACAGCAGCGCCACCGCAAAGATGACGACCAGTTCGCCCATGCCAAGCGAAGGAAACATAACCCGTTCAGTATAGCCCAGGCGCCCGGACCGGGCGCCGCGGGCAGGCGCATTTGACATGGTTCGGGTGTACCATTACCGCCGTGGGTTTTCAGGCCGGGGATCGCCCCTGGCCCCCGAATGATTGAGGGAAGGCCAATCATGAAACGACTCCTTGGGGTGGTCACGCTCGGCACACTTGTCGCGGCGACACCGGCCCTGGCACAGACGACCGGCACGCAGGCAGGTGCGGCCGAATCGCGGCCGGCAACAACAACGGTGAACGGTGACACGGGCCTCTGGTTCGTGCCCACCGCTGAAGTGCTCCGCGACCGCAACTGGTCGGTGAGCTTCTTCCGCCAGAATCACGACTACGGACAGGGCTTCACCGACGTCACGCACTTCCCCATCACGGGTGCCGTCGGCATCCGCAACCGGGTCGAAGTGTTCGGCTCGATGGAAGTGATCACGCGAATCGACCGCGACACGCGTCCGATCTTCTTCGTGCCGCTGGGCACGACCCCGGACACCTCCAACGGCGGCGTGGTGAACGAGTACCCGCTGGTCCGCGAAGGATGGATCGGCAACCGCATCGGCGACCTCCGCCTCGGCCTCAAGTGGAACGTGGTCTCGGAGGCCGACAACAAGGCAGCGGCCGTCGCGCTGCGCGCGGGCGTCAAGGTGCCCACCGGTGACGATGAACGCGGCGCGTCCACCGGCAAGGTTGACTACTACGGCGACCTGATCGTCAGCAAGAAGGTCGGCGTGTTCGAAGTGGCCGGCTACGGCGGCATGATTGTCCGCGGCAACCCGGACGGATTCGACCTGAGCAACGGACTCCGCTATGGCGGCGGCGCGGCCTTCCCCGCCACCTCCGCGCTGCGGTTCACCCTGGAGTGGTACGGCGAGCGTTACTTCGACTCCACCATCACCGCGCCCGCGAACTTCCTGGGCATCGATGGATCCACGGCCCCGACGTCCACGCCCAATGCGAGCCCGCTCTGGGGCGCGTTTGGTGCGACGTGGCAGCGTTCCAACGGCTTCTTCCTCGGCGCCGGCGTGAACTGGTCGGTGGCGACCAGCGACCGCGCTGACGCCCGCTACTGCATCACCGGCACGTCGGCCTGCCCCTCGGCCTTTGCGGCCTCGGTGGGCGACCGCCTCGGCGTGCAGGTGCGACTGGGCTACCACCCGGGCGCCCGCAAGTACGTCGCGCCGCCGCCTCCGCAGCCGCCGGCCAAGCCGGCCGATCCGACGCCTCCGCCGGCGAACCGGCCCCCGACGGTCCGCGCCGCCTGCGACCCGTGCACGGTTGAAGTGGGCCGCGTGTCGACCGTCACCGCTGACGCGCAGGACCCGGACGGCGACCCGCTGACCTACCGCTGGACGGCCAACACGGGCTCGTTCACCAGCGCCACCAACCGCCAGACACCGTGGACCGCGCCGAACACCGTCGGCACGGTGCCCGTCACCGTCACCGTCACCGACAGCCGCGGCGCGTCGGCAACGGCCTCGGTCAACATCCAGGTGGTGCAGCCGGCGATCCGCGACTTCGTCTTCGAAGACGTCCACTTCGAATTCGACCGCTACAACCTGCGCGCCGACGCCCTTCGGGTGCTCGATGAAGCCGTGACCGCGATGCAGGCCAACGCCACGCTGCGACTCCAGATTGAAGGCCACACCTGCAACATCGGCACGGCGGAATACAACCTGGCGCTTGGCGAGCGCCGCGCTGCGGCGGTCCGCGACTACCTCACCTCGCGCGGCATCTCGGCCGACCGGCTGAGTGTCGTCAGCTTCGGCGAGGAACGGCCGAAGTTCGACAACTCGCGCGAAGAGACCCGCCGCATGAACCGTCGCGCAGCGATGGTCGTGCGACTGCAGTAAACGGCGCCTCGCGCCGACAACACAGGCCGGGATGCTCATGCATCCCGGCCTTTTTTTATGCCTGTCCGCCCCTCTCTTGCCGCCGACATCAGTCGCCTGATTGACGAATTGCGCTCGGGCGACCTGCATCGCCGGGAGCTGGCGGCCGCGCGGCTGTCGGTGATTGGCGCGCGCGCGGTCACGCCGTTGCTGGACGTTGCCGGCCGCGATACGGACTCGCCAGACGCCAGGATTGCCGCACTCGAGACCCTCGGCGCAATTGCTGATACACGCGCACTGCCGCTGTCGCGACGATTGGCGAGTGAGGCGACGGACGACCGCCTGGCCGAAGCCGCAATCGACGTACTGGGGCAGATCGCGGCCGGTCAGGACCGGCGGGCCACAGAGGCCTTTGACGCCCTCGCAGCCCTGGTGACACAGGCAGACGTCCCGTCACCGCGCCGCCTCGCGGCGCTGTCGGCGCTTGACGGTCAGCCGCCCTCGCTGCTCAAGCCGCTCTACGAAGCGCTGTCCAGGGACCCGTCGGCGCGCGTCGTGGCCCGAGTCACGCGCCGGCAGGCCGGCGCCCTGGACTCCCTCGATGTCATGGCCGAGGGCCGGCTGCCGGACGATCCGACGATCATGCTGGCCGTCGTGCGCGACGACGGCGATCGGGCGTCGCTGTCGACGCTCAAACGCGCCGTGGACGCCGTGAGACGTGCGGAACAGCAGACATCCGATCCGGCCGCCCGATCAGGGTGGGCCGCAGCGCGTGGAGCGCTGCACCAGCAGCTGGCAGCGCGCTCGAGCCGGCTGGCCCTCTATGACTTGCGGGAAACCCTCGAACAGGCGTCCGGCCCGTTGCCGGTCGGCTTTTTGTCAGCGGCGGCGGCGGTTGGCGACGTCAATTGCCTGCTGCCGATCGCGCAGGCGTGGGTGCATGCCTCTGATGACGAGCGCTGGTGGCGGGAACATCTGGCCGACGCGTTCCGCGCGATCGTCAAACGCGAAGACCTGACACGGCGGCACCCTGCGCTCAGGAAGATCCTCGAGCGCTGGCCCGCCGCTGGTGTGCTGGTCGCCGCGGCGAAACGTTAGTACGCCTTCGCGAACCAGGCTTTCACCGTCGAGGCGGCATTGCACTTGATGCAGGTGCCCTCGACCTTCGGCGAGTCCATCGGGATGTTGCGCAGCGTGGCCTGCGTCTCGGCCTTGATGGCGGCTTCACACTCGGCCGTCCCGCACCAGCTGGCAATGACGAATCCTGGACGTCCTTCCATGGCCGCCGTGAACTCCGCCCACGTCGCGGCTTCCGACGTGTGTTCCTCGCGGAACTGCCGCGCCCGCGCGAGCAGGTTGTCCTGAATGGCCTGCAGGATCTGCTGCACCTGGGGCACGAGGTCGGCCATCGGAATCGAGGCCTTTTCGCGCGTGTCCCGACGTGCCGAAAACACCGCACCCTTTTCGATGTCCTTGGGACCAATTTCCAGTCGCAGCGGTACGCCCCGCAGCTCCCACTCGGCGTATTTCCAGCCGGGCGAGTTTTCTTCCGACGCGTCGAGTTTCACGCGTACGCCGGCCGCCGTCAGCTGATCGCGAATCGCCTCGCAGGTCGGCAGCACGGTTTCTTTCCAGTTGCCGCGGGGAATCGGAATGATCACCACCTGGTGCGGCGCGACCGCCGGCGGCAGAATGAGACCGCTGTCGTCGCCGTGCGTCATGATGACGCCGCCAATCAGCCGGGTGGAGACGCCCCATGAGGTCGTCCACGCGTGCTGCAGCGACTTGTCGCGTCCCTGGAACTGGATCTCGAACGCCTTGGCGAAGTTCTGCCCCAGGTTGTGCGACGTGCCGGCCTGCAGCGCGCGGCCGTCCCCCATGAGCGCTTCAATCGAATACGTCCGAGAGGCGCCGGCAAACTTCTCGCTCTCACTCTTGATGCCGTCCACCACGGGCATCGCGAGTTCGCGCTCGGCGAAATCCTTGTAGAGCGCCAGGATCTTCAGCGTTTCTTCTTCGGCCTCTTCCGCGGTTTCGTGCGCGGTGTGCCCTTCCTGCCAGAGGAACTCGGTCGTGCGCAGGAACGGTCGCGTGACCTTCTCCCAGCGGACGACGTTCGCCCACTGATTGATCAACACCGGCAGGTCACGCCACGACTTCACCCACTTGGCGTACATCGTGCCGATGATCACCTCGGACGTGGGACGCACGATCAGCCGTTCTTCGAGTTCTTCGTCCCCGCCCCTGGTGACCCACGCCACCTGCGGAGCAAATCCCTCGACGTGGTCCTTCTCCTTCGTAATCAGTCCTTCGGGAATGAACAGGGGGAAATACGCATTGACGTGGCCGGTCGCCTTGAACCGCGCATCAAGCAGCCGCTGGATGTTCTCCCAGATGGCGTACCCGTAGGGGCGGATGACCATGCACCCCTTCACGGGTGAATAGTCAGCCAGCTCCGCGCGACGGACGACGTCGAGATACCAGCGGGAGAAATCCTCCGACCGCGGCGTAATCTCGGTCACGAAGCTGTCTGCCTTGCCGCCGCCTGTCTTCTCCTGCTTGCCTTGTCCGCCCTGCATCTCGCGCTCCTGTCCCACGTCACACACTCCAGCCTGTTATCGTAACCTGTGCCGATGACCCGATTCCGCATTGATGTCTCCCATGGCGCGGGGACCTACGCGGTTGAGGTGGGCACCGGGCTTGCCGATCGTCTCGGGTCGCTGCTGGCCGAACACCACCTCGTCGCTGACACCATCGTTGTCACGTGCCCACCCGTCTGGCGCGCCCATCAACGCTGGATGGAGCCGCTGCTCGGCGGGCACCCACCCGTGGTGCTGGGTGATGGCGAACGCGCAAAGACGCTGGCCACCGTCGGCCGGATTTACGACAGTTTCGTCAAACGTCGCATCGATCGGTCCGGTGTCGTGCTGGCCATTGGAGGCGGTGTCGTCGGTGACGTCGCGGGATTTGCCGCAGCGACGTACCTACGCGGGCTTCGCGTCGTGCAGGTGCCGACCACTCTTCTGGCGCAGGTCGACAGCGCCATCGGCGGCAAAACCGGCGTCAACCTGCCCTCGGGAAAGAACCTGGTCGGCGCGTTTCATGCGCCCTCACTGGTGGCGTGCGACCCGGTCGTCCTCGAGACCCTGCCTCGCCGCGAGTTCCGCGCGGGGCTGTATGAAGCCGTCAAGTACGGCGTGATTGCGTCCCGCGAATTGTTCGAGCGCATTGCCGGGTCGTTGTCGGCCATCTTCGCGCGAGACGCCGCGGTGCTCACGCCGTTGATCGCAGATTGCTGCCGCATCAAGGCAGATGTTGTGATGGCCGACGAACGGGAAGTCGGACCACGCCGCGCGCTCAACTTCGGACATACCGTGGGCCATGCGCTGGAAGCCATCACGAAGTACCGCCGGTTCCGCCACGGCGAAGCCGTCGGGCTGGGCATGCTGGCGGCGGCGACGCTGTCGGCCAACCGGGGCGTGTATCCGGCGGCGGATCTCGACGCACTGCACACCGTGATCACCGCCATGGGGCCGTTGCCCGCGACGGCTGATCTCAAGGCGTCGGAAGCGCTTGATGCCATCCGGCTCGACAAGAAAGTCGCCCACGGGCGGCTGCACTTCGTGTTGCCCACCGAGATTGGCGCCACCACCGTGGTGTCGGACGTCACCGAGAAGGAACTGCGTCAGGCGCTGGCGGTCATCGGCCTCCGCTAACCCATCTGCGGAGGCGCGGGGTCGCGCAGCCAGCCCGGCGGCACGCCCGCCTTGCGCGCCTCTTCGAGCAGCGCCTCCAGAGACGCGTCCTGAGCGCGCCGTTCCCTCTGCCTTTTTTGCCGCTCGTCAAGCAGCGCGGCGCGGCGCGTGATCAATTGCGACCGCTGCGCCGGATCGTCACGGGCCGCAATGTCACGCTCGAGGCCGGCCAGTTCAACGCTGATCGACTCCAGCGCAGTGTCCGTCCGAGTTATCGCCTCCGTCAGTTGTTGCACACGCGCGCGCCACCAGGTCTCGTCCTTCTGCGGCGTCGCATCGCCGGACGCAGGCACGGTACGCGCGGACGCCGCTGCCGGCGTGCCCGGCGGAAAGTCGGCATCCGTGAGCCGAATGACTGCCGGCGGCAGCGCCCCTCGCCGGAGCGATTCGCGCATCGCTTCCTGCGCCAGCCCGGGGGGCAGCGCCTGCCACGATTGCGCCACCAGCCAGAACACCACCATCGATGCCATCAGTCCTCCCTCCACGACACGCGGCGCACCTGCGCTCCAGTCTTCTGCCATGTCACTTCAAGGCCGCGCCGCTCAAGGCCGATGACTCGTTCAATGCGGACCGTGATTCGTCCGTTGGCATCAAGCGCCGAGTTGCCGTCAGCGTCAGCGGGATCGTCGCGCAGCCACACCGCCACACCGTCGTCAGGTCGGGCGCCGGCCAGTCGCCATCGCGGCGTGTCGGCGCCTGCCGGCATCCGGGCGGTGAGACTGCGGTTCAGCGCTGCCGTGCGCTCATCCCAGCCGGGCGGCACCATCGGCGGCCCCAGCACCCACGTGGCGGGCATGGCCGACCACCCGCGCGCGGCAACCAGCGCGGCTTCCACCTCAGCCGCCACCGCTTCCGTGTCGTACGAAAGCTGGAGTGTGCGCTGATGGGTCCCGGCAATCTGGCGCTCGGCATGACTGGACACGGCCAGACCGGCCGAGAGTCCCGTCACCAGCAGCCCCACCAGCAACACCACGATCATGGATGCCCACCCGCGCCTTCGGCGGCCCTGATCGAGACTGCCGTGGTGGCGCGCACACGCTGGACATCGTCACCAATGGTCAGCGTGATGCGCACACCACGAACCAGCAGACGCCCGGCGGGATCCTGCAGCGCCGCCAGTGGAATGTCACCTGCGGTCCCGGTGAACTGCACGTCAAAACCGGTCACGTCATCAATGAACGGCTGCCCGGCAGCGGTGCCGTCGTACAGGCGGAGCACACGATCGACGGGATGCCACTCGTACGCGCGAAGGCTGACCTCAGCCACGACCGCGCCGACCGGCAGCGCCGCGCCTGTCGACGTCAGCGACGTCACCACAAGCGTCGCACCGGAGATGGCAGTCACCCGGGCCAGCAGGCCACTGGCTGGCTGGGCAAACCCGGCCACGACCTGTCCCTGCGCAAAACCGCAGGCGGGCCTGCTGACGGGACAATGCGCGGCTGGGCTGAGGTTGAACATCGCCGCGCCTGGAGCGGCTGCGACGGCCAGTTGTGATTGCGCAGTACTGCCGGCGACTGTCAGTGTCGCCAGCACGTGTGGCCGCGTCGTCGAGGGACCATCCGGCGCCAGCACGCGGCTTGGCCAGAGGGCAGGCAGTGGGAGTCGATCGCCGGCCGGCACCAGGTCCGCCCCGGCACCGGCCATGCGCACATCACGCGCGATCGTGTCGAGCGCCACCCGCGCGCGTTGTTGATGCTCCATCTGCAGGGCGTGCGAATGCGCAACGGCGCT
>BTVE01000069.1:0-24630 GCA_045862915.1 Acidimicrobiia bacterium
GCTGAACCTCCCGCTGCCGGCCGGCGCGCGGGACACGGTTGTGCTGGAGGCCTGGGAGCACACGGCCCTGCCGCTGATTGAGTCGTTCAAGCCGGAGGCGCTGCTGATCTCCGCCGGGTACGACGCCCACGAGCGTGACCCTCTGGGCGGACTCCGGATGACGACCGACGGCTTCCGTCGCCTGTCAGAGATGCTGGCTGACGCAGGGCGCCGGTTCTGCGGAGGCCGGGTGGCTGCGGTGACCGAGGGTGGGTACGACCTGGACGCGCTGCGGGAGGGTGTGGAGGCGACCATCGACGCGCTGGGCTGACCGGCCGACAGATAGAATGTCTTCGTGAGTACGTACCGCCCTCAGGACATCGAGCAGAAATGGCAGGCGCGCTGGACCGAATCGCGCGCATTTGAAGTCACCGAAGACCCCTCCAAGCCCAAGTTCTACTGCCTGGAGATGTTTGCCTACCCTTCGGGGCACGCACACGTCGGCCACGTGCGCAACTACATGATTGGCGACATCATGGCGCGCCTGAAGCGGATGCGCGGCTACAACGTGCTGCATCCCTTCGGGTGGGACGCGTTCGGCCTGCCCGCCGAAAACGCCGCCATCAAGAACAAGCTGCATCCCGAAACGTGGACGCTCGACAACATCGCGTACATGAAAGGGCAGCTGCAGCGGCTCGGCATCAGCTACGCCTGGGAACGTGAACTGGCGACGTGCCTGCCGAACTACTACAAGTGGAATCAGTGGCTGTTCACCCGCATGTTCGAGAAGGGGCTGGCGTATCGCCGCCGCTCGAACGTGAACTGGTGCGAGAGCTGTCAGACTGTCCTGGCCAACGAACAGGTGGTGGACGGCGGCTGCTGGCGATGCGGCACGCCGGTCACGCTCCGCGAACTGGAGCAGTGGTGTCTGCGCATCACGGCCTACGCCGACGAACTCCTGCAGGCCACCGAGGGACTCTCGCAGTGGCCCGAAAAAGTCCTCACGATGCAGCGCAACTGGATCGGGCGCTCGGAGGGGGCGCGCGTCCGCTTCGCGATTGCGCGCTCGGGTGGCGAGATGTCGACATGGCGGGATGGCGGCATCGAGGTCTTTACGACGCGCATCGACACGATTTACGGCGCGATGTTCGTGATGCTTGGACCGGAGCACCCGCTGGTGGACACGATTGCCGCCGAGTCGGCCGACCCGGCGGCCTTCCGCGCGAAGGTCGCGGCGTTCCGCGCGCAGGACAAGTCCGCGCGTGTCGCGGGTGAGGTCGAGAAGGAAGGATTTGATACCGGCATGTCGGTCATCAATCCCTTCACACAGGAACCGGTGCCCGTGTGGATCGCCAACTTCGTGCTGGGTGACTACGGCACCGGCGCCGTGATGGGTGTGCCGGCCCACGACCAGCGCGACTTTGAATTCGCCCGCAAGTACAACCTCCCCGTGCGTGTGGTCGTGCAGCCTGCCGACGGCACGTCCCTGGACGCGGCCACGATGACCGAGGCCTACGCCGGCGAGGGCACCACCATCAACTCTGGTGACTGGAACGGTCTCGCGTGGCAGATGGCCAATTCACAGATGACCGCAGAAGCTACACGTCGCGGCATCGGCGAAGGCACGGTGCAGTACCGCCTGAAGGACTGGGGCATCTCCCGTCAGCGGTACTGGGGCACGCCCATTCCAATCATTCATTGTCAGCCGTGCGGCATGGTGCCCGTACCCGATGCTGACCTGCCGGTGGAACTGCCGAAGATCACCGAGTTCACGGGGCGCGGTGATTCTCCGCTCGCCCAGGTGCCCGAGTTCGTCAACGTCGCATGTCCAAAGTGCGGAGGCCCCGCGCGACGCGAGACCGACACGATGGACACGTTCGTGGATTCCTCGTGGTACTTCTATCGCTTCTGCGATCCGCACAACGACACCCTGCCGTTTGATCCGGCAAAGGTGGCCTACTGGGGGCCGGTCGACTTCTACAGCGGCGGCGTTGAACACGCCATCCTGCATCTGATCTACTCGCGCTTCTTCAGCCGCGTGTTCCGCGACGTCGGCCTGGTGACAATCGACGAACCCTTCACGCGCCTGCTCACGCAGGGCATGGTGCTCAACAACGGCGCCGTCATGTCGAAGTCGAAGGGGAATGTGGTTGATCCCGACGACATGATTCGCAAGTTCGGTGCGGATGCGCTCCGCCTCTACGTCATGTTCGTGGCGCCACCCGAGAAGGAAGTGGAGTGGACCGACTCCGGTCTGGAAGGTTCGTTCCGCTTCCTCAACCGCGTCTGGCGCATCGTCGATCACGTGGCAGACGTGGTGCGCACGGCGCCGGGCCCGGATGGGCTCGAGTTCGATGAGGCCGATCGGGCGCTGCGGCGCAAGACACACGCGTCGATTCGCCGCGTGACGCAGGACCTCGACCCGCGTGTGCACCTGAACACGGCGGTGGCGGGGCTGATGGAACTGGTCAACGAACTCTACGCCTACGCCGAGACACGTGGTGTGCGTCCGCTTGGCGTCGACGATGAGCCGCGCGCGAGTGTGGACCGTCGTGAAACGGCCGCCGTGCTGCGCGAAGCGGTCGAGGCGCTGGTCCTGATGTTGTCGCCCTTCACTCCGCACATGTGTGAGGAACTGTGGGAACAGCTGGGACACGCCGACGGCATCGTGGCTGCCGGATGGCCGTCGTGGGATGACGCGGTTGCGCGCGAGGAGTCCATCGAGATTCCCGTGCAGGTCAACGGCAAGGTGCGCGCGCGCATCTCGGTGCCCGCCGATTCCACACCGGCCGCCAACGTGGAGATGGCGCTGGCCTCACCTGAGGTGCAGAAATGGATCCAGGGAAAGGCGATCGTAAAGACGATTCACGCCCGCACCGATCAGCCGATCAGCATTGTCGTGAAGGGGTGAATATGTTGCTCCGTGCCTCCGCGTTGTTGTGCCTGCTGTGTGTCACGTCAGGCTGCGGTTACGCCCTGTCCGGACGTGGGTCGTTCCTGCCGGACTACATCAGGATCGTGGGGATTCCGTCGTTTGAGAACAAAACGACCATTCCCGACGTGGACCGGATCCTCACCGAAGCCGTCAAGGCCGAGTTTGCCGGCCGCGGCCGCTACACCATCAAGTCAGAGACGACCGATGTGGATGCCGTGCTCATCGGCACCATCACCGGCGTGCGGTTTGATTCCACCGCGTTCACGGCCAACAGCCAGGCATCGCGGCAGAACCTGGTCGTGACTGCGTCGATCGAGTTCCGGGACATGCGCACCAACAAGCTGTTGTGGTCCAACGCGGCCATGCGCTACACCGAAGACTTCGATGTCGCGACTGCGGCCACGGGCGCCGACGCCGCGACGTTCCTGGGGCAGGACACGGCAGCGATGCAGCGCCTGGCGCAGAACTTCGCGCGTTCGGTTGTGACCTCCATCCTCGAGGCGTTCTGAGGTTGTGGCCCTCCTGTCGGTAGACGCGCTTCGCACACAGATCAAAAAAGGCACACTCGCGCGCCTGTATCTGTTCGTCGGCGAAGACATCAAACTGGCCGACCGGATGGTCGACGCGCTCGAGGCCACGATTCCGGAAGCGGATCGCGCCTTTGCCGTGGACCGTGTGTACGCCGCCGAGCCCGGCGGTCTGCCCGTCGACATCGCGGCGTCGTGCCGGAGCCTGCCGATGCTCGGCGACCGCCGCCTGGTCATCGTCATGCGCGCCGAGCGGCTGCTGAAGCCCAAACGCGCCGGCAAGGCCACCGATGAGGACTCCGACGATGGCGCCGACGCCGGAGACGGTGAGTCTGCGACGAGCGATCTCACGCCGCTCGAGGACTACATCGCCGCGCCATCGGACTTCGCCACACTCGTGTTCGTGGCGGCTGAAATTGATCGGACCCGCCGCTTCACCAAGCGGCTCTTCGAAGCGGCGCAGGTCGTCGCCTTTGAAGGCATCCGGGCGGAAGGGCCGGGAGGGCAGCGCGAGGCCCATGCCACGGCCGCGCAGTGGGTGCGCGACGAAATGGCGCGCGAGGGCCGGACGATTGAGCCGGCAGCCGTCACGCTGCTGGTGGATCGCGCCGGCGGCGACATCTCGAAGCTGCGTGGTGATCTGGAACGCCTGCTGTTGTTCACGCAGGAACGCCCGACGATCACGGCGGCGGATGCCGATGAGGTGGCGTCAGATGCGGCCACCGTGCTCGACGACTGGGGATTGACCAACGCCATCGGCGACGGCGACGCGGGCCGCGCGCTCCGCGAGGTGGCGATGCGCCTCGAGCGCGGCGACTCGCCCCACGCGATGGTGGGCCAGCTGCGGTGGTGGGTGTCGAATCGATTGGCCGAGGGCGCGCCTGATCGCGTCAAGGGAGCGCTCGATGCGCTGCTGCGCACCGATCTGGCGCTGAAGAGTTCGGGTGGGGAAACGCGGGTGTTACTGGAACGGCTGGTCGTGGAACTGACCGGCCGTCCCGTGGCGTCGCGCGGATGGCGTCGCTAGGCGACGCCGCCCGTTACGCTGACGCGGTCTTCTTGGCGAGGCCCTTCGCAATCCGCGACTTGTAGCGGCCGGCCGCGTTGTCGTGGATGATGCGCTTGGCCGACATCTTGTCGATGAGCGAAAACGTCTTGTTGAGGGCCGCCTTGGCCTCATCCGTCTTGCCCGCATCGATGGCCGCGCGGATGGCCTTCAGGCCGGTGCGCAGCTTCGACCGCAGTTCACGGTTGTGCGCGGTCCGCTTGATTGTCTGGCGGTTCGCCTTGACCGCCGATTTGTGTCGAGTTGCCACGTTCTGAACCTCTCAGCTGGGGCCGGTGAGCGGCCCCCGAAACACCAAAGTATACCCTACATCCCCCGTTCCTTGGCCTCCCGCCGCCGGCGCTTTTCATACTTGTCCAGCGGCGTTGTCCCCGCCCCGCGCGCGGGCCTGGGCCCCGCCAGCCTGGCCATCTCCAGCATGGCCTTCACCTCGGGGGAGGGCTCAGGGGTCACGTCTTCGTAGAGTTTTCGGGCCTCCGCCTTGGGCATGTGCTGCTCGGCCATGCCCCGGACGATGACGCGCTGGCGGTGGCCGTGGGGCCGGCTGACCTCCACGACATCGCCGAGTTTGACCTCCCGGTGGGGTTTGGCGGTGTGTCCGTTGAGGTCGATCTTGCCGCCCTCACAGGCCCGTTTTGCCTCCGACCGTGTCTTGCACAGGCACGCCACGTCCAGCCAGATGTCGATGCGCACCGACTTATTATTGGCATATGCGCCTGATGTGTGCCCGCGCCCTCGCCGTGTTCCTGCTGCTCGGCCTGGCGGCCTGCAACCCGAATCCTGCGGCCACCGACATGGCGGACCTGGGCTTCATCGTCAAGGACGTTGACGGAAACAACGTACGGCTGTCGGACTATCGAGGCCGGCCGCTGATCGTGAATTTCTGGTTCACGACCTGTCCCCCGTGCCGTCAGGAGACCCCGGTGTTCGTGCGTCTGGTTGATAAGTATCGCGACAAGGGCTTCACCGTGCTTGGCCTGTCGATTTCCGACACGCCTGAGCAGATCAAGGCGTTCTCGAAGGAGTTTGGCGTCAACTACCCGATGTTTGTGGCCGATGGCCGCGAAGACATCCTGCAGGCCTACCGCGCCATCGTGGCGTACCCGGTCTCGTGGTTCGTCAAGCCGGACGGGTCGGTGTTCCTCAAGCACATCGGCACGGCATCGCCCGAGTGGTTCGAGCAGCAGGTCATGGGCCTGCTGGAAGCCAGCGGACTGTGAGGACGCGATGACCGCGCAGGTGTTGATGACGGCGGCGCTCATCGCGTTCGCCTTTGCGGCGTGGCCGCTCCTTGGCAAGGAAGCCCGTGTGTCGGGCGCCTGGATGTCGGTGCTGGTCATGGTGGGATCGGCACTGACGGTGACGCTGGCCTCGGCATCCCGGCTGACAGGCGGTCTGCCGACCGGACGCGCGCTCGGTTTCCTCGGCGCGGCGGCGGTGGCCAACGGCCTTGCCGTGTATCTCTACGCGTCAAAGGCCGCTGATCCGGCTGTGCCCACCGCGGCGTTTCTGGTGGTCGTGTCGGTCGTGCAGGTGGCGGCCATCCCGTTGCTGGCGTGGGTGTTGCCGGGAGGGCAGGCCCCGACCATGCGACAGGCGGCCGGGTTTGTGTGTGCGGCGCTGGCCGTGTATCTGCTGGCCAAAGGCTGAGTCGTGAATCTGCAGGACGTCATCCTCTTCTCGACAGCGCTGCTGGCGATCGTCAATCCGATTGGATCGTCGGTGTTGTTTGCCGCCGTGGCAGGCCGGTTCACGACGCAGATTCAGCGGCGGATGGCGAATCAGGCGGCGCTGGCCATTCTCATCATCCTGCTGGTGTGCGCCTGGCTGGGCAATTCCATCCTTGGCCTCATGGGCCTGACGACACCGATGCTGCAGGCCGCGGGCGGACTCATCCTGCTCAACTACGGCATGCGGATGGTGACCGTCACCGAAGACGTCAAGCTCACGAAGGACGAGAAGGACTCTGCGCAGGAGGTCACGGAGGATCACTGGAAGGCGCTGGCGGTGGTCCCGCTGGCCATTCCCGGGACGGTCGGCGCGGGCACCATCACGACGGTGATCATCCAGGCGAGTGCCTACGATGCGCCGCGCGACCTGTTCATCATCTCGGCCGTCTCGATCGGCATCGCCCTGCTGATGTGGATCACGTTCCATTCGGCCGGCCCGATTGCCCGGCGCATTGGCCCGATCGGGATGAACATCATTTCGCGTGTGATGGGTATTCTCGTCACCGCCACGGCGTTTGGCCTGCTGGGCAGGGGCATCGGGGGCTTGTTGCCCGGCCTCGCGAAGTAGGGCACGTCGAATCATGTACCACCGGGCCGGTCGCCGGCAGCCCGCGTGGTATTGTCACCACAGACGACCGTCCAATCCGACGATCCGGTCGTCCAAACCTGTCGGTGGAGTTGTGATGAAGACACGACAAGACGAAGGATTTACCCTCATCGAACTGCTGATCGTTGTGGCGATCATCAGCATCATCGCGGCGATTGCCGTGCCCGGCCTCACGCGGTCGCGCATGGCGGGCAACGAGACCTCAGCCTCGCAGTCGCTGCGCGCCATCAACGTCGCGGAAGTGCAGTACTCGATGGCCTGCGGCAACCAGGGCTTTGCAGTGTCGTTCCAGGTGCTCGCCACGCCGTCGCCCGGTTCGACCGAGCCGTTCATCGGTGCGGATTTTGCGGTGCCCAATCCGATCAAGGCCGGCTACCTGTTCACGCTGGCTCCTGGGGCGGGTGCCGTGGCCGGGCCCAATGACTGCAACGGCACGGCAACGCAGTCGGCGTATTACGCGACCGCCATCCCGCAGACGTTCAACTCCACCGGCGGCAAGTCGTTTGCCACCAACCAGAGTGCGACGATCTGGCAGGTGAATGCCGCTGCGGCACCGACCGAGCCGTTTGGTCCGCCGGCCACGCCGCTTCAGTAGTTCGGGATCAGGCCAGGGCCTCGGTCACGAGGGCTCTGGCCTTGTCCAGCATCGCGTCAATCCCTGACGCGTCCTTGCCCCCCGCCTCTGCAAAGTCCGGCCGTCCGCCGCCACCGCCGCCCACGAGAGGCGCGAGGGTCTTGACGAGTTGTCCGGCCTGCACACGATCGGTCAGGTCCTTGGTCACGGCAATCAGCAACTGCACCTTGCCGTCGTTTTCTCCCGCCACCACCACGACGCCGCGCTTGAGGCGGTCGCGCAGCGAATCGCTCATCCCGCGCAGGCCGCCCTTGTCGAGGCCCGAGACACGTCGCGCGACGAATTTTGCGTCGCCAATCTCGATGATGTCCGCATCGGCGTTGCCGCTGCCGCCGCCAAGCGCCACCTTCATCTTCAGCTGTTCGTTCTCGCGCGCGAGGCGTTTGGCCTCGGCCTGCAGCCGCGCCACCGCGTCAGGCGCCTGATCCAGGGGCGTGCCGAGGGCACCGAGCGTACGTGCGAGGCCGGCCTGCAGTTGCTGCAGGTACGTGACGGCGCCAAGGCCGGTCAGCGCCTCGATGCGGCGCACACCGGCCGCCACACCGGATTCTTCGGTGATCACAAACGGACCGATGTCGCCCGTCGCCCGCACGTGGGTGCCGCCGCACAACTCGGTGGAGAAGCCTTCGATCTGGACCACGCGCACCTGATCGCCGTATTTCTCGCCGAACAGCGCCATCGCGCCGGCCTTGATGGCCTCTTCGGTGTTCTTGATGTCGGTCACCACCGGTGTGTTGCGAACGATCTGTTCGCTGACAATCCGTTCGATGGCCTGGCGCTCGTCAGGCGTGACAGCGGAGAAGTGGGAGAAGTCGAATCGCAGCCGATCGGGCGCCACCAGCGATCCAGCCTGACGCACGTGTGTGCCCAGCGTCTGGCGCAAGGCGGCGTGCAGCAGGTGCGTGGCCGTATGGTTGCGCCGCGTGGCGTCGCGCAGCGTGCTGTCGGCATGTGCCGAAACCGTCGTTCCCACCTTCAGCGGAGCGCTTGTCGTCACGCGATGGAGACGTGCACCCGCCGGCACCAGCCGGCTCATGCCTGTCACCGTGGCCACGGGACGGCCGTCAACGTTCAACGTGCCGCGGTCCGACACCTGGCCGCCCGACTCCACGTAAAACGGCGTCCGGTCCAGCACGACGTAGCCATCGGCGCCCGCCGGCAGTTCATCCACCTGGGTCCGCGCGGCATCAAACACCGCGATGATCGCTGACGTACTCTCCGTGGCGCTGTAGCCGTCAAAGGTGTCGGGAAGTTGCTCCAAGGTGCGCTGACTGTCTGCCGACGCAAACGTGAACTGCGCGCCCTTTTTGGTTTCGAATGCGCTGGCCGCACGCGCGCGGTCGCGCTGCGCTTCCATGGCCGCTTCCAGGCCTTCGCGATCGATGGTCAGTCCGCGTTGGCCGGCCAGGTCTTCCGCAAAGTCCAGCGGCACGCCGAGCGAGTCGTAGAGCTTGAATACGTCCTCGCCGGAGACGACGGTTGAGCCGCTGTCCACGGTGCGCTCCAGCAGGTCTTCCAGTTTCGGCAGGCCCGCCGTGAGCACGGAGTCGAACCGTTCTTCTTCGGCGCGAATCGTCCGCACGATCGCCTCGCGATTGGTGCGCAGGTCGGGATACGCACCACTCATCTCGTCGATCACCGCATCCGCGAGTGCAAACAGCACCGGTTCGGTGAAACCGAGCTTTTTGCCGTGCCGCATTGCGCGCCGCATGATCTTGCGCAGCACGTACCCGCGCCATTCATTGGAGGGCAACACGCCGTCGCCAATCAGGAACGTCATGGCCCGCAGGTGATCGGCGATGACACGCATCGAGACGTCCGGGTGATCGCTCTCGGTGCTGTGTGTGTACGCACGTCCCGCCCGGCCGGCAATCGCGGCCAGGATGGGCGTGAAGAGGTCCGTGTCGTACGTCGCCAGCTTGCCCTGAATCACGGCCGTGATGCGTTCCAGGCCCATGCCGGTGTCCACCGACAGCGCCGGCAGGGGATTCAACGTGCCGTCCGGCTGGCGGTCGAACTCCATGAACACGTTGTTCCAGATCTCGACGTACCGTTCGCAGCTGCATTCCACGCCGCGGCACACCGGCTCGCCGCACGGAATGTCCATCCCGCGGAAGAAGTAGATCTCCGAGCAGCGGCCACACGGGCCGGTATCGCCCATCGACCAGAAGTTGTCCGCCGCGCCCAGTTCGCTGATGCGCTCACGCGGTACGAGCGTCGCCCACGTCTCAAACGACTCCTCGTCACGCGGGATGCCGCCTTCACCCTTGAACACGGACGGGTACAGCCGCTGCGGATCGATCTTCCACACCTCGGTCAGCAGCTGCCACGCAAACGGGATGGCGTCTGTCTTGAAGTAGTCGCCGAAGGAGAAGTTGCCGAGCATCTCGAAGAACGTGTGGTGCCGCAGGGACGGGCCGACGTTGTCGAGGTCGTTGTGTTTGCCGCTGACACGCATGCACTTCTGCACGGTGGTGGCGCGTGTGTAGTCACGCCGTTCCTTGCCGAGAAACACGTCCTTGAACTGGTTCATCCCGGCGTTGGTGAACAGCAGCGTCGGATCGTCACCAGGGACGAGTGACGACGAGGTCACCACGCGGTGGCCCTGGCGGGCAAAAAAATCGAGGAAGGACTGGCGGATCTCGCGAGCGGTCATGACAGCTCACGATTGTACCGGACTGTCAGTCGTCTGAGTCCGGCGGCTCGACCTGCCGCGCGCGCAGTTGCCGGGCGATGACGTCGGGTGAGAAGCCCCGCCGGAGCAACTGGCCGAAGAGACGACGGTGTTCAGCGGCGTTCAGGCGGCTGGGCAACCGCTTCCGGTCGAGAAACCGCCTCACCGAGGCGGCCTCATCGTCTGGCGGGAGCGCCGCCAGCGCCTCCTGTGCCAGCGAACGTTCGATGCCGCGGGCGTCCAGTTCTCGCGCGATGCGCAACCGCCCGCGCCCCTTGAGCGCCGACGAGGTACGCACGTGTGCGGCGGCCACACGACGGTCGTCGAGCAGGCGCTCCTCGACGAGGCGGGTAATCACCTCGTCGATGGCGTCGGGAGGGTGTTCCGTTTTTTTCAGGCGGTCGCGGACTTCCGCGACCGTGTAGTCCCGGCGTCCAAGAAGCCGAAGGGCCGCCAGCCGCGTCTGCGACACGACGTGTGGTGTGCGCCGGTCAGCGGGCCGCGGCGACGGGCACTTCGACGTACGTCAGCCAGTTGTGCCGATCGGGCACGGCGCCGTTGATGTAATCGAAGAAGGACTGCTGCAGCGCTGCCGTGATGGGGCCGCGGCGTCCCGCGCCAATCGTCACCTTGTCGATGGACCGGATTGGCGTCACCTCGGCGGCGGTGCCGCAGAAGAAGACCTCATCGGCGATGTACAACATCTCGCGCGGCAGCACCTGCTCACGCACCTGCAGGCCGAGATCCTTCGCCAGTGTGATGATCGAGTCACGCGTGATGCCGGGCAGCACCGACGAGGCCAGCGACGGCGTGTACACGATGTCGTCGCGGACGATGAAGAGGTTCTGGCCGCTGCCTTCGCTCAGGTTGCCGTCAGGATTCAGGGCGATGCCTTCCGAATACCCTTCGACCACCGCTTCCATCTTGATCAGGCCCGAGTTGGCGTAGTTGGCAACCGACTTGGCCATGGCCGGGAAGGTGTTGGGCGCCGTGCGCGTCCAGGAACTGACCCGGACGTCCACACCGTGTTCCAGGGCATCCTGGCCCAGATAGGCACCCCATTCCCACACGAGGATGAGCGCGTCCACCGGGCAGGGCAGCGGGTTCACACCCAGCTGGTTGTAGCCGCGGTAGAGCAGCGGGCGGATGTAGCAGGCCGGCAGGCCGTTGGCCTTGATGGTCTCAATCACCGCGTCGGTCAGCGCCTGCTGGCCGAGGTGGTAATCCATCCGGTAGATTCGCGCCGAATCGATCAGCCGCCGCATGTGTGCGTCGAGCCGGAAACACGCCGAACCTTTGGGCGTGCTGTAGCAGCGGGCGCCTTCAAACACACCGGAACCGTAGTGGATGACGTGCGAGGCCACGTGCATGGTGGCATTCGCCCAGTCGACCAGTTTCCCATTCATCCACACCTTGCCGGTGCCGCTGAAAGCCATGTGATCTCCTTCGGTCGCCGACGGTGGCGTCCGCCCGAGATTTTATCGCGGACGGGATGGTGGGACCCAGTACTAATCCGGGCTGGGCCGGCTACTGGTTTTCGCCGCAGAACGGGCAGCGGGTGCTGCGGGCCGGCAGCGGCTTGCGGCACTGCCAGCAGAAGCGGGCCGCTGGCGTCTCACGCGTGGTGCGCAGCCGGGCGGGCGTAGGCGCGGGACGCGGCGCCGGCGTCGGACGGGCCGTCGCGCCGGCACCGGCGGGGGCCGGGGTCTGTGGCGCTGCGGCAGCCGGTTTGCGCACCAGCTCGCGCCGTGCCGAGAGCAGGTCCGTGAGCAGTTCCTCGGCCCGCTGGTACCGATGCCCGACGTCAGGCGCGAGCGCGCGCATGACGATGTCGTCGATCACCTTGGGGATGTTCGGCTGGCGTTGACGCGGAGGCGTGACCAGTTCGCCGCGTTTGAGTCGCGCGATGTCGGCCGGCGCAGGCGTGTTGTACGGCAGGTCGCCGGTCAACATCTGGTACATCGTGACGCCGATGGAGTACAGGTCGGACGCAAACACCGCGCGGCCCTCGAACTGCTCGGGCGCCATGTACGGCGGGCTGCCGATGACCGTCGTGCCATGTGCGGCCATTTCGAGCACCCGCGACGTGCCGAAGTCGCCGACCTTCAACAACCCCTTGTCGGTGACGAAGATGTTGGCCGGACGCAGGTCCCGGTGCAGCACATTGTGTTTGTGCGCGTGTTCGACCGCGTTGCAGATCTGCGCGGTGTAGTCGAGCGCCTGCATCAGTTCAAGCGCGCCGCGATGCGCAATGATCGTCTCCAGCGTGTCGCCCGGCACGTACTCCATCACGATGAAGAAGACGTTCTCCTGCTTCTCCGCCGTGATCACCGTGACGATGTTGGGATGGCCCAGTGACGCGAGCAGCCGCGGCTCCTTGAGCAACTCGCCGAAATCCAGATTCTGCCGATGCGGTACCTTCAGGGCAACACGTTTGTCGATCCACGTGTCTTCCGCGAGATACACGGTGCCGAATCCGCCGCTGCCCAGCGGTTCGACGATGCGATACTTGCCAAGGGTCTGGCCACGAAAGACCATGTGCCTGAGGAGAATATCAGACGCGATGATCGGAGAGGCGCCATGACACGTGTGTATCTGCCGGAGGGGCTGTCGGACGTGCCGTCGGCAACGCTGCCCGAATCGGTCACACACTACCTCGCCACGGTCGTCCGTCTCCGCGCAGGCGATGAGATCGGCGTCTTTGATGGACATGGACACGAGTGGCGTGCGCGCATTGCCGCGGTCACACGGCGCAGCGTCGATCTGGTGGACGTCCGCATCGCGACGCCGGTGCCTGAACCGGTGGTGCGAGTGACGGTCGGCGTTGGTCTCCTCAAGGGCGAGCAGATGGACGACGTCGTGCGCGACCTGACGGCCCTTGGCGCGGCGCGCATCGTGCCCCTGATCACCGACCACGTGGCCGTCTCGTCGCGCGCCTGGCGTGGGGACCGCGCGCGCGAACGGTGGCATCGTGTGGCCGCTGCCGCGGCAGCTCAATGTGGCCGCGCGGTCGTGCCGCTCATCAGCGACGCGACACCGCTGGCGGCGTTACTCGAGGAACCCGACGACTACCGCCTCGCCGCGGTTGAGCCCGGCGCACCAGGCCTGGTGGCTCCGGCCTGGACGCCCGTGCCGGGCTCTGCGCTGCTGCTGGTGGGACCGGAGGGCGGATGGAGCGCTGCCGAACTGGAACAGTGCGCGCGGGGTGATGTTGCGCGGTTGTCGCTGGGGCCCCGCACGCTTCGCGCGGAACTGGCTCCGGCGGTGGCTCTGGCGACGGTGTGGGCGGCGTGGGAGTGGCTAACGCCGTAAGAGAAGCCCGACCCATCCGGCTTCGTGTTGTTCTTCGGCAATCGTGACGTCGTCTCGCACAAACGCCGCCACGACATCGTCGCGTTCTTCCGCCGTGATGCCGCTGAGGATCAACGCGCCCCCGGCCGTCGTCATTCCGACCAACACGTCGCGCAAGCGTCGCAGGAGTCCACCGGTGAGGTTCGCCAGAATGAGGTCGAACGGAGCGCCGTCCACGTGTGGCGTGCGTTCGAGGTCGACCTGCGCGACGGTCAGCCGGTCGGTGATGTGATTGAGCTCCGCGGATTCATGCGCGCACACGATTGAATCGTGGTCGTAGTCCACCGCCGTCACCGCTGCCGCGCCGAGCCGATGTGCGGCAACGGCGAGCACGCCTGAACCCGTGCCGACGTCACAGACGGTACGTCCCTGCAGGTCGAGCGTCTGCAGCAGCCCGAGGCACAGGCGTGTGGACGCATGATGGCCCGTGCCAAATCCCATGGACGGCAGGATGGTGATGACGGTGGCGTCGGTCGCCTCCGGCACATCCCAGGGCGGAGCAACGATGATGCCGCCCACCTGGATGCGGGTCAGTGCCGCCTGGCTGCGTTCAGCCCACTGTTCATCCGGCACGTCCACGCTGGTGCATGTTGCGTCCGGTAACAATTCGCGCACGGTTGCGGCGGCTGCATCGCGCGACTCCGCGCCGGCAAAAAAGATTCGCAGCGTGGTGCCGCGCTCTTCGACGGCCGTTGGACCGTGGTCATCAACCAGGGCGACCACGATGTCGGGATCCGCGAAGCCGGTGATATCGAGGCCGGCGTAGAGGCGGGTGGGTGACTGATCAGCCAAACAGATCCTTGACCCGTTCAAAGAACGGTTTGTCGCCGCCGTCGGTGTCGATGTCGTGGGCTTCAAGTGTGTCCACCGGCATCGTTTGTCCAAGCTGCTCGATCAGTTTTTTCTGATCCTTGGTGAGTTTGCGGGGGACATCAACGACCAGTCGCACGTGCAGCGCGCCCGCGCCACGTCCGGTCACGCTTGGCATGCCCTTGCCCTTGAACGACACAAGTGTCCCGTTGCCCGAACCGGCCGACACCTGCACGGTGACAGGGCCGTCTGGGCCGTCCACCCGGAAGTCGCCGCCCAGCGCCATCACTGGGAAGGGCACGCGGACTTCCAAGTAGAGGTCGTCGCCTTCGCGCACAAACCGCGGGTGCGGCTTCACATGAATGACGACGTAGAGATCGCCCGGAGGACCACCGGCCATGCCGTGTTCGCCTTCACCGTGCAGGCGGAGGCGTTGCCCATCGGCGATGCCCGCCGGAATGCGCACGGTGACCTTGCGATCGCGCACTTGACGGCCGGTGCCGCGGCAGCTCGGACACGGCTTCGGCACGATCTGCCCGGTGCCCCGGCATTGTCCGCAGGGTCGCGAGACAACGAGGAATCCCTGCTGATAACGCAGCTGGCCGCGGCCTCCGCACTGTGGACATGTTTCACGTGTGGTACCCGGCGCCGCGCCGGTGCCGCTGCAGGGTTCGCAGCCTTCTTCACGCGGAATCTGAATCGGCGTTTCGACGCCGGCAAACGACTCCTCGAAGGCGATCTCGAGGTCGTAGCGGAGGTCGCTGCCGCGTGTGGGGCCGCCGCGGCGCGCGCCGCCGCCAAAGCCGAAGAAGTCGCCGAGGATGTCCGAAAAATCGCCGAAGATGTCGGCGTTGAATCCTGGCCCGCCTGGCGCGGCGCCGGAGACGCCGGCGTGCCCGAACTGATCGTAGCGGGCGCGTTTCTCGGCATCACCAAGCACCGAGTAGGCTTCGGCCGCTTCCTTGAACTTCTCCTCGGCTTCCGCGTTGCCCTGATTGCGGTCGGGATGGTACTTAAGTGCGAGCTTCCGGTAGGCGCTCTTGATGTCGCCTTCCGATGCCCCACGTTCGACGCCGAGTACCTGGTAATAGTCGCGCTTGCTCACGCCTTGGCCACCTTGACCATGGCCGCGCGCAGCAGTTTGCCGCCGATCCGGTAGCCGCGCCGCAGTTCTGCGAGGATGAGCCCATCGGGCCTGCCGTCGGCCGCATCGTACGCCACGGCTTCATGCCACTCCGGATCAAACATCTGTCCCTCGACGTTGATCACCTCGGCGCCGCGCCGCCGCAACACGTCCACCAGCTGACGATGAATCATCGTGACGCCCTGGTGGTAGTTGGCCAGTTCCTGGTTGGTTTCCACGCTGCCCGGCGCTGCCATGGCGCGTTCCAGGTCGTCGATGACGGGCAACACGTCGCGCACGATGTCCATCGTCAGGTAATCGGACAGGTCGCGGCGTTCGCGTTCGGTGCGCTTGCGGAAGTTGTCGAACTCGGCGGTCATGCGCAGCAGGCGATCGTAGAGATCGTCGCGTTCCTGCTGCAGGGTGGCCACGTCTCCGCCGGTCTGATCGCCGGCGTCACCGGCCGTGTCCGCTTGTTTGTCGTGTTCCGGATTCATGATGACTGATTGCCTTCCAGGACGCGCGTCACGCTCTGCGAGACGCCGTCCACGATGCTGATGGCCCGCTGGTAACGCATGCGCGTCGGGCCGATGACGCCGACCGTGCCTGTCCGCGCGCCGTCGTGGAATGTTGAGGCGACGAGGCTGAACGGATGCATGTCGGGAGACGAGTGTTCCGAACCGATGACAACCGTCAGGCCGTCCGATTCGATGTACGAGGTGAGCAGTTCCACCAGGCGGTGTTTCTCTTCAAGTAACTTGAACAGCGCGCGCAGCGTCTCGACGGTGACCAGTTCGCGGTCGACGACGCTGCCCATGCTGTCGAAGAGGAACGAGACGCCCTGGACCGACAGCGTCTCTTCGGGCGTGACTTCGTCGAGGCCGGTCTGCGCAAGCCGCAAGGCCTGTGCGAGCAGCGCGTCGTAGAGGATCCGTTCCTCACGCAGGCGGGCGACCAGCGCCTCCCGGGCTTCCAGCAGCGTCAGACCCGTGAACTCCCCGTTGATGTACTGCGCGGCGCGCTGCAGCACGGCGGCATCGTAGGTGTCGGCGCTCTCGACAACCTTGTGCGTAATCTGGTTGCCGGTCGCGACGACGATCACGAGGACACGATGACTGTCGAGCGGCACGAAGTCGATGTGCCGCAGCCGAACCGTCGGACTTGCCGGCGCCAGCGCAAACGCGACCTGATGTGAGGCCCGCGCGAGTTCCTGCGAGGCGTGTTCAAGCAGGTCGCCGACCGTGCCCGCGCGTCGCAGGCGTGTTTCGATGTCGCCGGGCGTCTTGAGCCTCCGGCGCAGATGCAGCAGGGAATCCACGTACAACCGGTAGCCGGCGTCGGTCGGCACCCGGCCCGCCGACGTATGGGGCTGGCGGACGAGTCCCAGTTCTTCCAGCCGCGCGAGGATGTTGCGGACGGTGGCGGAGGACAGGCCGAGGCCCGAATGTTCGGCCAGCCACGACGACGAGACAGGTTCGCCCTGCTCGATGTAGTCCGACACCAGGCGCGCAAGGATGCGGCGCTGTCGTTCTGTCAGGTCGGTACTCATGGCAATCGGTCGTTAGCAGTCCAAGGCGGTGACTGCTAACCGAGTATAACAGGGACCGGGCCGCCTCAGTCCCGGTGCAGGTCGCAGTACTGCCACGGCTCGGTGCCTACCAGGAACGCCTCCCGGATGGTTCTTGGGCAGAAGGGGCCGGCCAGATGGCCGGTCTCCGGATCGATGTCAATCATGGCGATGCCGTCCGGCACGGCGAACGATTGATCGGGCCGGCCGGCCAGGGCCCGGCGCATGAAACTGGTCCAGATCGGCAACGCCGCCTGCGCGCCGCCAAGGCCGACGGGTTGGTTGTCGTCAAACCCGACCCAGACCACCGTCAGCAACTCGGGTGTGAGACCGGCGAACCAGGCATCGCGCAGTTCGTTGGTGGTGCCGGACTTGCCCGCGGCGTCGAGGCGGAATCCCTGCGACCGTGCGCCTGCGCCGGTGCCTTCGTTCATGACGGCACGCATCATGTTCGTCACCAGATACGTCGTGTCCGGCCTGGCGATCTCTTTGGCGTTGCCTGGCGACACCAGGCGCGCCTTGCCGTCTTCCACGATCCGCGTCAGCGCGCGCAGGGGGCGCAGGCGTCCGCCGTTGGCAAAAATGGTGTACGACGTCGCGATGTCGAGCGGCGAGGCTTCAAACACGCCGAGGGCAATTGACGGGTAGGGGCGTGCGGGTGTGCCGACGCCCACCTTCTGCCACAGCGCCGCCACCCGGTCGTACCCGGTGGCCTCTGCGACCTTGATCGCGGCGATGTTGCGCGACATCGCCAGCGCGCGCCGCAGGGAGACGGGACCGTCGTATTCGTCGGCGTAGTTGCCCGGTTCGTAGGGCTTGTCGCCATCCATGAAGATGGTCGGCTCGTCGAGCACGATGGACGCCGGCGTCGGTGCAGCCGCGCCTTCGGCCACCATGTGCTCAAACGCGGCGAGATAGACGAAGGGTTTGAAGATCGAACCGGGCTGCCGCTGCGTCGTGACCGCGCGGTTGTATTGCGACTGGCTGTAGGAGCGGCCACCCACCATCGCCACGATGTCGCCGGTGCGTGGATCGACGGCCACCAGCGCGACCTGCACCTGTCCTTTTTTCTTGCGCGCGGCCATCTGTTTGTCGAGTGCCACCACCCCTTCGGCCACGGCTTCCTGCGCGATGCGCTGGAACTGCAGGTCGATGGTCGTATACACATCCACCTGCGCGTTTGTTTCGAACAGCCCGGCATACCGCTCATCCACCTGGCGGGTCACGTAGTCGACGAAGTACGGGGCTTCGTTTTCCAGCGCGCGCGCGGCAAGCCCCAGCGGCGCCTTTCGCGCGGCGTCGGCTTCATCCTCGGTGATGGCGCCGGTCTCCACCATCGCCGACAACACGACGTTCCGCCGTTCGATGGCGCGCTCGGGATTGCGGAACGGCGAGAGGCGGGATGGCGACTGCAGCAGTCCCGCGATCGTGGCGGCCTCGGCAAGCGAGACGTTCCGGACATCCTTGCCGAAGAAGATGCGCGCCGCCTCCGCAACGCCGTGAATGGCAAACGGACCGCGCTGACCCAGCACCATTTCGTTCAGGTAGAGCTCGAAGATCTGGTCCTTCGACAGGCGCGACTCGAGCACCAGCGCCATGAACTGCTCCTGCACCTTGCGGCGCATCGTCTGCTCGCGAGTCAGGAAGGTGTTCTTGACGATCTGCTGCGTCAGCGTGGAGCCGCCGACCAGATAGGCGCGGTCGCCGAAGAGGTTGGTGAAGATGGCGGCTGCCGACCGAAAGACGTCGACACCCGGATGGTCGTAGAACCGGCGATCCTCAATGGCCAGCACGGCGTGCCGCATCCGCTCGGGGATCGAGGCCAGTGGCGTGAATCGTCGTTTTTCACCTGTGGCGAACGCCGTGAGCATGGGCGCCTCGAGCGTCAGTTCGGGCACGGGCCGGTTGTCGGCATCACGCACGATGCGGGCCACGGTCGGCTGCGCACCCTTGCCAAACTCCACGCGCAGGATCTGTGCGTCTTCCGCTCGTGGGAAGAGCCGCATCTGGAGGTCGGCCACGGCGAACTCCCCGGGGCCCTCGATGACCTCACGCCGCGCGTAGCCAACGTCGTTGAGGCGTTCCTCCAGTTGAGCGGGAGACAGGGCCTGGCCGGGGCGCAGGACAAACGGGCGTCCAAAGATGCGGGGGATGAAGCGCTGCTCGCCGTTGAGCCGCGCATCGATCTGGGCGGCGTAGGTGGACCAGAGGTACCCGAGGAACAGGAATCCCAGCACCATCGGGATGACCAGTGCCGCCACGACGGCTGGTCGTGCCCGCAGCCAATCGAGCAGGCGTGCCAGCCTGCCCGTCCGGGGGGTGGCCGGTCGGCGACGGGGCGGCTGTGGGCGAGTCGGCATGCGCACAAAAGTGTATAGTCTTGACTTTGTTAATTTGGTGAACGAAGCCGGACGCCGTGAGTCTTCCAACTGAGTACGTGCCGGGTGGGGCTGGGGGCAGCCTCAATACACGCCGTGTGAATCGTCAACGGCTGCTTGAGGCCGTACGCCACGCCGGCCCGATTTCGCGCGCGGATCTGGCCAAGATCATCAAACTCAGCCCGCCGACCGTGTCCGCCCTGGTCGAAGACCTCGTGCAGGAGGTGGGCCTGCTCCACGAGATGGGGATGGGAACGTCCAAAGGTGGACGCCCGCCCATCATGCTGCAGTTCAATGCCGAATACGGCTATCTCGTCGGCGTCGACGTGGGTTCCCGCACGTTGCGTGTCGCGCTGACCGACCTGCAGGGCAAGGTGCTGGCGCGGCATCAGGAACCGACGAGCACGGTCTCCGGCACGGCGATCCTCGATCAGATCTATGCGGGCGTGGACGAGGTGTTCCGCCGCGCGCGTCGCGATCGCGCCAAGTTGTATGCGATCGGCATCGGCGCGCCCGGCATGACCGATGTGCAGTCAGGCCGCGTCATCCGCGCCGTCAACCTGCCGGGGTGGGTGGATCTGCCGCTGCAGGAACTGGCCGAGGCGCGCCTGGGTGCACCGGTGCGTGTCGACAACGACGCCAACATGGCCGCGTTGGGCGAACGCTGGCGTGGCTGCGCCCGTCAGGTCGACGACTTCGTCTTTGTGGCGCTGGGCGCCGGTGTTGGTGCTGGCGTGGTCGTGGGTGGGCGGCTGCATCGCGGCCATCACTGGTACGCCGGTGAAATCAGCCACATGAATGTCGATTTCCGCGAGTGGGAAGGCGACTTCGGCGAACGCGGGTACCTCGAAAGCCGCATCGGTGCGGGCGCCATCGCGGAATGGCAGCACGCTCGTCCGCTGGTCGAGGACGTGGCGCCTACCGCGCACGGACGCGCCTCCGCCGTGATGCGGATCATCGAAGCGGCGCGCGCCGGTGATCCCCGGGCTACTGCCGTCGTCGAAGAACTGGCCGTGTATCTCGGCACCGCCGTGGCCAACATCGTGGCCGTGCTCGACCCCGCGCTCATCGTGTTTGGGGGAGGCCTCAGCCACGCCGGCGATCTCCTGCTGTCGCCGCTGCGCCGTGTGGTCTCGAAGGTGGTGCCCAATCTTCCTGCGCTGGCGCTCTCGTCGCTTGGCGACGACGCACAACTGCTTGGCGCGGTGCGCTCGGCGATGGAGATTGCCGAAGGCCGGCTCGCGGCCTGGCTTGACTCCACCGCATTTCCTCCCCGCGCGGTTGGTCGCGCGGCGGCTCGTTAAGGTTTCCTCATGCCGTTCTCTCCCGATTACGTTCGTATTGTCCTGAACGAAAATTTCGAAGACGCCAAAGCGCTGTTCCTGGAACCGCTGATGGCGATTCACTACGCGCACCTCTGCATGTTGCGCGACACCGGCATCGTCTCGCTCGAGGACGCCCGCGTCATCCGACGGGCACTCGACGGCATCGATCTCGACGCCGTGCGCGCGGCGACCTACGACGGCACCTACGAGGATCTGTTTTTCTATCTGGAGCGGCAGATTGTGGAGGCCTGCGGCGCGGACGTCGCCGGACGGCTGCACACCGCGCGTTCGCGCAACGACATCGACATGACGATGTATCGGATGCGCATCCGGGAATTTCTGCTTGGCCTGACCGACGCCACACTCCAACTGCGGCGGTCGCTGGTGGACGTCGCGTCGCGCCATCGGCATACGGTGTATCCCGCGCACACCCATACGCAGCCTGCGCAGCCGTCAACTGTGGCGCATTACCTGCTTGGCGCCATCGAGCAGCTGGAACGCGACGGTACGCGGTTGAAGGCGGCATTCACCTGCGTGAATCAGAATCCGCTCGGCGCATGTGCGATCACCGGCACGGGATTTCCGATCGATCGGTACCGCACGTCGACGCTGCTGGGATTTGACGGCCCGACCGGCAACACCTACGGCAGCATCGCGACCGTGGACTACCTGCTCGAGAGCGCCGCCGCATCGGCGGTGACACTGGTTGGTGTGGGGCGGCTGGTGCAGGATCTCCTGCTGTGGTGCACGATGGAAGTCGGGTACCTGCGGCTGACAGACGGCTTCGTGCAGATCAGCAGCATCATGCCGCAGAAGCGGAATCCCGTTGCGCTCGAGCACGCACGCGCGCTGGCCTCCAAGGCGTTCGCGCAGGCCGGCGCGATCCCGGTTTCCGTCCACAACACCCCCTTCGGCGACATCGTCGATACCGAAGACGACCTGCAGCCGCTGGTCGCCGCGATGTTCAAGGACGCCATCCGCGCCGTGTCCCTCGTGGCCGTGGCGCTCGAAGGCGCGGACTTCGACGTCGACAAGATGCGGCGTCGCGCCGGGGAGAACTGGATCTCGATCACGGAACTGGCGGACACGCTGGCGCGTGAACGTGGATTGCCGTTCCGCGCGGGACACAGCATCGCGACACGCCTGGTGCGTGCGCGACAGGCGCGGCCCGACGCGCCGCTGGCGACACTGCTGGCCGAGGTCTCGGCAGAGGTGACTGGTACCGCCATTGAGTACACGCCGGAAGCGCTCGATACATTGCTGAGTCCGGAACACTTTGTTGCGTTGCGGAAGACACTTGGTGGTCCTGCGCCGGAGGTCACCGAAGCGGCGCTGGAGCAGTCGCGTGCGTTGCTTGCGGACGACACCCAGTGGGTGGCCGCGACACGGGCGCGGCTGATGGGGGCCGAGGCCGCCTTGCGGGCGGCCGTTGTCGGGATGGGCTGACGCCCGTCAGAGCGCGATGACGAAGTGCCGCCCCATGTCGAGCGGCAGGCCTTCCACCAGCCGATCGCACACGGCCTGACCGTAGCGGTTCACGAAGAACGCGAGATCGACGATGCGTTCCTGCGGGTGGCCTTCAGGGAACGCCAACGCCTGTGTGCGCGTGAACTGACGCCGCAACGTTTCATCCTTGCGCTTGGACGCCGTAATCACCTTCGTGTGCAGGTGTTTGAGCGTCTCCTGCATCCGATCGATGGTGGTCTGTGCAGCGCCGGCCAGTGTCGAGTCCACCGACACGACCAGCGGCGTCAACGCGTCAATGCGCGCGCGGACGTCTTCGCGCAGTGATTCGAAGCCGTCTTCCAGGCCATCCGGCAGTTGATCCTGCAGCAGGCGGTTGAGTGCGGCTTCGTCGTGCGGCTGCAGCGCTTCAAGCGGGAGTCCGTATTTGTCGAGGAAGCGGACACCGGCTGAATCAAGCAGCGTCGCGTTCGCGCGCGGATAGAGCAGCGGCATCTCGACGCCGAAGTCCTTGTAGATTTCGCCCAGTTGGGCCTGGTACGCGAGTTCCGACGGACCGGCGACGTAACACACCGTGGGGAAAAGCAGGTCCTGCACGACCGGACGCAGCAGGACGTTCGGGCTGAATCGTTCGGGGTTGCTCTCGGCTTCCTGCCGCACCTCGGCCTGCGGACGCACCACATCACCAATGACGTAGTCGTCGCCACGCCGCTTGATGGCCACACGCTGGCCGCCACCGAGATAAAAGAGCGCGACGCTGTCGTCGGACGGATCCACCTGTGGTTCGTGACCGAGCGCGCGCATCGCATCGCCGGTGGTCTTGGCGTAGTGTGCGGTGCGACAGGGCGCCTCCAGTTCACGGGTGAACAGGCGCGTCACCAGCGGCTTGGCCGCGGGATCGGCCGCTTCGAACACCACGAGGCCGTAACGGCCGAGCAGATCATCGAGCCACGAGGCAAAGGCGGTGCCCATCTTGCGCCCGGGCTGATAGTGGCGACGCAGGCGCGCGAGCAGGTCGTCAGTGAATTCGGTGACCGGCAGCGCCTGTTCAAGGGCACCGAGGGCATCACCGATGCCTTCATCCAGCACGAGTGACGCGACTGGACGGTGACCTGCGCCATCCAGCGTGTCCAGCTCGATCTCGCGCAGCGCGAGGTCCGCGTCGAGGACACGCGCTGTGCGCACTTCGTCCCAGTCGTGATCTTCGGCTTCGACCCAGAAGACGGGAATCGCCACGACACCGTGGCGCGCGGCCATCTGGCGCGCGAGGCGGATGGCGGTGACCGCCTTGAGCAGCGTGTAGAGCGGACCACCGAACACACCGGCCTGTTGTCCCGTGACGATGGCAACCGTTTCGGCGTCGGCCAGTCGCGTGGCGGCGGCACGTGCGTGTGCCGGCGCGCCGCGGCGTTCCAGCTGCGCGGCGACTACTTTGGCGAGGCCGGCACGGTCACGCGGCACCTGGCGTGCGCGGGCGATGGCATCCGTCCACGCAGCGGGGTCCGCCGGATTGCCGCGGAACAGGCTCGCCACACTGGAGAAATTGGAGGAGTACGCGGCAACCAGCGGGCGAATCCAGGAAAAACGTTTGAGGTCGATGGCTTCTCGAACCAGGCCTGGGGTTGCGGTCACTGTGGTCTCTGGGTGCGCGGACACCGGCCCAATTTACTACAGCGCGCGGAGGCTCGGCCGGATCAACATGCTAAAGTGTTGTGATCGTTTCAGAGGTACTGAACTGCCATACGACGACTCCGCCGGGTACACCGCGCCGCCCGCCTTCGGCCCCTACCGCGTCCTGCACCAGATTGGCAGCGGCGTTCTGGGACCTGTTTTTCGCGCCTTCGAGTCGTCCGATCAAGAACTGATAGCCATCAAGGCGTTTCGTCTGCCGATTGTGCCCGAGGATGCGGCTCGCCTCACCGAGACGCTCCGTCGTCTGGCCGCGGTGGTCATGCGTTCGCCGCATGTGATTCCGCTGAAGGCGGCGGGGCTGGAAGGTGCGACCCCGTTTCTGGCGATGGAGTGTGTGGCGGCAGACACTCTTGATGCCGTGATGCGGCGTCTTGGGCCGCTGCCGCTCGACGATGCGCGCACGGTGTTGTCGCAGGTCGCTGCCGCGCTGGATGCCGGCCTCGCGAACGGCATCACGCATGGCGCGTTACACCCGCGTGACGTGTTCGTCGACGACCGCAGCACGGTGCGTGTCTCGGGGCTCGGTGTGGCCGCGGCACTCGACAGCATCGGCGCGAAGGTGACGCCGCGGCGTCCGTACGCGGCGCCCGAGCGTGTCGCAGGAGAGCGGTGGGATCAACGCGCGGACGTGTACAGCCTCGCGGTGATCGCGCATGAGCTGCTCACCGGCCGCCGGCCGTCTGGTGGTGGGGAACAGGACGGCGCCTTGCCTGCGGACACACCGGCTGAGCAGCGCGTCGTGATTCGCCGCGCGCTCGGTGCGGCGCT
>BTVE01000070.1:0-24559 GCA_045862915.1 Acidimicrobiia bacterium
AGGGACTTAGGGACTTCGGGACTCCTCTACCTCGGCTTCCGATTGGCCCACGAACGGCCGGTGTGGGCCCGGGCCATGGCGCGCTGATCGACGAGCGCGCCCATGCCCGTGCCGCCAATCCCATCAATCGCGGGCGGCACGGGTGGGGCCCATGGCACGGCGGGCGTCTGGGTCTGGACCGGCTGTGCCTCGGCCTTCTTCACTGCGACCTTCGTCGTGGCCTTCCTGGCCTGCTTCTTTACCTTCTTTGCCGGCTTCTTTGTTGCCGCGCCAGCTTGTTTTGCTCGCGTCTGTCGAGCCGGCGTGTTCTTCTTCGTCGTCGCAGCCTTCTTCGAGGTCGCAGTCTTCGCAGACTTCCGAGATTTAGCCACCTTGGATGACTTCTTTACCGCTTTTTTTGCCGTCCGTGCAGCCACATACACCTCCGCATCGACGAGGCAGCAAAATCCGTTCCTTCCCTCGGAACCTCGGCACTCCGGAACTCCGGAACCTCGGAACCTCGGAACCTCGGAACTCCGGAACCTCAGGACTCCGATAAACTACCTCTCGTCTTGTCCACTCCCGCCGAGCCAGACGCCCAGTCGTCCGACGACCCACAATCCTGGACGTCACGCGTCGCCGGCGCGCTGACGCATCGCAATTTCCGCCTGATCTGGTTCGCCGCCCTCGGCTCGACCATCGGCACGTGGATGCAGAAGTTCGCGCAGAGCTGGCTGGTGCTGGATCTGACGGACTCCAACTTCTACCTCGGGCTCGACGACTTTCTGTCGCAGCTCCCCATCCTGCTGTTCATGTTGATTGGCGGCGTCATTGCCGACCGCGCCGATCGCCGGAAGCTGCTGACCTGGTCCCAGTACGTGCAGGCCTTCTCCGCCTTTGCGCTCGCGGCCGTCGTCTTCTGGGATGTCGTCACCATCTGGCACGTGCTGGCCCTGTCGTTCATTTCGGGATTGGGACAGGCGTTCGGAGGCCCGGCCTATCAGTCGCTGCTGCCCTCACTGGTGCCCCGCCGCGACCTGCCCAACGCGATCGCGCTCAACTCCACGCAGTTCAACCTCTCCCGCATTCTGGGACCGACGCTCGGCACGGGCATCCTGGTCACGATTGGGATGGCGGCGTGTTTTTTTCTCAACGGCCTCTCGTTTTTCCTGGTCGTGGTGGCGCTGCTGATGATCAAGGTGCCGCCGCCGGCCGCACAGACAGGTCCCAGGCGCGACATCATGACGGACCTCAAGCAGGGGCTGAACTACGTCCGCAGCCAGCGTCTGATGGTCACCCTCATCGTGCTGGTGGTCATCAGCATGGCGCTCGCCATGCCGCTCATGACATTCCTCCCCACGTTCGCCAAAAACGTCATGGCGTCAGCCGGCGGCACGCCCGAAACACGGTTGTCGTTGCTCATGGCGTGCCAGGGGCTGGGAGCGATCACGGGTGCCCTGTTGATTGGTCTCATCAGCGGCCGCTCGCGAAAGATGGGCCGTCACCTGATGGCCGTCCAGGTACTCACCGGCCTCATCATCATCGGCTTCGGCCTGTCGACATCGCCCCTGCTCAGCTACGTCCTGATCTTCCTTGGCGGGATTGCGTTCATGGCCCTCTTCTCCATGAGCTTCTCCATCGTCCAGTTGGCCGTGCCTGAAGAGCTGCGGGGACGTGTCGTCTCGATTTACATGGTGGCGGTGCGAGGGGGCGGCCCCATTGGCGCACTGATCGCGGGGTACGTCGCGGACCTCACCTCCGCCCCAACGGTGCTCATCGTCAACGGCGCGCTCCTGTCGCTCATCACGCTGGGTGTGATCCTGTCCGGGCGAGGCTCGAGCCTGAAGGCCATCTGAGGCACTCAGTATCCGCGCGTGAGGTCCACCACATTCCTCAACGGCGCGCCTGTGACGAATCGCTTCCAGTTGTCCAGAAATCCATCCACCGCCGGCGTCCAGTAGTCGCCATCAAGAGCGGCGGTGTGCGGCGTCACCACGGTGCGTGGCGTGTGCCACAACGGGCTTGACGCCGGCAGCGGCTCCTCGACGAACACGTCAAGGCCGGCACCACCGAGCCGGTCGTTATCCAGCGCATCAGCCAGTGCCGCCTCGTCCACCAGTGACCCGCGCGCGACGTTCACGACGTGCGCGGATGTTTTCATCCGCCGCAGACGATCGGCCGTGAGCACGACGCCGGTGTCCGACGTGTGCGGCACGGCGAGGACGACCGCATCCATCTCCGGCAGGACATCGTCAATCTCGGCCAGGGCGATGACCCGGCTTACCCCCGGCACCTCACGCGAGCGGTCACGCCGAACACCCACCACCGTCATGCCAAGCGCCTGCAGCATGGCGGCAACGCGTCGGCCGATCTCGCCGAGTCCGACGACCAGCACCCGGGAGTCAGACAGTCGCGGTGTCACCAACGCGCCGATGACTTCCTGGTCCCAGCGAACCATCCGCCTGGCCTCCTCCGCCTCCGGAAGCCGGCGCCGCAGGGCGAACAGCAAGGCGACGGCATGTTCCGCCAGGATCTCCGCGTGTTCCCCGCGGGCATTGGTGACGAGGATGGCGCGCGCGGCGAGCTGAGACAGCGGCAGCCATCCCACGCCGACGGCGGTGGTGTGAATCCAGCGCAACCGGCCCGCAGCCGCGAGCGTGTCTGGAAACATTCGCGGCGCAAGCGCCACGTCCGCGTCCACGATCGCCTCCCGGGCCGCATCATGGCTCCGCACGCACTGGACGTCGACATCCGGCAGGTGCTGCCTGATCCGCTCCACCTGCCACTCGGGCAGGGTCCACATCGGCAACTCATGCACATGCACCAGCAACTTCATGCGCAACCATTCTCGCATCGCGGCAGACGGGCCTGAAGGCCACGCCCTACGACTCGCCACCTCGCCACCGGCCTTTGCCGAGGCTACGGCCGGCGAGCCTCGCCATCCGATTTGGCGTATCATCCGCGCATGACAGAGCGCACACCCCGCCGTGGTTTCCTGAAGACCCTTGGCAGCCTGACTGCCGCTGTGGCCGCATGGCCTTCCCTGGCTGCGCAGGCGCAATCGAGCGGCTCGACACCGGCGCGTCGCGCGGGTGCGCGGTATCGCGGGGACTTCGCCGCGCCACGACTCGACAAGGTGAAGGTCGCCCTGATTGGTGTCGGCGCTCGGGGATCCGGACACACCACACAGCTGTCCACCATCGAAGGCACCGAAGTCGTCGGCATCGCCGATCTCTACGAAGACCTCGCCCGCCGCGCCGAGAAGAGTGCCCAGTCCAAGGGGCACACGCCAAAGCTGTACTACGGCGATCCCAACGCCTGGCGCACGATGCTGACCGAGACGAAGCCTGACGCCGTCTTCATCGCGACGCCGTGGGAACTGCACGCGCCGATGGGCATCGCCGCGATGCAGGCCGGTGCCCATGCGTTCATCGAGATTCCGATTGCGCTGACGCTGCAGGAGATGTGGGACCTCGTGGACACGTCGGAAACGACGGGCCGCCATTGCATGTTGATGGAGAACGTCTGTTACGGCCGCGAAGAGCTGCTGTATCTCAACATGGTGCGGCAGGGTGTGCTGGGTGAGCTCCTGCATGGCGAGTCGGCCTACATCCACGACCTGCGTGCGCAGATGAAGGAGGTCGAGCGCGGCACCGGGTCGTGGCGGACGTATCACTACGCGCGGCGGAACGGCAATCTGTATCCCTGCCATGGACTCGGTCCGGTCGCGCAGTACATGAGCCTTGCACGTGGCGAGGACCAGTTCGGCCGCCTGTCATCCTTCTCGTCCCCCGGTCGCGGACGGACGTTGTACGGCAAGGCCAACTTCCCTGTCGACCACAAGTGGAACCAGCTGGACTTCGGTCGCGGCGGCGACATGAACACCTCCATCATCAAGACTGTGCAGGGACGCACGATCATGATTCAGTGGGACGAAACCTCACCGCGTCCCTACACCCGGCACAATCTCATCCAGGGCACCCGCGGCACCCTCGCGGGCTTCCCGAACCGCCTCTCGATTGAGGGCGTCAACCGCGCGCACCAGTGGGCGCAGGGTGAGGAGTTCGCGAAGCTGACGGCCGAGTACGAACATCCGTTGTGGAAACGCGCCGGTGAACTGGCTGCCAAGATGGGCGGTCACGGCGGGATGGACTTCCTCATGCTCTACCGCATTGTCGAGTGCCTGCGCGGCGGTCTGCCGCTCGATCAGAACGTGTACGAGGGATGCGCCTGGTCATCCGTCGCACCGCTCTCGGAGAAGTCGGTGCGAGAAGGCGGCATGCCCCAGGACTTCCCGGACTTCACGCGCGGCGACTGGAAGTCGACCAAACCGCTCAGTGTCATCGCATGAAAAAGAGCGAGTACGAGGACGCACTCGAACGGCTGCAGCTCGAGCTCAACAACCTGGCGCGATGGCTCCGCCACAGCGGCCGGCGAATGGCTGTGGTGCTGGAAGGCCGCGACACCGCCGGCAAGGGCGGCACCATCTCGGCCATCACCGAACGGCTCAATCCCCGCCAGGTGCGAGTGGTGGCGCTTGGCACACCAAGCGACCGTGAACAGTCACAGTGGTACTACCAGCGCTACGTCCAGCACCTGCCGGCTGCCGGTGAGCTGGTCCTGTTCGATCGCAGCTGGTACAACCGCGCCGGTGTGGAACATGTCATGGGCTTCTGCACGCGCGAGCAGTACCGGCGGTTCCTGCGCGAGACACCGATCTTCGAACGGCTGCTCGTCGACGATGGGCTGATCCTGCTGAAGTACTGGCTGACCGTTGATCAGGCCCAACAGGAGGAACGGTTCGCCGAACGCGCGTCCGATCCCCTCAAGCGCTGGAAGTTGTCCCCCATCGATCTCAAGGCGCGTGAGCTGTACGTGGAATACGGCACGGCGCGCGATGCGATGTTCAAGGCCACACACACCGACCATGCCCCCTGGGCGGTGGTGGACTTCAACGACCAGCGGACCGGCCGCCTGACGCTCATCCGCCACCTGCTCGATCAGGTGCCCGACACACGGGTCCCCGCGCCCACGGTCTCATTGCCGCCATTGGGCCATCGGCCGAAGCGAGAGCGTCACCGCGTCATCCGCCCGATCTGACGCGGTTGCCTGCGGCATCGGCCCAGCGGATACAATGCCCCGGTGGCACGCGTCCTCGTCATCGAAGACAGTCCGGACATCGCCGAGCTGATTGCGCACTACCTCTCAGGCGCAGGGTACGGCGTGACGGTGAGCGGCAACGGCAGCGACGGCCTCCGCCTGGCCAAACAATCCCCGCCTGACGCCATCGTCCTGGACCTGATGTTGCCGGGGATGGACGGTCTGCACGTCTGCCAGGCGCTGCGGGGCGAGGCGGCGACGTCGGCCATCCCGGTCATCATGCTCACGGCGCGCGGCGAGGAGGCCGACCGCATCCGCGGGCTGGAACTGGGCGCGGATGACTACCTCACCAAACCGTTCAGCCCGAAGGAACTGGTCGCGCGTGTGGCCGCGCTGCTGCGGCGCGTCCAGCGCCCGGCGGCGGCGCCCAAGGTGTTGTCGTACGGCCCACTGAGCATCGATATCGACCGGCACCTGGTGCATCTGGCCGGGGATGAGGTGAAACTCACCGCCAAGGAGTTCCTGCTGCTGCAGTACCTCATCGAACACCGGGGACGTGTGTTGTCGCGCGACCTGCTGCTGACCGACGTCTGGAGTTATCAGTACACCGGAGGCACCCGGACCGTGGACGTGCACATCCGCCGCCTGCGCGAGAAGTTGCCGTACCTGTCTGAGGCCATCACGACCATCAAGCAGTTCGGCTACAAACTCGAAGACCCCGCGCCGGCCCCGTGACGTTCCGGACCCGCACGTTCGTCGCACTGCTGCTGGCCAGCGCTCTGGCACTGGCGGCATCCACCGCACTGGTGACGGCGTCGCTGCGCGACTCCATGCTCGAAGACATTGAATTGGCCGTGCTGCGGCAGGCCCGGCTGGCGGCCGAGTTGCTCGCCGATCGCGGCGCATTCGCGCAACCGCAGGCGGAAGCCGGCGTGCTCGAACAACTGGTGAATGCGCGCGTGACGTTCATCGATGCCGCGGGACGTGTCGTCGGAGACTCCGACGTGCCCGACGATGAGCTCGCCGCGCTCGACAACCACGGCGCCCGCGAAGAAGTCGTCGAGGCCCTGGCGACCGGCACGGGCGTGGCCGTGCGCCGTTCGGCGACGACGGGGGACGACACCATGTATGCGGCCGCCGCCGTCAGCAAGGGCCCGATCCGCATCGTGCGCATCGGCGTGCCATTGACGTGGATCGAGGATCGGATCGCCGCCACCCGGCGCCTTGCCTGGACCGGTCTGGGCGTTGGTCTGTTGGCCGCCCTGCTGTTGACGTGGGGCACATCGGCATGGCTCGCCCGTCGTGTCCAGGCGATCGGCGCCCTCGCACGACGGTATCGTCAGGGGGACTTCACACGTCCGACCAGCGATTTTGGTGACGACGAGATTGGCGCGGTGGCGCGAGTGCTCGACGAAACCGCGCGCGACCTGGGCACACGCCTCGAAGATGTCGCCCGGGAGCGGGCCCACATGGACGCTGTCCTGCAGGGCATGGTGGAAGGCGCGATGCTCCTGACGGCGCAGGGGCGGCTCGCGGTGTCCAACCCGGCCATCCGCGCGATGTTGCGCCTGTCCGACGACCCGCACGGCCGACACTACCTCGAGGTCGTGCGGCAGCCGCAGATCACGGCCCTCATCAGCAGCGCGCTGGCGGGCACGACGTCCTCACCGGTCGAAGTCCAGCTCGACCGAGATTCGCGCCGCACCTTCGTGGCTCGCGTCGTTCCCGTCGAAACCGTCCGAGGCGGCGGCGCCGTGCTCGTGCTGCACGACATCACGGATCTGCGTCAGGCCGACCAGGTGCGTCGCGACTTCGTGGCGAACGTCTCGCACGAACTCCGCACGCCGCTGACGGCCATCCGCGGCTACGTCGAAGCGCTCAGCGACTCCCCCGCCGACGAGGCGCAGACGCGCAAGTTCCTCGAGATCATCGCGCGCCACGCCTCACGCATGGAACGCCTGGTCAACGATCTGCTCAGGCTCGCCCGGCTCGATGCGCGGCAGGAAACCGTCCAGTCGGCCGTCATCCAGCTTCCGTCCCTCTTCGAACAACTCGAACTGGAACTGGAATCCACCATTGCGGCGCGGCAGATCGTCGTGGAGATCGACTGTGCACCGGACGCCCTCGCGTTTTCCGGTGACCCGGCCAAGATCCATGACGCGTTCCGGAACCTGCTCGAAAACGCGATCAACTACAGCCCGGATGGCGGAACGATCGAACTGCACAGCCAGCGGGTGGGATCGCAGCTCGAGATTCGCTTCAGTGATCGTGGTCCCGGTATTCCAGAGGCCGACCTGCCTCGGATCTTCGAACGCTTCTATCGCGTGGATCGCTCACGCACCCGTGACCCACGAGACCCCGGAGGCACGGGGCTCGGGCTCTCGATCGTCAAACATCTGATCGAACTGCACGGAGGACGCGTCTCGGCCCGCAATCGTGACGGTGGCGGCACACACGTTGTTGTCACACTGCCGGCGATCGGCTGAGTCTGCATGGACAGTTCGCTTGTCGCGTACACGACCATCACGGCGGTGCTGGTCATCACGCCTGGCGCCACCACTGCCGTGGTGGTCGACCATGCGCTGACGTCCGGCTGGCGCGGCGGCGTTCGGACCGCAGTGGGGGCCGCGCTGGGCAACACCACACACGCGACGCTGGCCGGACTTGGCGCGGCCGTGTTGCTGGCCGCGTCTCCACGAGCCCTGGCCGGCGTCCGCCTCGCCGGCGGCCTCTTTCTCCTCTGGCTCGCCTTCAAGAGCGCCCGGCGCCTCCGCAGCGGCGTGACCGCTTCCGCCCTGCCCTCGTCTCCGCACCTGCCTGCCTCGCAGGCCGTGCGCGACGGTCTGGTGGTCAACCTGCTGAATCCGGCCATCGTGACGTTCTACCTGACGGTGGTGCCATCGTTCATGCCCCGCCCCGCGCCATCAGGACGTTACGCGATGCTGGCGACCATCCATGTCGGCCTCGCCTTTGTCGTGCATTGCGTCTGGGCGTTCAGCCTGCATCGTCTGCGCTCGGCGCTGGAACGGCCGGGGGCGCGACGTGCCCTCGACGCGTTAACGATGTGCGCGATGTTGATCCTGGCCGCGCGCGTCTTGTGGTCGTGGAACCGCTAGACCTCAGCGGAAGAGCGCGATCGCTCCGTAGCTGAGGGCGCCAATCGTCGCCGACGCCGGAATCGTCAGCACCCAGGCCCAGACAATCTGCCGCGCCACGCCCCACCGCACCGCAGACAGCCGCCGCGTGGCCCCCACGCCGACGATGGCCCCGGTGATCGTGTGTGTGGTCGAGATGCCCACACCCATCGCCGTCGCAATGTAGATCGCGACCGCCGCGCCCGTCTCGGCGGCAAATCCGCCCACCGGCTGCAGCTTGGTGATCTTCGATCCCATGGTCTTGATGATGCGCCAGCCGCCTGACAACGTGCCCAACCCAATCGCCAGATGCGCCGCGATGACGACCCAGAACGGCACCTCAAACGTCGTCAGGTACCCGCCGGCCACCAGCGCGCCGGTGATGATGCCCATCGTCTTCTGGGCATCGTTCGCGCCATGCATCAGGCTGAACGCCGCCGCGGATGTGAGCTGGAGCCGTCGGAACCAGCGATCGACGCGCATGGGTGTCGTATGCCGGAAGAGCCAGAAAATGCTGGTCATCAGCGTCAAGCCGACGAGCAGGCCAATGGCGGGCGCCACCACGATGAAGACCAGTGTCTTGGTCCAGCCCGACGCGATGATCGCCCCGAAGCCGGACTTGGCCACCGCAGCGCCGGCATACCCTCCAAACAGCGCATGTGACGAACTGGTGGGCAGTCCGAAGTACCAGGTGATCAGGTTCCAGATGATCGCGCCGGCCAGCCCCGCAAGGATCACCCCGTAGGTGACGATGTTGAGGTCCACCATGCCGGAGCCGACCGTCTTCGCCACGCCGGTGCCGAAGAAGAAGGCCGCGATGAAGTTGAAGAACGCCGCCCACATGACCGCGTGGCCCGGAGACAGCACACGAGTCGACACCACCGTCGCGATTGAATTGGCCGCGTCGTGGAATCCGTTGATGTAGTCAAAAATCAGGGCGACGACGATGACCAGCACGATCGTCGCAAACGCAGTGTCCATTCACCCTACCCGTGTTTCACAACGACGCCTTCGATGACGTTGGCGACGTCTTCACAGCAGTCGGTGACCTGTTCGAGCACATCCAGGAGGTCCTTGCTCTTGATGAGGACGATCGGGTCCGTCACCGTGTCGAACAGGTGCTGGATGGCCCGCTGGTAGGCGTGGTCCGCTTCGTTCTCGAGCCGGTTGATCTCCACCGCGTGCGGCTGCACGGGTTGGCCCTTGGCGAGCGCGTCCATGGCCGCATTGAGGCGCTCGGCGGATTGGGTGACGGTGTGCACCAGCTCCCTCGCCCCCGCCGGGACGTGCGTGATGCGGTAGTTGCGCACCAGCGACGCCGCGTGGTCGATGGCGTCCATCACGGTGTCGAGCGTCGTCGCCATCGTGTAGAGGTCTTCACGATCGAACGGCGTGATGAACGTCCGATGCAGGCGCTGGATGGTGTCGTGCGTCAGCGTGTCGCAGCGGTGCTCCGCGTCGCGGATGATGTCGATGCGGCTCGCATCGGGAGGTTCCACTGCGAACATTGCCTTGAGATGTTCGGCCGCGGCCTGGATTTCGTTCGTCGTCGAACGAAACAGGCTGAAGAACTGTTCTTCTTTTGGAATCAGGCTGAATCGGAACCCCACGAGCCTCCGGGACGCGCGGCAATTAAGCGAAACAAGGGCGAACGCGACGTCACGACAGTGTAACAAAAGGCGTAACGTCAAATTAACCACCGTGTCACGTTCGGGAAATCGGGGCTACTTACCCTAAACGGGAAATGGCCGCTGCTGCCCCTACCCGCATCCTGGTTGTCGACGACGAGACCGATATTGCCGGCCTGATCAAGCACTCCCTGGAGCGCGCGGGTGACGTGGAGGTGCAGGTCGTGCACTCCGGTGACGCCGCACTCAAGGCTGTGGCGGACCGGACGCCGGACCTGATGATTCTTGACCTCAACCTGCCCGTGCTCGCAGGCACCGAAGTCTGCCGGCTGGTGCGCTCGAAGTCGGCGACGGCCCAGTTGCCCATCATCATGTTGACGGCGCGCACCGGCGAAGCCGACCGGGTGACAGGCCTTGACCTGGGTGCCGACGACTACATCACCAAGCCCTTCAGCCTTCGCGAATTGGCGGCGCGAGTCCGCGCGGTCCTGCGACGGAAGGGCCAGGGCAACGGCACCACTCCGCAGGTCTACCAGGGTGAGCACCTGTTTGCGGACTTCGACGCCGTCGCCGTGGCGGTTGACGGCCAGCCGATCCGCCTGACGCGCCGGGAATTCGAGTTGTTGAAGTGTCTGGTGGAGAACCGCAATCGCGTGTTATCGCGCGATCGCCTGCTCGAGCGGGTGTGGGGGTACGACCATTACGTCGAGACCCGCTCGGTGGACGTACACGTGGGCCGGCTGCGCTCAAAGCTGGGCGCAGCCGGCCCGCAAATCGAGACTGTGGTTGGCCTGGGCTATCGATTCGTCGAGCAGAGCTCCAACCCCTGAAGGTCGAAGACCTGCATCGCACGTTCGACGCGGTGCCAATCCGAGTACTGCTGCACGCGCACCACCGTGCGATCGTGCGTCTCGCGCACCTCCCAGCCCTCGTCGGTCTTGGTGACCGTCAGTCGATCCGTGTGGCCAGACAGTGTGCGCTCTCGGGTTTCCATCTTCACTCCCCTTCTTGCCTTCTTGCAGAGGTAGTTATCTCGTACCGCCGGGGCTCTGACCGTAAACTCTCTGTAACAAGTCTGTTACGGCCGGCCTGGAAACAGGCGATCCCACGAAAACACCGCGAAATTGCGCGGGCCGGAGTTCATCGCGACCAGCAGGCCTTTCGGAAAGCCAGGCAGGGCCGCGCTGACGACCTCGATGCCGTCCGTTTCGTCCGCAGTTGTCGTGGCTTCGGCCACGACGACGTGCTGGTGCGGCTGTCCGGCCTCTCCCTCCCGACGATACAGCTTGAAGACCGAGCCGCCCGGAATCTGATCGGTGGACACGAGGAATCCGGTGCCATCCGGGTGTGTATAGAGCGCCAGACCTTCGCGATCGAGCTGATATCCGGAGAGACCGAAGACGGCAAGTTCCCGTCCCGCGTCAGCATGGTCGGGGTCGGCGTGCCATTTGTGGATGCCGTGGCGTTCGTCCGAGTAGTACACGTAGCCCAGAGCATCGTCGACCACGATGGCCTCGATTTCCCCTGGCTCTCCCGGCTCCGCGCCGACTTCGCTGAAGTTGCCGAACCGGCGAACCAGTGACCCGGTCACACCGCCCTTCCCGTCGCCTGTGAGGCGGTACTGCCACAGGTAGTTCGTGGACGGCCCGAGTTTGGGCGCCACGATCGCGAACAGGGCGCCATCAGATGGACGTGTGTACAGGCCGATGCCCATCGGCTCAGACAAGTCGCCTGTCTGCCCTTCCAGCACAGGAATCGCACCGATGTCGGTGAGGCCCGCCCCGTCCGGCGCGATCCGGAAGACCCGGAGCCGGTGCTGGAGACGCTCGGTCGTGATGGCGAGGTCGACGGTCTGTCCGTCGAGCTGGACACCGGTCTCGATGTCGACGTTGTTGGGGCGGTCAATCCCTGCGAGTGTCTGGCGAATCTGGCCGTCGAGTCCGAACACCACCAGGGCGCCGTTGGGGGCCGCCACCTTGTTCGTACCGATGATGAGGGACCTGGCAGGGTCGGTGGGATGGATCCAGATTGCGGGATCATCCGGATCGTCGGTCACCGATGCTGTGACCAGGTCCGGCGTGAGCGCGGCGGACGCCTGAGGCGTCGCGGAGGACGGTTCGTCCCCGCCGCACGCCGCGGCGAGGACGAACCCTGAGCACACCGTCAGATGACGGAGCGTGTTGCGCAACACTACCAGTTCACCTTCACGCCGAACTGCGACCACCAGCGATAGTACTCCTGCTGGATCGGCCGGTTCGTGGTGCCGATGAAGTAGCGCAGCGGCGCGTTGGTGAGGTTCAGGAAGTCCGCATACACACGGACGTGTTTGAACAGGCGCTGGCTCACGTTGATGTCGAGCTGCGTGTGGTTGTCGTAGTAGACGTCCTCGGCCGCGTCGCCGCCGACTTCCTCCACATACTTGCCGTGGAAGTTCCAGGACGCCTTGGCCGAGAAGCCGAACTTCTCGTACCAGAGGGACACATTACCCAGATGGCGCGACTGGCCCGGCAGGGTCGAGTCCGCCGAGCGCTCGGGGTACGTCGCGTTCGAGTCGGTCCAGGTGTAGTTCGCGTAGATGCCCAGGCCGTCGAAGGGCGACGGCAGGAACCGCAGCTGGTTCTGCACCGCGAGTTCCATGCCCCACAACGTGGCGTTGTCGCCGTTCTGCGGCTGCGTGATCTCGTAGCGGTCACCAAACACATCTTCGTTGTAGCGGAACGTGAAGATGTAGTCCGTCATCCGCTTGTAGAAGATGCCGCCGGACACCAGGCCGATCGACTTGAAGTACCGTTCGGCGAGCAGGTCGATGTTGTCCGAGGTCGTCGGCTTGAGGGCCGAGTTGCCGCGGGCGATCTCGTTGTCTTCCTGGAACACCAGCTGGTACGGCACGAGGTCCACGTAGTTCGGACGCGCGATGGTGCGTGTGTAGGCCGCGCGGAGGTTCACGTCCGGTGTCAACGCGTAGCGCACGTGGAAGCCGGGCAACACCTGCGTGTAGCGGTCGCTGCCGGTGACCGTCCGCGTCGAGGCATAGTCCCCGTCACCGTCGTAGAGCACTTCGTAGCCGGTGTAGTCGACCTTGGTCGACTCCACGCGCAGGCCGGGCAGCAGTGTCAGGCGCGGCGACAGGAACAACTCACCCATCACGTACCCGGCGAGTACCTGTTCCTTGGCGTCGTAGTTTTCGGCATCACCTTCGCGGTCGATCTCGAATTCACCGGCGGGCAGCGCGTTGAACATGGCGCGAGACGCGCCCGCATTGATGCCGGGGAACTTGTCGTAGTTGTTGTTGAAGTACGACAGGAAGCCCGTGTTGCTGAACCCGGTGTCCTGGAGCGCCGGAAACATCACCGTGCTCAAGGGGCCGGCCGACCCGGCTTCGAAGTTCCGGGTCTTGTGCTTGTCCTTGAACTTCGCGCCAAACTTCAGGAAGTTGGCCGACGACCCACTCGAGCCCAGCGAGGTCCGGACGTTGATGCTGCCCGTCCAGTCGCGATCCTGCGTGTCGAAGATCTCGGTTTCCCAGGCGTTGAGACGCGCGTTGGCCGCATTGTTGGCGGAATACCCCGGCTGGATGTTCTCCGGGTCGCTGATGTTCGGCGTGAAGTTGATCCCCGTCTGACGGAAGATGGTGTCGAGCCGGTCCGGCTGCACTTCTTCCGCAAACGCGTACGCCGCGCGCCAGTCGATGACGGTGCCGTTGCCAAGCAGGTAGTTGGCCCCGGCCGAGAACGAACGGATGTTCTGATTCTGGTTGCGGTTCTTGAGCACGTGCTCGATGCGACGGTTGCCGGGACGATACCGGATGCGGTTGTTCACTTCGTAGTCTTCAAACCGGTTCACGATCGCCTTGATCGTCAACGTGGCCGTGTCCGACAGGCGGAAATCCGCCGACGCATTGCCGCCGTACCGGTTACGTTCGATTTGATAGTCGCGCAACTGCAGATCCGCAAGGCTGTTGCCGTTGTACTCGGCTTCGAAGTTTTCCGACCCGCGCTCGAGTTCCTTCGCGCTGAAGCCCACGAGCAGGCCGAAGCGCCCCTCATTGAAGCGGCGTCCGGCCGTGCCCGACGCGTACTTCTGGTTGGCCGAACTCTGGAGTTTGTTGTACCCACCCGCCGCGTCAAACAGCAGTGTCGTGCGGCTGACGGCCTGCCGCGTGACCAGGTTCACCGCGCCGCCGATGGAATCGGCATCCATGTCGGGCGTCACGGCCTTCGACACTTCGATGGTCTGCAACTGGTCGGCCGGGACGGCGTCGAGCGCCACCTGGCGGGCATCCCCTTCAGGAGCCGGGATACGCTCACCGTCAATCATCATGGAGTTGAGGCGCGCCTCGGTGCCGCGAATCAGCACGTACCGGCCTTCACCCTGATCGCGGGCAATCGAGATACCCGGAATCCGCGAAGCCGCTTCGGCCGCGTTCGGGTCGGGGAAGCCGCCGATCTGGTCGGCCGACACCACGTTGGTGATGTTCAGCGCCGTGCGCTGCTGGTTGAGCGCGCGTGCCTGCCCTTCCTGGATCGATTCGCCGGTGACGGTTACCGACTCGCTGTAGGTGTAATCGGCCTCGAGTTTGATCTCGAGGACCGCGTTGGCCGCGGCAACGGTGATCGCCTGCCGCGCGTCCACACGACCGATGTAGGAGACGACCAGCGTCTGCGCGCCCAGCGGCACGCTCGTCAAACGAAAATTGCCCTGCCGGTCGGTGGGCGTCGACAACGCCGTTCCGTCCACGCGGACCAGCGCGCCCGGGAGCGGTTCGCCACGGTTGGCGTCCACCACCTTGCCGGTGACCACACCGGTGGCCTGCTGCTGCGCAGCCGTCACCACCACATCGGCACCGGTGGCAGCCACCAGAGCCATCAGCGCTGCCGCTGCCATCCTCCACATTGTCTTCATGCCTCTCTCGCTTTCGCTGACCACGCAACCACGCGCGATCCCCGGACCCGCCGGGCCCTGCGATCTTGCGAATGCGGCGTAACGCCGGCATGACGCGCGCGTTACGCGCAGGCTAAGAGATGGCGGGATGGCGAGGTGACGAGGCGGCGAAATGGGTGGAATAATGGGAGTTCATGCAGGACGTGCTCACGATTGTGCTCGGGGGCGGCCGGGGGACTCGCCTTTTTCCTCTCACCCATTTGCGGTCCAAGCCGGCAGTCCCGATTGGCGGCAAGTACCGGCTGATCGACATTCCGATCAGCAACTGCCTGCACGCCGGCCTGAAGCGCATCTACGTCCTGACCCAGTTCAACTCCGCGTCGCTCAACCGGCACGTGGCGCAGACCTATCGGCTGGACAATTTCTCCGACGGTTTCATTGAAGTCCTCGCGGCCGAACAGACACCCGAAGGTGAACAGTGGTTCCAGGGCACGGCGGACGCGGTACGGCAGGCCGCTCGCCACTTCCGCAACATCGACGCCGACTATTACCTGATCCTCGCCGGTGACCATGTCTATCGCATGGACTTCGGCGAACTGATTGAATCCCACATCGACCGCGACGCCGACATCACGATTGCCGCGCAACCGGTCTCCGCCGAGGAGGCCACCCAGATGGGGATCCTCCGCTGCGACAGCGATGCGTACGTCACGGGTTTTGACGAGAAACCCCATGGGCCTCGGCTGGACGAACTGCTCGCGACGGCCACCAGCAGCCCGGCGTCAGGCCTCTCGCCCGACCGTCCGCTGCTGGCGTCCATGGGCATCTACGTGTTCTCGCGTGACGTGCTGCACGAAGTGCTGGCGCGGGACCGGGCGGTGGATTTCGGCAAGGAGATCATCCCCAACGCGCTCTCCACACATCGCGTCCAGGCCCACTTCTATCGCGGCTACTGGGCCGACGTCGGCACGGTGCAGGCGTTCTACGACGTCAACCTGATGCTGACCCGGCGCGGGGCCCCCTTCAACTTCTTTCATCCCACGCGGCCGATCTACACACGCCCGCGGTTCCTGCCCGCCTCGCGGATGCACAACTGCCAGGTGGACGAAGCCATCGTGGCCGAAGGGTGTTATCTCGACAGCTGCGAAGTGCGCGAGAGCGTCGTCGGCATCCGGACGTCGATTCACGCCGGCGCGACGATCACACGGTCCGTCCTGCTCGGCGCGGACGCCTATGACGAGCGCCAGACCGACCTGCCCCTCGGCGTCGGCAAAGGCGCCGTGCTGGACCGCGTGATCATGGACAAAAACGCGCGCATCGGCGAGGGTGCGCGCCTGGTGAACGAACGCGGCTTGCAGGACGTGGACGGCGACGGCTATTTCATCCGCAACGGCATCATCATCGTCCCGAAGGGGGCCGTGGTGAAGCCGGGCACCGTTGTCTGACCCGAAGGGCTACGGCTCCCGGAGCAGCCGCGGTGTCACCAACCACCGGAGTTCGGCCGTGCCTCGCGCCAGGGCGGGAGGAATGTCGATACACGCCACGCCGCCTTTTTTGAACGGCACCGGCAGGCGCGCGCCCAGCCACCAGGCCAGCAAGGTCCCCAACTCGGGTTCGTGTCCCACGACGGCGGCCGCGCCGACCGTGGAACGAGCGGCCAGCGCGGACGCCTGAACCGCCGCTGTCTGCCCCGGCGCCAGCTGCGGCACCGCCTCCACCAGCCGATGCGGAGACCAGACGGGCGCGAGAACCTCAACCGTCTGCACGGCGCGTTTGAGAGGACTGCACCAGAAACGTTCGACCTGCACGCCGCGTTCTGCCAGTGCCTCTGCGACCTCGCGCATGCGTGCGATGCCTTGTGGCGTCAGCGGCCTGGCAGCGTCGTTGGGCCAGTCGTCGCCACGCGGCTCCGCAATGGCATGGCGGACCAGATAAAGCGTCATCGCCGTGCCCGCTCGGCCAGTCGGGTGAGCCGCGGCACTTCGGCGAGAATCCCGGCGTGGCGTTGGCGGCACTGCCGTTCGATGGCCGCCAACATGTCGCCCGCCCCGGTCACGGGATGCGCCGGGTCGGCCGACCTCCTGATACGGTCGACATGTGCCTGCACCATCAGCAAATCGTGCCAGTCGCCGAGGACATCCTGCGCATGTTCAAGTTGGCGACGCTCACGGATCCATGTTCGGCGCCCCAGCATGCCTTCCCACTCGAGTGCGTAGCGCAACTGTTTGACCGCGATGCGGACCGCGTGCAGGTGGTCAGGCACGTACAGCGCGCCGAGGTTGCCGAGTCCGGAGAGCAGCGCCCGCGCACGCGCACGACGGCGCTCGGCCGCCGCCCCACACAGGGCTGCCGGCGAGTCCTCGCGCTCGATGGTGCACCCGGCGCGCCGGACGTCCGGCGCCACACCTCCCCACGCATCTTCGTCGAGCACCCGCCGACATCGCGTGAGTGCGACACGACGGGCGCGTCTGAGATCGGTCGCGACGCGCCTCACCGTACGCGGCGGCCAGCCATGCGCGTGTGCCTCCAGATCGAGGCGGGCACACGTGACATCCAGTTCGCGCACCGGCCCGAGGGCACGCGTCAGCCGTCTGAGCGCTCGCCGTGCGCGACGCCGGACTCGTGAGGGCAGCAGCGTCCCCAACGCGCCGACGGCTTCGCGTAACCGCCGGGTCCCCACCCGCGCCTGATGCACCCCGGTGACGTCACCGGCCCGCGCGCGCACGAGTTCCCGGCCGAGTCGCATGTGCAACGCGCGGACACGCCCGTTCAGTGATTGCGAAGCCATCGTGGTAGCATGCCGAGACTCTTTGCGAGTGCTCTCCCGACTCAGAGTGTAGAAGATGCGACTGGCAGCGATCGATATCGGCACGAACTCCGTGCACATGATTATCGTTCGTGTCCGTCCGGACCTGTCCTTTGAGGTGGTGGACCGCGAAAAGGACATGATCCGGCTGGGTGCCGGGGGCCTTGACGGCCGCCGCCTCGCGCCGGCGGCCATGGAGGCGGCGCACAACACCCTCGCCCGCTTCAAGCGACTCGCCGAAACTCACGGCGTCGATGAAATCCTGGCCACCGCCACCAGTGCGGTGCGTGAAGCGGAGAACGGCGGCGACTTCGTCGCTGCGGTCCGACGCGACCTGGGCATCCGCGTCCGCATCATCTCCGGCAAGGAAGAAGCGCGGCTCATTCACCTCGCCGCGGCCTACGCCGCGGGTGTCGGTGGGCGCCCCGCCGTGGTGATCGACATCGGCGGCGGCTCGGTGGAGATCACGCTCGGCACGGCCGCGCGCATGCAGGTCGGCGGCAGCTTCAAGGTCGGGGTCATCCGGCTGACCGAACGGTTCGTCACGGGCGATCCCCTGCCGCGCGCCGACGAACGCCGGATGGTGCGCCACATCCGCCGCCAGACGTCTGCGTACCTGCGGGCCCTCAAGGCCCGCGACATCAGCCGCGTGATTGGTACGTCCGGCACGATTCACGCCCTGGCGGCCCTGGCCAGCGAAGAGGTTCGCGAGCAAGGCACGCGACGGAATGTCCGCATTCCAGCCAAAGCCTTCACGCGTGTCCGGCGTCAGCTGACCACCCTGCCGCTGGCCCAACGCCTCGTGTTGCCCGGCCTGGACCCACGGCGTGCCGATGTCAACGTTGCCGGCGCCGTGCTCCTCGACACGTTGCTTGATGACCTGGGCGCCACTGACCTCACCCTCTGCGATTTTGCGCTGCGTGAGGGTCTGGTGCTCGACTACATCAAGAAAAACGGCGCCCACATCCGTACCGTGGAGCGGTATCCGGACGTCCGCCGACGCAGCGTGATGGAACTGGCCGAACGCTGCCGGTATGTCGCGCCGCATGCGCAGCAGGTGGCGCGCACGGCCCTCGCGCTGTTTGACGGCACGCAGCCGCTCCATCAGCTCGATGCGTCCGCCCGCGAGTGGCTGGAGTTTGCGGCGATCCTGCACGATATCGGCGCCCACATCAGCTACGAAAAACATCACAAACACTCGCAGTACCTGATTGAACACGGCGACCTGCGTGGATTCGAACCGGGCGAGGTACGCCTGATGGCCCTGGTCGCCCGCTATCATCGCCAGAGCGTGCCCAAAAAGGCGCATGCGGACTTCGCCGCGCTGTCCAGCGAGCGGCGGCACACCGTGCGCGTCCTGTCGGCGCTGCTTCGCCTGGCTGAGGGACTGGACCGCAGCCACGCTCAGGTCGTCGATGGTCTCGACATCCAGGAGGGCGCGCAGGAGGTCTCCGTTACGCTGCGGACCTCGGGCGACCCCGAACTGGAATTGTGGGCCGCCGCCCGGCATGCGGAACCGCTGGCGGACGTGCTCGGCAAACCGCTCAGGTTTGCCTCCGCTCAGGCCGCCAGGCGCGGACGTCCCCGCGCCCCGCGGACGCCGGCTCGGTTGGCGTAACACGGAATTTACATTCGCGAAACTGGTGCGAAATCGCCCGCCGATAGCCTCGCAGGCATGAGAATGCGCCTGCTGACATCAGCTGCCCTGCTCGTTGCCGCGACTGCCTGCGGCGGCGGCGACACCACCACCGCTCCGGTCATTGCCATTGACGGCTCGAGCACGGTGTTCCCGATTTCCCAGGCGGTGGCTGAAGAGTTCAGCGCCGCCAATCCCGGTAAACCCGTGACCGTCGGCTTCTCCGGCACCAGCGGCGGCATGAAGAAGTTCTGTCGCAATGAAATCGCCATTGCCGATGCCTCCCGCCCGATCAGCACGTCCGAGGTCGAAGCCTGCGCGCAGGCCAACATCGGCTACATCGAACTGCCGGTCGCATACGACGGCCTCGCCGTGGTCGTGAATCCCAAGAACACCTGGGCGTCGTCGATGACGGTCAACGAGCTGCGCACCCTGTGGGAGCCGGGCGCGGCCGGCACGATCACGCGATGGAATCAGATCCGTCCGTCGTGGCCGGATCAGGAAATCCACCTGTTTGGCGCAGGCATCGACTCGGGCACGTTCGACTACTTCACCGAAGCGATTGTCGGTAAGGCGAAGATGAGCCGAGGGGACTACACGTCGAGTGAAAACGACAACATCCTCGTGCAGGGCATCTCGGGCGACGAATACGCGCTCGGCTTCATGGGCCTTGCCTACTACGAGGAAAACCGCGACAAGCTCAAGCTCGTGTCGATTGACGACGAGGACAGCTCGAACGGCGACGGTCCGATTCAGCCGTCGTTCGAGACGGTGCGCAACGGCACCTATCGCCCGCTGTCGCGGCCGCTGCTCATCTACGTGACCACGGCCTCACTGGAACGGCCGGAGGTGGTCGAGTTCCTCAACTACTACCTCGACCACACGTCGCAGCTCGCCCGTGAAGTGGGCTACGTGTCGCTGACCGACAACGAACTGGCTCTCGTCAAGAAGCGCTTTACCGATCGCACGACGGGCCGCATGTTCCTCGATCATGCGGCGCAGTCGACCCGCACGCTCGAGTCGTTGCTCGGCGGCGGTCAATGACCACGGCCACCCGCCGGTGGGTCGAAGCCGGCATCGAACGCGTCCTCTGGGCGTGTGCCGCCGGCTCGGTCCTGATCACGGCGGGTATCATCGGCGTCCTGCTGTTCGAGACGGTCGAGTTTCTGCGCGAGGTGCCGATCACGGACTTCCTGTTCGGCACGGAATGGACGCCGTTGTTCTACAACGCGAGCTTCGGCGTCCTTCCGCTGGTGGCCGGCACGCTGCTCGTCACGGCCATCGCCATGGCCGTGGCACTGCCCGCCGGCCTGCTCTCGGCGATCTACCTGAGTGAGTACGCGAACCCGGGTGTCCGGCGCGTCGTCAAGCCCGTGCTCGAAGTGCTGGCGGGCATCCCGACGGTGGTCTACGGCTACTTCGCGCTGTTGTTCGTGACGCCGGCGCTGCAGACCGTCATCCCCTCGCTGCCGCTCTTCAACGCGCTCAGCCCTGGGCTGGTGATGGGACTCATGATCCTGCCGCTGGTGTCATCGCTGTCGGAAGACGCCCTGCACGCCGTGCCCAACGGGCTGCGTGAAGGCGCCTATGCACTCGGGGCAACGCGGATGCAGGCGGCCCTGCGGGTCGTGGTGCCTGCCGCGTTTTCCGGCATCTCGGCCTCGTTCATCCTGGCCATGTCGCGCGCCATCGGCGAGACGATGATTGTCGCCATCGCCGCGGGCCAGCAGCCGCGACTCACCGCCGACCCGACCAATCCGGTCGAGACCATGACCGCGTTCATCGTGAAGGTGAGCATGGGCGACACGCCTGCGGGTTCGCTCGGATTCAAGACCATCTTCGCCGTCGGCATGCTCCTGTTCCTGATGACGTTCGCCCTCAATCTGCTCAGTGACTGGCTGCGGCGTCGATTCCGGGAGGAATACTCGTGAGCGCGCAAAGCCGTCTGGCCGGCGATCGCCTCCTGCAGTCGGCCAGCATCCTGGTCCTTCTGCTCTCGCTGACGGCGCTCGGCGCGCTGTTGTTCGACATCCTGAGCGACGGACTTGGCCGGATCGACTGGCGGTTCCTGACCAGCGCGCCGTCGCGGCGCGCCTCATCCGCAGGCATCTATCCGGCAATTCTCGGCAGCCTGTGGATCATGGTGGTGACGGCAGCCCTCGCGTTGCCCCTGGGAGTCGGCGCGGCGGTCTACCTGGAAGAGTACGCACCCCAGGGGCGGTTCGCCCGCATCATCGAGATCAACATCGCCAACCTCGCCGGCGTGCCCTCCATCATCTACGGCCTGCTCGGACTGGGGCTGTTTGTGCGCGCGTTCCACTTCGGCACCACGATTCTGGCCGGTGGCGCGACACTGGCACTGATGGCGCTGCCGGTCGTGATTCTCTCCACCCGCGAGGCTCTGCGCACGGTGCCGCGCTCGCTGCGGGAAGGCTCGTACGCGCTCGGAGCCACTCGGTGGCAAACCATCTGGCATCAGGTGCTGCCGAGCGCGCTGCCCAGCATCCTGACCGGACTCATCCTGGCGATGTCGCGCGCGATTGGTGAAACCGCGCCGCTCATCACGGTCGGTGCGCTGGCGTACATCGACTTTGCACCGACCGGGGTGTTGTCGCCCTACACGGTGCTGCCGATTCAGATCTTCAACTGGGTGTCGCAGCCCCAGGCCGCCTTTGGCGAAAACGCGGCTGCCGGCATCATTGTTCTCCTCGCGCTGCTGCTCTCGATGAATGCGGTTGCCGTCGTGCTGCGCGATCGTTACCAGAAGGCCCGGATATGACCACGCCCCTTCGTTCACTCAGCACGCTGACCGCCGCCTCGGGCAGCGGCCCGACCACGCCCGTCAAGATTGGCGTCGGCGGCATGAACTTCTTCTACGGCGAAAAAAAGGCGCTGTCGGATATCACGATCGACATCCGCGCCAACCTGGTCACGGCGTTCATCGGCCCCTCCGGCTGCGGCAAAAGCACATTCCTGCGCACGCTCAACCGGATGAACGACATCGTCCCCGGCGCCCGGGTCGAAGGCACCGTCACGATTGACGGGCAGGACATCTACGCGTCATCGACCGACGTGGTGGCCCTCCGCCGCAAGGTGGGCATGGTGTTCCAGAAGTCGAACCCCTTTCCCAAGTCCATCTTCGAGAACATTGCCTACGGTCTTCGCATCAACGGCATGGCGGGCAATCGCCGCGAAACCGAAGACCGCATCGAGGCCAGCCTGAAGGCGGCAGCCATCTGGGAGGAGGTCAAGGACCGCCTCAACGACTCGGCCCTGGCCCTGTCGGGTGGACAGCAGCAGCGGCTCTGCATCGCGCGGGCGCTGGCCATCGAGCCGCAGATTCTGCTCATGGACGAACCGGCGTCGGCCCTGGACCCGATTGCCACCCAGCGCATCGAAGAACTCGTCTACCAGCTCAAGGAGCGGTACACGATTGTGATCGTCACCCACAACATGCAGCAGGCGGCCCGCGTCTCTGACGCCACCGCATTCTTCTGGCTTGGCCGCTTGGTCGAGTACGGCCCGACTGCTACGATCTTCACCAATCCTGCCGAGAAACTGACGGAGGACTACGTGACCGGGCGCTTCGGGTAGCCCAGGAGAGACCATGGAACGCAAGGTTCGACACTTTCAGGACGAACTCGACGAACTCAAGGGCCGGCTGCTCGAGATGGGCGGTCTGGCCGAGGACCGTCTGCGCCTCTCTGTCCGCAGCCTCGTCGAGCGGGACGGCACACTGGTCGACCAGGTGCTGGTCGGCGACCGCGCGATCAACCAGCTGCACATCGAGATCGACGACCGCTGCTTCAAGCTCCTGGCGCTGCACCAGCCCATGGCGGTCGATCTGCGGGCCATCGTTGCCGCCGTCAAGATCAACACGGACCTGGAGCGGGTCGGTGACCTGGCGGTGAACATCGCCGAAGCCGTCCGACGGTATCTCCAGCACCCGCCGGTCAAGGAGCTCATCGACATTCCTCGGATGGCCGAGCTGGCGCAGGACATGCTGCGGGACGCCCTGGACGCCTTCGTGCGCCGGGATTTGACCCTGGCCCAGCAAGTCCTGTCGCAGGATGACGCCCTCGACAGCCTCAAGACCGAGGTCTTTCGCGAGTTGCTGGGGTACATGCTGCGCGACTCCACGACCATTGAGCCGGCCCTGGATCTCATCCTAATCAGCCGCCACCTGGAGCGCATCGGGGATCACGCGACCAACGTCGCCGAAGACGTGATTTTCATGGTCTCGGCGCGCGACGTTCGGCACCAGTAGGCACCGCACCGGACTACAATGGTGCGATGCCGGTGACGATGTGTGTCTACTGTCGCCAGCGGCCCGCGGACACCCGGTGGCAACCCTTCTGCAGTGAACGGTGTCGGCTGGCTGACCTGGGCCGGTGGTTACAGGGCGACTACCGCGTGACCGGCAGCAGCATAGTTCCGGACGAGGCGGACTCGAGTGACATCGACGACGACCCGTCCGGACGTTCCGAGTCCTGAAAGGCGCGTCCGTCCATGGCCGATACCCTCACCATTACCGATAACCGCACCGGCAAGCAGTACGACGTTCCCATCACCGACGGCACCATCCGTGCCATGGATCTCCGGCAGATTCGCACGGGTGATGACGACTTCGGCCTGATGACGTATGACCCCGCGTTCCAGAACACGGCGTCGTGCCGCAGCAGCATCACCTTCATCGACGGCGACCGCGGCATCCTCGAGTATCGCGGCTACCCCATCGACCAGCTGGCTGAGCACAGCACGTACCTGGAAACCGCGTACCTCATCCTCTTCGGGGAACTCCCGACCGACGCGCAGCTTGACTCGTGGACGCGTGAGATCACGATGCACACGATGCTGCACGAGAACATCAAGAAGTTCATGGAGGGCTTCCAGTACGACGCCCATCCGATGGGCATCTTCCTGTCCACGGCCGGCGCGTTGTCGACGATCTACCCGGACGCCAAGAACATCGCGGATCCGGATTCGCGGCGTCTCCAGGTGCGTCGGCTGATCGCCAAGGTGCCGAGCATTGCCGCCTACGCATATCGCCACAGCATCGGACGTCCCTACGTCTACCCCGACAACGACCTGAGCTTCACCGGCAACTTCCTGAACATGTTGTTCAAGATGACCGAGCTCAAGTACGCCCCGCACCCGGTGCTGGAACGCGCCCTCGACGTGCTCTTCATCCTGCACGCCGACCACGAGCAGAACTGCTCGACCAGCGCGATGCGCGGCATCGGCAGCGCGCATGCCGATCCGTACGCGGCGCTCGCGGGCGCGGCCGCCGCGTTGTACGGGCCCCTCCATGGCGGCGCCAACGAAGCCGTGCTGCGCATGCTCAAGGAGATTGGGTCGGTCAACAACGTGCCCGCGTTCATCAAGCGGGTCAAGG